>CANCLQ010000009.1 GCA_947378845.1 Opitutia bacterium | reverse complement strand
GCCATTTCTCCTGGGCCATTCACAATACAGCCCATGACAGCGATGGTAACAGACTTAAGGTGTCCGGTGCGCGCTTTGATTTTAAGCGTGGTCGATTGAATATCGAAAAGGGTGCGACCGCAGGAAGGGCAAGCGACGTATTCGGTCTTGGTTTGTCGAGCGCGTGCGCCTTGTAGTACATCGTAACCGAGCGTGAGTGATTTAACCGTGCTGTCGGGCGTTTCGCAGGAAATTAAATCGCCATAGCCATCGACCAATAAGCTGCCGGCGAGAATCGAGGCCTCAAGGAGGCGCGATTGGAATCCTTTATCCAAAACAGAAGCATTGGCTTCAGTCGTACGAATCCAGAGTGGTGCGGAGATCTTTGCTTCAGTGAGCAGTCGAACAATTTCACGATGCGTGCCGATAGCATGCAGTCCGCTGGAAGGTTGGCTCGCGGAAATGATAAGTGAACCAGCAGGAATTTTTGAAAGTATAGGTGAGAGCGTCAGTGTTGATTCGATATCACAGTCAGCTGCAAGGAGCGCACCGTACTTATGGCAGATTTCTGAGTCTGCTTTTAATTGTGCGCTCTGATCAGCTTTAAATGTTCTAACGATTACAAGTTTAGAGCCATCGCCTTTGAAGAGTTTTGAGTCGAGCGGCAGGGCAGTTTCGACGAACAGCGCGGGCACCGCGAGTCCGAGTGCTTTGCGTAAAGATTGTAGGGCAGGAATTTGTTCGGCCGAAGTCAGTTGAACAAGTAAGCCTTCAACGCGCGCTTCACGTTGTTGTGCGTGCGCGTCGAGGACTTCTTTAGCGGCAGCTTGCCAGTTGGATAGGCCTGCGATGCTGCGAACGATCACACGCGGCAGTTCAGTTGCACCCACTCGACATTTTTCGGAAAGCGTGAGGCTATCAGTTTTGCGTCTGCTATAACTAAAAGGGTCAGCCGGGTCTTGCGGAAAAGTTTTAGTGCTACTCTTGCCGCGCTGAATCAGTTTATCAGAACGTGCGACCAACTCGCGACAGACGGGAATTTCGTGCCATGGATCTTCGGTGAGTGAGACGCGAATCGTATCGCCCAATCCATCGGCGAGTAGTGAACCAATGCCGATGGCGGATTTAATGCGTGCATCTTCGCCTTCGCCTGCTTCGGTCACACCGAGGTGAAGAGGATAGTCCATTTTTAGCTCTGTCATGCGTGCAGCGGCTAAGCGATAGGCCTCAATCATCACTTTTGGATTAGAGGCCTTCATCGAAAGAATCATATCCTTGAATCCGTGTGATTCGGCGATGCGGATGAATTCGAGGGCCGATTCAACCATGCCGTGTGGCGTGTCGCCGAATCGATTCATAATGCGATCGGACAGCGAACCGTGGTTCGTGCCAATGCGCAGGGAGCGTCCGAGTGCTTTGGCGCGAAGGACTAATGGAGAGAAAGCTTCGTGGAGTCGCTCGAGTTCTTCGGCGTAAGCGGCGTCAGTGTATTCGAGTACGGCGAATTTTTTCTTATCGGCGTAGTTGCCGGGATTAACGCGAACTTTCTCCACGTGCTCGACCGCTTCCATCGCGGCCTGGGGAAGGAAGTGGATGTCGGCGACGAGTGGCTGCGAAAAACCAGCGCTTCTAAATTGTTGATGAATGGATTTTAGGGCAACCGCAGCAGCTTTGTTTGGTGCGGTGATGCGAATGATTTCGCAGCCCGCTTCGGCGAGTTTAATGCACTGGGCGAGGGTGGCGGCGACGTCTTCCGTGTCGGAAGTCGTCATCGACTGCAGGCGAATAGGATTATTACCGCCAACGCCGACATTGCCTACATTCACGACTCGGGTGAGTCGGCGAATGGTGCGATGGCGTGATGGACAATACTCTCCGGGCATACGTGCAATCTCAACCTCTTTCAGGAGAGTCGTCAACGCCTCGCCCGCCTAATCTGGGCTACTTCTTCTCGATGAAGCTGACCGGTTTGTGAACGTAGCGCTCAACAATCTGCTGTTTTAATTGTAAGTCGCTATCACCTGAGCAGCGGCGGACGTCATTCAGAATAATATAACCCATGAGACCAAAGAGTAGGCCCATGAAGATAAATTGTACAATCGTCACGGCTTGTGAGTTGAGTCCGCGTTTCGTGAGACGACCGATCGTCGCAATGAGCATGTGTCCACCATCGAGCACGGGCACAGGCATGAGGTTGAGAATCGCGAGGTTGATATTAATTAGCACCGTGAACCACAGTACGCGTCTAAGGTCTTCCGAAATATTATAATAAGTTTTGCTGATGGAAATGACGGACGCCAATTGGTTAACCTTAATATCGGAGCCACGATCAAACAAGCGTCCGAGCGTCGTGAATGTTTGGCGGACGATGTGATTACAGGTTTCAAAAGGATTGTAGTGTGCGATTTCTGGAACGTTGAGGAAGGCGGCGCCGATGAGTGCGCGTTCGACGGGCTTACCTTGTTTCACCTCGGCACCTTTGAGTGTGAAGTTGCCCGAATCACCATTCGTACGTTTCCAGTAGAAGGTGAGATCAATTTTCTCGCTACCCGCAGCGCGTTCGAGGTCATCCAGCGAACGCAGTACAGTGAGCTCTTTGCCGTCTACTTTGTCGAGGAAGGTGCCAATGCGTAGCGTTTCATTTCGTGCTGTATCATCGGGAGAGACGCCGAGAATAACTAAGCGATCGCGGGCGGCTTGGGCGTCGTTCGTGAGCAGATTGCGAGCTGTGGGTACGACTACGATAGAGTGAGCGGTGGTGCCTTCGATGTAGTTAATGACATCAACCGGATTGGTGGTCGTATTGATGACGGGCGTGACTTTTACTAAGCGAGGAGAGCTGCTTTGTTCACCAAGGCTGGCGACCACTTCGAGGGTGCGTTCGACCGATCCGCCTTTTCTGAAAATTTCTAAAAGTTCCGCAGGGTTATTAACGGGAGTGCCGTCGATAGAAATAACTCGGTCACCTTTTTTGAGGCCGGCTTTTTCAGCAGGGGAGCCGGGAAGTGGTGTGTCGAAGATAACTGCGGAGCGAGGCATGATGCCCGTGATGCGAATGCGATCGCCGCTACGTGCATTGAGTTCGACGCGTGCAGGTTGAACATTAAAGGTGAGTTTCTCGCCCTTGCGTTCGACTGTAAAAATACTGATGGGATTGCCGGCCGCATCTTTTTTATTCCCGAGCATCACCGCTTCGCTGATTTGCGAGAACGACTTCACTGGGGTGTCGTCGATCGCGATAATTTTATCGCCCGAGCGAACGCCGGCGACAAACGCAGGTCCTGGTGCGGTTTCACCGAGGCCGAGTTCAGAAAGTTGACCGGTGCTGGTGATGACTTGCTCTTGGACGTAACCTACAACGGTGCTTTCATTGCCTTGTGGAACAGGTACGCCGGTGAACCACAGAATCGAGGCCAATATAAAGGCGAAGATGAGGTTAAAGACGGCACCCATGACGGCCACGATCATTTTGCTGGCGTAGGAAATCTCAGGAAGTTTCTCAGCTTCGGCCGAAGTCTCGCCTTCGACAGCAGAGGAGTCGCCCATTTGCGGGAGTGCAACGTAACCGCCAAGAGGAATCCACGATACGCGGTAATCGACGCCATCTTTACCCGTCCAACCAAAGATCTTCGGTCCGAAGCCAATTGAGAAGCGTTCAATCTTTAAGCCGCGCCAGCGAGCGGCGAGGAAGTGTCCGAGCTCGTGGACGAAAATCGAACCGCCGAAGAAAATGGCGAGGAGCGAGATGCCGCGGAGCGAACTGAGGAGGTCGCCAAAAAAATTATTATCCATGAAGAGGTTTTAAAAGATGATTAACGAATGAAAGAAGGGAGGAGTTCGCTGCTGACGCGGCGGGCTTGGGCGTCAGCCTCTAAGACATCGTCTAGGCTCGAAGGTTCACGAGATGGCATCGTTGCCAGTGTGCGCTCAATTAATTCGGCGATGGCGGTGAAGCGGATTTGGCCGCGCATGAAGGATTCGACGGCGACTTCGTTGGCTGCGTTGAAGATTGCGGGTGCGATACCACCCTTGGTCGCGGCCGCACGTGCCAAGCCGAGGCATGGGTAGCGCAATGGATCGGGCGGTAGCATGTTTAGTGCGATGGCTTCTTGAAGATTGAGGCTCGGCGCTGGGCAGGGCAGTCGACGAGGGAAGAGCAGGCAGTCCTGAATCGGGAAAGCCATGGATGGAGGTGACATTAGCGCCTGCATACTGCCGTCGGTCAGAGTGATCAGTGAGTGGATGATGCTTTGCGGGTGGATAACTACGTCCACACGTTCAGCGGGAATATTAAAGAGCCAATGCGCTTCGATGAGTTCGAGTCCCTTGTTGGCCATCGTCGCTGAATCCACCGTCACCTTTGGTCCCATATTCCAATTGGGGTGTTGGAGGGCTTGTTGTGGGGTGACGTTGGCAAGTTGGGCCAAAGGTGTTTCGCGGAAGGCACCGCCGGATGCGGTTAGAACGAGACGAGCGATTTCGGATTTATTTTTTTCACGCACTAGTTGGTGAATCGCGTTATGCTCGCTATCGATGGGGAGAAGTTTGGCGCCTGATTGTGCGGCGGTCGCCGTGACGAATTTTCCGGCGAGCACGAGAAGTTCTTTACTGGCAAGGGCGACGTCTTTCTTGGCGGTCAACGCGGCAAGTGTAGGTTTAAGTCCAGCCGTACCAACGACTGCGGAAACCACGGTGTGAACTTCGGGTAGGCAGGCGATTTCGGTTAGGCCTGCGGTGCCTTCGAGAATTCTGACGCCAGGAAATTCACCCGAAGCTCGAGCTTCGGCGGCGGCCTTTGGGTCGGCGAGTGCGATAGTCTTAACTTTGAATTCACGAACCGGTGCGATGAGTTCGCGCCAGCGGTGATGAGCGGCCAGACCTGCCACCGATAAAAGTGTGGGATGGGCCCGCACCACGGAGAGAGTGGTGGTGCCGATGGAGCCGGTGGCCCCAAGGATGGCGATAGGCCTAGGATCCATAAACTTGGATAGGTTGAGGCAACCGCACGACTCGAGCGTGGCAAGCCGGTTTCACCAAGAAAGAGGGACTTTTATGCTTCTCCGCTTGTCTCTTTGGTTTCGGTTGTTTCCCTTCATCTCTATGGCGACGCAGCCGCAAGACATTCAAGGGCTTTCTCATCTCGGGAATACTCAAAATAAACCTCAGCAAACGCTGGAGACTTTTCCGAATCGTAACACCGGTCGGAACTACTTCGTCGAATTAACGACCGATGAGTTCACCTGTCTGTGTCCAGCGACGGGTCAGCCCGATTTCGCGAAGATCACGATTAATTATGTTCCTGGTCCACGCATCGTGGAATCGAAATCCTTGAAACTTTATTTTTGGAGTTACCGTCAGCAGGGTGTTTTTCACGAGCACCTCACGAATAAAATTCTCGATGACCTCGTGGCGGCGCTCGACCCCGTCTGGTGTCAGGTCACTGGCGCTTACGGTGTGCGAGGCGGCATTGGTATCACAGTGCGCGCCGAGCACGGCAAAAAGCCTGCCCTGTGAAACGTCGACCCGTCCAGCATGACGACGGGGATCCAACGCAGTGGCCTGGTGCAAAGCAGGTATCGGATTTTCTAACCCGTCAGTTGGCCGGTAGACGTTTAGCTGTGCGCACGTGCCTGACGTACGGTCGCTCGCTTAAAGGTTTTGCACTGTGGATGAAATCGAATGGCGGCTGGGATGGCGATTGGTCGAAATTAACCGCCCGGAATTTACGCGACTTCGTGATTGAGCGTCAGGCCACGCACGATCGCCGGTCGGTGCATAATCAAGTTTCCGCATTACGTGCGTTTCTGGCGGATTTACGCGAGCGGGGCGGTATTCAATCAACGCCTGCCGCTGGATTAGTTTTACCTAAGTTGCCTCGATCATTGCCGAAATTTCTAACGGAGACGCAGGCCGAATCGTTAATGGAAACGCCGACGACTGAGAAGGAAACTGCTTTAGTGAAGGCACGCGACCAAGCCGTCTTAGAATTATTATATGGAGGTGGTTTACGTGTTTCAGAATTATGCGGAATCAAGGCGGGCGACTTGGATTTAAATTCGGGTTTAGTACGAGTGCTTGGTAAAGGATCTAAAGAGCGCGTGGTACCGGTCGGTGATTCGGCGGTGGCTGCGGTTAAAAAATATTTAAGTCTACGCGGAACGGCGGCACGCGGTGAGCCGATGCTTTTAGCGCCACGCGGCGGAGCGATGCATCCTCGCGCGGTGCAATTGATGTTGAAGAAGAAGTTGGCCTTGGCTGGTTTGCCGGCGGATTTAACGCCGCATAAACTCCGTCACGCTTGTGCCACACACTTACTTTCGAATGGAGCGGACTTGCGTCTGGTGCAGGAGCAGTTGGGTCACGCCTCGTTATCGACGACACAAATTTATACTCATCTCACGGTTGCGAAGTTGCGCGACGTGCATCGCAAGGCTCATCCACGGGCTTAATGTATGCTTTCAGAAATCGCTCATGCTAAACTGAATTTATCGCTACTGGTGACCGGTCGGCGCGGGGATGGATTTCACGAACTCGTTAGCTTAGTGACCTTGGTGGATTGTGCGGATCGTGTTGAGTTTACGCCTGGCGGACCATGGAAGCTGACGGCTGATGATTCTGCGCTGCCCACCGATGGTACAAATTTAATTATAAAAGCTGCGGTTGCCTTTCAACATCGCGTGCCTGCCGTCACAACGGGCGCATTTAAATTGCAGAAGAAAATACCCAGCGGAGCGGGTATGGGGGGAGGGAGTGCCGACGCAGCGGCCGCGATCCGTTTGCTGAACCGAACTTTAGATAAGCCACTATCGGTGGAGGCGTTGCGTGAGATTGCAGCGGAGGTGGGTTCCGATTGTCCGTATTTTATTTCAGGTGGCGTTGCCATGATGCGGGGTAGGGGAGAAAAAATCGAAGCCGTATCGGCAGAAGCCGCACGCGCTTTGGCGGGTCGACGCGTCGTCATTGTGAAGCCGCCCTTGGGTGTGCCTACACCTGAAGCGTATGGTTTATTGGCGCAGTCGAATTCTTACATTCAAAATGCAAAAGCGGAGGAACGTTTGCAGCAGTGGCTTCGTCATCCGCAAGCGGATCCATCAGAAATGGGTAATAGTTTACAGGATCCGGTCTTCGCCAAGTACTTGGCCTTGCCGGTGGCGCTTGAAGAAGTAGCGGCGGCAACTGGAGTCGTGTTCCGCATGACGGGGAGTGGCAGTGCCTGTTTCGCCCTTTGTTCAGACGATAAAGACGTGAGCTTGATCACTGCGGCCTTGCGACGTTGTTGGGGTCCGGGCGTGTGGGTGAGCGATTCCCGAATTTTAGGTTAGTTTCGGCTTTACTGTCGGTCGTACCATTGCCTAGATGCCTGCCTACTCACAACTATGGGAAGCCTAAAGAAAAAGCGTCGTTTAAAAATGAATAAGCATAAGCGCCGCAAACGTTCGAAAGATATGCGCCATAAGAAGTAAGCTTTTGCTTATTTCTAGGCCTTTAAGCACAGGGCGACCCTACCGGTCGCCCTGCTTGTTTTTCGGGCTTGCCGAACCCCCTTTCCGCCCCCAAGTCTTAACCTTCAAACCACCTCTAAACCATGGCTCGCGAAACCGTTATCATTGAGTGCACCGAAGCTCGGAAGGAAGGCAAACGCCCCTCCCGCTACATGACCACTCGCAATAAGAAGCTTTCTCAAGAGAAGGTTGAGTTGAAGAAGTACAATCCTTCGCTCCGCCGTCACACCTTGCATAAAGAAATCAAAGGGTAATTAACCCTTCGATTTAAATTAAAAGGCCGAGGTTTTACCTCGGCCTTTTTGTTGTCACTTCCTCGCTTTAGAGCGTTGGGAGTCTTGTTCGATACGACGTTTCACGCGCCAATCTGCGCGGTGGTGGCGTGTCCAATCCAGCAAAGCTTTTTCAAAGCCGATATCCATACCGGCTTTTTCTGATTCAATCCACTTGTGACGAAGGATCTCTTGTCTTTCGGCAAGGAACTCAGCGTAGAGCGACGAACGACCTTCCAGATTGTTCTGCGACGAGCGGTCTTCCGAGTTACTCTCGGATGGCGAACTAAAGTCGTGCAGGTGATTATCCATTTACTTACTTTGAGAGAATAAGAATCTTCTCATTTGGCAAGTGTACGTTGACAATTTTTTTACGAAACCGCGGAGAGCTTTTGGAGAACGGTCAGTGCGACAGATTTAAAAACTCGAGCCGCATTACTATCGGGATGACTGATGACGATTGGAATGCCGTGGTCGCCACCTTGTCGAACGGCAGGGTCGAGCGGAACCTCGCCGAGTAGCTCTGAATTCAATGCCGTGGCGACTTTTAAGCCACCGCCTTGTCCGAATAAGTACTGACGTGAATGATCAGGACCTTCGAAATAACTCATGTTTTCAGCCACTCCGAGAATCGGTACGCTGACTTTACTGAACATTGCTGCGCCGCGTAAGGCAACGGAGACGGCAGCGGTTTGCGGAGTGGTGACGATGATGGCGCCGTTGAGTGCCATCGATTGAGCGATGGAAAGTTGAGCGTCTCCCGTGCCAGGAGGGAGGTCGATGAGAAGGATTTCGAGTTCGCCCCAGCGGACGTTGGAGGCGAATTGCGAAATGGTTTTCATGATCATCGGACCACGCCAGACGACGGGTGCGTCTTCGTCGATGAGTAGACCCATGGACATTACCTTGACGCCGAAATTCTCGAGCGGAATGAGCACATCACCTTCCATTTCGGGCCGTTGATTGATGCCAATCATCAGCGGTACGGATGGGCCGTAGATATCGCAATCCATCAAGCCGACTCGTCCAGGTTGACCTTTTTCAGTGAGAGCACGAGCGAGGGCACAGGCGAGGTTGACGGCGAAGGTGGATTTACCAACGCCACCTTTGCCACTCGCAACGGCGACAATGAATTTCACTTTGCCGACGCCAGCGTTGTCGGGAGCTTTATTTTCTGCCGCAGCAGCGGGTGTGTTCTTTGGAACGGTAACAGATATGGCGATTTCGGGGTCGTGAACGCCCGAGGATTTCAGCGCCGCTTCGATATCAGCGTAAAGTTTCTTCGGAATGGCGGGGTCGGCGGTCGTAACGGCTAAGCCGATGGTGACTTTGCCATTGGCGGCGACTTCGATGCCGCGGAGTAGGCCAAAAGAGACGATGTCGCGACTGAACCCAGGGTAGCGCACCTGGCTGAGGGTCTTTTGGATAGAATCCTTATCAATGGCCATGAGCGGGATTGAACTCCGGGGGGACCTTAGGTCAAACTGCTATCGTTCTAATCTGACTATGAATCGTCTTCGTCCTTTCTTGTACTCGTTCTTCGTGATGGCGGTGGCTGTGGCGACACCGCTGCGGGCGCAGGATCGAATCGTGATCAACGATAGCATTGAAGCTGAAATGCAGAAGGGCGTGATTCCGGTGACGATTAATTGCGACGACCCAACATTGGGTGCGGCGGTTCGCTTTGCATTAGGTGCACACGGCTCCATTAGCGTGCGCAATGGTTCATCGGTGAAATTAAATATCGGACGCGTTGGAGTTTCGGCTACGGTCGCCTGCGATAGCCCACGTTTTAATTTTCAAACCACGGTCGAAGGTCGCGATGAAGATGACTTAGCATTAAAGGTCGCCGATGCGGCGATTGTTGGGCTGGGTCGAGCTTGGCAACTAAAGCCTCTGTTTGAGGGCACTAAAGTGGCTTTCGTTTCGCGCTTCAGCGGACACCAAGAAATTTACACGACGAATCTCATTCGCTCGAAGCTGCGTCGCATCACTAATCTCGAAAGCACTTCCATCGCTCCACGCTGGTCGGCCGATGGCGGTAGAATTTATTTCGTGAGTTCTGCACGCACGGGATTCCCGGAAATCTTTTCGACGAATGGTGCAGAGAATCCACGTCGCGTGATTGCGGATGTGCGTGGTGCGTTGGGTGGTGCGAGTGTAGGTCCAGACGGACGAATCGTTTTTGCCTCATCGAATAAGGGTCAAACGATGGATATTTTTGTCGCTGGTCCTGGCGGCGAAGCGCCGCGTTGTATTATCGCCACGAGCGATGTAGATACCGATCCATGTTGGTCGCCCGATGGTAAGCGTCTGGTTTTAACGAGCGGCCCGCTGGGTCGACCTGGAATTTATGTCGCCTCATCGGCCGGTGGTGCGCTTTCACGCCTCTCAACGGGTTTTAGTTATTGTACCGAGCCACGCTGGAATCCGATTGATTCGGCGCAAATCGTTTTCACGTACCAATCAGGCCGCCTGAGTTTAGCAGTAGCTGATCTGAAAGCCGGCACTGTGACACCCGTGCCAGTCACTTCACCTTTGAATTTCTCGCACGCCGCGTGGTGTGCGGATGGACGTCACCTCGTCGCCACACAGGCGACGAAGACGAGTTCGTGGATAGCCTTAGTCGATACGCAGACCGGCAAAGTGACGCGTCTGACCGATGTGAAGCTCGGCAACTGCAGCGAGCCTGACACTTGGGTGGATCGTAATTAAGCGGACTTTCGACGAAGGCGATCAATCGCCACGGCGGCCACAATGATAGTGCCGGTGATGATGCGCGTCGTGCTTTCATCGATGCCATTGAGCGTACAGCCTGTACGAATAACAGTCATGATGAGTGCGCCGATGAGTGAGCCGAAGACCGAGCCCACTCCGCCACTTAAACTCGCACCACCGATCACTACTGCTGCGATAATATCAAGTTCGTAGCCGGTGGCGCCGGTTGGGTCACCTTGGCCTTGGTACGATACTAACATTAAACCTGAGAGGGCGGCAAATGCGCCGCCAATCATGTAGACGTAGAGCTTAATGCGATCCACGGCGACGCCACAGAGACGGGCGGTTTGTTCGTTGGATCCAACGGCAAAGACATGACGTCCGAAAACAGTGAAGCGCAATACGCCAGCGGCGAGGGCAGCGAGAATGATCATGAGCCAGCCACCTGGAGGGATGATAAGCCAGCGCATGTTTTCGGGCAGGCTATTGAGCCAGAAGCGCAGCCAATTGGCTTCCTGTGCATTGATGGGTTGTGAGTTGGCTAAGCCGAGTGCGATACCGCGAAGAATGAGTAAGGTGCCGAGCGTGGTGATGAATGGAATGAGCTTAGCATGCACCACGAGAAGACCGATGGAAAGTCCGATGACTGCGCCCGTGAGTAGCGTGGCGATTGCGACTACGGTAGGCGAACTGCCCGCCATCGCCATCTTGGCGCCAATTACAGAGCACAGTGCAATCGCTGAACCAATCGATAGGTCGATACCTGCAGAGATAATAATAAACGTCATCCCAATCGCCGCGATGCCGATAACGACGGTTTGTTGGACGATGGACTCGATGCCTTCGCTGGAGCCGATGGCTTGATTGCCGAAGGTGTAAAATAAACCCCAGATTAAAATCAGTGCCAGCAGAGGCCCGAGGGCATTGAGTGCTTTCGAAGTGAAGGTGGTATTTGTTTTCATATTAAAATTATACGCCGGTGGCGGCACGCATGAGTTTTTCGGAATTCGTTTGGCCGACGGGTGTGGCTTCGCCGACTTGGCCGCGGCGGACGGCGGCGATGCGATCGCAGACGCCGAGTAATTCGGGGAGGTAGCTGCTGACCATCAGGACGGCACGCGGACGCACAGGGTCGGCGACGAGTTGATCGATAATTTCGTAAATCTTCGCTTTGGCAGCGATGTCGATACCGCGGGTGGGTTCATCGAGCAGAAGAATATCGCAGTCGGATTCAAGGAGGCGAGCGATGGCGGCTTTCTGTTGGTTGCCGCCAGAGAGACGCCCGATGGCTTGTTGAGGTCCTTGGCAACGAATACCAAATTTTTCGATCCACTCATCCGTGTGTTGGTCGCATGTTGATGGCGAAACAAAGCCCAGCTTAGCGATTTTCTTGAGGGCAGGGAGGCAGACGTTATCGGAAATGCTTAACTCAAGGGCGAGGCCTTCTTCTTTGCGATTTTCGCTAACCAGTCCCATGCGATGCAGCCAATTATTGCGGGGTTCCGCGACATGCGTGTGACCGGCGATGGTAATTTTCTGTGAGACGTTTTCTTCGAGTCCGAAAACGGCACGAAGGAATTCGGTGCGACCGGCACCTACGAGTCCGCAGAGGCCGACGACTTCTCCGCGTCGCAAGGTTAAGGTGCCGCGATTAGGTATATTAACTTCGAGTAGAACTTCACCGAGTTTGCGTTGGCTGCGAGGGTAGAGATCTTTCACTTCACGTCCGACCATCTCGGCAACGATAGCATCATCGGTGATGGATTGAGTGATGTGGCAGGCGACAGATTGTCCGTCGCGTAAGACGGTGAGTCGACTCGAGAGGCGTCGCACTTCTTCGAGGAAGTGCGAAATATAAATAATCGAAAGCCCGCGGCGTGAAAGTTGGTCGATGAGATCAAAGAGGCGTTGCACATCGGCCTGAGCGAGCGAGCTGGTCGGCTCATCGAAGACAATGATTTTGCAGCCCATGGAAAGGGCGCGGGCGATTTCAACAATTTGTTGATGGCTGACAGAGAGATTGCCGGCGGGCATGTCGACATCGATATCGCCGTGGCCTAATCCCGCTAAGGTGGTTTGGGCTTCGGTGCGCATTTTAGCGCGATCGAGTAGGACGCCGCTTTGTGGTTCGATGCCGAGCCAAATATTTTCTGCAACGCTGAGGTGTGGAGCGATGGAGAGCTCTTGGTAGATCATACCAACGCCGCGTTTACGTCCTTCGGCAGGATTGATCGGTGCGTAGGGTTGTCCGTCGACAAACATTGTACCACTGTCGGGCTGATAGGCGCCTGAGAGGATTTTCATCAAGGTGCTTTTGCCTGCGCCATTTTCACCGACGAGGGCGTGGACTTCACCTGCTTGAACTTTCAGTGAAACACCGCCGAGCGCAATTTGGGCTCCGAAAGCCTTACGAATGTCCCGCATCTCCAAGCGGGCGACATCGTTAACCGGTTTGCTCATTAATTTCCCAGTTGGGGTTTGATGACGGCTTGAACTTCGGCGGTGTCGACGTTTTCAGCGGTCACAAAACATACTCCCGTGTCGTTAATTGCAGCGACTGGCTTGCCGGCGAGTTTATCGGCGGCAGCTTTAACGGTGAGGTAGCCCATGCGATAGGGATCTTGAGAAACGATACCGCTAAGTTCGCCACGGCGAAGGGATTCAACGAGGACCTTGGTTGGGTCGAAGCCCACGAATTTAATTTTGCCAGCGAGTTTGCGTTGTTGAAGTGCGAGCAACATTCCGTTGGTGGTGCTTTGATTAGAGCAGAAAATGCCATCGGGTGATTGTTCGCCAGAGAAGCGCAGGAGTAGGCTTTTGGATTTATCAATCGCGCCTTTAGCGTCGGCACCGGCAAATTGTTCGGAGCTGATAACGCTGATACCAGGGAAAGCCTTAATGCCGGCGAGGAACCCCTCTTCGCGTGCTTCGGTAGAGGCCGAGCCTTGATTGTAGCGAAGCATAATGACGCGACCCTTGCCATTAAGAGATTGAGCGAGACCTTCGGCACCACGTTTACCAGCGGCAAAATTATCGGTGCCGACGTAACTGATGCACGCACCCTCGGGGTTGGTGATAGGTGAATCGAAAATAATTACGGGGATGTTGGCGTTGGTGGCCTTGAGGGCTTTTTCGCGCAGTGCAGTCGCGTCGAGTGGAGCCAAGCAGAGAATGTCGACCTTACGCAGAATCATGGAATCCATCATGCCCATTTGTTGGCGACGATCGTCTTCGCGCTCGGGGGCTGACCAGAGAACTTGAACGCCGAAATCTTCGCCACCTTTGAGTGCGCCCGCTTCAACGGATTTCCAGAACACGTGGGTCGCGCCTTTGGGGATTAGGGCTACAACGGGCTTCGCTTTATCTTCAGCGAAGAGGTTGAGGCTGCAAAGGGCAGCAATGAGTAAGAAAGTTTTGCGCATAAGATTTATTCTCCAGGGGTGAGGGATGGGGGAACAGTAGACTCGCAGGGGTTGGGGTAAATTTCAAGTTTAGCCAGCGTGCTCGTGGGGATGACTTGTCCAAGTGTGTTGTATTTATCAAAGGTTTCTTTATCCGCCATAAAGAGTAAGCTGTCGCTGTCGTTTTCGCGTGCGACCCTCAAAAAGTACCATTTAGGTGATATTCGGCGTGCGCTCAGATTGCGATTTCCGACTTGGGTGCGGGCTACGAGGGAAACTCCGCCAGTCGTTGTGCGCTCGATAACTTTATATTGTTCACGCTCCAGAAACACGTCGCGTGAGATTTCATTCAATTCGAAATCACGGATGTAAAGGTAACGTGAATTCCAATTGAGATACAAAATGTCGCCTGCTACTTTGGTTGCGATCAGGATTTGGCTGTTAGAACTGTTCAGGCTTAAGCGTGGAGACTCAGGGATCGTGAACTGGCCCTCAGCGTTGGCAGTAATTTCTTTGGCGTTGGAGGAGAGTAGCCAAGAGGTGATTTCAGCGCCATCGTTCGCATTAAATTTGCTCCAGGCATTTTTACGTTCGGAGGGTGAGCGATTGATGCGCTCAAGATTTTGAAAATCTTTTAAGCGATCAATGTAGGCGTAGAGGTCTTCGCTCCATTGCTTAGAGGCACGTGCATTATCGTTGGTAGAGCTGTTGCTCTTGCTGGTATTTTCACCGCTCTTAGCCGCAATCTGGGCGCGAAAGAGTACTTTTTTAACAATACCATCGATATCGTTACTTGCTTTTGGGCTAGCGATTTCGCTCTGAAGTCGTGCGGATTCGGGAAAGCGTGAGTTATTGGGGAAGGACATGATGGCGTCATTGCGTAGACGCTCGATGTCGCTTTCTCCCATGGCGGGTGCAACAACCGCTTCTAGTGTGGTGATTTGCTGATTAACCGCACGTGCGATATCGCGCGGCATTTCGCCGTTCAGAATGTAGACGCGAATATAATCTTCAGGTTTGGCGTCGGACTGTGCCAACAGTTCTTTGAGAGGGGAGCAGTCGATGGTGCCATTAATCCGGAAGCCGCTGTTGCTGGGAACTTTGACCCGGCTCATTAATGTATACTTCGGATTGGAGGCGCCGCGTGGTTTATCGAATTTAATTTTTTGGACGTCGGCATTCAGTTTTTCGAAGCGTTTGATTTCGACCTCAAAGCGACGTTGAGCGTCGGTGAGCTTGGGGTCTTCCTTGGCGGTGAACTTATTGACGACGCCGCTGATGAGACGACTTCCGCTTTCGGTGAAGATTCCAAAAACGAGTCCCCCGATTAAAAAGGCTGCAAATGAACTGATCGTTACAAGCTTTCTGTAGCGGTTCACTTTCTTTAGTCCCGCTTCATGTTCTTGAATGATGGCGGCGGCTTGGTCGGGGGTGATTTGCTCAATCGATGCCTGTGTGGCTAGCCCGTAAGTGAGTAGTTTGCGACGATCGGAGGTGCTAATCGTTTCAGCTTCAGGGGTGACGATGTCTTTACCATCGTTGGAGAGTTTAATGGCGGCTCCGAATTTAATGAGTTCGGCGATGTGCACCCAGTTTTCTGAACCTGCGAGTGCGCCAAGCGTTTCGCCGGTGATGTCGCCAGAAGTGATTAATTTAACAACTTCTTCTTCGGTGAAGGGGCCGCGAGCCTCATTGTTAATGTAAAGTGTAAAGGTTCTCATAGGGCCTAGTTGATGGGCTTTGTAGGGGTTTTACTACCTTGTCGGCGGGCCTTACTTAGGCAAGTCGATTGGACATGGTTCCGCTTTGCAAAACGCAGAAAAACTCTCTATGCCAATCATCCGTCAATGGCCAACCAAGGCATCAACCAATCCCAGAAACAGGTCCAAGGCTTGATCCTCACGCCTCAGCTTAGGCAGTCTCTGCGTATATTGCAGGTGCCTGCGGCTGAATTGTTACGCGAGATTTCTGAGGAATTGGCCGCCAACCCTCTGATTGAAGAAGTCGAGCCCCTCGCAACTGAGGGTGCGCCCGCTTCGACCCCTGATTCGGAGGCCGAGGATGACAGCCCGCGTGAACTGACTTTAGGTGATGACGATTTTGACGCATTGCGTCGGATGAAGGACGATTGGGATGAGAGTTATTACGAAGAGGTGCGTTCGCAGGGTTACTCCCAGGAGGATGAAGAGCGTCGCCGACATATGATCGAGTCAGTTACCGGCGAATCCTCACTTTCTGAACATTTAGCAGAGCAGGCTCGGACCGCATCCGAGGACCCTGAGGTACAAGAAGCATTCAAGTTGCTCATCGCCTCACTCGATGAGCGAGGTTTCTTGGATGAAGACTTGTCGTCTATCGCTTTGCGGGCGAACCAAAGCTATGAAGCTGTGACGACAGCGCACACATTGATGCTGGCGTTTGATCCGCCAGGTATTGGTGCACGTGATTTACGTGAATGTTTCTTGGCTCAATTAAAGCAACGCGGTCGCGGACTTTCATTCGCGGCACGTTTGGTTTCCGATTGTTGGGAGCCACTGATGGCACGTCGTTTGGATGATTGCGGACGAATTTTGGAACTCACACCCGATGAAATTCGCGAGGGCTTAGCCGAACTTTCAAAATTAGAGACGGTGCCTGCACGTCGCTTTGCACGGGATGAGAATCGAGTGGTGACGCCTGATGCGACGGTTGAAAAAGGTGAAGATGGAAAATGGAAAATCACCCTAGACGATCGGCATGTACCTAAATTGCGCCTAGTTCCCGCCTATAAAGACATGTTAGCAGGCAATGCACTCGGAGATAAAGAGCGCCATTACATTTTAGAACGCATGCGCCAGGGTAAGTTCTTGATTGGTGCGATTGAGGAGCGTCAGCGCACCGTTGAACGCTTGGCACACATTATTTTAGAGAGACAGGTCGATTTCTTCGAACACGGTCCATCGCAATTAAGACCACTGACGATGACGGATGTCGCCAAAGAAATGGGCGTGCACGAAACGACGGTGGGTCGGGCAGCAGCAAACAAATGGATGCTCACTCCGTTCGGCTTAAAAGAGTTTCGCTGGTTCTTTACTTCCGGAGTTTCAACTTCGGACGGCGGCACGGTGGCACAAGAAGGCGTACAAGAAATCATCGCTGATATTTTAGCGCGTGAAAATCCTGCTGCACCATTAGCCGACGAAGCAATCACCGCCGAACTTAAGAAGCGTGGCATTAAAATTGCCCGTCGTACGGTAGCCAAATACCGCGAGGGGCTGGGTCAGCCTCCCGCGCATATGCGTAAGCAGCGACTTTAATTAGCTGATTCGCTCGAGGACCGTCTGCCAAGCGAAGCGGTTCATATCTGGAAATATAAACTGCATGCCAGCGGTCAGTCCGTTCTCCAGTCGAAAGGGAGCGACGACAGCGGGTAAGCCAGCGAGCGAAGCGGGGGCATTCAGGGCGAGTAACTGCTGGCGGTGCTCATGATTAAGAGCGGCTTTACTGACGGCCGGTCCAGCAGTGCAGGGCATCGCAATGAAATCGTAATGCTTAAAGACGGTTCGAAACGCATCTTGAATTTTTAAGCGTGTGCTTTCTGCATCACGAATTTCGTCGGCTGTCCGTAATCGACCTTGTTCAAGGCGTGCCCAAACAATGGGGTCGTAATCATTTTTACGTCGCTGCTGCCACGCCGAGTGCACGCGGGCGGCAGCAGTGCCACCAAGGACGGGGAAGGCGTCTGCAGCGTCGACGCAACTTAGACGAAGCAACTCAGTTGCGGCTCGATCGGTTTGTGCACCAGCGGCCAGAGCGAAGGCCTCGAATTGTTGAAGGAGATTTTCGGAAACGCCGCTACCGAGATCGCCGACCCAGAGTCCGCGACTTCCTGATGCTGATTTTCCGAGAACGGCCTGTGAAACAGTGATAAGATCTTGAGCGGTGCGCGCGATCCAGCCTTGCGTGTCGTAGCCTGGAGAGAGTGGGAAGGTGTCGCCCACTGTATTGAGTTCGGGAGTTAAACGCAGGCCCCACGTTCCACAGTAGCCGCAGGGAACTCGAATCGAGCCTGCGGTATCGGTGGCGAGTGCGAAGGGCACGAGTCCGCGCGCGACGGCGAAGGCGGAGCCAGAACTCGAGCCGCCCGAAAGTAGTTCGGGGTGCGTCGGGTGAGGACAATCTCCGAAGTGTGGATTTTCTCCGCTGAGTCCGTAAGCGAATTCATTGAGTTGAGTGCGACCGCATTCGACCGCACCTGCATCGTTTTGAAACGCTTGTGGTAATGAAGATGAATGGCGTGAGACTCCGATTTCTTCGTTTAAAAAAGTCGAGCCCGCCATGGTAGGATGACCAGCCCTGAAAAATAAATCTTTCGTTAAGAATGGCACGCCACCTAAAGGTTGCTCACGCAGTTCCCAGGCATTTTCAAATCGTTGAATGAGGCTTTTGGTATCAGGCAATCCGCAGAGGGCGGCGCGTTGCTCGGCGGCGCTGAATTCGCTCAGCTTAATTAAAAAAGCTTCTGCGGACATTCGGGGTCCGCGGCTAAGAAAGTATTCACGCCAATCGGTGATATGGATTGGCGTGCTGCTCACAGTTCAATGGCGACGCCAGGTTCGGGGTCGTGAATACGTGTCGCAGGCATGAGCTTACTCAAAGTCTCTTTCATCCAGGCGCGAGCGGGTGGGTCGCCGTGGGTCAGGATGATGTCTTTAGGCGCAAGGGCTTGAGCGAAGTCGATTAACTCTTCGCGATCCGCGTGTCCACTGAGGTGGAAACGTTCAACTTCGGCACGTAATGTCGAGGTGTGGTCGAGCCCCTTAAATTTAAATTCTCCACCAGGTGCCATACCGATTAGTTCTCCACCTGGAGTGTCGGGATCGCAATAACCCACGAAAAATACAGCGTTCTCTTTGTGGTCTAAAATATTCGCTGCGACACGCCACGCGGGGGTTTTCTCAACCAACATACCGCTAGAGAGAACGTAGATCCCTGGTTCGGACATATTTTTTCCAGGTTGTACGTAGCGACGCGATAGCGGCAGTACATTGAGCTCTTGGAGAATTTTTCTGCTAAAGTTTACCTGTTTGGTTTTTTTTGATGCCTCATCAAGGTAGTTGCATAAATCCATTCCCAGTCCTGAGCAGAAAATTGGAACGTCGGCTAAATTTCCAGCGGCGGCGGTTTCATCTAAAAGTTTTAAAATTTCCTGCATGCGGCCGAAGGCAAAAGCAGGGAGTAGAATTGAGCCGCCCGCATCGGCGACGCGATTGATGGCTTTAATCAAACGAGCCTCTTCTTTGGCGCGAGTGAAGCCAGGAATGGACGCGGTTGCTCCGCGTGTGCATTCCATAACTAGGGTGTCGACCGGCTCGCGTGGGAAGGCCGCAGCACCGACGGTGCGCTGAGCTTGAAAGTGTACGTCGCCCGTAAAGAAGTGTCGCTTCTTGCGGTGTTCAATCATGCAACCCACCGCGCCTGCAACGTGTCCAGCTAAGTGAAACGAAAGGCTGATTTCTTCACCGCCGCGCCCGATTTTACGAGGGTTGGCGAGAGGTACGGCGGCAAGGGCATTTTCAACACGTTCAACATCTTGTTCAACGTACATCGGAAGATCTTGGTTTCCGTTTTCTTCGCGTTGACGTTTCATGACCTGAATCGAGTTAGATAATAATCTACGAGCGAAGAGGGCAGACGCTGCCGAAGTGTAGACGCGTGACCCAGGGTGTTGACGAAGTAAGACGGGTAGCGAGCCGAGGTGATCAAGGTGGCAGTGCGTGAGGATGACCCCGTCGATGCTCCCTTGAATGAGATCGAGTTTTGGCAGCGATGGTTTTCCTTCGTGCTTGGGATGCATGCCGCAATCGAGGACGATGCGTAGTCCGCCGAATTCGAGCAGTAAACAATTGGCGCCGATTTCGCGGCCAGAATTTAAATCAGTCAGTCTCATGTAAAGTTGTGGGAGGTGGCGTCATAGCAAAGGAGGGTATGCGCACAAAAATGCGCTGACCGTCATCCGTTTGTCCGTGAAAAGCTCCCTCGGCGGTTACTGGACCACTAGCAAGGTGGTAACTGTTGTAGGAGAATTGTCCACCAGGTGCGATTTCAGGAGTCTGTCCGACGATGCCATCGCCTTCGACGATTTCGACGGTGCCATCGGGAGAACGGATGATCCATTTACGCCCGAGCATTTTGACGGTATACTGTGAGACGTTGCTGATGGTGAGAAAGTAGACGAAAGCGTGCGGTGTTTCGGGCGGGAAATTGGCATCACGGTGGTGGACCACCTTATCAATGGTGACTCGTAGGCCTGGTAGCTCGTGTCCGGTGTTTTGCACGTTTAAGAAGAGAAAGGGGGATGATACATTTAAGGAAGCCATAAATCCGAGGTTAGACTGATTTCTGTGCCTTCCCGTCTTGCCCCATGTCGGGCTTTGGTCATTGAGTGTGGTGATGGAGTCTCCCGCCCCACGCAATCCGTACCTTTGGCGTGTGCCCACGAAATGGTGGGTCATTTTGGGTTATGTTATTTTATTAGGACTCTCGGCGGCGTTCCCGTTTTTAAAACAGATTGAGACGGTCTCTAATCATCAAGCGATTCTGGTGCCTGCATTTGATTTTAAGAATGATAAAGTCGCGCCGACGGATCAATTAATTCCCGTTCAGTACAAACTCTACGGCTTCGACGAAAATAATTCGCCAGGCAATAAGCCAGTAGTCGTCTATCTGCATCGCTTGCCATGGTGTAACAAGGGTTCGAAGTTTTGTGAGGCATTGGCGCAGACGGGATGTGTGGCAGTGGTCGAACCTTTCCTTCCTGGTTTTAATACCAGCAAGGGCGACGTCCCAAGTCACTCGATGGAAGCCAATGCCGAAGTCGTTGCGGCGATGCTTAAGAAGTTAGGTATTCAGCAGTACCACGTGATTGGTCACGGATATGGTGGTGCCGCGGCACTTAATTTAGCCGCCGACCATCATGATCGTGTACAAACGGTAATTTTACTTTCTTCACCAGGAGTTCAGCCGTATGAGCTACTCGGAAATCCTTTGGTGAATAAAATCGTCTACGGATTTCAGGGTGCGTTTTTCTGGAGTGTGTCGCGCCTGACGCCTAATTTCGGTGCGGCAGATTTATTGCCATGGGATCGCGACTATGCTCGAACGATTTTCGATACGGATTTATCAGATAATGATAAGATTTTAAGTAACCTTTCTGAGCCGTTACTCATTGTTCACGGTAAGCGTGATTGGCTGACGCCTGTAGAGTCGGCTGAGTATTCTGCAAAGCTTGTACCAGGATCTATTTTGAAGCTTTTACCTGGTGGGCGTAATGCTGTCTTCGCACATCAGGATGAAGTGGTCGGTGCGATTGTAGATTTTGTGAGTGCACCCCCCAAGGCGAGTTCGGTTGGCAGTGATATGCCGCCATTGCCGAAGGCACATGGGGTGCGCTTCTGGATTTTATTAGTAGTAATTATTCTTTGTACCTTTGTTGCTGAGGATCCAACGTGCTTGGCGGCTGGTTTGTTAGTGGCGATTGGTATGCTTGATTTTTGGTCGGCTACAGCAGCGTGTTTTGTAGGCATCGTGATTGGCGATCTTACTTTGTATATGTTTGGTCGGGTCTTTGGACGTCAGGCGATTCGACGCGCCCCGTTGAAGTGGCTCATTCCCGAGCACAAGGTTAACCAATGGTCGGGATGGTTCTCTACCCCAAAGGGGATGCTCGTTGTGGTTAGTTCGCGCTTCGTTCCAGCCAGTCGCTTGCCCACGTTTGTTACGGCGGGTATCATGAAGCTCGATTTGAGAAGGTTGAGCTTGTTGTTATTTGTGGCGGCGTTGATTTGGACTCCGCCATTGATTTGGGTCGGTTATAAATTCGGAGAAGCAGGGATGAGTGAGCTGCATCGATTTAAGAGCAACGCACTTTGGGTCGTGCTCGGCTTATTGTTAGCGCTGCATTTTATTACACACTGGTTGGTGCCGGCACTGACATGGCGCGGACGTCGCCAGATTGTCATGAAGGTGCGCAATTTAATTCAGCCATCCTTGTGGCCTGCATGGCTGATCTACTTCCCGATTCGTTTAGGAATTATTTTCCAGAGTTTACGTCACCGAAGCTTGACTGCTTTTGCCTCAGCTAATCCTTCATTCGGTCGTATCGGAGGCTTCATTGGTGACTCGAAGTCGCTCTTATTGCGTCCGTTCCAACGTGATTCGCGTTGTTGCCCAACGTTGGCACTTTCCTTGGAGGATGCAGTCGCAGAGCGCTTAAAAGAGGCAGTAGCTTTTGCGGTTTGTCATGGTTACCCAGTGGTTTTCAAGCCGGAGGTATCGGAGGATGGCGCGGGAATGCGCTACGTGCGTAACGAAGAACAACTGCGACGATTGGTAGAAGCAGCGACGGAAGATTTCGTTCTGCAGAAATACATCGCTGGGCTGGAGTATGAAATTGTTTGGCGTCGCAACCCAGGTCAGGACGACGGACACATCATGGCTATTGTTCAAAAGAAAGATGTGGTTGTGATGGGCGACGGTGAGCAAACTTTGGAAGAACTTATTTGGCTCGATGAGTATGCGGTTTCTCGCGGGGAGCTTTATCTACGCTGTCACGACCGTGAATTAAATAACATCATTCCTGCGGGCGTAAAAGTCGTACTAAATCTTTCGGGCAGCTACGGACACGGTGCGCGATGCGTACATCGTCATGATCTAATGACTGCTGAGCTTGCGCAGGCTATCACACTTTTTGCAAAACGCTTCCCGGCCTTACACTTTGCACGTTTCGATGTGCGCGCAGTTAATGAAGCGGAATTACGTGCCGGCCGATTTACGGTCACCGAAGTTGGTGGTTGCTGTCACGTCTCCAGCTTGGTGCGTGATGAATCGTTGCGCTTTAGTCGCTCTTACCGTGCCGTCTGGCAGCAGTTGGCTGTTTGCGTGCAAACGGGTGCGCAAAATCTCAAACAGAATGTTCGTCCTGTTCCGTTGAATGAATTGCTCGCACGATGGAGTCAGGCCCGCGGTCGTTCGGACACCTTTGTCATCCACGAAGACTAAGCGCGTGCTGTGTAGGCGTGGCAAAGGGCTACACCGGCGGCGTCTGATTCGTCGAGCGGTAGTTCTTTGCTGAGACCAAACACGGCTTTAATCATTCGACCGACTTGTTCCTTTGAGGCGGAGCCGTGACCGGTGACTGCGAGCTTGATTCTCTTGGGGGCGTATTCGCTGACAGTTACGTTAAGACGAGCCAGCACACTTAGTGCTGCGCCGCGCGAAGCGCCCATGGCTTGTGCGGTACGAAAGTTCTGAACGTAAATCGTTTCTTCGATGGCAGCTTCGGTGACGCCGAATTGCTTTACCATCTTTTCAACATACTCGGCAATTTGACCGAGGCATTCGTAAGCCTCTAGTTTGGCAGGCACCTTGACGGTGTGGCTGGAGAGAAGTCGGGGTGGTGTGACGCGAGTGTCGATGACCGCAAGGCCAGTGCCGCGAAGCGATGGATCGATACCAATAATAATTGCAGAAGATCCACGACGAGCAGTAGGTGCGGGCGATGGACTTTTCTTTTTAACTTTACTGGGGGCGGGCAAAGCACCGTTAACAATTTTAGCGGTCCAAAGTGCGCGTGCGGATTTGCGTGCCATGTTGAGGAAGGAGATTGCAGGCAAAGCGGCGAGGAAGGCAAAAGGTTATTCCTTGGGTTGCTAAATTTAATGGATGCCTAAGGATTGGGTTATGCGTTGGCCATGGTCACTGATTTTTCTGTCATCGGCTTTGGGTTTGTTGGCGGCAGAGCCTGTACCAGTTACACGAGTTTTACCTGAGGTTGTAGCCATCGATTTACATTCGAGCGGCAAATTAAACCGTAAGATTGTGCCCGAGTGTTCGGCGCTTTGGGCAAGTAATCGTCATCCTGGTGTGTTTTGGACGCTCTCCGATTCGGGTAATAAAACCGAGGTGGTGCCCGTATTTGCTGATGGTGGATTGGCTAATGGAAAAGGCGGTGTGCTGCTCAAAGGCTCCAAGAACGTCGACTGGGAGGCATTGGCAGGCGATGCTGACGGCAACCTGATTATCGCGGACGTCGGCAACAATCTTTCCACCCGCAAAGAGCTGTCCCTTTTGCTTTTTAAGGAGCCCGATTTAAGTGCGGCCGACGCAGGTGAGGTCAGGAAATTAAGTTTTGCTTGGCCCGATCAAACTTCGTTTCCAGATCCCGATTTGGCTCACGACTGCGAAGCGGTCTTTGTTTCGAACGGAAAAGTGTATCTTTTAACGAAGCATCGCCGCGATACATTGACGGATCTATGGTGCGCCGAAATTAAAGCCGAAAATAATCAAGTGGCATTACGTAAGGTCGCACGCTTTGACGCTCAAGGAATGGTGACCGATGCATCCGTTTCGCCTGACGGCAAGTCGCTCGCGATTCTTACTTACCGAAATATTTGGGTATTTAAATTGCCTGCATCTGGTGAAGAATTTTTTAACGGCCCCGCATGCTTTGCACTAATCAATCCGCCAGTGCAATCTTGGCAGGTGGAGGGCTGTGCTTGGTTGAATACGAACACCCTGTTGATTGGTTCGGAGCAGGGTGATTTGTATACGGTTCCGGTGTCCCAGCTAACGGACGTTAAATAAATATATAAAAACAGCCGAACCTCGAGAGGTTCGGCTGTTTGTTTTTAGTACTTAATTAACTTAGAGTGCTTCAGCGGCGGCGACTACGGCTTCCTTGGTCATGCCGAGCTCGCGCATTGCGATGTCGCCAGGGGCGCTGAGTCCGAAGCGATCCGTACCGAGGGCTTTACCGGCCGTGCCAACGTATCGGCCCCACGAAATCGTCACACCCGCTTCGATGCTGACACGCTTGGTGCAGGACACAGGGAGAACTTCTTCTTGGTAGGCTTTGGATTGGCGGCTGAAGATTTCCATCGAAGGCATTGAGACGACGCGTACGCCGGCACCGAGTTCTTCGGCGGCAGCGAGTGCCAATTGTAATTCACTACCAGTACCGATCAGGATGTGAGTGAGTGCGGCGGTTTCTTTACGTGCAATGTAAGCACCCTTGAGCGTGCCTTGGCGGCGTGTAGCCACTGGAATGCTGTCGAGTGAAGGAACGTTTTGACGCGAGAGAATAAGGGCTACAGGGCCGTCGCGACGTGATACGGCGTGGGCGTAAGCCGCAGCGGTTTCTTCAGCGTCAGCAGGACGCAACACGTCGAGATTAGGGATGCAACGCAGAGCGCTGACGGTTTCGACGGGTTGGTGAGTTGGACCGTCTTCGCCTACGCCGACGGAGTCGTGCGTGAAGATGTAGAAGGCTTGGAGTTTGGCGAGAGCTGCTACGCGGATCGAAGGACGGAGGTAATCGGAGAAAGTCAGGAAAGTAGCACCCGAAGCTTTGAAGATACCATGGTAAGCTACACCATTGATGATGGCGCCCATGCCGTGTTCGCGAATACCGAAATATAAATTACGTCCGGCAGGTGTAGCGATGTCGAAGTCGCCGACGTCCTTGATGTAATTCTTGGTCGAGCCGTGTAAGTCGGCTGATCCAGAAATTACGAGAGGTGATGCTTTAGCGACGGCATTGATACAGGTCTCACCTGAAACGCGGGTAGCGAGAGCGTTCTTACCGAACTCAGGGATAGCGGCCAAGAGTGCTTGGACGTCGCCGTGGTCGCCCGCTTGGGCTTTGGCGATGAGAGCGGCTTTCGCAGGGTTAGCGGCGGACCAGGCGGCAAAGGTTTTATTCCACGCAGCGTGGTCGGCGGCTTGTTTTGCTTTGCGTGCGGCAAAGAATTTTTTGGTTTCAGGAGAAACGAAGAACTTTTCATCAGGTAGACCGATGGACTTGCGGGCGGCGTCGATAAACTTAACGCCTGCTTCGCCGTGACCCTTGGCGGTGCCTTGAACTTCGGCGATACCCTTAGCGATAACGGTTTTGCAAATGATTAATTTAGGCTTACCGCTCTTGCTTGCACGTGCGGCATCGAGTGCTTCGGCGATAGGAGCGAGTTCATTGCCTTGTTTAACAGTGAAGACTTCCCAGTTGGCAGCTTCGTAGCGTTTAGCGGTGTCTTCGTTCTGAGTTTTAGAAGCCATCGCATCCAACGTCACATCGTTGGAGTCATAAAGCATGATTAAGTTATCGAGACCGAAACGACCGGCGAAAGAAGCGGCTTCTTGAGAGATACCTTCTTGGAGACAGCCATCGCCAGCGAGGCCGACAACGAAGTGATCAAAGATTTTGTGTTCAGGAGTGTTGAAATGTCCGGCGGCCATTTTAGCGGCCATAGCCATACCAACGATGTTGCCTGTGCCTTGACCGAGAGGTCCGGTGGTAGCTTCCACGCCGTGGGTTTCGCCGAACTCAGGGTGACCAGGGGTTTTGCTGTGAAGTTTGCGGAAGGCTTTTACTTCTTCGATGGGCAGATCAAAACCTGCGAGGTGAAGCCAGCCGTAGATGAACATCGAGCCGTGACCAGCGGAGAGTACGAAGCGATCGCGATTAATCCAGAGAGGGTCGGCTGGGTCGTGACGAAGGAAATTTCCGTAAAGAACGGCGCCAATTTCAGCGGCACCAAGGGGCAGGCCCAAGTGTCCGGAGTGGCAAGCGGCCACGGCGTCCATGGCAAGTCCACGGGCTTCGGTGGCTGAACGGGAAAGGTCGGAGGCGTTTGAGAGAGACATACCCGTATTCCGTAAGGGAGAATCCCCTAGGGATTCCAGCCTTGAATGTAGGGATTTACCCCTCCAAATGGTGGATATGGCTGATAAAGAACATAAAGAACTCGAAGAGGGCATGTCCTTGCGTCTCGATTTCAAGAAACTGCGCAAAATTGCATCCGGCGAAGCCGATGTGATTCCAGCCGTCGCACAAGATGCTCAAACGGGCGAAGTACTTATTTTGGGTTACGTCAATGAGTTGGCTTTGCAGACAGCGTTGAAAGAAAAGAAGGCAACTTTTTGGAGCACCTCGCGTAATGAGCTCTGGATCAAGGGTCTTACCTCGGGAGATTTCTTGGAACTTTTGGAAGTGCGTGTGAACTGCGAACAGAATTCGATTCTCTACAAAGTTCGTCCTGCTGGTCAGGGCGCGTGCCACACCAAAGGTGCAAACGGTAAAGCACGTTCGGGTTGTTATTACCGACGTCTGCGTGCCGACGGTTCTTTGGAGTCGGTCTAAGTTCCGAATTTATTCGGATGTAGAATTACGAGTCGTGGTTGAACGACTTACTTTCTCATTCCGACTTTCAAGGGCCATCGCACGTATCGCCTGAGCGGCCTTAACTGTCGGAAGATCGCCGTTGATTTTAGTTAAATAACCCACGCGTGAAACATTTAGGAAATTGAGTAAATCGAGCAGATAATTGTCGCTCGAATTTGCTTGGGTGAAGGTGAATTTCTGGCTCATGAGAATGAGTGAGGTTACTTTAATCATTCTCTTAAACTCTTGGGAGGCAGCTTCCGCTTGTTCGGGCGTCTTGAATTCGGCTTCGCCGCGTAGTTGAATATTACGCCCGTTTTCATTGATGGTAATAATGGTCTGCTGCATGCCTTTATCGCCCATTTCGCCAAGAAATCCCTTGGCTTTGATTTTAGAAAAATCGGTATAAAAAACGAGCCAAGGTTTAACCTTTGCTAGATTGAGTGCGGTGATAGCTAATGGAGTCGAGCAGGAGAGGGTTTTCTTTTGTAAGCACGATAGCGTGGGCTTAATCAGTTCGGGCGAGGCAAGGAAGATGCAGTCGTCTGCAAAGGCAACGAGGATGATCTTTCCGCGATCCGCTTTGTCGGGTGACTCATTATTTAATCCTGCGACAACCTCGGCCATGTCCCAAGTGGAGAACGATTCGACAGGGCTGCAGGGCGCCGAAGTTTTCGCAGTGAGTGTGTTGAGTTTATTTAAATCAAATTTTCCGCGCAGTAAGATGACGGCCTTGGTTTTATTTTTAGGTGCGCTGTTGTCGCGGTATAAGCCGGCGACGACTTCGTTAAGGTCGCGTAGCGGATTAAAGCCCAATTTCTCTTCAATCGCTTTTGCTTCGGGCGTCGCAAAAGTTTTGTCGGCAAAACTCTGTTGAATAACTTCGCCTAATTGCGTTTGTGCGAGTGAGCTATTGGAGAAATGCAGAAAGACGGCCGGCCCTTCGGGTAAACCGTCTGCATTGATTTCGGCCATAAGCCATGGGCTTAAGGTGGAGCAAAGGATGATGGCGAAGAGGTGTCGCACGAATAGGGGAGAGTCATCCAAACCGTTTTCAGAAGAATAGAAAACCCTGATTCTATTGAGTGGGCACAAAAAAGGGCGCCGGTTGGCGCCCTGAAGTGGGTAGGTTAGAATCCGGGATTAGTAGCCGCCACGATCGCCGCCGCCGAAGCCGCCGCGTTCGCCACCGCCAAAACCACCACGACCGCCGCCGCCGAAGCCACCGCGACGTTCGCCGCCGCCGAAGCCGCCGCGACCGCCACCGAAGCCGCCTGAGCGACGTTCACCGCCGCCGAAGCCACCACGACGTTCGCCACCACCGAAGGAGGGGCGTTCTTCGCGAGGACGAGCAACGTTCACCTTCAAGGGACGACCCATGAAGTCGATGTTCTCGGTCTTAGCGATCGCATCCTGAGCTTGCTGTGCATTGCCCATGGTTACGAAGGCGAAGCCACGAGGACGACCTGTGAACTTATCCATCATTACTTCCACGGAAACCACTTCGCCCGCTTGGGAGAAATGTGCGCGGATGTCTGATTCAGTAGCAGCCCAAGGAAGGTTGCCTACGAATAACTTATTTTCCATATCTTTTATTTTCTTTAGTGTTACTTACAACCGCATTGCCCGTTTCCTTCTTGGATTTCGATTTGCCGTCTTAGCGACCGTCAACTCACCGGATTCTTGCGGGGAGCGCTCTTGGTTTGGTTATTTTCAGAGCGAACCTGACCCGCATTAGTTCAAGTTAAGACCTTCGGAGCAAGTTTATTCACAATGGGGTCTTTTCTCTAGTCGAACCATTGACATAAGAAGCTTCTTTTCGATGCTTTTTGCATGGGTAAACCACTTCAAAGCGATGCCATTATGAAGGCCTTGGCCTCGCTCGATGGGTGGCAGTATGAAAGTGGTAAACTATTGAAAACCATAGACTTAAAAGACTTCGGCGAGGCACTTATTTTCATCAATAAAGTCGGCCAAATCGCTGAAAAGCAGAACCATCACCCAGAAATTATAAATAATTACCGCCGAGTGACCTTAAAGCTCTGCACGCATGATGCGGGCGACAAGGTTACGGAGAAAGATTTGACCCTCGCTCAAGCCATCCAATTGCTCTGTTCCCATGATTGATCCTGCTGAAGCCATTGACGCATTGCTGCAGGAGCTTCGTCGACAGAAGGCGGCGGGCGTTCGACGGGTCAGCGTTTCGGAGGAAAGTTTGGCTCAACTTAAATCACTGTCCGGAGATGTCGGTTCAGTTCCTGTCGCATCTCAAGTGAAGCCTGCGGCGGTAGTTACGGCTCCTCGCGCAAGTGCCGCCACAGCGGCTGCACCTAAAGCAGCTACGACTTCATTAGAAAAAATTTCAACACCACCTCCAGTTTGGAATCTACCAGCGGGAACTAAAAAAGAAAAAATGCTTTGGTTGGAAAACCAGGTTAATCAGTGTGCGGAGACGCGTCGGCACCTTCCTGAAAAAGCTAAGCCATTGCTGGGCCGTGGATCATTAGAAGCAAAAGTCTTTATTATCGGCGAGGCTCCCAACGCTGAAGAAATGGAGAAGGGTCAGGCCTTTGCGGGTGATGCGGGAGATTTATTAAATAAAATTATTACATCAATGGGGCTCAAGGAAGAGGATGTGTATTTCTGCAATTTGATTACATGGAAGCCCAAGGCGGCGACGCCTTTTGGTAAGCGTGCACCGCGTAAAGATGAGGTGGAATTCGGTCGTCCCACGCTCATGGCTCAACTGGAGATTGTGAAACCGAAGTTGATTATAGCGGCCGGTGCTCAGGCCCTAGCGGCGCTGACTGGAACCGATGAGACCATCACACATAAACGCGGACAGTGGCACGAATTAAACGGTATTCCTATGATGCTAACGTTTCATCCGAGTTACCTTTTGAACAACCCGAGTATGAGTTCCAAGCGTTTGGTCTGGGAAGATTTTCTGTTGGTAATGGAAAAGCTAGGTCTGCCGATTTCGGCAAAACAGCGCAGCTATTTCTTAACTGATCCCAATAAAACGGCGAACGACTAACGCACCGTATTCACCAATTTCTTCAGAGGGAACTGAAGAATGTGTGAGTTGCGTCCGCTGGCTTTGAGTTCGCGACGACGAGAAGCGGGCAAATCGTTTTGCGAGCCGCCGGTAAAGCCGCAGGCGGATTGGAAGAAGCCTTGGGTCTGAGTGGTGAGGGCGATGACTTTCTTGGCGCCGAGTTCTTTGGCCCGGTGTTTCGCGTATTCGACGAGTTTTTTCCCGACCCCACGTCCGTGGTAGAAAGGTTGAACATAGACCGCGCAAATCTCCATGGCTTTACCGTCCGGATAAGGGCGAAGGGCAGCGCAGCCGATAATGCTATCGTCGATTTCGTACACGAAGAAATCAGTGATAGATTGTTCAATCTGTTGACGCGTACGCAGAACGAGTGCGTCGGTCTTGGCGCCGTGCTTAGCTAAATTATAAAGTGCTTGGGCGTCTTTCTTTTTGGCGGCGCGGATGCGGTCATAATCATTTGCGTGAATCATGGTGCCGAGGCCGACCTTATCAAAAATTTCGGTGAGCAAGCCGCCGAAGACACGACCGTCGAGAATGTGAGCGCGAGGTACATCTTCATCGAGGGCTTTGGCCGACTGCATGGCTTTGCTCCGGATGCGCGGGTCGAGCTTGATCGCTTTATTGGAGAGAATCTTTTTCAATTCATCCTCGGGCAGATTGATGCGCACTTGTCCCTCAATCTGTAATCCGGAAAATGGTGTAAGGTAGATTAGTTTAGATGCGCCCATAGCAGCAGCGAGCTCCATGGCCAAGTGGTCACTATTCACCCGTAAAGACTGGCCTTCGCGGTCGCAGACAATCGGTGTAACCAGGGGCAAGATGTCTTGCGCCAACATCGATTTCAAAATGGCGACGTCTACTTTTTCAACTTTTCCGGTGAAGAGGTGATTCTTGCCTTTAATCACACCAACGTTGGTGGCGCGTACCGCATTAGTGATAGCGCAGCGAAGTCCAGCTTGCGAAAGGTGTTCGAGAACGGTTTGCGAGACGAGGGCAGAAGCTTCTCGAGCGAGTGACATGGTTGCAACATCGGTCACACCTTCGCCTTGTACGTCGGACAACGAAACATTGTGTTCGCCGGCAAGCGCAACGAGCTGCTGGCCGATGCCGTGCACTAAGATGACTTTAATCGACAAGCTGCGTAGCACTGCGATGTCAGTCACGATGTTAGTAAAGTTTTCGTGGCTGACGATTGAGCCGTCGACGGCGATGACGAAAACGTGATCACGGAACATCGGGACGTACCGCAGGATTCCCCGGAGGTCGGTCGGTTTCATCGCTCGTTCGCGCTGGCTGGACATGGGAATATTTATGGACTCCTCTTTGCTGTTCGCAATACTGATGAGTGCATGGGGTCCTCGCGTCAAAAAAAGATTTCATCGGCTCCAGCTGAGCTGGCCGACGCGGTGGACACTTTTATGGCCTACCTCTCGCTGGAGCGTGGTCTGGCGAAGCTCACGATTGCGGCTTATGAGGATGATTTAATTCGTTTTGCTCAACATTGTGGCCGGGCGGGTAAGGGAAATTGGACTCAAGTGGGCTTGGCGGAAGTCGACTCATGGGTGAAGTCTTTGGATCGCAAGGGTCAGGCTGCCGCTTCGCTTTCGCGTCGGCTCTCGGCGGTGCGTGCGTTCGCCGCTCACTTGGTGCGGATTGGGCTGCGCCGTGATGATTTTACGGAGTTGGCCAAAGGGCCGAAAATGAAACGCACCTTGCCGGGAACGATGACAGCGGATCAGGCGGCGAAAATTGTTTCAGCGCCCGATACGTCGACTCCTCAAGGATTGCGCGACCGCGCCATGTTGGAGCTGATGTATGGATCGGGTCTGCGTATCAGTGAACTTTGTAACTTAGAATTGCAGGGCCTGGACATGGAGTCGGCCGTCGTCCGAGTGCGCGGTAAGGGCTCTAAGGATCGCGTTGTGCCGGTCGGCGAGACTGCAATCATTGCGATTCAAGCTTACTTAAAAGACGCACGCCCAAAGCTCATGCGACCTAAAACAGGCAGCGCATTATTCTTAAGTGCAAGAGGGCAGGCGCTGTCGCGAAAAACTTTTTGGCTGAGCGTTAAGCAGGCTGCCAAACGTTCGGGCGTAGATATTTCAGTAAAGCCGCATTTGCTGCGTCACGCCTTTGCGACGCACTTGCTCGCGGGTGGGGCAGATCTGCGTTCGATTCAGGAAATGCTGGGTCACGCGGATATTGCGACGACGCAGATTTACACGTCGGTCGAACGCACAGCGTTAAGTGATGCCCATCGCAAGCATCACCCACGCGGTCGAAAGTCTTAAACTTAGAGGAAGAACAAGAGTCCGCCTAATAGGGTTACGGCAGAGAGTGTTCCGATAATAAATTTAGCAGTCGGCGAAACTTCGATGACGGGAACTTCTTCCTGGTCGAGCGTAGGACGAACCACGGCTTCGCGGAGGATAGCGAAGTAATAGTGAATGCTGAGGGCCACGCTCACAAGGGCCGCGCCGAAGATCCACCAGAGTTTCAGTTTTGCGAGAAGGATGAGAATGAAGAGCTTGGCGAAGAATCCAATCGATGGCGGAATCCCGGCGAGCGAACTGATACCGAAGCCGAGGGCACTGGCGATAGTAGGAGAGCGACGCATCATTCCGCGTAGTCCGAGTAATGGACGGCGATGATCGTCGGCCACGGGAATGGAGACGAGCGCTTGAGCGGTTAGATAACTTCCTGCGATATAGGCCAAGAGATAGTACGAAAGGAGATTGCGATTAAATCCTTCAACGTCGCCAGCAACTAAAAGGGCAGTGATCGCAGCCAGAATAAATCCAGCGTGTGAAACGCCTGAGAGTGCAATGACGCGCTTGATATCGGTCGCAGCGAGTGCGGCGAGATTGCCGACAAGCAAGGTGAGGATGGAGGCAACCGCTAAGAGTGGAGCTAATTTACCCGCCAGTGGCTGCAACGGGCCAGTAACTAAGATGAATAAAATAAATGCACCTGCGGCTTTGGAGGCGGTACCGAGGAAGGTGGTTGTTGGCGTTGGTGCACCTTGATAGACATCAGGAATCCATGCTTGGAAAGGGAATGCGCCCAACTTGAAGGCTGCACCGCCGATGATAAGTGCGACGCCTACCATAGTGAGTGCGGTGGCTTTGCCTGCGTTGAGTGCGAGTGCCACTTGGTCGAAATTAAGTGAATCAACGCCTGGGCCACCGAGGGAGCCGTAGACTAAAACAATGCCCATGAGTAAGAGAGCGGAGCTGAGTCCGCCAGCGACGAGGTATTTAACGCCGGCTTCGAGTGAAGCTTCGCTGCGACGGAGGTAGCCGACTAAAATATAAAGTCCAACGGCAGCGGTTTCTAAACTTACAAATAAAGTCACAAAGTGGTGTGACTGGATGAGGAGCATGAAAGCCGCGGTTACAACCAAGAGAACGTGGTGGTAATCAGCAATCACCGCATCGCGTTCGGTGAGGAAGCGAGTGGCGAGGAAGCTAGTGAGGAGTGCGGAGATTAAAAAAGTGAGACGGAAACCCATCGTGAGATCCGTTACTTGGAGTAATCCTGCGAAAGTGGTGACGGGTCCTTGAGTTGGGCTCCATGCACGATTGCTAATGCAGGCCATTGCAATCACGAGGCACAGTCCAATTCGGGCGGTGACAGGGATGAGTGATTTCAATGCCTTCGGTGAGAACATTGCTTGCAAGAGGCAGAGCAAGGAAAGTCCAGCCACGCAGATCTCAGGCATGATACTTGCCCAGTCGGCGTTACGAGGTGCGAGCGCTTTGAAGGCGACGTCGATAGTGGCAAGCGTTGAAATCATCGGGCAGAAGGAGTGGCAGGTTGACTGGTTTTAAGTTGAGAAATTTGTGTGAGACCTTGGGTCTCGGCGTTCGTATTGCGCGTGATGATGGACGGTGCGAAGCCGATGACTAATGAAGCACCAAGAAGAACGACGGCGGCAAAGCGCTCTGACCAGCTGATATCTCCGAAGGGTGCTTGTTGGTAGTGCTCTTCGATATTCTTAGAGACTGGACCGAAGAAAACATTGGCCACAGCGCGAAGAGAATAAATTGCAGAGACGATGATAGTCGAGGCGACTAGTGCTTGAAGCCAGAGCGGCTCAGCGCGAAGCGAGAGGAAGATGCCGACTTCGCCCCAGAAGTTTCCGAAGCCAGGCAGGCCCACGGAGGCCATGGTCGCAGCAATAAAGAATGCAGCTAAAACTGGTGTGCGTGTGGCGAGTCCGCCCAGCTCATCGAAGCGATAAGTGCCCGTGCGAGTGCGTACGCCATTGGCGAGAAGGAATAGCGCGGCACACGATAAACCGTGAGCGACCATTAAGAAGACGGCCGCGTCGAGTCCGGCAGCATTACCACGGGAAGCGCAGACCCATAGTCCGAGGAAGATTGGACCCATGTGGGCGACTGAACTCCAGGACACGAGTTGTTTGAGATCACGTTGCGCCAAGCAGATCAGTCCAACGATAACCACGTTGGCTAATGCGCACCAAAGGAACCACTGACTGAGCGAGCCAGTCCCAATGGACATTGAAGCGAGGCCAATCATGATGATGCCGTACAGACCGAATTTCTTCAACGCACCTGCATGCAGCATCGATACAGGTGTTGGTGCGGCGGAGTAGCCAGGTGCGGCCCAAGAGTGGAAGGGGAAGAGTGAGGCGAGTGTTCCAAAACCGAAGAGCGTGATGGCGGCGGTAGCAGCGGGAAGTTGTACGCCTGGTTGATGGAGTCCGATGATAAGCAGATCGAAAGTCGCTTCACCCCATGAGAGGTCGGCCACTTGCATGGCGATTAAGATGCCGGCCAAAGAAAGCATTGCACCGACGGTGAGATAGACAGCCATTTGCATTGCGGCCGAACGACGACCTTCACCGCCCCAGAATAATGTGAGGATGAAAGTGGGAATGAGTGCGAACTCGTGGAAGAAATAGAAACCAATAATATTTTGGGTTCCAAATACGCCCAGCGTGCCGCCGAACATGAATAAAATCAGTCCAAGGTAAGAGTTACGCGATTCCACTTCTTGATTCAGGGCTTTAATGCCTGCCGCTAAGCCGACGATGGCCGTCATCGCTAAGAGGGGTGCACTGATACCGTTCAGTCCGAAATAAAAACCCCAAATACCAGCGAGTTTTTCTTTTAAAGGTGAGCCGTAATTAGCTGCACATGGTAGCAGGAGCCAAACCGCAATGAGTGCGGGTAAGGCGAAACCAACGAATGCAAAACCTGAAGCAAAACTACGCGAGAGATTGCGAATGCTGATTAAGATGAGCCCGATGATGATGGGCGTGAAAATCGCTGCGACGAGCAACGTTGGATTAAGGGCAAAGGAATTTTCCATGATTTATCGAGCGAGGAGGAACCAGATGAGTAAGAGTGAACCGATGGTAATCCAGAGGGCGTAACCTCGGGCTTGTCCGCGGTGAAAGAGTGCGCCGGTTAAATGTCCGAGCGCAGCGGTGAAGCCGCCGACAATCCAGCGCACGGCGACTCCATTAATAAGCAGGAGATCTATGAATGCGATAAACTCGGAGATGCGACGAACGACATTATCAATGAACCACTGGTAGAGGTTATCCATCCAGCGGTGCTCGAGGAGGTGATAGGTGCGAGGCGACAAAGTTTGTAAGCTGTCGCGTCCGGGAATTAATCCGTAGAACTTCAAACTACCCAGTAAACCAAAGGTTAAGGCGAAGAGTCCGACAAGGGTAGCGGGTGCGGTTAAGTGGAAGGCCATTTCATGTAATGGCTCGTTGATGATTTGAAGCGCGGAAGCGGGCAGAAGGTAATGAGCGCCAAAGCCTGCAGCGATGGAGTAGCCGAGTCCGAGAATAGAAATCGGCAAGGTCATCGTCCATGGTGACTCGTGAGCGTGTGATGCATCTTCCGAATTGGCGGTACCAAGGAAGACCAGTCGAATCATACGACCGCTGTATAAGCAGGTGGCAAAAGCAGCGATGGCGAGAAAACTGAAGACGATAAACTTCTCGTCATTCCATGATGCTTCGATGATCGCATCCTTAGAATACCAGCCGGCAAAAAATGGCAGTGCACAATTAGAAAGTGTGGCAGCGATGAAAGTCGCAGCGGTAAGAGGCATCTTCTTTAGAAGTCCGCCCATCTTGAGCATGTCTTGTTCGTGGTGGCATCCGTGAATCACTGATCCAGCGCCCAAGAACAAAGTCGCTTTGAAGAATGCGTGCATTGCCATGTGTAACACTGCGAGCTCTGGATGACCGAGGCCGAGGGCGCAGCCCATGATGCCGAGGTGAGCGAGAGTGGAGTACGCTAAGGATTTTTTAATATCCGTTTGCGCGAGTGCGCAGAGACCAGCGAGTGCGGCCATTCCTGCGCCCGAGATTGCGATCCATTGTAGTACTTCTGGTGCGAGCAGGAAGCTCACACGTGCCATGAAGTAGACGCCAGCGGCGACCATCGTTGCGGCGTGGATTAATGCGGAGACGGGAGTGGGACCAGCCATCGCATCAGTGAGCCAGACGTGTAAAGGGAACTGCGCAGATTTTCCAAGGAAGCCGCACATCAACAGAAGTCCGACGGCGATTGGTACAGCACCTTTGATTGGGGCGACGGCCGCGAGGTCGGCGAAGTTGAGTGTGCCGTAAAGATTGAGGCAAAGAGCGATACCGAGAATAAAGCCCAGGTCGCCGACGCGGTTTGTGATAAAAGCTTTTTTCGAAGCCGCAGCGGCAAAGTCTTTGTCGAAGTAGTGAGCAATCAACATGTAGGAGCTGAAGCCGACCAATTCCCAGAAGATAAATGTCATCAACAGATTGTCGGCGATTACAATGCCGAGAATGGAGAACATGAATATTGAGAGACCGGCGAAGAAGCGACCGCGCGCATTATCTTCCTGCATGTAGCCCACGGAAAAGAGGTGAATCCATGCGGCGACAAATGAAACCACGAAGAGCATGAGGCGCGCGTTGGCGTCGATCAAGTAACCGAAGCCAAGTGACACATTACCAAACTTGGCGAGTTCGATGTGCCAGCTAATCGTATTGTCGGTTCGAATCAGTAAAACCAAAGCAAGCGTCGCGATGGTGAAGGCGGTCGCGGTGGAAAACCAAGCCGCGAAGCTTCCAAGTCGACGCAAGAAGAGCGCAGAAAATGCAGCGGCTCCTAAGGGTAAGAAAAGAATCCAGTGCAGCAGTTGAATAGAATCCATTGCAGAATTAGTCGCAGAGAGTGTTGAGTTCGTTGGATTGAACGGTGCCGCGGCGACGGAAGAGGGCGACGATGAGTGCGAGGCCAACGGCAACTTCGGCCGCGGCGACGGTGATTACGAAGAATACTAAAATCGCACCGTCCATCGTTTGATTAAAGCGCGAGAAAGCGACGAGGGCTAAGGTAGAAGCAGTGAGCATGAGCTCGAGGCACATATAAACCACGAGAAGGTTGCGACGAAGGAGTACGCCCGAAAGTCCGGCAACAAACAGAAGGCCGGCCAGAATGAGGTGATGGGCAAGAGTGGTGTGTTCCATGGTTTCTTAGGCTTTGGGGCTGGGGTCTTTGCTCAGCGAAACGACGCCGACTAGGGCGACGAGTAGGAGGAAGCCGGAGATTTCCAGTGGCAGTAAATATTTAGTATATAAAAGGCGACCGAAGGACTTGGCCGAAGTGGTGAACGTTGCGGGATCCGTCGAAAGTTCGGCAGGAGTGTTGCCTGCTAAAGTGTTGGGCACTGCGCCCGACCAGTAGAAGAGCCAGAGCACACCTGCGGCCAGGAAGAAGAAAAGTGCGAGTCCGCCTGCAGCTTTTTTCCATGGATAAGCCGAAGGGCTTTCGGCGGTGTCCGACAGAAGCATGATGACGAATAAAAAAAGCACCATCACGGCGCCGGCGTAGACGAGGACTTGCAGTACGCCGAGGAAGTAGGCGTCGAGTAAGAAGAAGTCAGCTGCGACACCGACGAGGGCTAAAATCATTCCCATCGCAGAGGTCACCGCGTTGCGGCTCATGACCAAGAGAGCAGCTGCACCGAGAGTCAGCGCAACGAAGAAGATAAACAGGCCATCAGGCATGTTTTTGAAAGTAGGACGGGGGGGCTCCTTGGAAAGGAGAAAACGAAAAAATCAGCCCCAATTTTCAGATTTCAGGGTTGCCGTTGTGAACAAGTCGAGCCCGTCACAAAACGTTGGTACGTTCAGTGAGTAACTTTCGGCAAGTGACGACGCATTTCGCACTGTGCGTGCTTTTCTAAAACTTGGCCCGTATCGAAATGGGAAGTCCAGTCAGGGAAGAAAGCATCGGCCTTGGGTTCTAAATCGACGTGCGTCAGAAGCAATTCGGTGCACCAAGGCAGGGCTTCTTCGTAGAGGGCGGCACCGCCAGCGAGAAAAAGTGTTTTATCGGGTGCGAGTTGGGCGACCTCGTCCCAGTTTTTTGCGGTTAGCACACCTGGAGCAGTAAAACCTGTGCGACTGAGTACAATGGTGGTGCGGCCAGGGAGCGGTCGACCAATAGATTCGTAGGTCTTACGTCCCATCACGAGGGCTTGTCCCATTGTGGTATTTTTGAAAAACGCAAAATCCTCGGCGATACGCCAAGGGAGTTTGTTTTCAATACCGATGCCACGATTGCGGGCAACGGCAGCGATGGCGATGAGGGGGCGGCTGAACTTCACGAACTTAAATAGCGACAGGCGCTTTGATGCCTGGGTGTGGGTCGTAGCCTTCGATGGTGATGTCCTCAAATTTAAACGCGAAGAGATCTTTTATATCGGGATTTAAAATTAAGCACGGCAGAGGGCGAGGCTCGCGCGAGCATTGTAAATCAACCTGTTCAACGTGATTGGAATAAATGTGAGCATCGCCAAACGTGTGCACAAAGTGTCCAGGCTTAAGGCCAGTGACTTGGGCGAGCATGTGAGTGAGTAAGGAGTAGCTGGCGATGTTGAATGGTACGCCGAGGAAGAGGTCGGCGCTGCGTTGATAAAGCTGACAACTCAGGCGGCCATCGGTTGAAACGTGGAATTGGAAAAGGGTGTGGCAGGGCGGTAATGCGACTTGATCCGCTTCTTGTGGATTCCAACCGGTGACGAGGTGACGACGACCGGATGGGTTATTTTTTAATTGGTCGATGAGGCGCTTAATTTGATCGATGCCATCATTGTTATAAGTGCCGTCCGCATTACGTGTGGCGCCGAAGCGGCGCCATTGATGTCCGTAGACTGGACCGAGGTCACCTTTCTTGCGGCCAAACTTCGCGCACTGCTCAGCAGTCGCCCACTCATCCCAAATCGTCACGCCGTGTTCGTTCAACCAATCGTTGTCCGTGCGTCCGGCTAAAAACCAAATCAGTTCTTGGATGATGGACCGCGTATGAACTTTTTTTGTTGTGACCAAAGGAAAACCCTCGGCCAAATCGAAGCGTAGTTGGGCGCCGAAAATTCCGATGGTGCCCGTACCTGTACGGTCTTGACGAATTTCTCCCGTCTGTCGGACGTGGCGGAGGAGGTCGAGATACGCCTTCATGGGGGTTCGTTATTTCTGGAATGCCTACTTCTGCAATAAGGAAAGCCCCAGAGGGGTCGCCGACCTTTCACCCTTGCCAGATTGCCCCCCTCGAGACACCCCTTGAGGGAGTCATTATGAGCGATAAGCCCGACCTAAATGCCATTTCCCATGACCTCTTTGCGGTCCGCCAAGAGAAGCTAGCCCAATTGCGTGCAGCCGGCGAAGACCCGTTCCGCGCGGAGTGGTCGCAGTCGCACATCTCAACCGATTGCGCTCCATTATTGCCCGAGGGCGTTGAAGAGGGTCCTGAAGTCTCAATCGCGGGCCGCGTTGTAGCGATTCGCGTGATGGGCAAGGCAAGCTTCGTAAAAATTTTGGATCGAGGCGGCATTCAGCAATGTTACTTCACGCGCGATGCGTTGACGGAGCGTTATGATGCTCACTTCAAAAAGTTAATCGACCTCGGGGATTTCGTTGGTGTGCGTGGAAAACTTTTCCGCACGAAGACGGGCGAGGTCACCGTACGTGCAGCCGATTATAAATTATTGGCGAAAGCATTGCGTCCGTTGCCCGAAAAGTGGGCCGGCTTAACGGATGCCGAAAAAATTTACCGCCAACGTTACCTCGATCTAGTAGTGAACGAGGAATCGCGTCGTCGCCTTATCATTCGTAGCCGCGTCGTAGAATCGATTCGGAAGTTCTTGTGGAGTCGTCAATTCACCGAAGTGGAAACGCCTGCATTACATGCGATTGCTGGTGGTGCGGCAGCACGTCCATTTGAAACTCATTCTAATGCGTTAGATTGCGATTTTTATCTGCGTATCGCGCTGGAATTACATTTAAAACGCTGCCTTGTAGGCGGTATGGATCGCGTTTTTGAAATCGGTCGCGTTTTTCGTAACGAAGGTGTCTCGGTGAAGCACAGTCCGGAGTTCACCATGCTCGAGGCCTACCAGGCTTATTCCGATTACCGCGGTATGATGGAGCTCGTTCGTTCATTGATTCAGACGGCGTGCCGAGAAGTTTTAGGCACAACGACCGTGACTCGCCCTGATGGTGTAGCGATTGAACTCGGTGGTGAATGGCGCGAAGCGAAGTATAAAGATTTAATCATCGAACGCACAGGCGACCCTCAATGGTTCTCGCGCACTAAAGAAGAAAAAATTGCAGCATGTAAAAAACTCGAATTACACGAGCCGCGCGCCGATTGGGAGGATTTTGAAGTCACCAACGAGATTTTTGGTAAGCTCATTGAGCCGACTTTAATCCAGCCGACATTTGTAACGCATATTCCGAAAGAGCTTTGTCCGTTGGCTAAGGTTACCATCGGAGACGATTCCACCATTGATGTGTTTGAACTTTGCATCAACGGACAGGAAATTGCGCCCGCGTATTCGGAGCAGAATGATCCCGGTGTACAGCGCAAGATGCTGGAAATTCAAGCCGGTGCTGAGACGCAGAAAATCGACGAAGACTTCTTGTTGGCTCTGGAGCACGGCATGCCGCCTGCAGGCGGTTTAGGTATTGGTATTGATCGCCTGGTAATTTTATTAACTGGTGCAGCCAATATCCGTGATGTGATTTTATTCCCAACGCTGGGACCTGAGAAACAATCTTAATCCCTTGCCTTGGTTTCTCCATCTTGCCCTTCGTCAGCTCTTTCCGCCTGGTAAGCGCTTTCCTGCTTTTGCGATTGTTTCAATTTTAGGAGTAGGGCTAGGCGTGGCTGCTTTGTTGGTGGTGCAGACGGTGATGAATGGTTTTGGCGAAGAGCATCGCCTGAGAATTCGCGAATCTTTTGGCGACTGCGTCGTGATTGCGAACACACCGATTGAAGGCCCTGATGTTTTAATGGCTCGATTGAAGGCCGATCCCGCTGTGCTCTCGGCTTCGGCTTACACGGAAGGTCCAGCATTGGCGCGCCATGGTGCATTTTCTGGCGTGGCGTTTATGCGTGGCACCGATCCGCTGGCAACCGATCAGCCTGCACGTCAGTACGTCATCGCTGGCAGCTTCGATGGTTTAGACGACGGACGTGTGGTTCTCGGTGTTGGCCTCGCTCGTACATTACGTGTGAACGTGGGAGACAAAATTGAACTTTGGTCGCCCGTGATGGCAGAGCAGGCGGAGAAGGGTAAGGCTCCATTACCAGCCTCACTTGAAGTGTGTGCCATTGTGCGAACGGGATTTACCGAGGTCGATGACCGCGCTGCCATTATTCCATTAAGACGTTTTCGTGAACTCTGGTCACTAGGTGAGCGTGCGCATGGTGTGACCTTGCGTTTAAAAGATCCCGCTAATGCAGTGGCTACAGCGGCGAGGTTGAATGTGGGTAAGGCCGGACTTCATTTTATTCCCTGGCAGGAAATTAAGAAAAACTTTCTCGAGGCCATCCGTTTCGAAAAAACGATGCTCTTCTTTTTAATGTTTATTATCACTTTAGTCGCGTCGTTCTCGATTGGCAGCACGCTTTTCTCGGCGGTCATTCGTCGTACTCGTGAAGTCGGAGTCTTAGTCGCTCTAGGCGCTCAGCGTTGGCAGTTAGTGGGTCTATTCGGTGTTCAAGGTTTGCTTATTGGTGCTTTGGGTACGGCTTTAGGTTTTATTTTAACCTGGAGCATCCTCTATTTCCGCGAGGGTATTTTAGGCCTCATTAATAGCATTTTCGGTAACGGCGATATGATCGCCAATGTTTACCAGTTCTCCAAAGTTCCACTGCATTATGATGCGACCGATTTCGTGATTGCCGCTGTCTTCACTTTAATTGTCACGACTGTCGCTGGATTGGTTCCAGCATTATGGGCAGCGGGACGCAAACCATCGGAGGCAATGCGCGATGCCTGAAGTCGTTCTCCAAGCCAGTGGTTTGAAGAAATCTTTTGCCTCACCGAACGGGCCTTTGGTGGTGTTGCGTGCGGTTGATCTAAGCGTGCATGCGGGTGAATCGGTCTCGATTCGCGGTTCATCTGGTTCGGGGAAGACAACCTTGCTGCAACTCTTAGGTGGACTTGAAACACCTGAGGCAGGTGAGGTTTTTTTGAGTCATGCTAAGCAAGGCATGATTACTCCTCGAAAGCTCTTAGGCCATGGTGTCGGTTTCGTTTTTCAAAATTATCAACTCATGCCTGAATTGACGGCACTGGAGAATGTTGTGCTGGCCGCAAAAATCGTCGGACGTTCTCGAGTCGAAAAAGAGGCACGTGAATTATTGCAACTCGTCGGCTTGAGTGGCCGCCTTAATCATTTGCCCGCTCAACTTTCGGGTGGAGAGTGTCAGCGTGTGGCCATCGCTCGTGCCTTGATTAATGCACCAGCGGTTATCTTGGCCGATGAACCCACAGGAAATCTGGATGAAGCCACCGGTAAAGAAATCATGAACCTTTTATTAGACGTGGTTGCTCAACGACAGGCCGCATTGGTTTTAGTTACACATAGTCGCGAGTTTGCTGAACGGGCTAGCCGTCGATTG
>CANCLQ010000008.1 GCA_947378845.1 Opitutia bacterium | reverse complement strand
TAGCTTTCGATATCAACGTAAGTGACTTCTTCGCGCTTCTCACCTTCTTTGGTAGTGTAGGCACGATTCACAGCGAGGGAGAACTTCGTGAGCGCTTGACCCGAAGGGAGCGCACGCGCTTCCGGATCGCGGGTCATGTTGCCTGCGAGAATAACGCGATTGAAGGACGAAGCCATGGGAGGAAATTAAAAAGATTATTTAACGGACTGAACGAGAATGCGGTCAACCGTACGGTCGAGGCGAAGCTTCTCGGCGAAAGCAGCAGGAGCGGTCACGGGACCTTCGAAGCTAATTTGCACGTAGAGACCGGAAAGGAACTTGCGATCAACGGCACGGCTGAATTCGCGCTGACCGAGGTTTTCAACCTCGGAGACTTTGCAGTCGATCGACTTCAGAATGTCCTTCAAGCGATCAATCGCAACTTCAGGCGACTCGGTGGAACCGCGGAGGTCGAGAATGAGACTGACGCGATAAGGGCGACGGATGGTGGCAGTGGTCATGGTGATAATGGTTTTCGATTGGTGATGTTTTGTGCGGCGGGAAGGCCGCGGGAAATTAGAGTTTCAAGTCCTTGAATGAAGTCGGGAATGTTTTTCTGGATGAGGGCAAGGTCGGCGTCGGGGATTTTTCCGAGAACGTGATCAGCTAAATCTTGGCTGGGGTGACGTTTGGGTCCGATACCAATACGAGCGCGAATAAATGATTCGCCCAGATGTTGGATACAGCTCGTGATACCGTTGTGGCCGGCATCGGATCCGCCTTGGGAGAGTCGCATTTGACCAGGCTCGAAGGCGATGTCGTCGTGCAAGACGACAATCGAATTTAATTCGAGACGATGGAAGCGTAGGAAGCTGGCGAGAGGCGCACCACTTTCGTTCATGAAAGTGAGAGGCTTGACCAAGAAGAGCGTAGAACCACCGAAAGTGGCTTTGGCAACCGTCGCGGGAAAGCGACTTTCTTCCTTCCATTCTGCACCGACTTTTTGGGCCAGTGCATCCAAGAGAATCCAGCCCGCGTTGTGACGGGTGGAACTGTATTCTCGGCCAGGATTGCCGAGGGCGGCGATGACCGAGAGTGACATTTGACTTCAAAGAACGGGTACCAGGAACGCCTGGCGCGGAAATTACTTCTTGGCGGCTGGAGCAGCGGCAGGTGCAGCGGCAGCAGGTGCGGCGCCCGCAGCAGGTGCGGCACCAGCAGCAGGTGCGGCGGCGCCTTCGGCACCAGGAGCAGCAGCGGCGGCAGCGGTTGTTTCTGGTGCGGCTTCTTCTTCGGCCATTTCAGAACAGACGATGACTACGCGGTTTGGATCGCCAGGGAAAGTGATACCAGCAGGTGCCTTAACTTCACCCACGTGGATAGACTCGTTAACCTTCAGAGCAGTAACATCGATTTCGATGAACTCAGGAAGATCCTTAGGTAAGCAACGAACGTTAATGGTCTGCGAAACAATCGCGAGGGTACCACCATCGGTCTTCACGCCGTAAGCTTCACCAACTGCACGAACTGGAATTGCAGCCGTCATCGGCGAATTTGGATCGATTTGTTGAATATCGATGTGAAGGAACTTCTGAGTGATGGGGTGACGCTGAAACTCTTTAATGATCGAGAGCATCTTTTTGCCGTCGAGCTCGAGTTCAATCAAGGCAGCGGCGGTGCCCTTAGCGCGCATCAAGTCGCGGAACTTTTCTTGTTCCACAGCAACGCTGTGAATGCCGGCTGGTCCGTAGATAATGGCAGGGATGGAACCGTTAACACGGAGACGGCGGGAATGGCCGCGGCCGAGGCTTTGACGGTTGGTGACGGTGAGACTGAGCTGCTTCATAGTGGTGAGAAAGGCTTTGATATCCTAGTAAGTCGCGGGCCCGCGTTGTGCGGCCGTGCCTTGACAAGGGAAAGGAGGGTCGAAATTGAGAAGCCGAAGCCCAGACGCAAGCGGTAAATTGCAAAAGGTTTACCCCATTAAAACGCCTCAATTAGCCGAAATTAGCTAATTATTACTTATAGGTAGCCAACCAAGCGGAGATATCGGCTACGTCTTGGGCGGTAAGCCCGAGTTGGTCGGCCGACATCATGAGTGAGCGCGTCATTTTTTCGATCTGCTGAATCTTCTCAGCTGGCTTGGCGTTTTTCTCTGTGACTGGAGCCGCCCCTGGTACAGGAGGCTTATCCATCAGAGCAATTCGACTACGAGGAATCAACTGTGTCACTCCACCGGTCGACGTTACGACCATCGGATCATTTTCTGAAACGACGATGCCGTCCACCCTTCCGCCCGCCTTTAATGTAATACTCTTTCCTTCGTAACCCAAAGCAATGTCGGCAGATGGATTCACAATGGCACGCACAACAGCTGCTGCACTTTGACGCGAAGCGTATCCACGTAATTCAGGACCGTAACTCGCACCGACGCCGTTAACTTGGTGGCACATAGTGCAACGCTGAACCAAGACCCCGCCTTTTTCTACGTCGCCCTTCTTCGCTAGAACATCTTGCTCGGTAAATGTCGGCTTGGGTGCCTCGATCGTTTCAATCGGAGCCACCACGGCAGTCTCTTCATCATAAATTCCCGCCGTCTTTAATTCGGGCTTAATATTAAATTCAGACCACGCACCCGTCATTCGCATTAAAACCCAGGTCGTAGCCTCGGCCTTCACTGGCGAATCCTTTGCGCATAGATCAATCATAGCCAATGCGGCTTCGCGCGTTTCAACAAACGAAAGTGATTCAGCGGCGAAAGCGCGTTCAGCTGGAGAAAGTTTTTCATTACGGGCACGTTGAACAAAATCCTTAGTCGCTGCAGGAGCGTGCAACACCCAGGCGAGTTTCGCTAATTGTGGAGTCCAATTTTCAGGCGCCGTTTTTATCGCAGCCCAAACCTCGTTGGTCTTGCCGGTACTACCAACGCCGAAAGCGACCACTGAATTTTTATCTGTGATATCTACCTGCGAAGCCAGCTTCACCAAAACAGGAACAGCATCCGCCGCTGAAAAACCATGCATCGATGTTGCCACTTCACGGCGAACAGCAGCGTCGGCGTCGTCTACTAAAGATTGTGCGTAGGGTAAAATGGATGCACCTGAACGACGCAAAGAGCGAAACGCCGTCAAACGGTTCGCAGGATTAGGATCCTTAAGTAAAGCCTCGCAGCGGGCACGTCCTTCTTGGCCTAAATACGGCAACAACCAAATCCCGCGTGCAGCGACATATGGATTAGCGTCGCGCATGATTTCGGAAACAACCGGCAACGATTTAACACCAAAGGCTTTCAGAGCCTTGAAACCAAGGAATCGAATATTTGCTGAGGGACTGCGTAAGGCTGCAGCTGCACCTTCGGGTGTTGTTAAATCTAATTTAGGAATAATCGATTTAAAACCCTTGGGGGCGATACGGTAAATCGCGCCCGTGCATGTGTCATCAAAAGTTTGGTGACCGCCCACGCGAGCGTCGTACCAATCGGCAACATAGATAGCACCATCAGGACCGACGCATACATCGGAAGGACGGAACATTACCTTCTCTGCCACTTTATCTGTTTCTTTTACCTTTTTAAAATCGGTTCCAAAATATTCGCGAGCGGCGTTCGACGTGATGAAGTCTTTGCGCGTTTCCGCATCGAGCTTGAAACTCGATTTCTGAGACTGAATTTTATAACTAAATAGTGCATTGCGCGAAGACTCGCAGACTAAGATGCTACCATTCCATTTCGCGTCTAAGGCGCCATTCTCGTAGATGGTTAAACCTGCTGGAGAGCCCGAACCATAAATATCTCCCGCATCAAAAGTATCGGGATCGTCTTGGCGCCAATGGGCACGCGGCACGGGCTGAGTTAAACCACGTCGCACCGATTTGTAATGCGAACCGCCCGGCGTGGTATAACCAGCGGCAGCGTATTCTAAAACAAATGAAGTACGGCAACTCAGCGAGTCATCGTTATCCGCTTGGAATAAATCGCCGAAGGACGTCGGGAAGTGCTCAAAACTATTGCGGTAACCATTGCCAATCACTTCGACCTGTGAGCCATCTTCATTCATTCGCGCCGAGAAGCCAGAGACCCACGTAAATCCGTCGTCGCTCTTGATCGCAGCAGTGGCCAATCGGTTATATGGCCAAACGCCACCGCGCTGATCGTCATAGAAGCTCGCGATACGAAAAGTTTTTCCAGACTTATCCGTGAAGCTCCCGCCGCAGTTTCCGGCGTTCAGGTATAATTTACCATCGGGACCAGCGATGATGGCGTGCAATGAGTGATCGTGATCTTGGCCGCCGAAGCCCGTGAGTAGAATTTCTTTTTTGTCGATGGCGGGATCAAATTTTCCGTCGCGATTAACGTCGGTGAATTTAATTAAATCAGGTGCGTGCGAAACGATGATGACGTTATCGAGCACCGCGACGCCTAACGGCGAAGTCCAATTGGCATCTTGGAAAAAAGTTTGGGCGGTGTCAGCCTTACCCTCGCCTTTGGTATCACTCAACACCACGACGCGATCGCCCTCGGCTCGACGCTTACCCCCCTTATTGTAGCCGCGGTAGTTAACACCTTCGGTCACCCAGATACGACCCAGCGCATCGATATCGATGTTGGTTGGATTCGCCAACATCGGTGAACGCGCCCAAACGGTAATTTCTAAATCGTCGGGCAGTTGAAAGTGACTCAGTGCAATCGTTCCACCTTCGCTCGACTGAAAGGGCGCTACTTGTGCCTGCGCGGCAACCGCGAATAGACTAAGTAGCAAGGGGCGAAGCATGGCTTGATATCAGGGTAAACAGCACAGAGTTCCAGCCTAAGTTTTAGGCAAGCCGCCGCGTAACTATTTTACAACGACTCGCTTCACCGCCCCGCTGGCCAAGCAGGTAAATAAAATGTCGGCATTCTGCGGGTCGTAACCAAAACCCGTCACGTTCGCATCCTGAAATAAAATCTCATTTTCCCATTTTCCATTTTGCTCACGAAGTGCAAAAACCCTTCCAGAACCATAATCGGCAAAGACATAGGCACCATAAAGCGCAGGGATTTTTGTCCCACGGTACACGACGCCGCCCGTTACAGAGATACCAAGGTTATGACTGTATTCGAAAATCGGTTCCGTAAATTTCAGATTAGGATCGGGTGGTACAATTTCGGTGGGAACTTTAGGAGCTGATTTATCGAAAGCGTGTAAACCCTCCCGAGGGTTCCATCCGTAGTCGGCACCACGCACAATGATGTCGATCTCCTCATAGAGATTTTGGCCGACGTCCCCGGCGAAGAGCCGGCCATCGAGGGGGTCGAAAGATATCCGCCAGGGGTTACGAAGCCCGATGGCCCAGGCCTCGGTTCGGACTTTCGAGGGGTCGACTTTGGCCCCCCGGCACTGGGTCGCACCCACAAATGGGTTATCCGCTGGTACACTATAATAGGGGCGCCCACTGGAATCCAACCCTACCCCCGGGTGGGGGGAGGGGGGTAAATTGGCTGGATGGAGGTCGACATCGATACGAAAAATCCCGGCAAAAAATCCCTTAGTCAGATCGCCCGAATTCTTAAACTTATCCCCTCCCCCTCCCCCGTCGCCGCATGTTATATAGAGGTAACCATCGGGGCCGAAGTGCAAATCACCCCCGTTATGATTACTTGCAGGGTCTAATTGAGTGATAATTGATTGCTCAGAAGCTGGGTCGACCCGCATATCTGACGTATCCTCGATATGGAAGCGTGAGACGCGCTGATGGAGCTTACCATCAACCTTAAGACTATAATATACAAAGAGTTGTCCATTTTTGGTAAAATTCGGATGCAACGCTGCACCAAGCAAACCGCACTCTCCGGCCTGTTCAAATGTGCCGTCTTTAGGTCGCGTGATATCAAAAATCTGTCGTTTTGAAGCCACGCCTTTCAGGCGCCGCTCAACGAGCTGAATTTTTCCGACTTTTTCGACGATTAAGAGGCGTGAAGTGTCACCTGGAACTGGGGCGATCGCCAAAGGTTGATTAAAGGACAAATTTCCGAAGGCGGGCTCTGCGGAAATTTCGCCTACAATTTCTGTCGGGCTGTTGGCCCAAAGTCCTGCCGGCTGAACGGCAAAGAAAGCGATGGCGCAAAACGTCCGTAACATAGGTCAACGCACCCGACCTTGATTGGAAAAACTTTTAAGGCAAGTGTGAGTCAAATTTGGGTATGTCAAAAATACCTTTATTTTTCGCTGGTTCTCAGCGGAAAGTTCGCTACTAAATAAAACCGCAATACTGCACCCTAACAAATAAACACTATGTCCAAAGCACTCACCAAATCCCAAATCGCTGCCGCTCTCGCCGAAAAAGCTGAGCTCAGCAAAAAGCAAGCTGTAGCGATTCTCGAAATCATCGCTCAACTCGCTTACAAGAACGCGAAGAACTCCTTCACCCTTCCTGGTCTCGGTAAGCTCGTGCTCGTTCAGCGCAAAGCTCGCCAAGGTCGCAACCCTGCTACTGGCGAAATCATCCAGATCAAAGCAAAGAAGGTCGTGAAATTCCGCGTAGCTAAGGCTGCTAAGGACGCGATCCTCGGCGCGAAGTAATTTTCGAATTCCTTCAAACCAAACAGAGGCGCCTCAAAAGGGCGCCTCTTTTGTTTATATGATTATAAATCGGGGCGTAGAATAAGGATTTTCTTGCAGGCGAGCGGTGAGGCGGAATGAATAGTTCCCTACGCAAGCCGCCCGGGTGGCGAAATGGCAGCCGCAGCGGATTCAAAATCCGCCGCCCCTTAAAGGCATGAAGGTTCGAGTCCTTTCCCGGGCACTTGCGTAGTTTAAATTTTTTCGGAAAGAGACGCTTAGGAAATAAGCGTCTTCAAAATAACTCCGCCGCCGACAACTAAAGGTGCGGCCAAAATCAAAAGGCATCCGCAACCGCGATTAGAAATTCTTTCTCGGTACGACATGCCACTTCCAGGAACGCCGACTGTTCCGTCCACGCGATCACCTTTAATATTCAAAGTCGCACCGGGTCGACCCACCGAAGTGGAGACACCCGTCTTAGAAATATTTAAGCGAACAAACTTTCCCAATGAAATACTTTTACGAAAGCGGAAGAAGCCCATGGCGGTATTGATGACGCCATTACAGACAAAATGAAATCGAAGGCAATCCCGACTGCCTTCCGAGAAAAACCGCAAAATCGTACGTCTATTCGCTATGACACAACCCAGGCTGGGGCGGGCTTGCTTTTTTTAGGAAAAGCCACAAATTAAGAAAAGTTCCTTCAAACACATCACGAGCAAAACGGGCCTCACCGCCCAATTGCACCAACCGAGCCTTCAACAGCCACGGTGGTTTTCAGAAACTAAATCCTTCTGAGATGCGGACCTAACGGTCACAAATCCACACCATCCGGTGTAATCGTGCTGTGTAACGGACAACTGCTACACACATGATCAACACCTCCGAAACACAATCGAACCAAGCACCTTCAGCGCGCCTTTCCCTGCGCGTCAAGGAGGCCAATCCGCTGCACCACCTATGGAATAACAATGGCACCTGGTGGATTCACTACACGCTCCATCTGTCGGACTACACCGCCAAGCGCGTTCGTCGCTCGCTCCGTACGAGCGAAGCCAATGAAGCTATTCGTCGTCGCGATGACCTGCTCAATCAAATCAGCCTCACCCAAAGTATCGCCTAAATTATGGATCTACTCCTTTTAACTTTAGCGCTGCTCGGGATTCTCGCACTAAACTGCATCGCCTGGCTGTTGCCCTTTCTCTTACGCATCTTCGCTTATACCCTCGCGGTCGGCTTGATAGTTCACGCCATCGAAGAAACAGAAAGACGAACCTGAGCCTTCGTATTACTTATCCTTCTTCTTTTTCTTTTCGTCAGGCGCTGTATCTCGATAGCAGCTGCGATCATCTTCCATTGGAAATTTTTTTGCATCGCGTAAGGCGATAACCCACTCGGGCCCAACATCAGCTGGTGTTAGCGGCTTGAAACTCGCCCGTTCTTTTTTCTCCGACCAACCTGCTGGTATGGGCATTTCTTTACAGCCTGACTCCGCGGGCTGATACCGAACTTTACCGCCCATAACAATATTACCCTTAAAGCGATTAGGCACCGGCTTCTTACCCACTGATGGAATCTTGGGATCAATTTCCGCACCTTCAATCGCGACGCCCTTGCCGTCGCCGTCTACAAAACGATTATTCGTGATATCAGAGTCTTCAGGTAACAAAATCAGCTGATTATCAGGCCAGTGCTTCTTGTAATCTGAACCCATCTCGAGGGCCGAACTCTTACAGCCTACAATAACGTTATTAGATAAATTTAGTTTCTTCACCTGGGGGTATGAAGTTACTTCGCCCGTCACATTCTTTGCACTCTTTGCGCCGCTCTTTTCTTTTGGAGTAAAATCTTTCGTTAGCGAACGTGCTGTGTACTCACCACACGAAACACGAATTCCATATTCCGTACCCGAAACATAATTTCCCTGCACAACATGATTTGCGCCCGACATACGTAGCCCTTGCGCACCTTCCGCACCTTCTCCCAAGATAATATTCCCCTTCATTGTATTATTACTTCCGCGGCGAATATTCAGACAGCCCTTAGTCGCTATGACGGTATTGTTAAGAACTTGGTTAAAGTTAGATTTGAGCGAAACAATTTCTGTTCCCTCACCATCTGCGTGATCGAAGAGATTTCCTTCGACGGTAAAATATGCCCCATCGGTAGGTTTTTCATCAAACTTACCAGAGCCCCAAACCCGAATACCCTCTCGTCCATTACCCACATCAAAGGGGACATTTTTGAAATAGCATTCGCTCACCGAATTATAACGACAACCCTCGATTCCATTTCCAACCAGGGGTTGCATATTATTTTTCCCCTTCATGTAGCATCGCTCTAGCTTGTTATTACTCCCGTTAAAAAATACCCAGTAATACTCCGTCTTAAATTCGGGAGGGTTATAGTCAACAATCGCACAATTTCGGATTGTGCCGAAATCTGAATTAAATTTCATAACGGCGTTTTCCCGATCCTCAGGGTTCACCTCGATACTTCCTTTGTAAAAAAAGAGCCCGTCAATGACGACGTGCTTAGCATTAATCTCTAAGTGAGTCGTTCCAGAAAAAATTACCTCACCCGGTTTTTCCGCGATAATTATAAATGGCGACTCCTTGCTGCCGCCAAAGTTGATTTTAAATTTTATGTCTCGGTATTCACCTTTCGCAATTTTCACAACCACTCCACTTCCGCCGCCAGCAATTGCACCTTTTAACTCAGCCGCATTTTTAACAATAATCTCTCGCGCTTGAACCTCACAACATAAGCAGGCTGCAAAAATTATGGTGAGTAGAATTCTGAAATGGTTCATGAAGCTGAATTAACTTAAGCAGTGCGGATAATCTAAATAACAACCGATAAAGCATTAAGTTTCAACTGGAACGTAAAGCACGGGCACATTTCACTGAAAACTCATGGAACGCTTGTGTGTCACGTGATTCGACACGACGTGGGCGTGGTAAATGATTCGGCAAGACCGCGCGCACCACTCCTGGCTCGCCACCTAAAATAATTACTCGATCAGCCAAGAATGCGGCCTCTTGGGCGCTGTGCGTGACATGCAATGCCGTGAAGCCTAGCGACTGATGTAGATTTGCTAATGTCTCATTCAGCTTATCGCGCGTGATTTCATCGAGCGCACCACTGGGCTCGTCGAGTAATAGTAAATCCGGGCGCACGATGAGGGCACGCGCCAGCGCCACACGCATACGCATTCCGCCCGAAAGCTCGTCGGGGAATTGTTCGGCGCTTTTTGCCAAGCCCACCGCTCCCAGCATCGACTGGATGCGTTGTTCATTCTGTTCAAACGATTCACCGCGCAATTCGAGTGGCAGGGAAATATTTCGCGCAGCGTTCAGCCAAGGAAGCAGCGTATGATCTTGAAAAACAAAACCGATATTAGAAAAAGATTGTTCAGCGAGACCAGATGATACGTTAAGCAAGCCGGCCGCTAGACGAAGCAGAGTGGATTTGCCGCATCCCGATGGTCCGAGGATTGAGACAAACTCCCCGCTCTGGATGTTAAATGAAATCGGCCCCAATACTGGGCGACTTTCATACCCAAGCGTTGCCTCTTTAAATGCGAGCGAGGCCGACATAGAAGTTAGAAGCGTGCACCTACTCGAGCAGCCGCGCCCCAAGTCGGAGAATTTTCGAACACGCCCACTGTTTCACCATCGTGTTTAAAGGAGTAACGGCTGAACGGAACCCATTCCATGGAAACCCGCGCAAACCAAGTTCCCGAGCTTTCGAGAAATTGCGTCAGTCCAACGCGTGTCACGACTTCTCCAATTGAAACTGCGCGGCTACCGTAAGTTGCGTCCGACAACCGGAACGTCAGCGTCTCGTAGGCCATCGTGAAATCAACAGTCGTGGCTTTATCCTCGGTCAGGAAACTGCGGATGATAATTCCGTTCTGCAAACCTGTGATGCGAGCCTCGAACTCCGCCGAAGGTGTAGGAGCCCAAATTAATTTTAAATACGGTATCGGCATAATGCCGGCCTCGAATCGGTCTTCGAGCTGCATACCGATGGCGAGATCGGTTTCGGCATCAGGACGCCAGCGTGCGGCTCCACCCAGGCCCCAGCGAAATCCTTTGCTCAAGCCCATTGAATCTTCGGCGGCGGATTCGAGAGCGTAGATGAGTTGCACGCCGTAACGCTCGTTCCAATCCCACTGCTTAAAACCCGTAACCATTAAATCAGTCGTCTTATTAAATGCGCAATCGCTGCTAGCGAGGGCTCCGGAAAAATTATGCGTGTACTTGTAATACTCTAAATCGATGGCGCCTGCAGGACTTTGCCAGATTGCTTCCGCTCCGTATCGACTTCTTCCATACTTACCAGCGGTTGCCGAATGCTTAACCTCATCTGAACTGCGCGTCTGCCAATCGGCGATTAACAGCCAAGGATTAGGATTAGATGGTTCGGCAGCTAAAAGAGGCGAACTAAATGCACAAATTATAGCAAGTTGTCTTATTTTGTTCATATCTTAGTTCTGTATTCAGTTAATTAGTGTTTAATAGTTAGGAAGGCAAGATGCTTGATGGCGGCGACAAAACATTTCCCAATCTTTCTCGCGCGTCGAATGCTTGGATCCCCCAGCAAGCAAAGCATACTTTAGTTATTACTGAGTAACTTTCGGTTTCTGCCTCTATGAATAGAGCCCTTCCAACCCCCTATTTGCTTGAAAAGAGACAGGCCAACAGGGGCTTAAAGTTTATTTTTAATCAAAAATCATAGGTACCGCCCGTCCGACCTACTTGGCACAAGCGTTGCGATAGAGCACATGCCATGAACTCCCTGTTACGAACACTCACCATCCTCGCCTTCGCAGCGATGCCATACCTGGCGCCAGCTGCTGATAGCACTCCACCTCCTGCACCGGCTCCGTCGATTGAACAGCGCCTTGCAGGTATCGAAGCCTACTTAGGTAACGGCGATCCAACTGCCGCTCTTAAAGATGCTAAAGGTAACGTCACCGTTGCTTTAACACCCGCAGCAAGCACCAGCGGCCCAGGTCACAATGGGTTCATGATGATTTGCGCAGCGCTCGTGTTATTCATGACGCTTCCTGGTCTCTTCCTCTTCTACGGTGGTTTAGTTCGTAGCAAGAACGTCCTCTCCGTCGTTGCTCAATGCTTCGGCTTAGCTGGACTCGTCACCATTCTCTGGTGGGCAGTCGGCTACTCCCTCGTTTTCGGTAAGAGCTTCAGCGGAACAACCCTCGGCCACATTTTCGGTGGTAGCGAATTCTTCTTCTTACAAGGCGTAGGTGCAGCACCTAACACCGACTACGCTTACTGGATCTCCCAGAACGTATTCTCGATGTATCAGCTGATGTTCGCCATCATCACACCCGCCCTGATCGTTGGTGCGATTGCTGAGCGTATGAAATTCTCCGCACTCATGCTCTTCATGACTGCTTGGATGTTCCTCGTGTACTTCCCAATGGCTCACGCAATCTGGGGCATCACCGGCGACATGAACGGCGTCTGGAATGCTGGCGCTTCAATCAAGGCTATCGACTTCGCAGGTGGTACCGTGGTTCACATGACCTCTGGTTGGTCTGCGCTCCTCCTCTGCTTGATCCTCGGACCTCGTATCGGTTTCGGCAAGAAGGCCATGACTCCTCACAGCATGGTGCTCTGCGCAGTTGGTACCGGTATGCTCTGGGTAGGTTGGTACGGTTTCAATGCTGGCTCGGCACTCGCTGCTGACGGTGTTGCTGCTCAAGCCTTCACCACAACGACTCTCGCTGCTGCCGTCGCAGGTTTCACCTGGGCTGCTCTCGAATGGATTCTCCGTAAGCACGCGAGCGTCCTCGGTCTCTGCTCCGGTGTTGTCGCTGGTCTCGTCGTAATCACTCCTGCTTGCGGATTCGTTTCCACAACGGGTGCAGTGATTATCGGCGTTCTCGCCGGTGTTGTTCCCTTCCTTGCCGTGGTTTACCTCAAGTCGAAGCTCGGATATGACGACGCACTCGACACCTTCGGCGTTCACGCTGTAGGCGGAACCTTAGGTGCCGTAGTAACTGGCATCTTGGCCACTGCTGACGCTAACGCCAACTTGAACCTAAACCTCAAGGACGTAGTCGGTAACACCTTAGTCTACGAACAGCTCAAGGCTATCGGCGTAACTCTAGTACTCTCCATCGTCGCGACGGTTATCATCGCCTACGTGATCAAGTTCACGATTGGCCTCCGTCCTACCGAAGAAGAAGAAGCACGCGGTCTGGATATCACCGACCACGGCGAAGAAGGTTACAGCCACAACTCCTAATCAGTCCTCAGGAGTTCGGCTCGCACAGGCCGCCCAGAAACGGGCGGCCTGTTTCTTTTATAACCACTCCCCTGCCGTGCCCCCCACCCGGAAAAATCAAAAATCCCCTTTAATTCATAAAGATATTGCTAAGTTTCAAATGCTGACAGTAGAGTGTCTTTAATTACTTAACTGATGTTAAAGCCTTCCGCACAATTAAGGGACGAGGACTTCTTGGGTTCAGCCGAAGAGCTGGCCCAGTTCGTGACCGCTAAATTAATCGCCCTCGGCTTTGGCGCTCAGCACCAATCGACCGAGCGCCTAGTGCGCTTCTACGCCTACCAAGGCCTCTTGAGCAAAGCCGACCGTGCCGTCGACGATCGTCGCAAGGCTAACTTCGGCCCAATGCAGGTGCGCCAGCTCCTCCTCGCCCGTCTCCTGTCTGAGCGCGGCTGGGATCTCGAACGTATTAAAAGCCTCTTTAACGAAAATGATTCCCTAGAGAAACTCGGCGACCTAATCGATAGTTTAGCCATGCCCACTGAGGCGGAACGCTTGCTCTTCAAGACACGCCTCCAACCATCAGGCAACAAAAAGCTGACAGTCTTTGATTCCCGCCGCGATTTTGTGGGCGAGCCGAATTCATTCCGAAGCAAGCCAGCCATGAGAGCCGAATCTGATATCAGCTACGGTGCATCTTCCAAGCAGGTGTCATCTCGCGCCGCACACAAGCTACGCGAGATCTCGGAGTCCGAAAGTCCGGCAATGGCCCTTAAGTTATTTATTAAAAAGGAACTGATGCGCGACGACTTGAGCGACGAAGCCAAAGCCCTCTTCGTGCAGCTCCTAGCCTTCAATCCGACCAGTACGGGCGACGAACCCAAGCGCGAAAGATGGAGCCGTCTGCGCCTCAACCACTGGTGCGAAGTTCACCTTCACATCGACGGAAAGCCACTTCTCTCCACCCAAGAAATTAATTCATTAGTTGAGCAGTTTCGCAAATCATTGACCTAAATGGGATTACAAAGTTCTGACAGTTGCAAATTAGTGTCAGATTATAGAAAGTTACTTTGAGACTGTTGACAGTTAAAGGTTAGCATGTTATGTTTGGGGTCCTTCCTCAAACTCCATGTCACAACCTACCATCGAAATCCTGCCCCTCAAAAAGGGCTTCCTCCGTGCCGCCGCTGATGCCACCCACGCCCTGGTTCGCATCATCGCTCCAGAAAAACCAGCCGACCTCCAAGCCACACCTCGCAGCCCACTCGATATCGCTCTCGTTATCGATCGCTCGGGTTCCATGTCAGGCAAGCCACTCGCAACAGCGAAAGAATGTGCGATCCGCATTGTTAACGGACTCCGCACTGAAGATCGCGTCGCAATCGTGACCTTCGATGATAATGTGAAAGTGGTGCAGGCTCTGACCTCCGCACTCGACGCTCAGAAAATCATTAACGAGATCAAAGGAATCGAGTCAGGCGGTTCGACGGATCTTTTCGCTGGTTGGGAAGAAGGCGCCAAACAATTAGCACCATTCACCAAGAAGGAACGCATTGCACGCGTCATCCTTCTCAGCGATGGCCAAGCGAATCATGGTTTAATTCAAGAGAGCGAAATCTTCTCACGCGTAGCTAAGATTGCTGGCGCCGGAATCACCACTTCTACTATCGGACTTGGCCACGGCTTCAATGAATCGCTCCTCGCAGGTATGGCGAAAAGCGGCGAAGGCACTGCGAACTTCGGCCAAGAGCCCGACGACCTAGATGAAGCGTTTGAGCAGCAATTCGCTATTCTATCCAACACATTCCTGCGTCAGGTAGAGCTAAAAGTTCAAGGAGGTAGCGACGTTAAAGCACGCCTCGTTGGTGAAATCATCGAAGAAGGTGTCACTCGCGTTCGTAAACTGGGTACGCTGCCATACGGCGCCTCACTCGTTGCAGTTGTCGAAATGCAAATCGGACAAAATGCAAAGGGTGATGAATTACTCGCCGTAAACTTCCGCGCCCACACCAAAGACGGTGAGGTTGTTAAATACGGCCCGCAAATCTTGAGCTTACCCGAAGTGGATCTCGCCACATACGCATCACTTGCACCCGACACCGCTGTGGCAGCTGCTATTACCGAAGCTGTGATCTCGGAGAAACTCGAACAAGTCGAAGACCTTCTCCGCCGTCGCAAGCACAAGGAAGCAAAAGCATTATTCGCCGAAATCGAAAACCGCAGCGATCTCACCAGTTGGGCACAGCAAAAAATCGTCTACCTGAAAAACCTGCTCGATGATGACATGATTATGGCGATGAAAGAAATGCGCTACAGTCGCAGTGACATGGTGCGCGGCGCTAGGGCAATTCCAGTGGAAGCCCTCGAACAAGACGTGAACGCAAGTATCATGGCCAACGAATCAGCTATGATTCGCCGTAAGATTGCTGCCGGTCGTAGCGTGAAACGTCAAACGCCCACTCCGCCTCCTGCCTCACCCGACCCAACCAACGGCCAAGCCTAAGCTGTCTGTCATAAGTTAATTAAAACCAGCCCGGCGGAAGCAATTCCGTCGGGCTTTTTGTTGCCGAGCACCTCACGCCTCTCATCCTCACGAGGTCTCACCATGCCTCGCGCCCTGCGTATCATATTTTGGATTCTTGGAAGCTTAGTCGTACTCGCTGGTTTAGGTATTTTTTGGATTACTTCAGAATTAAAACCTGAGCCGCTGGGTAAACGCATCGCGTCCCTACTCAAAGATTCGCACATCAAAGGCGGCATTCAAAAAGCAGAGGCTTCACTGAGCGGAGACTTCAATGTCGATGGCGTCGACTTAATCCTGGAAGACGGCACCGCCATCAAAGCCGCATCCATTAAAGGTCAGGTAGACTTGATCGCATCCGCCCTCGGAACTCCGACTCTCAATCGCCTATCAATTAAAGGACTCAGTCTCGATCTCACAAAAACAAAGGCCGTAAAGACGGTAACCAAGAAAGGCACATCATCAGCCGAGTCCGCCATTGCAGTATTTCACCTCGGTCCATTTAACATCGAAGGCGATATCGCTCTAGAGGATGGAAAATTAATCAGCTTCAGCACAGAGGGTGCGAATATTAATTCTGCTGGGCGCGTAGATTTGCACGGCACGATTAGCTGGTCGGATTCAAAACTGGGCGCGAGCCAAACTAAACCGAGTGCAAACATTCTACTTCAAGGAGAGTTCCAACGTCCATTTGGTCAACATGGCTTGAACCCAACGGAGTTGGTTCGTGATATTAAATCTATAAACATTGATTGTAGCACGAAGGATGAAAAATTGTCCCGCGTCGGCGGCATGAATCTTTCATGCCAAGGCACACGCAGCGCCTCGGGCCACCTGATTTTAAATGGCAAACTCATCGACGCCACCAACCAAGCAGCTGTAAATTTCTCGGTCGTCGAGAAAGACGCCGAACTGAAAGGCGAAATTACACTAGCCCTCGACCCCACAAAATTTGGCGTACTGAAAGGCGTGCTACCTAAATGCAGCACTACTGGAAAAGTCACCGTCGCCGCCAACATGTCGGATTCGCAAAACTGGCAATCAGAGGCTGACCTAAAAATTAAATGGAGCGACCTAACTGCCTACTCTAAAAATATTCGACCCGGCTTAGACTCCGTCTGGCGTATCCAATCTTCCGTTAAGAATTCTGCCAATGGACTCACCGTTGAAAAACTGATTATTGGCGGCAACGGCGTCGCCTTGAATCTAAATAAGCCTTTACGCTGGAAGCCTGGAACAGAAATCGAAGAACTTTCCGCGACCGTGAGTGCCAGCGACGCTGAACTCGCAACCTTTGCACCACTTCTCGCATCAGTTCATATCGCTCCCACTCAAGGACGCTGGACAGGTGAAGCCGAACTTACCCTTGAAAAAGGTGATATAAAAATCAAAACCCTCCGCACGCATAGCCTCATCGGGCTAACATTAGAACGCGAAGGCAAGGTCATCGCTGAAAACCTAAATGGCGAAATCCCCCTGCGTACAGAAGGTCGTACACTGATCGTATCTCCCTTTAAGGTCTACTCATCTACGGGCGAACTCATTAAAGGGGACATTAAATTAACACTGGAAAAGAATTCGGATTGGATGCTTCAAGGTAAAGTAAATCTAGGCGTCGCGGAGATTGCGAAGCAATCAGGACAAAATGATTTACCGATTGAGAAATTGCGCGGCATTAACGTGGAAGCAGATATCGATCTAAGCTCCGAGCAAAACCAAGTAACTTGCAATAAGGTCGAAGCAAAAATCCTTCGTCAAGATCTGGAGTTGCTCAAAGTAAAACTACTACAGCCACTCGGTCTTAATGGAGCTAAGCCATCGGGAGTTTTATTTGAAGCCAACGCGACAACGCTACCACTTGAATCACTGGCTGTTTTCGTCCCAGGCCTGAGCTTAACCGGTTCCCTCAATCGAGCTAGTCTTGTTGGCGGCTTCAAGGGAGACGGACTTTTTATTCAATCCAAAGAGAGTCCGGTTGAACTCTCTGATATTTGTCTCAGCTGGAACAAAACTCCCTACCTGAGTCATTGCGACATTAGCACTCGCGTAGATGTAATGGTGAGCGAACAGAAGAGCGCTTTTAATTTCTCCGAACTATCCGTACAGAGTAAAGGAAAGTCACTGGCTGCCGGCAGCATCTCCGTCGGATTCAATGAATTCACCGCAGCAATCGACCTTAAGGGCGATGTGGGTGCCATTGCGCAGCAACCCATCGCACAAGCCATTGCAAATATTTCCAGTGGAAATTATCAGGCCCAAGCACAACTTAATGCTAAAGGTGAGTGCTCCATTGGCCTTGTACTTACGTCTATTGGATTCAAGGACCGCTCGGCTAAGATTAAATCTGTAAACATTGAAGGTAATCTGTCTCCGCTGTCGGACGGATTTACGGCTGACGGCACATGCAAAGTCGATGGCACTGGTAGTACGGCAGGGAAATTCTCGATTAAAAAGAAAACTTTTACGGATAATTCCGACTGGCAACTTGAAGCGAACTTCGGACCAGTTTTCGGAGACGACTTCATTGCACTGCTAAGTCAGCCCGAAAAAGCTCAAGCATCTTCCACGTCGGTCAGCACAGTTGTCGATCGTGCGCCGATTTGGTTTGGCCACACTGCCAATGCAAAGATTACTCTACAATCAGTGAGCGCAATGGGGCTTGCCGCTGAAAATGTTTCGGTAGCTTTAAATATCACCAAAGACCAAGTCGCACTCACGGAACTTAAAGGCAAATTTGCTGAAGGTGCTTTAACAGGAACCGGAGTATGCACGTTTAAGACTGGAAATTCTGGCGGACCCTATCAGCTAAACGCACAAGTGGGACTTCAACAATTCAACTTTGATTCTATAGCAAAAGCCTACCCGGCGATTAAAGATTTTGTCCAAGGCAAAGGCGACGCTACGGCAAAGGCCGACAGTACGGGCATTAATATCGGCGACCTCATCTCCAAAACCAATGTAAGCGCTGGCCTTCTATCTAAAGATGGACGCATTCGCGCTTTCGGCGGCAAGGATAGCGCCATCGCCGCCAGTGCTTCTAAGGCAAGTGAGACCGCACAGTTACTCGGCGGTATTGCGAAACTCGCTGGCGCGCTTTCTAAAAATAAATCCCAAGGTGAAAAGATTGCTCGGGCCGGGGATGCGATGACCGCTGCATCGAAATTGCAACAGGCACTCTCCGATTTCAAATATGAGTTAGTCGATGTACGCGTGCAACGCTCTGCCAGCGGCACGATAAAAATCAGCCAAGGGCTCATTAAGAATTCCGACATAGTCATTAATACACTCGGGCAGATTTCGGCTAAGGCTGGGAGCGAATTCAATGATTGGCCATTGGCCTTACAGGCGACGATGCGCGGTAAAGGAACCTACGCCGAACAATTTAAACTTCTTGGCTTTGCTGAAGCGACTGCTACTCCCGATGGATTAACTCAAGGGCCTAGCGTTCAATTCAGCGGCAGTCTCAACAACCTGCAAAACGATCTTAAAGAGCGACTACAAGGTGCAGTTAAAAATATTCAATCTGGAGGCACACCACGCGAAACCGCTCCCGCTGATTCATCTAACAAGGCACCAAATAATTCGGCACCACCTATTCAAAACACCCTACAGCTTTTGCTGGGCAATTAATGATTCCGGCCCGCATATTAAAATTCCTAGGGATTATTTTTCTGTGTGTCATTGGACTCGCCTTTCTCTCCGTGTCGATTGGTCAAGCTGGGAATGGATGGGGTGCTAACTACGAACTCATTTGGCTTCGCTTTCCGCGCACACTCGCTGCACTCACTGCGGGTCTCGCACTGGGAATCGGCGGCGCCACTCAACAAGGGCTTTTCCGAAATCCGCTCGCCGATCCTGGGCTCACGGGCGTCTTCGGTGGCGCGTTACTAGGTATCGCTACACTACTCGCGATTAATGATAGCTGGGTCTGGGAACACGCATGGTCGATTCCTGCCAGCGCTTTCACAGGCGCGATGCTGACGTCTATCCTACTGGTTGCACTTAATGGAAAAAAATCTACCACGCGTCTCATTCTTACTGGCCTCGGACTAAACGCTTTCACCGCCGCGGGAACACTTATCATCGCAACGCGTTTCAGTGCGTCGCGCGATATTCTTATCAGCGGCATGACAGGTGATTGGCTCGGCCTAGCTACATTAGAATTAATTTTCATTCCCACTATTCTTTGCGGAGTCGCCTCCCTATTCTTGCTTACCCAATTTCTCGCACTGGACAGACTATCACTAGGCGAGGAAATGGCGCAGAGTCTAGGTGTGAATGTCGCAGTGACGCGGAGAACGTGCGTGCTCTTCACCGCACTAGCTGCCGCCGCAGCTACTTGCCTTGTTGGACAAGTCGCCTTTATCGGCCTTCTCGCACCCCATTTCGCTCGTGCCATTGCTGGACCACGCCACGCCCTCGTCCTGCCTCTGTCCGGCTTACTCGGCGCTGGCCTACTCTTACTGGCTGACACCGCCGGACGCTCGCTTTGGCCACAGGCACCCCTCTCGGCTGCCGCTATGACGGCCCTTCTTGGCGCCCCTGTCTTCGTGTGGATCGCCTCTCGCCAAAATGACTAAGCGCCTTCTCCATTCTGCGGGCTTATCTCTTCAACGCGGCAATCAAGGCGTGTTGAGCGACGTCAACCTGAACATCAACGCTGGCGAATGCGTCGCACTCGCTGGAGCGAACGGCGCGGGCAAAACCACTCTATTGAAATGCTTTATGGGCCTCTTCCCTGAAGCTACAGGAGAAATAATTTTATGCGGGCATAATCCACGTAATCTTTCACCAAAAAAACTGTCAGCTTTTTTTGCTTACGCACCACAGTCACCGCAATCCACTTGGGATTATACCGTAAAAGAGTTTTCGGATCTTTCACCTAATACTGAATTATATTTTCACTGGATCCAGCGCTTTTCACTAACAAGTAAGATTGATAAAAAACTCTCTGAGCTCTCTGGTGGCGAACGCAAAGCCGTCCACCTTTGCCTCAGTCTTAGCACAGCGAGTAACCCAAAAGGGAGGGTGTTTTTATTCGACGAGCCAGCCGCATCGCTTGATATCTGCCGAGCGGAAGTTTTTTCGGATGTGATCCGTGAGCTAACTCAGCAAGGAGCCGCCGCACTCATCGCAACACACGATTTAGCTTTCGCCCAAAAATGTCAGCGCGTGATTCTACTTAAAAGCGGAACGGTGATGGCTGACGGATCGGCAAAAGAAATACTCAGTCCGAAAATTATTTCCGAGATTTGGGGCTTTTCTTCGGCTTCCGCTTAGCTGTCGAACTAGCCACGCTTTCAGGAACGACCAATAAGCCTGCACGCGCTGAGGCAAAAAGGTACTGCTGTGCCAAGCCAGCTGCGTCTCCAAAATGAGTGCGTCCAAACTCAGCAAGTTTATCGGGCTTCCATCCCTTTAACTCATACGCACTAGCCAGAGCCTGCACCACCCACGTATCTACTGGGAAACTTTCTAACCGACCGAAGCCAAATAATGCAACGCAGGCGGCAACCTTCGGACCCACCCCTGGAAGCGTCTGCAGTTCGATCAACAAATCTGCGGTCGAAAGTTTTTGCATTTCATCGGCCCAACGCGGACGAGATTCCAATTTCTTTGCCGTACCGCGGATAAAGGCCGCACGGTAGCCCAATGCGCAGGCTTTTAATTCTGCATCGGTAGCGCGCGACAATCGACTCCATGTAGGCAACGCATAATGCTCATCGGTAATTTTTTCGCCCATTGTGCGAGCCAGCGCCGCCACCATGACTTTAATCTGGATAATACGTTTATTCGAACTGCACAAAAACCCGATTAATGTTTCGTGTGGATCGTGACGAAGAATTCTTAATCCCGAAAAGTTTTTGATAGCCCTCTCCAAAACCTTATCCGAACGCCACGGCAATCGATCCACGATCAAAGCCTGTCGACCATCCGCATCGAAATATTTTTTTAACGCCGACTCCATTTCACGCTGCCCATGCAGACCTCGCCAATCAATGCCACCGTGCGCTGGACGGACATCAATCAGGCGGTCGCCTAAAATTCCACGCCAGACATTACCAGGCATTCCCTGCCAACGAAAAGACTGGCCGCCATCTAATTGCTCTTTAACCAGCTCAGCGGTGATTTCTTGGGCCAAGGGCAAGTGTTGCCACTCCGTCCAGGCCATCGCGGACATTCGCTCAGCGAGCTCCTAATTCCGAGCGTGTTCCCCACAAGAAACTGTGCTCAGAAGCTAAAATTTTTCCTTTGGCATCCAACACCGACAATCGCCAGGCAATCGGGACCCACTTACCTTCGCCTGCTTCCTTGCCCGTCAAACCGATGACGTATTCACCCATGGGAAACTTAGGGCGCATCGCCAAGGAGAAATCGTATCGCTCGGGTGCCTCGCCTTCAGTGCGGACAACTTCGAGCACTAAGCGCGAATCCACGGGCGGGCTGAAACGTAACTTAGAATAAAAATAATAACCCGCGCGTTCGTTTTCCGTAGTCCGGAAAACAATATCCTGTCCGTGACTTTCTTTGGCGTAAAATGCTTCCGAGGCACGTGCCACATCATCAACACTGCGACGCAGAGGATGGATGTAGGATATCCCGGGACGCTCGACGACTGAAGGCGGAGGGGAATCACAACCAGCTAACAGCAAGACCGCGAGGCCCGCCAGCTGCCAAGTTATGCCGACCCGCAGGCTCACTTCTTGGACTTCTTCTTGCTCGCCGCAATACGGGCGAGCTTGATGCGCTCTTTCTTGCGCTGATTATAAGCACGAAGACGACGACGCTTGATAACTTTATTGGATTGCTGACCCATAGTACCGCCCATCCTCACCTAACCGCCTCGATGGTCAAGGAGAAGGTTCTGCCCCCGCTTCTGGAGGCGAACAAAGCCCTTTCTGGCTGCCTGGGTAGGGATCGAACCTACGACCAAGTGATTAACAGTCACCTGCTCTACCGCTGAGCTACCAGGCAGTGCGAAAGGACTCTAATCAAGGCAAGGTCGGGGCAAAGGTGTCAAACAAATCCCATCAACGGAACACCCTGCCAAGCCGAAGATTTTTATCAAAAATATGCAATGGATGCCTCTCGGCCGTCCTAATCTCTGGACAGTCGGCAATTGTCCGAGTTCTTTATGTAAATGCGATGGTCGCGTATCCCCGAAACCCCCAATGCCCCTGGAGTTGGCGGATCGTTTCTTGGTACGTTTGAAGACACGCTCATTATGGCTGGTGGATCGAACTTTCCAGAAAAGCCGGCATGGGAAGGTGGCGCCAAAGTCTGGCACGATGCCGTGTACACTCTTGGGCCACGTAATAAAAAATGGAATCCCATCGGCAAACTTCCGCGGGCGATTGGATACGGAGTCGGAGTTTCTATTCGCCAAGGATTACTCATGGTCGGCGGAGCAAACGCCGAAAGACATTTTCAAGATTGTTACGTCCTCTCCATCGAAGACGAAAAATTAGTTACCAAACCTTTTCCCTTCCTTCCACGTCCGCTGGCCTATGCTGCTGGTGCGTTGGTGGGCAGCAAAGTAATCATCGCTGGTGGCACCGAGAAACCTGACGCCACCGCTGCATCGTCTGTCGCATATGCGATCGACTTAGCTAATCTCACGGGGGGCTGGAAAGAATTACCATTGTGGTCAGGATCAGGTCGCATGCTTGCCCAAGCCGCCGGAACTAAAGATACATTCTATCTCTTTGGTGGCGTCACGCTCGCCTCAGGAGCCAAAGTCCCTGAGCGCGAATATTTGCAAGACTGCCACGCCTTTACGCTCGGTAAAGATTGGCGTCGTCTGGCCCCCCTGCCTCACCCTCTGGCTGCGTGTCCCTCGCCCTGCCCAGTTATTGAAAACGAAATTTTATTACTCGGTGGAGACAACGGTAAGTTATCTGGAAAAATCGCGGCCGCGAAGCACCCGGGCTTTTCAGATAAAATTTTAGCCTACGATAAATCCCTCGATACGTGGGCGGAAAAAGGCCAAGCCCCTGCAGCTTTAATTGCAACAGGCTGTACGAAGTGGAATAAGGGTATCGCCTTCGTGAACGGCGAGACGCGCCCCAGCGGACGTTCCCCTGAAGGCTGGCTCGGACGCACCGAGTAAAAACGAAGAAGGCCGACTCTCGCGAGACGGCCTTCGTTCTTTTCTCTCTCAGTGAGAATTACTCGCCCCAAGTACAGGTCGTACCAGCGTAAATAGCGTGTGAACCTAACTCTTCTTCAATGCGGAGGAGTTGATTGTACTTAGCGACGCGATCCGAACGGCAAAGCGAGCCGGTCTTGATCTGACCTGCATTCAAGCCGACGGCGATGTCTGCAATCGTCGAGTCTTCGGTCTCACCCGAGCGGTGCGAGATGATCGCCGAGTAACCCGCGCGTTGCGCCATCGCAACCGCGTCAAAGGTTTCGGTGAGCGAACCGATTTGGTTCACTTTCACGAGAATCGAATTTGCAGTCTTAGTCTTAATACCGCGAGAAAGGAACTCGGTGTTAGTAACGAACAAATCATCACCGACTAATTGAGTGTCTGCGCCCATCGCGTCGGTGGCCTTCTTCCAGCCGGTCCAATCCGCTTCCGAGAAACCATCTTCAATCGAAACGATTGGGTAACGCTTTTGGAGGTCTTGATAGAACTTAATCATTTGCTCCGAGTTGCGCTGAGATTTATCGGACTTATGGAAAGTGTACTTGCCCGACTTCTCGTCGAAGAACTCAGAAGCAGCTACGTCGAGCGCGAGGAAGACTTCGGAGCCGAGCTTGTAGCCAGCGGCTTTAACGGCAGCGGCAATAGCCTCTAATGCTGCTTCATTCGAAGCGACCTTAGGAGCGAAACCACCTTCGTCACCAACTGAGGTCGAAAGACCTTGAGCCTTGAGCACCTTCTTTAAGGCGTGGAAAATTTCCGTACCCATGCGCAGCGCTTCGCTAAAAGATTTCGCGCCCTTTGGTACTACCATGAATTCTTGGATATCAACCGGGGCGTCGGAGTGTGCGCCTCCGTTCATGATATTCATTAAAGGAATTGGGAGCACCTTGGCGTTTGGTCCACCGATGTAGCGGTAGAGAGGCTGACCAATGGCTTCAGCGGAAGCACGAGCGACGGCCATCGAAACGCCAAGGATCGCATTCGCGCCTAACTTCTTCTTATTCTTAGTGCCGTCTAATTCAATCATCGCCTTGTCGATGCCGACTTGGTCTTGCGCGTCGACGCCATTGAGCATCGGAGCGATTTCTTCGTTCACATTGGCGACGGCCTTCAAAACGCCTTTGCCATTGTAACGCTTCTTAGGGTCGACGCCCTTCGCAAATTCTTTGGCGCTCACATCGCTGTCACGTAATTCGTGGGCCTCGTAAGTGCCAGTCGAAGCACCCGAAGGTACGGCGGCGCGACCTAACGCACCACAAGCCAAACGGACGTCGACTTCGATGGTAGGATTTCCGCGAGAGTCTAAGATTTCGCGGGCTTTAATATTAACGATATCGGTGCTGCTCATAATAATAAAAGTATGCCCATAGGGGTAGGGATAAAGGGCATAGCTGGGCGAGAAAAAAGGTAAATTTACAGCAATAATTATGCCCAAAAATGAACCCCGGCCGAGGAATACTCAGTCGGGGCTTCGAAGTGGTGGGAGTAGATGGACTTGAACCATCGACCTCCTGAATGTCAATCAGGCGCTCTAACCAACTGAGCTATACCCCCGAAAATCGAAAGCGCAGAGAAACAAGCCCATCGCAGGCTGGCAAGCCTTCAATGAACATCGCCTAAATATCGCGCTGCACCGCCATTACGCGAAGTCCGAATGACCTCACTCAATCCTGGTGGCGAAAGCGGGTAATCCGCCAATTTATCGAGTGGCAACCAAACGAAGCCAACCTGACGGCGATCCTTTTCCTTGCCCTCGCCGATCGGAGAGAAGTCTGAGCACTCGCAATGAAACACGATTTCCACCTGGTGGAAGTGTCCATGGATACGATGCATCGCGTGATTCTTGCCAACGTACTCGCGAATATAAGCAGCGTGCCGGACGACTACATTTAACCCCAACTCTTCCATGACTTCACGCGTCACAGTTTGATGTAAATTTTCGCCGTGATTTTGTCCGCCTCCAGGTAAGACCAAAAATTCGCCCTGCTCTGTTCGAATACGAATGGCTAAAAGTTTTTCGTCGCGAATAATGATTGCGCGTGCCGCAGTGCGCACGGTCGAGATTTCGCGATTATAATTTGGAGGGACTTCGGACACGCCCCTGTGGTAACGCAAATGCGAACGCATGCAAAGCGTTTCCCTGAACCCATCGACCCGCCGTCAATTAACCCATTAATTTGCCGTCAATCTCGTGATTACCATGCACGGCCTTCACATCGTCGAGTGCTTCAAGGGCCTCAATCAGTTCTAAAACTTTCTTGGCAGTTTCCGCGTCAGAGACCGGAACAGGAATACTCGTAACATAGGCAATTTCACTCGATTCGGGCTTCAGGCCTTTTTCCTGCAAAGCCTTCGCCAAGGAATCATAAGATGAAACAGGACAGAGCACCTCGAAGTGATCGCCATTGTTCACGATATCGTCGGCACCCGCCTCAAGTACGAGTTCCATGAGTTTGTCTTCGCTGATTTGCGTCGAGCCAATCAGGAATTGTCCTTTACGCTGAAAGCTATGTGAGACCGCGCCTGTCTGCGCCATATTGCCGCCGTTATCATTAAAGGCCTGGCGCACCTCAGCTGCCGCACGGTTCTTATTATCGGTCGTGACTTCAACGATTAAGCCGACGCCGCCGGGAGCATAACCTTCGTAAGAAATTTCTTCGTATACTACGCCAGGAATTTCACCTGTGCCCTTCTGCACGGCACGCTTAATATTATCGGACGGCATATTGGCCGCGCGAGCCTTGTCCATCAACGTGCGAAGACGTGCGTTCGACTCGGGACTACCGCCGCCCGAACGAGCCGCTAAAGTAATTTCTTTTGCGAGAACGGAAAAAATCTTTCCGCGCTTTGCATCAATCACGGCTTTATGCCGCTTCGTCGTGTGCCATTTACTATGACCGGACATGGAAGAAGTTTAGTTACTTTTCTTTTTCTTAGGCAAGACCACAACGGCTTCGACTGGGGCACGATTGCTGCGCCAAGCCTGCAACATCGTCAGTAAATTCTGCAAGGTCATGTACAACGATAAGGCAGCAGGCAGTGAGTAACAGATGACAGGGAAAAGGAACGCCATCATGTACATAATGGTTTTTTGCGTATCATCTGCCGAAGGGGTCGGCGTCATACGCATCGAAAGCCACATGGTGATACCCATCAAGATAGGCAGAAGATTGATACCGAAACCAGCGACGTGGAAAAGCGTGTCAGGGGCCGCCAAATCATTGATCCAAAGGAATGACTGGAGTCGCAACTCAACGGTTGTTTGGAACGCCGTGTAGAGTCCGAAGAATACGGGAATCTGAATCAGAATAGGCAGACAACCGGCGAATGGATTGATTTGGTGCTCTTGGTAGAGCTTCATCATCTCCTTATTTAATTTCTCGGAATCATTTTTATATTTTTCCCGAATCTCGGCCATCGGACCCGAGAATTGCTGCATCTTCTTCGCCGTACGCTGCTGAGCTGAAGTGAGTGGCCAGGTGATTAACTTAATGAGAACGGTGAGCAGAACCACCGCCCAACCCCACGACCAAGCGCCCGTCCAAGTTAATAACGAATGTACACCGCCCAAGCAGGCTAAGAGCAATTTACAAATGGCACCGAAGGAAATGAATCCGAGAATCTTTGAAAACTGAAGAACGGAAACTTGATTGTCGGGCAGCGCTGCAACGCGTGCGTATTCTTTCGGACCAACAAAGAAATCTCCTTCTGTCACGATGGAAGTGTCAGCGCCGATAGCACCTTCCCAATAGGCGAATGCCTGCACGCCTACATCCGTAGCGGAAAATGCTACAGGGCGAGCGACCAACTCAGAGCGACTGCCGCGACTCTTGGGATCAACGTGGATGATTGAGGCGAAGAACTGATTGCCCGATGAAACCCAATTAAAAGGCTGACCCACTGCACCCGCCGGATGCTCAGTCTCGGCCTTGTGCGAACCGAGTCCGAAGAAGCCGCTAGAATCTCTAAACACACCGATATTTACGTGGGTTAAGTCTTCTCCGTTGTCCGCTAAAACCGAAATAAACTGGTGATTCGCATCACCCTGCGTGTGTTGCCAACTGCCCGTTGAATGCCAGACACGTGTTGGCATTTGACCAGCAGAAGCAGGCGTAACCTTGGTGGTAAAACGAATCGAGTAAGGCTCCGCACCTTCTTTGTCGGCCGCTGACAAAGTGTACGTGCGCATTACTTTTGTGCCATCGGGCAATTTACCTTGGAACGCAATCGCTGGCGTCGCCGAGGCAGGCAAATTCACTTGCTTGAATTCAGAGTAGACCGGCTCAACGCGATTCGTCGCAGAATTTAAGATTCCGATCGCCAGCGCGGCGTCAGCGTTTCCTGCATTAAAAATAATATTGGCCTTACGTTCGAGGTTGGCTGGCTGATGCAATAATTCAACTTGCTCGATTGCACCACCACGTGTGCTGAACGTCACGCGCACTACACCGTTCTCAAGTACAACTTTCTCTGCATCGCTCGCTGCTAATTCACGAATACTGGAAGAACTCGACTTAACTGGAACAACGGCAGGTGCCTCCACTGCTGCTGACGCAACTACGGTAGCAGGTGTGCCGGCAGGTTTTACCGCTGGTTTGGTGACGGCGAAAATGAACATCGCTGCCGCGATACAAGCGATACCTAGAAAAAAGTTTTTACGGTCCATAAATGTGTGCCTTTGGCGTAGGGAACTGCCCTGCCGGGTGCAAGGCACAAGGAAGAATTAAGCCCGCAAAGCATTCACAGGCGGCCCCTCCCCGCCTCCACCGCTCAAGAACCGGGCTTAGTCGCAGGAATCTTAGCTAAATCAGGCGGAACTTGGTCAGCTGGATAAGTCGGGAATGTGAGCTCCAATAATGAAATAAATGGTACAGAAAATTTCGTCTGACCGGCCGATCGATCCACCAAACTGGTGACGGCAACGGTTTGTGCGCCCGCTTGCTTTACAATCTCCAAACACTCTTGAACGCGTCCACCGCGCGTGACGACATCTTCGGCGACTAAAACTCGCTCGTTCGGACGGAAGGTGAAGTTGCGACGCAAGACGAGTTTGTCGTTTTCTTTTTCCACAAAAATAAAACGGACGCCCAACTGTCGCGCTAATTCCTGGCCGACAACCAGCCCGCCCATCGCTGGAGCCAAAACGACGTCACAAGGAAAAGCTGCTAATTTAGGGCGGAGCAATTCAATGAGGCGCGTTACTTTGTCCATGTGCTGGCAGACCTGTGCACACTGGAAAAAATGTCCGCTATGCAATCCGGAGCGTAGAACAAAGTGGCCGGTCAATAATGCCCGTGAGTCGCGGAAAATTTGGAGAACCTCTTCTTGGGTCGAATTCATAACTTCTAAATAATTGAGGGGTTTAAGGGTTGAGTGCGAGGCGATAACATTGCCCCATTCGAAAATTAGAAAGTCGACCCCTGCCGCATTTCCATCCTACTGCTCTAATCCACTTTGCCATGAAAGACAGCCCCTCCATTCAACCCCAGCGTGCACGACTCTTAATAAAAATCACGGCGGTTTTCTTCATCGGCCTCAGCATTGGCATCTTCTTCTTTGGGTGTCAGTCCAACTCATCAAACCTGCGAGCAGGCATGGTCTGGATCCCAGGCGGCACCTTCAACATGGGTAGCAGCGTCTCGGCTGATGATAAACACCGCGAAGAAGGTCCAGCCCACAGCGTCACCGTAAAAGGTTTTTGGATGGATGAGACTGAAGTCACTAATTCTCAGTTTAAAAAATTCGTTGATGCCACTGGCTATCTTACCGACGCCGAAAAAGATTTAAGTGCGAAAGATTTTCCTAATGCACCCGCCGAGTTTCTCAAGGGCGGCTCACTGATATTTAAACACACCAAAGGCGTGGACCCTTATCAGTGCGGTACCAGCGGTGATTTACCCTGGTGGAAATTTACCGCGGGCGCCACTTGGCAACACCCCGAGGGCCCAGAGTCGAATATCAAAGACCGCATGAAGTATCCCGTGCTTTGCCTCACCTGGAAAGACGTTCACGCCTACGCCGAATGGGCCGGTAAACGCTTACCCAGCGAAGCGGAATGGGAATTTGCCGCACGCGGTGGCTTAAAAGATAAGCCCTACGTTTGGGGCGACGAAGAAACGCCCAACGGAAAATATATGGCCAACTATTGGCAGGGAAACTTTCCGGACGTCGACAAAGGTAGCGATGGCTTCAAGCAGGTCGCTCCAGTGAAATCATTCTCCGCTAATGGCTACGGCTTGTATGATATGTCGGGCAACGTTTGGGAAATGTGCGAAGATTGGTATCACCCAGAATTTTATAAAGTGTCACCTAACGATAATCCTCGCGGACCCGCATTAGGTTACGACCCAAGTAAAACAGGCTTTGGTGAACACGTCATTCGCGGAGGATCGTGGCTCTGTGATGAAGGATACTGTTTCCGTTACCGCCCCTCCGCCCGCCAAGGCTTAGACGTTCTGACTTCCACTAACCACGTAGGTTTTCGCTGTGTCGCCGATGGTCCAGCGCCAGCGAAGAAGTAGGGTTACTTCTTTTCTTGGTAATCTAAGTTCTTACCAAAAGTTTCTTCCATCGTCGCGAGCGCAATAAACGCCGCACCGAAGCAGAGCACACCAAGGATTGCACCAGCGATAGAAGGCGTGAAACGAGCCGCATTCAAAGGCATAGCCAAAAATGTGAAAAAGGCGGTGAGCGGAACGAGTGAGCCTCGAGCAAAATTCGGGACCGTTGTTGCTACCGTTGCTCGCAAGTTAGTTCCGAACTGCTCCGCAGCAATCGTCACAAACAAAGCCCAGTAACCCATGCCAAAGCCCATCAAGAAGATGAGTCGATAATAGTTTGTCGAGCTCCAGCCATCTGAGCCAAAGAGATAAAAGCCGACGCAAACTAAACTAAAGATAAGGAAAGCACATACGACTTTTTTACGCGATTGAAGCAACTGACTGCTCACCCCGCTCGCAAGATCGCCAAAAGTTAAGCCAAGATAGAAGGCTGCCACCGACCAATTGTCTTTAATGGGTTCACCTTGAATGCCATTGGCGGGTGCGAAGACGGTCGATGCACGCTGCACAAGTATGCCAATCATATACCATGTCGGCAGACCAATGAGAATACAGCGCAAGTATCGCAAGAAACGATCGCGACTAGAAAACAGCGCGAAGAAATTACCGCACGTGACGGATGACTCCGAAACATTATCGCGAGCCTGCTGAAACATTCCGGACTCACGAACACCCACTCGCAATGCAAGGAGCATGAGTCCGAGGCTACCGCCAATAAAGTAACTCATGCGCCAACCTTCAATCGTTGTGCCGAACAAGCCGCCGACCACTCGTCCGATATCTCCCACGTGCTCCGCCATGTAACCTGCGACCACCGCACCAAAAACTCCAACCGTGGCGACGAGCGCCGTGCCATAACCTCGTCGCTCCTTAGAGAGCGTCTCAGAAACAAGTGCAATACATCCACCCAACTCACCCGCAAGACCAAGGCCGGCGATAAAACGCCAAGTCGCATAGGCCTCAAAACTATGCACAAAACCATTGGCTATGTTAGCGACAGAATAAAGTAGGATTGAACCAAAGAGAGTCGTAAGCCGTCCCATGCGATCGCCCAGAATACCAAAAAGAATGCCACCGATGAGCATGCCCATCATCTGCCAGGAAAGGAGATCCTGATACCAAGCGGCACCACTAATCAAGTGACCGAGCCCGAGCCCCATTAAGCTCTCCTTGCGGATCGTCATGAACAAGGTGAGGTCGTAAATATCAACAAAGTAACCAAGGGCGCCGACAATAACGGCGGGCTGAAGTAAGTCCTGCCACAATGTCCGCGGGTGAGCCGAGTAATCAGGATGATTCATAAATTAATTTTTAAGTCCGTGAAGGTTGGCCATCGAAATACCCGAAAGCATTGCACCTGTCACCCCTAAGAACCCTTGGTCGGTGCCAATAATAAATAAATTATTTAAGTCAGTTCGTCCATCCCGACGCTTCACAGGCGAACCATAAATTGCGCCATTTAGATGACCCGTAAATTTGCGCACCGTGCGCGGCGTAAAGACATCGGTCGAGGTCAGTGCTGCATCGTGTTGGGTATCAGCAACCGATGGTAAGTGACGACGAGCTACTTTATTTAAACGACCAAACCATTCTTGCTTCTGCGCAAGGTATTCGGCTTCCGGCAAACTACACCAGGCATCGTGATTCGCAAGCGCCGTAACGCGCAACCAACCTTCATCCAACTGTCGTCCTTCGCCGTATTGATAATTATTGGGGATGCAGATGACGCCGGAACTCGGATCAACGAGTCCCTCAGGAGATTGGTAACTAAATTTTTCTGCATCACAGAAAAAGATGATTGTGTCCGACCAACCGAACTTTGCGAAATCTTCCGCGCGGTAAGTGGCAATTGTTTCTGCATATCCTAAACGACCAATGGCTGAGGCTGACGCTGCAGGCTCAACATCGGATCGCAGGCGCTGCGTTTCAACCGCACCAGCCGATGAGTATACCCTGCCCGCGGTGACCTCGGTGCCATCATCTAATTCCAACGCAGCAACGCTTCCCGCCTTTACAATCATACGCTTAACGCCGCACTTCATCCGTCGTTCAACATGGTGCTCGCGACAGCGATCCAATAAAAGTCGCACCACCTGCCGAACGCCAATGAAGGGCCGGGCAAATCCTTCTTTAAATAAGGACCTCCACATCACCGCAAATTGCGAAATCTCGATATCATTCTCTATCGCACTGCCATAAAAGCACGTTGGCAGAAGCAGCATATCACGGAGCAACGAGTTGCCGAGTCTCTCATCCAACAACGCTCGTGCCGAGCCACCCGAAGCCTCCAAGGCAGTCTCATCCATGCTCGAAAGCATATCATCGAGCGCACGGAAGCGGTCGACATGCTGCGGAAATTCCACCGCTACATCGGCGACTAGGTCATTAAAATTATTATTAATTCTTAAATTTTTACCGGCCATCGTTACCTGCGAACCTAATTGCGGACAAAGGTCTAATTCTTCGCGTCGAATTCGCAACTGACGCATCAGTTTAACCAACGGCGCACCCTTCGCACCTTCCGGCACCCAGTTAGTCAAGGCGTGCAGACCGACGTCATACTTTCGAGCTCCGCGTGCGTAGAATGAATTCAGTCCGCCGGCGGCGTTGTGTCGCTCGAGAAGCAAAACTTTTTGGCCGTACATACTCAGACGAACCGCGGCTGCTAAACCCGACATCCCAGCGCCAATAATTACGGCATCATAATGCGATGAAGGCGTAGACATGAGACGAAAATTTATCCTGCGATGCGCAACACTTCCTCGGTGGCGCGCACAATTTGACCAGGATTAATGCGACTAAGGGCTCGGTCCATGCGTGCTCGGTAATCCGTCACGTCTTCGCCCTCAAACATCGTCGTATCAATTCTCACCGTGCGACTGAGCGTGCCCCACGGACGAGCTCGACCATAATCCGATGGACCAAACACGGCGACGACGGGAACTTTAACGGCAGCGGCTAATTGTAATACTGCAGAATCTGCACCGAGAAAAACTCGTGCGTCTTGCAGGAGTTTTGCTAACTGCGAAAAAGTTAATTGTCCCCGCGTTGATTGTGCGACTGGCCCAATCAAGCCGCACAAAGCTTCGGCCATTATTTTTTCTGAGCCCGACGGGCCTGCCGAAACCACCACTCGCTCGACTAATCCTGCCGCGACTAACTCTCTTGCCACGACTGCCCATTTGTCGACCTCGAGAACCTGTTCTGGTCGCGAGGCGCCCGGGTGGATGACTAAATATTTCTGGGCATCGACCAATAAGCCGTGCTCATCCATTCGCGAAGGTGCGAACCACATTGTCGGAGCTTCTGCGGGTAAATTAAAAACTTCGCTCAGCACGGCATAATCTCGGGCGGCTTCGTGTGGATCAACCCACAAGCCTGTTACTTGCTGATGAAAGAATGGTTCTAAATAAAATGGTGCACGACCGGTACACACACGGCGGCGTGCGCCACTCCAAGCCACTAGTCGACGGGCTAATGAATGACTTGAAAGTGCAATCGCTACGTCGAAACGCTGGCGGCGAATGTGACCCAAGAATGCCGTAAAACTGCCGAATCCTGCGTCGAAATCATAACCGACTGTTTCGGAAATCATCGGGCAGCCACGGGCCGCTGGTTCAGAGCCAGGCAAGGTCACAAATGTAACCGTCGCACTCGGGTGAAGTTCTTTAATCGCACGAAAACTAGCCGAAGCCGCTAAGCTCCCACGCAATCCGCAAAATTTAACAACCAAGATGCGCATCAGGCCACTCCTTGCGACTGATTATCCCAAAGGCGACGGAACAAATCGTTCGTGCGATACACTTCTTCGCGCGGTCCATCGGCGACGATTAAACCATTATCAAAAACTAAGACGCGATCCACATCGCGAATAGTGCTGAATCGGTGAGCCACAATCAAAGTCGTTCGTCCCTTCATTAACTGAGAAAGAGAGTGTTGAATGCTGCGTTCTGTATCAGTGTCCAAAGCAGAAGTCGCTTCGTCGAGAATCAGGATGGGTGCATCCTTCAAGAACGCACGGGCAATAGAAACGCGCTGGCGCTGCCCGCCCGACAGACGCGAACCACGCTCACCTACTAAAGTTTTGAATCCATTAGGCTGTGCTTCAATGAAATCTAAAGCGCCAGCAAATCTCGCAGCCTCGCGGACTTCTTCGCTGGTCGCACCGGGTTTACCCAGGCGAATATTTTCTTCGATTGTCTCGTTGAACAAGACGGGCTCCTGTGAAACCAGAGCAATATTAGAACGGAGATCAGCTTGTTTTACTGTGCGTAAATCGTAACCATCGACTTTGATAACGCCTTCTTGAGGATCAAAGAATCGCGGGACTAAATTTACGAAGGTACTCTTCCCTGCACCACTCGGACCCACCAAGGCCACCGATTGTCCCGCTGGTATTTTAATCGAAATATTATTTAGCACCTTCTCATCGCCATAGGAGAACGACATCGACTCTAAAGCTACATCACCGCGCACACGACCAAGGGCCTGTGCATTGGGCACATCAGCGACCTCAATGGGCGCATTAATGATTTCTTCGAGGCGCACCAATCCTGGCTCAGCCATATGTAAGCGATTACTGACAAAGCCGAGTCGCTTGATGGGACCGTAGGCGACGTAGAATGCCGTGATTAATGAAAGGAGCTCTTCAAACTTAAAACCCACTCGAGCACCCACGCCGATAGCGAGAGCGATTCCTGCTGCTGCCGAGATTTCCAATGCCGGTGACAATGCTTTCTCGTAACGCACAAGTTTCGCCTGAATGCGTAAGCCTTCATGGCTTGCTAAATCAAATCGCGCGGTCTCGCGGGCCTGCAAGCCATAGGCGCGAACATCGCGCGCCGACTGGAGATTCTCGACCGTAATGCTATTTAGATCGGATGCAGAAATTAAACCCGAGCGGGCACGCTTCTGAATCGCCGACCCAATACCACGCACTACAAAAACGGCGAGTGGCACAACCAGTAAGCACGCTAAAAACCAAATACCTTGCGGCTTAGAAAGACAGAGCCAGACCACATAGCCGACTGCAAAGAGCATCGTCAAGGGCTGCACTAAGATATCATTCGATATATCAACCAAGACCAGTCGCACTGAATTGGCGTCGTTAATTACCCGTGCGAGTAAATCGCCGACCGACATACGGCCAAAAAATCCGAGGTGAAGCTGCTGCAGCTTGGCGAAGACCGTGCGGCGGACCGACTCCACTACTCTCAGTCCGGCTAAATTAAGCAGGTAACCCGAAAAGAATTCGGAGACGCCGCGAATGAAGAAAACGAGCGGCAAGAATGCGACCGCAAAGGTGACTTCATAGCCCTTCGGCAAAAAAACTGGCGACCATCCGGTCCAGTTCGGAAAACTAATCAGCGGGCTCGCACGTTGCACCTCATCGCCAAAAACAGTGGGCAGAACTTTACCGATTAAAAAAGGCAGACCTAAGGAGCTGCTGGCCGCATAGAGGACACCGAAAAAGAAGGCAGCCAACAACAAGGTACGACTGCCCTTGAGGTGGGGTCGGTAGAATTTGTAGCGTCCTCGGAACACGTTGTCAGCGTGGCGAAGATAGCCTCCAGTGGAAACACCAAAACTGGGTTATTTCTTCTTGGGAAAGGCCACGGAGAAACCGATAGCAAGTGCCAAGGCAATCCCGATGACCGAGAGCGAGAACTGCGTAGGGACATGGACGGCCCCATTGCTGTAAAACGCATCTGGCAACCATGTATGCATCATGCCCTCCGTCGTGCTGATTGTCGCTGCCCATGGCGCAATCATCTTAAGACCAATAAATACGAGGATGAACGCCAGGGCGATTTTTAAGAAACGGAAATAATGCATGAAGCCCGCAATCGCAAAGTACATCGATCGCAGACCCATGATTGCAAAAATATTTGATGTGAAAGCTATGAATCGTCGCTCTTCGACGGACATACCAGAAGGTAGGATACCGAGAACTGCGGGAATAGAATCAATCGCGAAAATCAAATCGGTGCATTCGATGATTACCAAAACTAAGAATAGCGGAGTAAAAATACGGCGGCCATGATCTTTAATCCAAAATGCTTTTCCATGTAACTCAGAAGTCGTGGGAACAAATCTACGAATCGTTCGCACCATGAATCCCTCGGTGACGCCCTTGCCCTCGTCGGTGTCACGCGTGAAAGCCATCTTACTGCCTGTGAAAATTAAGATTAAACCAAAAATAGGTAACAAGAAGACGAAGCGATCCACTGCAGCGACGCCGAGTACAATAAATAAAGCCCGCATTACCACCGCTCCTAAAATTCCCCAAAATAGAACTCGGTGCTGTAAGTGCTGAGGGATTCTGAAGTGTGCAAAAACTAGAATGAAGATGAATAAATTATCTACGGACAAAGCTAACTCCAATAAGTATCCGGCAGCAAAAAGCTCAGCTGTCTCGGGCCCATGCCAGAGCGACAAAAGAAAGCCAAAGACTACCGCCAAAGAAACCCATACGCCACACCAAGCTAAGGCGGCCTTAAAACTCGGTGCCTCTTCTTTATCCTTTTTAAAGACACCTAAATCGAGTGCCAACATTCCTGCGACGAAGAGCAGGAACAAGACCCATGCCCATGCGGGAATAGCTAGCGGGGTGTTAGCTAAAAGAATAAAAGCGTTCACAACAACCAATTTAACTACATCTAGCAGATGTCAAGAAAGGTGCCTGCAGGCTTGCCCAGCCCCCACAAAATCAGCACGCTTCTCTCAAGCGTTCCCGTAGTTCAACGGATAGAACATTGGTTTCCTAAACCGAGGATACAGGTTCGATTCCTGTCGGGGACAGCTTAATTAACGAGCGTTCTTTAACCGATAACCCTGAATGGTTGTCGCGGCGCTTCTCTTATAGATTTTAGAAACATCCGAGATGTAGAGCAGAACCCAGGGAGACAGAATGTTTTCTCCGTTCTTCGTTAAGACAATGTCGTCAGCAATGTAAACGCAGGTGTGGAGTCCGTTACCGTTTTCGATATAACAGAGCACATCGCCAAAATGATAAGGCGGGCTAACAGGATCGTATGATTCCGTGAGCTGCATCGCTGCGAGCTTGGTATTCCGATAATATTCGCGCGGAACAAGGTTGAAGAAATTAAGGGAAGTCCAGTGGCAGTCTGGCATGCGTCCCTTCAGTCCGTCCTTGATGCTCGGATACGTGTAAGCCTTCTCGCGCATGATAACCGGCAAGTAATGGAGAACGTCCACCGAGTCATTAAGGGTGGTCTCATTGGAAATCGCCTTAATGAAAGTCATCCGCGGTGTTTCGGGCTGATTCGAAAACCAATAATTTAAAAACGTATTTCGATCTATATTCTTAAGCGGAAACTTCTGGCTCACTAATAAGGTACGATTACGAGTCACCGCGCGTATCGTATTTTCGATTTCTTCTTTTGAATCGGCCTGGCCGAGCAAGGCCGAGATATCACTAAACACTAAGGCTTCGCCGCGATGCCAAACCAACTTTCCGACGATATCTTTTTGCTCTTTGCTTAAATTAGATTTTTCAAGCCACTCCGCAACGTCGCCGCTAAGAATATAAACTGGGTCGAAGTAATGTTCATTCTGCTCGTACTTAGCGATCTCGGCGTAAAGCGCATCTCTCTCCGCGCCACTCATCTGCAATAAATCCGTCAACTCTGGGTAAATCAGGACGTCGTTGCCATTTTGGACCAACTTGGGCGACGAAGTTAATGTTTCGATTAATGCACCCTGAAGACCGGCTTTAATAAAAATAGATTTTACTCCTGACGCTGTATTACCTGGAAATGCCCAGCGCGTTACAGAGTTAGGCTTAGGAATAACATCGATAACCGAGTTAGGCGCCTCCAAGTACATACTAGAAATAATTAATTCGCCCCACGGACCGGAATGCCCTTCCCAGGTTTTTGCCTGCAGCGCACTGGCAAAGAAAATGGCGAGGGTGACTCTTAAAAAGTTGCGCATGTCTGTAAAAGTAAACACCGAGCCTTTCATTTTGTTACAAAATTGTAAATGGCTATATGGCTTCCAATTTTATTGGCCGATTGTACGCCGCAGGAAATCAATTGTTACAGACTCGACATCAGGCGAGCCGTTCGCGCCTTCGTTAATAAGCCCATTATACATAGAAACCCGACTCCAACTTGAACCAGTTGGGTGAAGATCAAAAGTATGCACCGCATCTTTAATCACGATAAACTCGTGGTCGAGCTTTGCTGCGATCATAGCCTTTGCTAGGTCCTCCGACTCTTTTAATGGCACCGTGGGATCTGCCGAGCCGTGTAAAATTAAAACGGGCGGGCTACCCGCCTTCACATGGGCTATCGGACTAAATAACCGCTCCGCTTCAGGGCCTGCATTTACCAAGGTGTCTTTTCCGTGATGCTCAGAATCAGTCACGCCGTACATATCAATGATGGCAGAAACCTTCGCCGAAACCTTAGCATCTTTATCGCCGCCCAATTCCGCACGATCTTCCGAAAGACCAACCATAAGTGCTAAATAACCTCCGGCTGATCCACCCGCGACCGCAATTCGCGAAGGGTCTACACCCAAAGCTTCCGCATTCTGCCTCATCCATCGTACCGCATTCCGGCAGTCGCTGATATTCTGCGGCCAAACGCCAGGATTTTTCTTGGAAAACAAAATATAATTACAACTTGCCACCACATAGCCCGCCCGAGCGAGGTCGGCACTTACGCTCGCGGAACGGAACTCCGCTTTGTCGCCTGTTTTAAATCCTCCCCCGTGAATAAATAAAACAGCTGGTCGACCTTTTTTAAATGCGCCAGGCGGCAAATAGATATCTAACTTTTCAGTGCGACCTTCGGGCAAGAAATTAAAATTACTAAAACGACGAACAGCAACGCGCGCGCCATCGGTAGCTAGCTGTTTAGAGTTATCTGATTTAAGTGCTGCAAGTTCAGAAATGGATTTAATCGTTTCCAAATCCTGAATACCCACGCGCTCTTCAACGCTGAGCTTTGCCGAGACAGGTTCAGCCGCCTGCAGTCCAAGCGTTAGGCACAAGAAAATGGAAAGAAAATGCATACGCATAGATTCAGGGAAGCGATACTGAGGATATAAGACCCTTCAAATCTAAAAAGGTTCACAACAAAGCGTGTGCGTAACCATCAACAATCGCACGCAAGGATGCCTCAACTAGATTAGCGCTAACTCCTACCGTGCCCCACGAGCGCTTGCCGTCACTAGAACGCACAACGACTCGGGTCTTAGCCGAAGTGCCATCCTGGCCGGCTAAAACACGCACTTTATAATCGGCCAAGTGTACCTTTTTAAGTTTCGGAAATGCTTTGAGCAGCGCTTTACGCAATGCTTGGTCCAGCGCATGCACTGGGCCTTCGCCTTCAGCAACGGTCTTAAATTCTTTTGCACCGATCTTCACCGTCACGGTCGATTCGCATGAAGCGTCTTTGTCTCCGCCATGCACAGAAACGTTGTAATTCACGACAGAGAATGGTGCAGCAGATGCTTTACCGATGTGACGGCGTAATAATAACGCCAACGATGCATCAGCGTCTTCAAAGCTCCAACCTTGGTGCTCAAGTTTTTTAACTTCATCTAAAGCTGCACGCGTCGAAGGCGCATCTTTGTCCAGCTCGATACCCAACTCTGTTGCTTTCAATAAAAGGTTACTCCGTCCGGATTGGTCGCTGACTAAAACATCGCGCGCATTGCCCACTGATGCGGGGTCCACGTGCTCATAGGCGGACGAAAACTTTCGTACCGCATCCACGTGTGTACCTCCCTTGTGCGCGAATGCAGCCGCGCCAACCCAAGGGCGACGAGGATCGGGCGCTTGATTAGTGACACCATCGATAAAGCGCGAAAGAGCCGTCAAGCGACGTAAAGAAGATTCAGGCACGCAACTCCAGCCGCACTTGATTTGGGCGACGGGTATGACCGCAGTTAAATCGCAATTACCAGTGCGCTCGCCAATGCCATTCATCGTGCCCTGCACCTGTACTGCACCCGCTTCAAGCGAGGCCAAAGCATTCGCTAGCGCGAGACCCGAGTCGTCGTGCGTGTGTATGCCGATGGATGCTTGAACAGCCGCCATCGCAGCGAGTGTAGCCGCCCGTACTTCATGCGGCAACGAGCCACCATTGGTATCGCAAAGCACGATGCGTGATGCGCCCGCTTCGGCCGCGGCACGATAACATGCGATAGCGTACGCCGGATCTTCTTTCCAACCATCGATAGCGTGTTCGCAATCGTAAATGACTTCCCGGCCGTGCGACTTTAAAAATGCAACGGTGTCTGCTATCATCGCCAAATTTTCTTCGGGCGTGCAGCGCAAGACTTCGCGCACATGTAATGCAGAGGTCTTTCCGTAGATCGTAACCACTGGAGAATTCACCTCTAACAAACCACGCACCTGCGTATCTTCACTGGCACGCACGCCTTTTTTGCGCGTCGAACCAAAAGCAGCCAACTTCGCTTTTTTGAATTTAAGTTTTCGAGCTTCAGCAAAGAATTCGATGTCTCTTGGATTGGAACCAGGCCAGCCGCCTTCGATGTAAGCTACACCAAAACGATCGAGCTCTTGCGCCACCCGCAATTTGTCGGCGACAGAAAAATGTATACCCAGCCCCTGCGATCCGTCGCGGAGTGTGGTGTCGTAGATTTCGATTTTACGGGCCATGGGAAAAGTGGTGTGAAATAAATGGTGAGTCGCCGCTCCGTGAGCCGCGGAACGGGGAAGCGCCCGAAGGCACACCGTTCAGCGGGGTTAAACCCCGATAATAATAATCTTAGAAATAATAGCGCCAGTGCTTCGGGAGAAGCTTTGCGTTAACTGGGCCAGGGATTTCATAGGTGTTACAGGCATCGAACTTACTTACCCGCATGAGTCAAAGTCAAAGGTGCTGAACGCCTGTCGGCTCGACAAAATAGCGGTTTTGTTCACTTAATTAAGCCATGCGGAAACTGGTCGGCTTCATTGCACTTCTTGCGCTCTGTCCACTGGCCCACGCTCAATGGAATATTTTTGCAGAAAAACTTCCCCCGCCTGGCTCTTGGGCGACTTATGAAATCGCACGCACGGATACCAGTCCGCCAGAAAAGCCTGCCACGATTCGTCTCTCCGTTCAGCCCGCAGGCGATGTAAAAGGCAAACTACACGTCTGGCTCACGATTGAACCTGTGGCGTGGTTGGGCTCGCGCGAAAAAGGTCCGCTACGCTTTTTAGTTCCCGCCGACATTAACCGCGACGGCGCGAACCGACTACTTTATATCGCTGCAGAAATTCTTTTTGCAGATCCCGCAAAAGGACCATGGCACATGTTGCCCGATGACGTGAGCTCGCTTGCTCGGACCGCCGGCTACGAAACCACAAGCACGGTCACACCTGAATCAAGTACTGCTGAGAAAATTAAAACTACCAAAGCATCATTCGACTGCCTGCGTTATAAAATGTCGGCCACCACAATCGTCGACCCACCATTTGTTAAAAAACAAATCATCACGCTGAATGGACACGTCTGGCGAAACGAAGAAATTCCTTTCGGCGTCGTCCAAGCCGAATGGATTGAAACTACAATCAAAGGCAGCAAAACTCGGAGCGAAGAAAAGTTGCTCGTGCTCAAGGATTATGGACACGAGGAAGTTGCAACTAAGCCTACCGACCACGGTGAGCGCTTCTCGATCTTTCGACTCCTGTTTAATCGTTAAATAAAACGGCCCACCTTATAAAATAAGGCGGACCGCTTAAAATGGTGGCCTGAGTCGGAATCGAACCAACGACACGACGCTCTTCAGGCGTCTGCTCTACCAACTGAGCTATCAGGCCAATAAACTAGGTGTTAAGAAGGACAAAGTCCCCCTGCCCTGTCAATCCGACAGAACAGAGGGAAATCGCCTTAAAAACTGAATTTCCAAGCGGACAAACGACGCTCCACTTCAGCGATAACCTCGGCCTCGCCCGCTTCACCTTTCTCAGAAACAAACGTCACTGAGAAACGAACGAACGCGCCGCAATCATCCCACGGCACAGTAGAAATTAAATGCTCCGTGATCATCCACTGCGAGAAGGCTTCACCCGAATCAAAATTCACCACGCCGCTTGGACCGGTGGCAGATTTAGGTGCAGGCATGTATAAGAAGAATCCAGCACCGGGTTTGCGCACCTGGAAGCCGAGCTTCGCGAGAACGCCAACCAGTTTATCCATACGACGAGAATACTTCGCAGCAATTGCACGCGGAATCGAAACATCATCCAATCCTGCGCCGCCTGCTTTTTGAATACCCAGGAACTGACCAGAGTCAGAATTATCTTTCACGTCACCATAAGCGCGCACAAGCAAGGCATTACCTGCGACGAAACCAATTCGCCAGCCGGTCATGTTGTGACTCTTGGAGAGCGAATGTAATTCAACCGCGACATCCTTTGCGCCGGGCACTTGTAAAATTGAAACCTGCTCAGCACCAAAGTGCAGCGAACCATATGCCGCGTCTTGGATTACGACGAGGTTATGCTTCTTCGCGAAGGCCACGACTTCTTCAAAGAACTTCAACGTCGCACAGGCGCCGGTTGGGTTATTCGGATAATTCAGAACCAAGACTTTTGCTTTCGCTAAAATATCTGCGGGAATAGATTTTAAATCGGGCAGGAAATTATTTTCCGCAGTCAGGCGAAGGTTATGCACCAAGCCGCCGTAGTACTTGGCGTGTGTGCCAAATACTGGATAACCAGGAACGGTCATTAAAACATAGTCGCCCGGATTAATGAAACAGGCGGGCATGATTGATAGCGCTGCCTTAGATCCGATTGAGTGGAGAACTTCGGTCTCCGCATCCACCGTGACATTGAATAGATTCTTTAAATAGCGAGCTGCAGCCTGACGAAACTCTGGACCGCCATTATCAGCGTAACCACGATTCTCGGGCTTTGCGGCCTCAACCTGCAAGGCCTTCACGACCTGAGGGAAAGCCATCTCGTCGGGCTCGCCGACTCCGAGGTCGATCAACGCCACGTCGGGCTTCGCTTTTTTCGCTGCGGCTTTCGCACGTTTGATTTTCTCAAACTTATAGATGGCGGTCGACTTGCCGTAATTAACTCCGCCAATTCGTTCGGCGAAGAGTTGCTGGATATAAGACTCGGACATAGGAATAATAGACGAAAAGAGCGACATTTCTGCCGATGGCAAGCGGTCATCACGGTTGACCTTGCGATGTCCTCATTTCGGCACAGACTGTACCAATGAAAGCATCCACTAAGCGCGGGGGTCTTTCGACCTTAGGTTTCCTTATTTCACTCACTATCTTTATCGGACTCTTCGATTCATGGGCAACGCTGCCCGAAATCAAAGGCTGGTATAGCACTCTCAATAAGCCGACCTTCAATCCGCCCAACTACATCTTCGGCCCAGTCTGGACCGTCCTGTATCTTTTAATGTCGGTCTCTATGTGGCTCAATTGGAACTCGTCCACGCACTCCGGTCGCAATGCGAAGATTTATTTCTTTAGCATGCTCGGACTCAACGCCATCTGGTCCCCAATCTTTTTCGGACTCCATCGTCCCGACCT
>CANCLQ010000007.1 GCA_947378845.1 Opitutia bacterium | reverse complement strand
CCGAATTAAATGGTGGAGCCTATCGGGCTTGAACCGACGACCTCTTGCATGCCATGCAAGCGCTCTACCAACTGAGCTAAGGCCCCATAAAACCGAAAGGTTAAGAAAGGTGCCCCCCTTGGCACGGTCAACGCTTTTTTCCCAACATCACGAGTCTCTGATTGCCATAGCACGCCGAGCCCTTTCCTTCGGCATGTGGACGAGTCAGCCGACACCCCCGAAGAGGGCATATCCAACCTCCAACCGAATCGAGGTCTTCGCATCGAGAAAGATTTTATCGAGTCACTCCCTGTTGGCCAATGGGACGGACCAATCGAGTTAATCGAAAGCGAAAAGGATGCAGAGAAAGCTATTCATCATTTGTATAAAGAACGAGTCGTTGGCTTCGATACCGAGACGCGTCCATCACACACGCGGGGCGTGACCTACCTTCCCTCCGTCTTACAACTCGCGGGCGAAGATCGGATTTTTGTTTTTCGTCTCGATGAATGCGGCGGCGTCCCACTCGCCTTCCCTCTGCTCTGCCATCCTAAAAAAGCTAAAGTCGGCGTGGCCGTTCGCGATGACGTGCGACACTTACAAGAGCGCGCGCCGTTCGACGCCCCAAGCTTCATCGATATCTCCGACTTCACACGTAAAGCTGGCGTAGAAAATACGGGCCTTCGCGCCCTCGCTGCCCACTACCTCGGGCTACAAATGAAGAAGTCAAAGAAAGTACAGACCTCTCACTGGGAGCGTCCGCTCTCAAAGGAACAAATTAAATACGCTGCTAATGATGCTTGGTTTGGCCGGGAATTATTTTTAAAACTAGAAAAAGACGGGATCATACCCGCCTTCGAATAGGTTTTGGTTTGGCAGACTATATTAAGAATATAAAAACAAGGCGTGAACCCGCCCCGTCAGTTTTGGTTTAGCTGTGCATTCTGCCTGCTGGCAGCACAGGCAAGCGCATTGACGATCCAATTCTACGAAGATGCAGATAACCCGCTGAACGTGCAATCTTGGCAAGGATTTCAAACGGCAGCATCACTCTGGGAAAATGAAATCAGCACCCAGGTCACCTTGAATATCATAGTGGGCATGCATGACTTTGGTGCAGACTCAGCCAACGTCATCGGACAGGCAGGCACAGAGTATCGCCTCTTCGATTATACTCAATTTCGGCAAGCGACCGCTCAAAGTGCGAGCAGTTCAGTTGATTATGCTTTTCTCAACACGCTTCCCAGCGGCTCTTCTTACTCGCGACTGATTAATCAAACCAACGACACACCTGGGCCGGACTATTATCAAACGTGGGTTGATACACAGTCGCAAATTTACCTAACCACCGGAAACGCCAAAGCACTGGGCTTACTCTCACCCAATCTTCCCATCTTCGATGCGTACATTGAATTTAATTCCGTTTTTGCATTTGATTACAACCGCACCAACGGCATCAGCAGTAATCAGTTAGACTTTATTGGTGTGGCTACCCACGAAATTGGTCACGCCCTCGGCTTTAGCTCAATCGTCGATTATATCGATATGTACGGCGGCAACGCGGCCGACTTCTTAAGCATGCCGCTCGATTTCATGCGCTACTCCACTGCGAGTACTGCCTTGGGAATTCCTGATGTTTCTGCAGGGCCGATAGCAAAATACCTTCGCATCGGCGACACGACACTGGCGATGTCGACCGGCGTCAACCTCGGGGATGGCGACCAGGCTTCACACTTTAAGGACAATAATAATATCGGCATTATGGATCCGACTGCCTCTTACGGCGAACAACTGAATATAAGTTCAAACGACTTGAAAGTTATCGATGCCCTAGGCTGGTCACTCACAAATATTCCTGAGCCTTCAACCTACGGTCTTGGACTCGGGTTCGCAGCAATAATTATCGCATGCGTTCGCCGTCGGCGTCGCTGAGCGGACTACTCCTTGCGGGTTCCAGCGATCAAAAGACTTAACCAACCGAGAATCAGTAGGGATCCTCCCAGTGGAGTAATCGCACCGAGCCAGCGCGGAGCGCCTAGAGCCATTGCGAAGAGTGTCGCACTAAAAATGACGGCACCTATCGACCAGAAGATCGTAGGCCAGCGACCGCCACGAGAAATCGCACCCACTGCTACAGCATGAATTAATAAATAAGTGGTGGCCGTATTCCACCAAGCCAGAGCTTCTGGAATTTGACCGAGCTGCACTTTCAAAGCATGCGCCCCAAAGGCACCAAGGGCGACACCTGTCGCCCCCAATGCTCCTGCGGTAATTAAACGGAGATTCACCGATTAAGCACCCGTATCCGCACCCGATTTCTTTTGCGTAAATACCAAGCCTTTATCGCCCACTGAAACAATGACGGGCTCTTCCTTATTGTAGTCGTTACGCAGAATCGCTTCGGCCAATGGATCTTCTAGAAGTCGCTCCACGGCGCGGCGCAATGGACGGGCACCATATTTTTCGTCCCAACCATTTTCCACTAGGTAGGCACGAGCAGCTTCATTGACCACAAGTTTCACACCCAAATTAAGTAGACGCTTTGCGACGGCTTCGACTTCGATGTCTACAATCTTGGTCATGTGTACCTTCGCCAATTGCTGGAAGATAACGATATCGGTTAAGCGATTCAGGAACTCTGGCTTAAACGCACGCTTGGTTTCATCCATAATGCGATCCTTCAATTTCTCGTAATCGCGTGTGGAGTCGACGCCGACATCGAAGCCGAGCGAGTTATTACGCTGCAATACATCGGCCCCCACGTTGGAGGTCATGATGATAATCGTGTTCCGGAAATCGACCACGCGACCTAAAGAGTCGGTCAGTCGACCATCCTCAAGAGCCTGTAAAAGCAACTGAATCACATCAGGGTGTGCCTTTTCGATTTCATCGAACAAGACCACGGAGTAAGGCTTACGGCGAACGAGTTCGGTCAACTGGCCGCCTTCATCGTGACCCACATAACCAGGAGGCGAACCAATCAAACGCGAGACGGTGAACTTCTCCATGTACTCAGACATGTCGATTTGGATCACGGCTTCCTTCTCACCAAACATGCGCTCAGCGAGTGTGCGAGCAAGTAATGTCTTACCGACACCTGTTGGTCCAAGGAAGAGGAACGAACCAATCGGACGACGCGGATCTTTCAAATCCGCACGCGAACGACGGAGGGCACGAGCCACCACTTCGCATGCACGGTCCTGACCGATAACACTGTTCTGCAAATCTTTTTCGAGATCGAGAAGCTTTTGCGTCTCTTTCTTCTCCATGCGATTGAGGGGCACGCCCGTCCAGTCGGCCACGATGTGAAGCATCTCTTCTTCATCGACGAGAATCTTCTTCTCGTCGCGCTTCTTGCGCCACTCTTCGAGCATCTTCTCACGCTTCGCACGAAGTTTCTTCTCTTGATCGCGCAAGTTAGCTGCTTCTTCAAATTTTTGGTGACGAGAGGCTTCTTCTTTTTGTAAGACTACCGCATCAATATCCGCCTGTGCTTTATCGAGCTCAGGTGGTAAATTCAGCGAACGAATACGCGCACGTGCACCTGCTTCGTCCATCACATCGATGGCTTTGTCAGGCAAGTGACGTGAGGTGATGTAACGATGCGACAAACGCACTGCCGCCTCAATTGCGGCATCAGTGTATTCGCACTTGTGGTGGTCTTCGTACTTATGGCGAATACCACGCAGAATTAGAATTGCGTCTTCGGGTGATGGATCATCGACCTTCACAGATTGGAAGCGACGCTCGAGAGCCGCGTCTTTCTCGATGTGCTTGCGGTACTCCGCTAGAGTGGTCGCACCGACGCACTGAATTTCTCCACGCGAGAGCGCAGGCTTTAAAATGTTGGATGCGTCCATCGCACCTTCTGCGGCACCTGCACCCACAATCGTATGCATTTCATCGATGAATAGGATGATATTCTTAGCACGCTTAATTTCATCCATGATGCCCTTAATACGCTCTTCAAATTGACCGCGGTATTTTGTACCCGCGACCATCAAGGCTAAGTCCAACGTGATTACCTTACGATCAAGCAAGATTTCCGGGACAACGCCCGAAGCAATTTCTTGAGCAAGGCCTTCAACGATTGCGGTCTTACCTACACCTGCTTCGCCAATAAGCACGGGGTTATTCTTCGTACGGCGACATAAGATCTGCACGACCCGACGAATCTCTTCTTTGCGGCCAATGACAGGATCCAATTCACCCGCTTTTGCTAACTCGGTGAGATCGCGTCCAAAAGTCTTGAGCAACGAGAGGCGCTCGCCGCGACCAGGACGAGGACTGTCTTCGGATTTACGTGAAGGGGGTGGCGTGTCGTCGCCGTTGCCTTCATCGCCACCGGAGGAGGATTCATCGCCCGAAGATTTGCTTTCGCTTTCAGCACTCGCAGCGGGATCAATATCCGCCAAAATTTCTTTACGACAACGCTCGAGGTCGACGTCGAGCGTTTGCAATACGCGAGCAGCAACGCCCTCTCCTTCTTTAAGAAGTCCTAACAAAATATGTTCTGTGCCCACATAGGCATGACCTAAGCTGCGGGCCTCGGTGACCGCATGTGCCATCACCTTCTGCACGCGCGGAGTTAAAGGAATTGAATCAGGAACCTTGGCTTCTTCTGGACCTGGACCCACTTGTTTTTCGACTGCCGCACGGACAGTTTTTAAATCGAGACCCATCCGGCCCAAAACATTAACTGCGACGCCCTCCCCGAGCTTGATGAGCCCAAGCAGGATATGCTCCGTGCCCACGTAGTTGTGGTTAAAGCGGCGAGCTTCGGCTCGTGCGAGCTCAACGACCTTACGGGCGCGGGGCGTGAAATTATTGTTTTTGTCCTTATCCATGAGATTTGGGTGGGTGCGTTTGGGGACTATTTAGCAGTTAGTATGCCCAGAGCCTTAAACCCTTCAAGCGTTCCCCACTCTTTGTAAATAACCCGCCTTTTGCCTTTGCCAGCCCTCGGTCGGGGTTGTTTCTTTTTAACAAGATTATGGGAATAAACATGCAAGCCGCCGGTCTCGCGCTCAAGGAGCTCGTCCAAAGCCTCCGAGGTCGAAAAGTAGCCGTATTAGGGCATATGCGTCCAGATGGTGACTGTATCGGCTCACAGACAGCCCTCTGCCGCATGCTGCTCGCCAGCGGAGTAGACGCCATTTGCGTCAACCGCGATCGCGTGCCTCCAAACATGACCTCTTACACCGAGGGCGTCACCTTTATCGCTGGAGATAATTACGTCATAGACGCAGGCCGAGAGGCCATCTCCGTCGACTGTGCCGATGCGTCCCGGATAGGGACGGAATTACTCGCTAAGTTTTCCAATCAACTTTTAGCGAATATAGACCACCACGCCTCAAACCCAGGCTACGCAAAAATTAATATCGTCGTTAAAGAAGCCGCCGCGACCTGCCACATCCTCGCTCAAGGTGCCTTGCAGTACGGGCTACCCGTCGACGCCCTCACTGCTAAATGCCTTCACCTCGGCATCGTCACCGACACCGGAAGATTCAGTTACTCCAGTGCCACAGCCTCAGTTTTTGAAATCGCTGCAGAACTAATTAAGCGCGGCGCCAAGCCCGCCGAAGCGAATTTCCTAATCTTCGAACAAGAGAGTCGCGGCAAACTTGAACTCACTAAGCGCTTCCTGAATACACTTCAATTCCACGAGAACGGAAAAATCTGCTCCGGCGAAATCACTCAAGCTGATTACACTGAAACTCAGACCACCAAAGAAGACAAAGAAGGCTTGGTTGAATTCCCTCGTTCAGTCGCCGGCGTTGAAGTCGCCGTACTCCTCGAAGAAGGAAAAGATGGCATTCGTGGAAGCTTACGTGGACGCGACCCTAAGCTCCGACTTGATTTACTAGCGGGAAAATTAAACGGCGGCGGACACATGTTGGCGGCTGGCTTTAATATGTTAGGCTGCACGTTGAAAAATGATCGCGAAAAAATTCTGCAAACTGTCGCTGCTCATTATCGCGAATATTCCGCCCAATGAGTGAGCCCCTGCAAGAGCCCGAGGGCATTTTATTAGTCGATAAACCCCAAGGCATCACATCGCACGATGTGGTAGATAAAATTCGTCGCCTTTATAGCACTCGTCGAGTCGGTCACGCTGGCACGCTCGACCCCATGGCCACTGGCTTGCTCATCATCCTCGTCGGCAAAGCAACCAAGGCATCGCAGTATTTAATGTCACAAGAGAAAGAGTATATCGGCCAAGCCACACTAGGTGTGACGACCGACAGCCAAGATGCAGACGGCGAAATCACCGAGACGAAGCCAGTTCCCGAAATCAGCGAACAACAAATTAAAGACGTGCTAAAATCTATGCTCGGCGATCAATACCAGACGCCGCCCATGCACTCTGCTAAAAAAATTGGTGGTAAAAAACTTTATGAACTTGCCCGCAAGGGCATCGAAGTTGAACGCGAACCTCGCTTCATCCGCATTAATTTATTCGACCTAGAAAATTGGGCCTCACCGAATATTCAGTTTCGCGTGCAGTGTACCAAGGGAACCTATGTTCGCACCCTAGCTTTTGATTTAGGAAATAAAATCGGTCCTGGCGCGCACCTTTCGATGCTACGTCGTACCAGCTCCGGAAACTTAAATGTCGATAAAGCTTACACGCTCATGCAACTCGGCGCTATGAACAGAGAACAGTTAATCAGCTGCCTTGTTCCCGTTCACGAGGCCGTACCCAGCATTGCTTTAGGATGAGTGCGCACCCTGCCCTACACTTAGCGATTGGCGCTTTTGATGGCGTACACTTGGGGCATCGGGCGGTGTTACATTCGGCACGCGACCTAGCCCGAGAAACAAAGGGCCAGGTAGGCATCATGACTTTTGATCCGCACCCGAGTCGCGTGTTACGACCTCAGTCCGCCGTTCCACTCATTTTCAACCGAGCTCAAAAAGATGAACGCCTCACTGAAGCAGGCGCACAACTCATCCACCACCACACCTTCGATGCTCAACACGCCGCAATGGAAGCGGGAGAATTTCCCATTTGGTTACAAAAAAACTTCCCAAACTTAAAGAGCTTACACGTTGGCACTAACTTTCAGTACGGTCGCAATCGTTCAGGCAATAATCAGACACTCAGCAAAGACGCTGCTGCCTTAGGCATTAAGGTTCACTTAGTGGACCCAGTTATCTTGGAAAATGAACCCGTGAGTAGTTCGCGCATTCGCGCTGCTTTAACCTCAGGCGCAATCTCGATCGCCAATCAAATGCTTCTGCGACCCTACGAAGCCGTGGGCACCATTATTCCAGGAAAACAAATTGGTCGACGCATTGGATTCCCTACAATCAATCTCGATTGGCACCCTGAACTTCTTCCGGCCTTCGGGGTATACGCTGTCGAACTCGTTACACCCAGCGGAGTAGCCGAACCGAGCATCGCAAACTGGGGCCTGCGCCCCACTGTTGAAGCAGCCGCCCCCAAGCCCGTACTCGAAGTCCATCTACTACGTCCAACGGAAACCCTGCCCACGCATGGCGAAAGCTTACGTGTGCGGTGGTTAGATTATATTCGTCCAGAACAGAAGTTTGCCGATCTCGCCGCCCTCGAACGTCAGATTAAATCCGACGTGCAAAAAGCGAGTGCCGTTCACGGGCTATCTTAAGCCTTCTGCGCGTATTGACTAATAATTCCTCCAAACGATCCATTGGAGAAAAATACTACGCAACGCGGACGCTTTGATTTACCGGTGACGGCATGCAGTTCTGCTAATAAATCCTTGGCCGTTGGTGCAACAAACGCACTGCGCCCCATCGCTTTGAGTGCCGCAACCACAGCGACACTATTGAAACTCTCTGATCCCAATTTTTCGGCGCGATGTGCAGGAACTAAATAAATCGCATCCGCCTTGGCCAGCGCTTCCTGGAATTCGGCCTGCATGACCTTGCGGGCCGCGGTATTACTTCTCGGTTCAAAACAGGCGACTAACTCGTGCTGCGGGTAACGCGTGCGCAATGAATCCAATGTACATGCGAGAGCAGTTGGATGGTGTCCAAAATCTTCGATGACCACTAAGTCGGGACGGTTCACCAATACTTGCTGCCTGCGCATCACACCTTGGAATTCCGACAGCACATTCAATTTCAAAACTGTCGGATCCGCAGAGTTTAATAAGAGTCCCGCCGAAACTGCAGCCACCGCAGCATTACGTGCATTAAATAAACCTGGCAGAGCCCACTTCACCTTAGCCCACTCGCGACCCTTCCAAATTAAAGTAAACGAAGACCCCTCTGCAGTTTCCTTAAAGTCAGCAATCACCGCATCATTAGTAGCGCCCACTCCCACGCGCACCACCGGACACCACGTGACAGACTTTACCAGTTCTTCGACATTTTTGTCGTCACCATTAGCAACCACGACGCCATTTCCCGGAACAACTCGGAGTCCGTGAGAAAAAGTACGTAGGACATCTTCTAAATCACGGAAGATATCCGCATGATCGAATTCAATATTATTAATAGCTAAAACCTGCGGCAGATACTGAATGAATTTACTACGCTTATCGAAAAAGGCGGAATCGTACTCGTCGCCTTCGATTACGAAAGGTGCGCCTGACTTACCAGGCGCCGAACTGTCGGGCAGGTCACGTGGTACGCCACCGACCAACCAACCGGGAGACGCACCATTGGCGCGGAGCAAGACTGTCGCCAAACAAGTCGTAGTAGTCTTCCCATGCGTACCCGCGACCACTAGATTTTTTCGGTCATTAAGTAAATAATTCCGCAGTAACTCTGGGAGCGAAACATATTTTTGAGCGGGATTTTGGAGAAGCCACTCCACCTCTGGATGTCCGCGCGAGGCAACATTTCCCACTACCACTAAATCGGTTTTTAATTTCGCTAAGCGTTCCGCGCTCCATCCCTCAAGCATCGTGACGCCACTGCGCTGCAAATGGTCGGACATCGGCGGATAGATTCCTACGTCCGACCCCATGACTTCGTGACCCAATGCCCGCATCAGCAACGCAGCATTGCCCATCGCCGTCCCACAGATGCCGATAAAATAAATCCGCATGAGGTGGTATAGGACATCCAACCGACTGAGGGCGAGTAAAACAAAAAGCCCCCAGGCGATTCACTACCTGAGGGCTGGCTTATACAAACAACGAACCAACTAACTCGCCCGGTGAATCGGGCCCAAATCTGTGTCGTGCGGGTGATTGCGCTTCTCTTTCTCCATGCGATGACGGCGGCGAAGCTGGCGGTCGACCTTATCGACGACGGTGTCGATAGACTTATATAAATCCTCTGACTCCTCACGCACTACGACATCGGGACCTGGCAGCTCGAGTCGAATCTGTGCCGCGAACTCGCGACTGTGATCACGGTTGTGACTGAAAACTAACTCGACGTGAATTCTCACAATCCGAGGGTTGTGCCGCATAAGCTTTTCAACTTTTGCGTGCACCGTTTCTTTCAGGGCCTCGGTGAGTTCAAGATGAACCCCCGAGATGACGATTGGAGCGTTGCTCATTAGGTTATATTTGGATTAGACGAGAGTCGCACATCCCATGCTTAAAAATAAAACCATAGAAAGATACTTACAGGATTTCTCTTGTATCATCATTACAGGGGCTTCGTCTGGCATAGGACGCGAACTTCTCTCGCGCATAGAATATTCTGGCACCGCTGCGGTCGTATTCAACCTCTCTCGCACATCCCCAGAAAATATTTCTAAAGCCATAAAGTTTACTCATCTTAACTGCGACCTTTCACAACCCACTCACATCGAGTCAGTTGTTATGGATTTAAAGAAACTTATGCCCGCTAATGGCAGGATTCTGCTCATTAATAATAGCGGCTTTGGTGCCTATGGTGAATTCCCCAAGCCTGGCATCGATCACACACTGCGTATGATTGATGTGAACTCGCGTGCGCCCGTCCACCTCACTGCCCTCTTATGGGAAGATATAAAATCCCGCGGCGGCCATGTAGTTAATGTCGCTTCGCTCGCTGGCTACCAACCCACTCCGCTGATGGCTACCTATGCCGCCACGAAAGCATTCTTACTTAATTGGAGTATCGCTCTCGACTCAGAGGGACGCGAATTTGGCGTTCGCTGCACAGCGATTTGCCCAGGACCTGTCTCTACGAATTTCTCCAAAGCCGCTGGATTCGAAAGCTCAACAGGTATGGGCGGCCAGACTGTTCAAGAATGCGTAGAGGAATCCCTGCAAGCGATGGCGCGTCAACGTCCGCAACTTATAACAGGATGGAAGAATCGCCTCTTAGGTTTTTTAAGCGCTCGCTTATCCAAACCATTGGCTGCGCAAATCGGTTTACGCATGATACGTAAACTCAAATTGGATCGATTTGTTAAGAAAGCTTAAGCGCCTTCGAGAAGTTCGCGAGCGTGCGTGAGTGCGACCTTGCTGCTTCGATCACCCAACATACGTGCAATCTCACTTTCGCGCTCTTTGCGTTTCGTATGTACGGGCGCGATTTCCACATTGGTCGACTTCTCATCTTGAGTCTTCGTGACCACATAGTGTGCGTGACCAAGGGCAGCCACCTGCGGCAAGTGAGTCACACAAAAGACTTGGTGCTTCTTGCCTAATGCCGCCAGTTCACGACCAACCTGTGCACCAATTTCACCGCCTACATTAGCATCAACTTCGTCAAAAACTAACACCGGGGTTTCATCCACCGCAGCCAACACCGTTTTCAAGGCCAGCATTACGCGTGCGGCTTCACCGCTCGACGCGATTTGGCTCAAAGGTAATAAATCCTGCCCAGCGTTCGCACAGAAAAGGAACTGAACAGCATCCGCACCCATTGGCCCTAGTTCGGCTGTAGCTACTTCAATTTTCAAATCAGCTTTCTTAAAGCCCAACGCACCAAGCATCTTACGTGCTGCTGAAGCCAACTTATCGGCAGCCTTACCGCGTGCAGCATGCAATACTCCCGCCTGCTTCTTAAGTTCGCCTTCAGTTTTGGCTACCTCTGCTTTTAATTTAACAACCTGGGCTTCTACGTCGCCTTGAGAAAGCAAACGATTCCGCAAACTGTCTCGCTTGGCTCTCACCGAAGCAGCGTCAGGACCGTATTTGCGCCTCAGCTCTAACCAGAAGTTCATTTTAGTATCTAATTCAGCAATGGATTCCTCATCGCCATTTAAGCCGCGTGCTAAGCGATTATAATCCGCGCGGATGTCATCAATCTCAGCAGCCAGCGATTCTATCCGTTCAAACAAAGCTGCCGCCTCAGGATCAATACGTGCTGCGTCTTGTGAAGTTTTTAAAATCTTTGGAAATGCTTCACCTAGTCCGTCTGAACCTAAACCGGACTCGAGTTGCGCATACAAAGCGGCGAGCTCTTGAATTCTTGATGAGCGAAGATGGTCGCGCTCGAGTTTCTGAATCGCTTCATCTCCTAAATCTAAGGCATCCATTTTCTCCAACTGGGCCTTCAAGAAAGCGGCTTCGTCTTCGGAGATTTTTTCGGCCGTAGAGATTTCGGCGACCTGTCGAAGCAGCTCGCCCCGATGTTTCCACTTAGTGCGGTAGGTGAGCAAATCCGCCGAGAGCCCAGCATGCAGATCAAGCATCTCTAATTGCGTCTCAGCACGCATTAATTTCTGCGGCTCACCTGGACCATGAAAATCAATCCATCGTTCGCCGAGCTTTTGCAACTGGGCCAGCGTCGCCGCACCACCATTAATCGAAATGCGGCCTGCTTTAGTTGTGTGTACCGAGCGTTTAATGATCAACAAACCTTCGTCGCACTTAGGAAGGTCCATCTCTTCTAAAATTTGGTTATAAACAGGGTTTTTACCGATTTCTAATTCAGCCTCAACAATACACTCCTCTGCCCCTTTGCGTACAACTGTTTTGGTCACACGATTACCGGCCAATAATGAGAATGCTCCGAGGAGTACCGATTTTCCTGCACCGGTTTCGCCCGTGACTACCGTGAAACCTGAGCCGAGTTCTAATTCAGCACGATCCATCAAGGCGAGATCACGAATGACGAGACGAAAAATCATACGGTTTCACGAGCCCCGTATAATGATGAACCTACGCGAACACAGGTCGACCCAGCCTTAATAGCAATTTCAAGGTCGCCGCTCATACCCATAGAGAGTTCGGGTAATTTAATCTTAAAGCGCGACTCGAGAGCGTCGCGGCAAAGTCGCAATTCATTAAAAGTTCTTTCGGCAGCTGTGTTTCCATCGGCAAGCGGCGGGACCGCCATCAACCCTACCACTCGCAAAGCTGGCTGTGCAAGGGCGACTTCTAAAATCGCCGGCGCCTCGCTGAGTTCACAACCAAACTTCGCTGGATCGTTGCCCGAATTAACCTGGATATAAATATCGCGCTTAAGGTTAAGCTCTTGAGCGATGCGACCCAGGCGCGCAGCAAGCTCAGCCGAGTCGACTGATTGGATTACATCAAAAACCTGCAAGGCAGATTTAGCTTTATTGGACTGCAGGTGACCAATCAACTCCCAGCGCAAATCTGCTGGAGCCAATGGTCGCTTAGCAATCGCTTCCTGAACACGATTCTCGCCGACTGCTCGTAGGCCAAAACGATGAGCATACAACGCAGCGTCTACGGGATGTGTCTTGGTAACTGGCAACAATCGCACCGCACTTGGATCACGCCCGCAATCAATGCAGGCCTTCTTAATCCTAGCTAAGACCGACTCGCAATGGCCGGTAAACTGTTCGAAGGTGACCACTGCAATCAGAGGGAAGGAGAAAGGACTTAGAGTCAACGTCACCCAAACCTCAGCCCAAAACCAGCACCCAGCCAAAACCCTCTTTTATTCATATAATAACGAAAACGAGCGTTTCATGATAAGTAAATCTACACTTGAAGGCGTTTTGCATTAGATTTATTAATCACACCCTGCGTCGTTTATGCACATTGAAAATCTGAAGATCTTTAGGGACCTCGTGGAGAATGAAAGTTTCTCCAAGGCGGCCAAGCTCAATGCCATCACACAGTCAGCCGTGAGTCAGCAACTGCGCTCAATGGAGAAACACTTTAACGTCCTCATCGTCGATCGCAGCCAAAAACAATTTCGCCTGACGCGTGAAGGTCGCAGTCTTTACGAAGCCTCAAAAGACATTTTGAATCGTTACGAAGAGGTCTCGAGTGAGATGCAGGAAATGCGCAAGGTCGTTAGCGGTACCGTGCATGTCTCGACTATTGTTTCCATCGGACTCCACGAACTCCCACCATACGTCAAACGCTTCATGCAGGAGTTTCCGCACGTGAATGTGCGCATTGAGTACCGTCGTTCCAATTTAGTTTACGAAGACGTTGTTTCAAGTGCAGCTGACTTTGGTCTCGTTGCGTTTCCACAAAAATTCCGTCAGGTCGAAATCATTCCTTTTATGGAAGACCAGCTGGTCGCTATCTGTGCACCTAAGCACAAACTCGCCGGCAAGAAAGAGATTGAATTAGCCGATCTCCAGGGCTGTCGCTTCATTGGCTTCGACCAGGATATCCCAACCCGCAAGGCACTTGATCAATTCTTCCGTGAGCAACGCATCGAACTCGAGCCTTCGATGGAGTTCGATAATATCGAAACCTTAAAACGCGCCGTAGAAGTCGATGCCGGCGTCGCGCTCGTGCCTGAAGGTACGATTCGTCAAGAAATTGAACAAGGCACCCTTGTAAAACTTCGTCTGCGCGATCGTCGCGTGGTCCGCCCTCTCGCCCTGCTTCACCGCAAAGGTCGCGTACTCACGCCAGCCATGAAGCGCTTCATGACCCTCATGCTGAATGGTCTGAACGCAAAGAAGGTAGAATTAGACTAATCAAACTCGCAAAGCCTTCTGGGTGCGCGAGACCATTGCGAAGTTAGGCAATGCTTGTGCGAAGAGAAAACCGAGTCCAAGCCATAGCAAAGACAAGGTTGGATCAACGCGCAGCATCCATCCCGCAACCAACCACCAAAGCAAAGCAGCCATAAGCGGTTCGGGCGCTCGGCGAAGTGTGGCACGCACCAAGGACCATCCTCCCATCGACGCAGCGATGATTGCGTAACATATATTCAAAGGGACCGCTGCTAAAGCGAAGTGCGCATATAATATAAAACCAAGATTGATAGTGAGACCGATAAACACTGCAGAGCCGACGCGAAATTGATTTGGGAATAATATTAGCTTTGCGCGGTGAGCTTGCAGGTAAAGACCGCTGGCTACGACGGCCATAGTCAGGGTCAGCGTCCAAATATAACGCAGCCCACTGATGGGAATGGCGTAGTAATCAATCGCCCACTGGGCCAATAGGCATTTGGCAAGAATCACTGACCACAGCGCACCCAGCCGATCCACCACCACGGCTTCGCGGTAAGCACGCTCAACAGACATTGCCAATTCGGTGTGCGACTCCGAAGGCAACGATGTGGGCGGGGTTTCCATGAATATGGCTGACGATGCCAAGGTCACAGCAAAGTGCAAATAGAACCCAGCGATATTCGGCCGACTAACGAGGCTTAATCACGTAAGAGTGCTCAACCTTTTCGTTCACTGCATCCGCACGCGTCACCCCTGGTACAGCCGATCGCACATATTCAACCTTGGCCTGCTCGGCTTCAACGGTCACCCGCAAATGACCGGAGCTTCCCATGATTACACCTGTGTAGCCATAGTCCTCTGCACTCTTCGTGCCACCACTAGGATTGCTGGGCTGTGGCACTTCTTGATAAACGATGCCGTCTAAATCTTCTTTAGCGTAAAGGTGATCATGACCATGAAAAATCGCGCTCACATGGTACTTCACAAAAAGTGCGTGTAGCGGTAATGGCCAATTCGGGCGATGCTGAGCAAATCCTTCGGAGCCATCAGCATTTTTACCACCCCACTCCATGTAAGGCGCAAAGCGTGCGCCGCCACGCACATCATGTCCTAGTCCTCCGACTAAGTGGTGAATAAAAACGAAGCGAAACTTCGCCTTACTATTCTCGAGCGTCTTAATTAGCCAGCGATACTGGGCTTCACCAAGTGTCGCCGACCACTGATCCTGGCCGGACTTCTCACGCGAAAACCAAAATGGATCTAAGACAATGAACTGCGCATTGCCCCACTCCCACGCGTAGTAATCCTGCAACAGGCCTGCATTTGGCTCAGGAGTAATATTACCTGTATAAATGCCGCCGTTCTCAGGATTAGGGAAAAACTTTTTGCGCATAGCCACCGACCAAATAGGCATCGAGTCAGCCCCGCCTAATCGCGAGCCGACTTCACCGTCATGATTTCCAAGAACCATAAAAGTTGGCACACTGTGAGCGATCTGACCGATATAATAACGCTGTGCGAGGTATTGGGATTCGGATTTTTTAAACTGGGCGCCAAATTTATCGACCATCGAGGTGTCACCGAGATCAATTAAGAAGTCAGGCCTGTCCTTACCGATGTTATTGAGCGTCTGCTGATAAAGCTTAGGATCCGTGCTGACGTCTAAATGGGAGTCGGCTTGTATCGCAAAAGTAAACGCCTTACCCGCTGGGCGTTGAGTTTGGAAACTTGCTACCGCAGACTTCTTCTCTTCCCCTGAATTTAAACGGTAAACGAGTTGATAGTAATACTTGGTGCCGGGCTTTAATTTACTAAGGATAAAATCTTTGGGCTCGCCCGCACTGAGCGCCTGCTCGGCACTTTTCAGACTCAATGATTTTTCGTTCTCACCATAAATCAGGTACGCACCCATCGGCGACCAGCTTAATACATTCAACGTCACGCCATCAGCCATTGGTCGGCAGAGCCAAATATTAAAAGGGTAAGCCGGCACCACAGCGGGCTCAACCGTAGCGCCACCGCCCTGCCCGCCTGATTTTGTCCCACGATTTTTTTTAGCATCTTCTGGGCCTGCCATAATCGACAGCGCAAAGATGGACAAAAGTGCACTGACTCCGATGAAGACTTTGAATCGATTAGAGATCATTTTTTGTTTTTAGATTTTTTCCCACCACCACTGCCACCTCGGCTCTCCACCGAGCGAGCCCCCGCTGGATCGTAATTAGGATTGGGCAGAGGGAGAAGCCCGCCCTGTTGTTTTAAGTATTCTGTGAGCCGTCGATCAAGTTCAGCAACGACGTCGGGTAATGCCGCAGCGAGATTTTTTCGCTCTGCGAGATCCGTCGATAAATCAAACAGCAAAGACTGGCCTGTTTCATAAACCCGAATCATTTTATAATTTTTATAATAAATTGCCGAGGTCGGACCCAGCTCGTCTTTATCATAATGTGGATAGTGAATGACAAAATCATCGCGCACGCGACCAACCACCTCAGCTGATTTACCAAATAAAACAGAGGTCAAACTCGCGCCTTCAATCTGCTTAGGCCATGTAGCTCGGGCGACTCCGGCTAATTCCGCCACTGTCGGAAACAAGTCCACGTGACTTGCTCTCACATGTGAAAATCCTCCTGCTTTTATCTGTGGCCCTGAAATTAATAATGGCACACGCACTCCACCCTCCCAAATGGTGCCTTTGCCATTCGTGAGCATACCATTACTGTTGGCACCTTGTGCACCGTGGTCGGCTGTATAAATTATATAGGTGTTTTGCTCGACACCCATCGCCTTGAGTTGAGCTAAGACCTGTCCGATACTTTTATCAATTTCTTCGCAGCCTGCGGCCCGACTTAAATTCTGTGAATTGAAATTTTCGCCTAAGCGCTTTTTAACTGCAGCGATTGTTTCAGGGGTCGCGGAATCGCCTTGGCGCCCTGGATATTGATCAATCTCAAGGTAAAAAGGTTTTTTAGCCTTCACCTGACGGGCAATAAAATCACAACCCATCTGAGCAGTGAGTGCACACTGTTTTGGGTTAGGATTTTCAACATCCTCCGGTCCACCATTAGAATTGGCACCGTCACTCTCATCGAAACCGTGCTCGGTCGGATTCACCCGACCCAGGTGCCACTTACCAAAATGCGCCGTCGCATAGCCCCGCTTGCGTAGAATCGTGGCTATCGTTTCAATGTTCACGGGTAATTCGGTCGTACATGCTGGCGCGATAACTTTGTCACCAGGGCTGACGGCACCATCTTTCTTGCCCTCGCTGACAAATGTCATGTGCAACTGTGCTGGGCTCCGACCGGTATACAATGCGGCGCGCGACGGCGTACAGCGGGGAGCTCCTGCATAGAAATCTGAAAAGCTTATCCCGTTTTTGCCGATACTATCTAAATGAGGCGTCTGAATATAGTCGCTGCGAGAACCAGCTACATTGCGGTCGTCGAGCGGTATTGATAATGATGACCAACCTTGGGCCTCGCCCAAGATAACCAAGAAGTTTGGAGGGCTTTCAGCAGCCCAAACCGTACTTATATATAAAATAAAGAATAAGGGTGTTCTCATTCTATTTATTGAACCCCGCTGAGATTAAAAGTTTCTGGAAATATCCTACCTTTGCCAAAGCTTGAGGCGCTTGATTTCCGCTGCAACAGGAGCTGGAACTTCCTTCTCCCAGCCGGGTGTGCCAGCTTTAATTCGCTCGGCTAAAGTTCGCGGCTGACAAGCCAATGCTTGTAAACTCGCGCCTGTTATCGGCACCAAAAAGCCGTTCGTTCTAAGGTGTTCAAATAAGCCTGCCACCTTGGGGCGCACCTGCACATCGGCTGCAGTTATAACAGAATTATCTTCAATTTTATAAGTCTCAGGGAAACAAACCTGACAGGCCACGGGATCCGCAATCAATCGTCGCAATTGATTCCCAAGCATCGGGTAAACCATCACACGCACACCCTCTTTGAAAAGTCGCCCGCATGCTTCCAGCACTCCGCCATCGAGATGTCGGTAGTGCTCAGGGTTAAATAGATCCACCAAGTTATTCATGCCCGCAACGAGCGTGATTTCTCCATCAGTGTGGAGACGGAAATACGCGGGCAAACGATACCAGCCGCGGTGGCGAGTAATAAGCATCGGACGCTTTAACGCTGCAACCAAGGCGATGCGTCCAAGGACTTCATCGTGCGGACTCGAATCCTGCCCAATGCACATTTCGAAAATCGTCACCATGTCCTTCGTGCCCTGCATCGCTCGCTCCGCACACGCCAACATGTCCTCGTTGACTAATGAGACCGGGCGATATGTACCGCGGGCAACAAGAATAGATTTCTTATAAAAGAACTCACCGGCGACAGCTGGGGCGCCGTTCTCATCAAATAAAATCGCATCAGTTAAACCCTGGCGCACCAATTCGATAAGAGCGTCGTGATTATTAAAGCCAGCAAAGGCGGGGCCGCTGAAATGAACAAAATCAATTTCAACACGCCCCGAGCCCACTTCATCAACCAGCGCTTGAAGGAATTCCGGAATTGAAGTCCGTGAGTGCAAAGCAGCATGAACGAGATTCACGCCCACCATGCCTAATGCATCTTGCTGGCGGCTGACTCCGCGGTCCCAGAGTCGCAAATGCAAGATGACATCGCTCGGCGCAGATCCAGGCGTCACCTGGAAACGCATGCCCATCCATGAGTGCCCCTGGATCTTCCCTTCCTTGGGTGTAGTGGCAACAGTATCGGCAAACGTAAAGAACCGGGTATTCGCACCACGCTCAGCTGCCAAACGATCTACAAGCAGGCCATATTCGTGGCTCATCATTTGCTCGAGGCGCTCACGCGAAACATATCGCTTAGGGTGTCCGTAAATCGCATCGCTTACTCGCATGTCGTAAGCCGACATACTTTTGGCGACGGTGCCTGAAGCGCCGCCCGCCTTGAAGAAATGTCGGACGACCTCTTGGCCTGCGCCAATCTCAGCAAAGGCGCCGTAGACAGATTTATCTAGGTTGATGGCTAGCGCTTTACGCGCTGTTCCTGCACCCTGTTCTTGATTGAGCTCCGACATGGCCACATCCTGTAGAACCTTCGGCGATAAAACGAGCGGAAAGACTACAGAAAAAATCGCTTTGTGGTGGCGAATATTCACCAAACTTTCACCCTAACAAGCACCTACCCTTTTCCTTATCATGAAAGAGTTTCTTAAAAGTATCCTAGCATCAGCAATTGGAACATTCATCGCCGGCATTCTCGCTGGCTTCGCACTGCTGGTGTTAGTCGTCGCCTTAATTTCTTCCGCAGGCATGCACGTCGAGAAGTCGCCCATCACAATTAAAAGTAAAACTGTTTTAGTAATTGGCAACGGCGTGGCCATCAACGACACGCCCTCACACGGTAGCCCTACTCTTGAGAGACTTCTCGGAAATGATCATGTAGTTGAAGTCGATCTCTGGAGAGCAGTCGAATCCATCAAGCTCGCCGCCAAAGATTCCAACGTTGTTGGCATCTTAATCGCTGGCGAAATTCAAGCCGGCTACGTCCAACTCGATGAACTTCGACGCGCCCTGCAAGCGTACAAAAAATCAGGCAAGCCCTTGATTGCTTGGCTAGAAAATGCTTCGCAGCGTGAATATTATTTAGCGAGCGTCGCAGATAAAATTTACCAACACCCTGCCGGTGAAGTAGAATTCAAAGGCCTCGAAACTTATAATTTTTATTTCGGGGAAACGTTGAAAAAAATTGGTGTCGGCGTTCAAGTCACTAAAGTCGGCAAATATAAATCAGCCGTTGAGCCCTATTTGGGGGACAAAATGAGCGAACCGTCTCGAGAACAAACGGAAGCCGTTCTCCGTGGCGTCTGGAATAAAATTACCTCCGAAGTCGCCAGCTCTCGTGGCTTAAGCGTCAACACCCTCAATCGGTATGCCAACAGTGCGGGTATTTTTTCTGCTAACGAAGCGTTAAAATTACATCTAGTTGATGCCCTCATTCAACGCGATGAGTTGATTGAGCAGATGCACAAAATCGGAGCGAAATCTAACGAGAGCGAAACATCCTTTCGCCAAGTCTCACTTTCAAATTACTCCAGCAAAGCAAAGCTCCCCAATAAAGGCGGGCGCATTGCGGTGGTTTATGCCGAAGGAGAAATTGTCGATGGCTGGAGCTCAGGCGATGAAGTCGGCGGCGATGAGCTGGCCCACGATTTACGCTCCCTTCGCGGCGACGATAAACTCAAAGCTGTTGTCCTGCGCATCAACAGCCCAGGTGGATCAGCTTTTGCAAGCGACCTTGTTGCACGAGAAGTGGGACTACTTCGTGCCAAGGGCATACCCGTCATCGTTTCGATGGGCGACGTTGCAGCCAGCGGCGGCTACTACATTGCCGCACCTGCCAACCTCGTTGTCGCCGACACAATGACCATCACGGGTTCGATTGGAGTTTTTGGACTACACTTTAATTACAGCGAGCTGGCTAATAAACTTCAGCTCGCAACCGATGGCGTAAAAACTTCGCGTTACTCTGATTTACTCAACAGCCACCGCCCTGCCACCCCTGAAGAACTTAACATCGTTCAAAATCTAGTCGATAACGTGTACGACGACTTCCTCAAAGTGGTCAGCACTGGACGTAAAATGAAGAAAGAAGATGTTCACGAAATCGCTCAAGGGCGCGTCTGGCTGGGCGGAGATGCCGCTGGGATTGGCCTGGTGGATCGTATCGGCGGACTTCATGACTCCATCCAAATCGCTCGCGACATGGCTAAGTTGGATGAGGCCGAAATCATTCAGATTCCCAGTCTCTACTCCGGTCGCGAAAATATTATCCAAAGACTCATCTCCGAGGACCAAAGCGATCAACCCCTCTTTGCCCGCGTCAGCACCAAGAATCCAGCAGTCGCCCTCATTAAAGCGCACCTCGATATGCTCAAGAAGGCGCAGACCCTTAATGACCCTAAGGGAATCTACCTTACCTGCCCTCTGCAGCTTAAGACACGTTAAGGCTTAAGCAACGGAGAGGCCTGAGCCTTGGCCTCAATCATCCAGCCCTGTAGTTTATTAATGCGCGTCTCATTGAGCGGATGAGAGGGAAAATATTCCGGTGGTCTTTTCGTCTGAGCCGCAGAAAACCTTCGCCAGAATAATGGTGCGGCTTCTGGATTATAACCGGCTTGCGTCATAATTATTAACCCTAAGTGATCAGCATCCAACTCAGTCCGCGGCGATTGTTCTGCTGGCATTCCGCTAATATGCTCTTTCGTGATGTGTGTAAGTATATCAGCCACTTCGTGGCCTAAAATAACGGCCACGTCATCATCCGTTACAACGAATGAAAACATTCCTGTATTAAAACCAACCTTCCCATCAGGAAAGACAAAGGCGTTGGGTGAATTATTCTTAATAATTTCGAACTCCCATTTTTCTATGGGCGGCAAAACTTCATGTTCATCGCGTCGCAGAGCTTGCTTAACGATATTACAGCCCACCCTTCGAATCTGTTCGAGCCGCGAATCATCGTGCACCACATTGTATCTCGCAAACTCATCGGCTGCCTCCGTTGCGATTTTAGGATTGCCGCTCATCAATGACAGTTTTGAGCCGCCATCGGTCGAGACAGTTCCGCAGCCCACAAACAATAGCAATGCGGACGCTACAAATGTAAGCTGCTTAAAAAATATCGGCATAAGCCTCGAGAAACCTAAAGGCCTTAAGGGTTCGGTGTGAACTTCGCTTGCGCCTTCGCTTCATTCATCCACCCCTGCAACTGCCTGATGCGAGTCTCGTCCGCTGGGTGCGTTGAAAAGAACTCCGGCGGCTTCGTTGTGCTAGCAGTGGAAAAGCGGTGCCAGAATAATGGCGCCGCTTCGGGATTGTAGCCCGCACGTGCCATAAAGATTAGTCCGAGGTGATCTGCCTCTGATTCGTGCGAACGGCTAAAAGGAAGTAATACGCCAAACTGTGCACCCAAACCGAAACCCGTTAACCACGCTTGGCGGGTCCGTGCAGATTTATTCTTCGTTGCTTCATCGACAGCAACTGCGCCGACCTGAACGAGCAGTGCTTGCGATATACGTTCGCTGCTATGCCGACTGATAACGTGTGCAACTTCGTGACCTAAGATGACAGCGACGTCATCATCCGTTGAAGCGTACGGAAACATGCCTACGTTAAATCCGATTTTGCCACCAGGCATCGCAAATGCGTTAGGCGATTTATCGTTAATAATTGCGAACTCCCACTTACTGGCTGGTGGTAAAATCCCCTGTGGGTCATCGCGCCGTGCCGCCATTACAATATTCAGGCCCACTCTTCGGATCTGCTCAAGTCGCGGGTCGTTCTGAACTTTGCTCATCTTCGAAAACTCTCCCGCCGCCATCGAAGCAACTTCGGAATTACCAACAATTAAAAGTTGTGACCGTCCGCTCACGGGCACCGTCTCGCAGCCCGCAAATAAAATCAACAGCGATAAGCCAATAGTGACTTGAGCCTTAAGCTTTAGCATCCTCATCGCTCTCACTCGATTGATCTTCAGCGGCTTCATCTACTGCTGCAGCACCCGCGGCGGCACTGTAATACCGCTCGTAACTAGAATCAAAGCTATCGGTGTATATAGAGGAGAGCTTAATCGACATCCGATTAAGGATAGCTCCGAAGATTGGCACTCCCGTATCGCGAAGGCGTACAATACAATCCTTCGCATTGCGCGTGCTAATTGCATTGTATCGGACGACGTACAACACGCCGTCGACATTAGGGATGAGGTTCAGCGCATCAGAGACTGCGCCAATCGGTGGAGAGTCGATAAAGATGCGGTCGTAACGAGTTCTCATCTCGAGCAACATCTGTACAAATTTTTCGTGATTAATAACCTGGGTAGGATTTCGACAGCTCATGCCCACTGGCAACACATCTAGGTTAGGTGCGATATTCTTTGTGATAGATTCGTCGACCGTCGTCTCCCCGTTAAACCATCGGCTAATGCCTGATGAGCCCACTAAGCCCATCGACGGCCCAACGTTCGGGAGTCGTAAGTCGGCATCGATAATTAAAACCTTTTCGCCGTGCTGTGCGTAAATCAGGGCTAAATTAGTAACAACGAAGGTCTTACCCTCACCTGGACGGGTCGACGTCGCTAAGAACACGCGGCAAGCTGTCGTTGCCGGATTAACGTGCATCGACGAATAAATTGCTCGCACTGCCTCGACCGCAACTAAGTCCTTATCGTGTTGAGCCAGCAAAGCACGCTCAGGGCCGACGGTCTTAGTTAACTGCGGAATCGTGCCCAATAGCGGAAGCTGTAAGATACTCTCAACGTCTTGTGGTGACTTGATGCGATCATCAAACATTCCTAAAAGAACAATGAGCGTAAGTCCGAACACCAAGCCCAACCCAAGTCCTGCCATTGAGTTGATAGTGTAATTCTTATTAGTCGGACGGTCCGGAACATATGGTGCATCGAGCAACTTAATTGAAGTGCTAGTGCCCGTCGTCGATGAACGTAATTTTGCTTCCTCAAAGTTCTGCTTCTGACGTGCCAAGAAATCTTCCTGCCCTTTGATTTCTTTATCCAAGCGTTCTAGTTCACCGTTAGCTGCCTGCATACGTGAAACTTCTTCTTCTTTGCGTTCCAGGTTAGCAACAATGGCATCGTAACTAGAATGCGCCTGTTGAACAGCTGCTTGGATGCGGTTCACGGAATTAGCGACGGCTACCTCGAGTTCTTTTTCAGTTTGTTCTAGTTGTGCTCGAGTTTGAATCAGCGTCGGGTGCTCATCGGTGTACTTCTTCTCCATGGTCTTAACCGTGACCCGCAAATCTGCTAATCGGCTGCCCAAACCCGAAACACGATCATCTGCCCGAACCTGAGAAATGTCGTAAAGGTTCTTACCTGAAGCCTTTGACTCTAATATCAGGCGCCAAACAATCTCTAATTCGTCAATCGACTTTCGAGCGTCTTCGCGACTACGGACAAGGGTTCCTCTTTCGGCCGTCAAAGTGTTTGTATCGCGCGCAATCGAGAGCAGCTTTTGGTTTTTAATTAATTCGTTGCGCCCTTCATAGAGCTTACGAATACGATCCTCGATTGCATCGATATCGATGCGGTACTTCTCAACTAAAGGATTAGTAATCGTAAGGCGCTCATCTTCGCTGTTTTTCTGAATGGCCTTACAGAACATCGAAGTCACCTGACGGGCGAGCTCTCGGTCTGGGTGGGTAAACTCAACAGCTACCACCAAGGTCGAGCGCTGTGGGCTGATGGAGCGTTGCTTGCCGAATACTTCCTGCTCCGAGAGTGGACCGGTAAAAATATTTCCTGCCTGATAGGGCTCGAGGACTTGCTTCTTTTCGGCGCTCGTTAACTGCCGCGAAACTGCATCAATGATTGCACTGCTGCGCATCGATTCAACCGCCGTAAAGTAATCCTCGGCCGTAGTTATGCTGAAATTATTTTCAGCCGACGTTGAAGCGTTAGAAATATTGGGGGCCAGTCGGAATACACGAAGCCGCGCGGTCGCACGGTACTCGGGCATTATATTATAAGTATAAATTAAAGAAGCCGTCGTGAAGACCACGAGTGATAGCAGCAGCCACCAGATGCGCTCGCGCAGCATGTTGACGTACGTTGAGAGCGACACCACCTTCTCGCCTCCCCCCTGATTGCCGCCGCCGTAGCCACGATAGCCTCCGTATCCATTTCCATAATTACCATACCCCCCTTGCCCGGGCTGACCGTATTTCCCGTAGCTACCATAGTTTCCATAGCCGCGGTAACCGCCATAGTTTCCGTATGAACTGTATCCTTGGCCCGATCTTTGACTGCCAGAGTCCGAAGATTTATTAGTAGTATCTTCGCTCATAAATTAGAAGCGACTGTCGTCGACATAGACGGCGTCTTCGTCCTGCAGGATGAAGTCTGGTTCTTCGCCGCTATCAATCAGACGAACGTCCTTGGTGATTAATTCAAGTTTACCGTCCACAATTCTTTTAATGGCAACGTCGGATCGGCGCCCACGAGCCAAAATTCCGCCGGCCATTGAGAGGGCTTTGCCTAAAGTGAGATTCTCTTCGGGAGGAATGGCAATCGGACCAGGACGACCCACGAAACCCGAAATATAGACGCGGCGTTCCGCGTAAGCCGAGATACTGATAACAACTTGGGGCTCTTTAAAATATCGGCGGAACCGCTTAGCTAATTCTTCCTGCGCCTCGGTGATTGTTAAACCTGCTACTGGCACGAGCTGCTTTAAAAACGGAACATCGATCGTGCCATCGGGATTAATGCGACGATCTACGACAGTATCCGCCTCATTAATCACGCCGATACGAATAAAATCACGAGAACGGAGCGTGTACGATGTTGGCTGCTTATTCGCCAATGCTGGGACAGGCGGGTTCGCGGGCTCTTTCGCTTTCTCTTGGGCCGCCATCGGCAAAGCTGTGGCAAACAATAACGCCACAAAAACTATGCGAGATTTTAGCATAAGGAAACTAACACTTAATAGCGGAAGGAGGCCTGGATGGACAGTGAATTAGCACGGAATGATGAAGCCGAAGTTGTCGTCATGAGTGAATCCAGCGAGGCATTAACGCTAAAGTGCGAATTATAAGTGTAAACAGCACCGAGGTTATAATCCATTGTTCCGATTGTACTGCCACCCGTGAGAACATCGTACTTCGTTACGTGAAAATTAAAAGTTAGTATCTCGGTTGCAGAGTAATTAATCATGTAACCGTAAGTCTTAGTTTGGCTATCCGCACCGCCCGGCGTCGGCGATGTATCACGGATCGCCGTAAGTTCATGGCTAATCCGATCCGTCAACGTGTGTTTTAAACTTAAATCGAAGTTCGCACCTGATAATTTACTGTCACCAGCTGTGTCGCTAGTGGTCGAAGTAGAAAAACCAGCCTTAGCATTGAGGCGAAGCTTACCGGAAGACGTCGGCTTGCCCGAAGCGGTTAGGCCGTAAAATTGTTTAACGTTTTTGAAAATTGTTAGAGCCGCTGGGTCAGGAGTCACAGGGCGAGTCGTAGTATCGGTAGTCGTAAGGTGGGTAGTTCCATCAATTACTTTCTTGTAATAGGGCGCAGCGGAAAAATTAGTTGTAGCATGGCTAAAACTAAAGCCGTAGGTGATAAGCTCGTCAGGGGCTACGTAGGTGAGATCGACATTGAAGGTCTTAGCGTTTTGTTCACTCAGAGAGTTTGTATTAAACGTTGTCGTCTCGTCGCCATTGGTCGTATTGACGTCGAGGATTTTAGTGGGGTTAAGGTAGTTGTTATAATTATTCTTAAAACCCACAGAGGCTGAAACTTTTTCGGTTAAACGATAGTCGGCCTTTAGGCTATGCGAATAGCTCCCCTGCCTGACCAGCGTCTCTCCCAACAAAGCACCATCAATTCCCTTGGACGTTAAATCATCATTTCGCGCAGACTCATTATACGACGACGCGAGATTGACTTTTAAAGGGCCACCTTGGTCGATGTATAAACTTCCGCTAAAATTATCCTGATAATTATTCAGCCGCGTGAGGGTCGATTTTCCGTAGTAATTAACGAAACTGCGCCGAGCCGTAACGGTGGCGTAAAGTGGAGAGTCTTTAGCGTACTCTAGGGTGAAACCGGGTTTAATGGTTAGTGACGTTGCGGAGACCTTATCTACCGCCGAATAGAGGTTGTCTTTAACATCTAGCGCGATCGATGAATCAAAAAGAATGTCGATGTCCTCCCCAATCTGAATGAGTGGAGATGTAGGGAAATACTTCGCCGCAAAAAGGTCACTTGAACCGACCAAAAGCGACGCAGCTAATAGAAATTGGGTTCTTAGCCTAAGCATAGGGGTAAGCGTGAAATTAACGGTAAATTGTAGGAATCATCAACCTCCAAAGAGCGGCCATAAACAGAGAGAGTCCCCTGCGGGATTAACCTCATGGGACTCTCTTATCTATTTATCTATTAAATACTTATGTAATTAATAGAGATTAAATCACTGGGTGGCGTTAACGCGGATACGACGGTAGATTGGCAGACCGGTACCAGCTGGAACGAGGTGACCCATGATAACGTTTTCCTTGAATCCAGTGAGCGGATCGCGACGCGCCATAGTAGCGGCATCGGTAAGTACTCGAGTGGTTTCTTGGAAGGACGCAGCAGAGATGAATGATTCGGTTTCCAGAGATGCCTTAGTGATACCTAAAAGGATAGGTTCGTACTCAGCAATCTGACCGCCGCGTTCGTGGATGGAGCGGTTAACTTCAGCAAGGATGCTGCGGTCAACGTGCTCGCCCCACAAGTAATCGGAGTCACCTGGCTCACTGATACGCACCTTACGGAGCATGCGTGAGACGATGATTTCGATGTGCTTGTCGTTAATCACAACACCTTGTGAGCGGTAAACTTTTTGAATTTCCGTGATAAGGTAATCTTGTACGCGAGACTGACCCAGAATATCGAGAATGTCGTGTGGATCCACGGCACCTTCGGTCAGGGCTTGGCCTTGCTTCACCTTCTCACCGGCAGCGACGATGATGTGCTTACCATGAGGGATGAGGTGTTCTTCTTCGCGACCGATTGAATCCTTGATGACCAGGCGTTTCTTGCCGCGGATCGAAGGTTGGAATTCAACTTCGCCGTCGATCTTCGCAATCTCGGCAGCGTCCTTTGGAGGACGGGCTTCGAAGAGCTCAGAAATACGCGGCAAACCAGCAGTAATATCCTGTGTTTTCGCTGCTTGGCGTGGAATCTTAGCGAGGATACTTCCGCGGCTAACATTGTCGCCTTCGTCCACTTCAACGCGTGCGCCAGCAGGAATGGAGAACGTTCCGAGGTTTTCGCCCTTCTCGTTCACAATTTGAATCTGTGGATTTTGTTCGTCGGAGTGTTCGATAACGTACTTGAAGAAGCTGTTGTTCGAGGGATCGCGCTCTTCGGTGTAAGTCACACCCGAAATCATATCGAGAAGACGAATACGACCAGAGTCGTTGGACAGAATCGAGGTGAAGTTAGGATCCCATGCAGCGATGAGTTCATCCTTCTTCACGCTCTTACCATCCTTAACGCTGATAACAGTACCAGCTAAGATACGATATTCTTCGAGCGATTGATCGGCGTCATTCAAGATGCGGATATAACCGGTGCCGTTAACGGCCACGGAAACTTTCGCATCGAGCTCAACAGTATTGAGGTCAACGAAAACAACACGTCCATTGTTCTTCGCCTTGATTTCAGGAGACTTCAACTGAGCGACACCACCAATGTGGAAGGTACGCATCGTCAACTGAGTTCCAGGCTCACCGATGGACTGAGCGGCAATGATACCGACGGCGGTACCACGCTCTACGATACGTCCAGTGGAAGGATCGAGACCGTAAGACTTCGGTGGAATTGCATTCACCAACATGTGCGTGAGAGGTGAAAGAACCTTCACGCGGTCGATGCCGGCTTTTTCAATATGCTTCGCACTCTCTTCGGTAATCAGTTCGCCGGAGCGCACGATGATTTCAGAAGGATTTAATGGATTTGCTACGTCATCCGATGGGCAACGACCAACAATACGGTCGGCCAATGGTACCAAGATTTCGTCACCATCATAGATGGTCGATTTCCAAACACCATTAGGCATGCGAACGGCAACGCGGTCGACGCCAGCGTCACGGAGCTTAGCTACAACTTCTTCTGTGAGTGAAGTGTCGGCCTTGGCCAACGGCTTAGCTGCGCCCGATGGGTTCGCTACATCAAGTGAGAGGTGGCGGCCGATTGCTGCATCGCCCAACGTAATAACTTCGGTGCCGGAGCTGAGATTATGATCGTCGGTGACAATCACATCCATAGCTACGTCACAAAGCTTACGCGTCATGTAACCCGCGTCAGCAGTCTTCAACGCAGTATCGGAAAGACCCTTACGAGCACCGTGCGTTGAGATGAAGTATTCCAAGACGGAAAGACCTTCACGGAAGGACGAGAGAATTGGACGCTCAATGATTTCGCCCGATGGCTTAGCCATCAGACCACGAGCACCGCAAAGCTGCTTAACCTGTGCTTTATTACCACGGGCACCAGAATCCATCATCGCGTAAACAGGATTGATGATCATGCGGTGACTGTGACGTGGATCACCCTTGCGAACGCCTGCCACACGAGCCGATTCCGACAACGTGTTATAAACGGATTGCGCAATGGTGTTCGTCGCAGCGGACCAGGTATCAACGACCTTGTTTCGACGTTCGTCGTTGGTGATGGTACCTGATTCGTTCTGACGCTGGAATTCGCGCACCTTGACGGTGGCTTCCTTCACGACGCCATCTTTTTCCTTCGGATAAATCATGTCGCTAACGCCGATTGAAATACCGGCGCGCGTTGCAACGCGGAATCCAGTATCCTTAAGGGCATCGAGCACAGGAATGGAAGCTTCCTTACCCACACTCTTATAAGTCTTAAGAATGAGGTCACCAAGCTGACCCTTCTTCACGGTTTCATTGAAGAAGCCGAGTTCGGAAGGCCAGATGGTGTTGAAGATAATACGACCAACGGTGGTGATAATGGTGCGAGCGTTCTTATCGCCGTGCACAGTGTCGCGACCTAAGTCAGGATTGGCGTAACGTACCCAATCGTGGAAGTGCAATGCACCTTCGGCTTCAGCGTAGTTAGCTTCGTCTACCGAACCAATCACAGGCAGTTGCTGCGTGCTGGTTGGCTTGTTCGAAGGCTCGAGCGTTAAGTAATACGCACCCAGAACAATATCCTGAGAAGGTGTTAAGATCGGCTTTCCGCTTGAAGGTGAGAAGATGTTGTTCGTCGACATCATCAGGAGCTTACACTCCATGATGGCTTCGAGTGACAGTGGAACGTGAACGGCCATTTGGTCACCGTCGAAGTCAGCGTTATACGCCGTACAAACGAGCGGGTGTAAACGGATCGCATCGCCTTCAATCAAGACGGGCTCGAAAGCCTGAATCGAAAGACGGTGGAGCGTTGGCGCACGATTAAGGAATACAGGGTGACCCTTGGTCACTTCTTCTAAGATATCCCAAACTTCTGGTTTCTTTTGTTCGATGTGCTTACGGGCACCACGAACGGTGTGAGCGAAACCAAGATCTTTGAGGCGACGGATGATGAAAGGCTCGAAGAGTACGAGTGCCATTTTCTTAGGCAGACCGCACTGATTGAGTTTTAATTCAGGACCGATAACGATAACGGAACGGCCGGAGTAATCGACGCGCTTACCGAGAAGATTTTGACGGAAACGACCGTGCTTACCCTTCAGCATGTCGCTGATGGATTTGAGCTGACGATCGCGATCCTTCACAGGCTTACCGTGACGGCCGTTGTCGAGCAATGCGTCTACAGCTTCTTGGAGCATGCGCATTTCATTGTGAATGATGACGTCAGGCGTCTTCATCTGAATGAGTTGCTTCAAACGGTTGTTACGATTGATGACGCGACGATAAAGATCGTTTAAGTCGGAAGTAGCGAAACGGCCGCCTTCGAGAGGCACCAAAGGACGGAGGTCAGGAGGAATAACTGGCAACACCGTGAGAATCATGTGCTCAGGGCGCTTACCCGAGGCCAAGAAGCCTTGGATAATCTTCATACGGCGAGCGATCTTCTTCTTGATTTGCTTCGAACGAGTCGAGCGAAGTTGATCACGGAGACCTTCAACGGTCGCAGCGAGATCCATCTTCTTCAAGAGCTGTTGGAGTGCTTCTGCACCCATGCGCGCCTTGAATGCGTCAGGACCGTGTTGCTCAACCGCGCGACGATAACTTTCTTCGTCGAGCAATTCTTTTTCGGCCATACCAGTCTGACCTGGGTCGACCACTAAATATTTTTGGTAGTAGATAACCTGCTCGAGCTGACGAGTCGTCATGTCCAACATTAAGGACAAGCGGCTTGGCATGCTCTTGAGGAACCAAATGTGCGAAACAGGAATCGCCATGCGGATGTAGCCCATGCGCTCGCGTCGAACGCGTGAAACAGTGACTTCAACGCCGCACTTATCGCAAACTACGTCCTTATACTTAACTTTCTTATACTTTCCGCAATAGCACTCATAATCGCGGACAGGTCCGAAAATACGTTGGCAGAAAAGACCATTAGGCTCGGGCTTGAAGGAGCGGTAGTTAATCGTCTCAGGACTCTTAACTTCCTTTAGGCCTTTAACTTTGCGGTTACCGTGTTCATCGACTTCGTCGAGGAACTGCTCGCCCGTCCATGCGACGATTTCCTCTGGTGAGGCAATCGAGATGGAAACGAAATCGAAGGACTGCTCCTTGGCTTCGTTCGGGGTGAACTCAGGTGTGTGTTCCGGATGGATCATGTCTTTTATTTATTAAGGGTTAGGAACTTAGTTGCGCTCAACGGCACCCGTGGTGGAGCCGAGACGGACATCCAAGCACAAGGCCTGCATTTCCTTCATCAGCACGTTGAATGATTGTGGAGTTCCGCTGACGAGGGTGTTGTCACCCTTGACGAGCTGTTCGTAAATCTTGGTACGGCCGGCGACGTCGTCCGACTTAACCGTGAGAAGTTCCTGCAGCGTGTAAGCAGCACCGTAAGCTTCGAGAGCCCAAACTTCCATTTCACCGAAACGCTGACCACCGTACTGAGCTTTACCGCCCAGAGGCTGTTGCGTGATGAGACTGTAAGGACCTGTTGCACGTGCGTGAATCTTATCAGCCACCAAGTGATTGAGCTTCATCATGTAGATGTGGCCCACGACGACGTCTTGGTCGAACGCTTCACCGGTGTGACCGTTGATGAGCATCGCCTTACCTGTTTCAGGCAAGCCGGCTTGCTTCAAGTATTCACGAATTTGTTTTTCGGGGATGCCGTCGAAGATCGGGGTCGCAACCTTGAAGCCGAGCTTGGAACAAGCCCAACCTAAGTGGGTTTCGAGAACCTGACCGACATTCATACGCGAAGGAACGCCGAGAGGATTTAAGCAAATGTCTACAGGTGTTCCGTCAGAGAGGAATGGCATGTCTTCCACTGGAACGATACGAGCAACGACGCCCTTATTTCCGTGACGACCTGCCATCTTGTCACCGACCTGGATCTTACGCTTGGTGGCGATGTAAACTTTTACGTTCTTGATCGCACCACCTTCGTCGATGCCTTGTTCAATGGCTTCAACTTTGCGTGTGCGCTCTTGTTCGAGTTCGTCGAAGCGGCGGTGATATCCGTCGACGATTTGACGAATCTTTTGCTTCACTGGCGAATCGTTCATCTCGATGGTACGAGAGACGGAGGCCAAGCGGCGGAGTAAGGTCTTAGTAATCTTGCGATTAGCAGGAATAATGGCTTCGCCCGTTTCCGAATTCTTCACATCGAGCGGAATCTTTTCGCCCAAGAGAATATTCGAGAGGGACTCAGTCATTTCTTCGCGTAAACGGGAATCCGCAGTGCGGTATTCTTCGTTCACCTTCTTAAGTGCGCGGCGCTGATCGTTAGGCGAGAGGCGGCCGTCGTCCTTATCGGTACGAGATGAAACCTTCACGTCCATGATGATACCAGAAATGCCGGAAGGAACGCGGAGTGAAGTATCCTTCACGTCACGTGCTTTTTCACCGAAGATTGCGCGGAGAAGTTTTTCTTCCGGAGCTAAGTCACCTTCGCTCTTAGGAGTAATTTTTCCGACGAGAATATCGTCAGGCTTCACTTCAGCACCGATGCGGATAACTCCATCACGGTTAAGGTTGCGCAATGCATCTTCACCGAGATTAGGAATATCGCGGGTGATTTGTTCAGGCCCGAGCTTAGTATCGCGCGCAGTGACTTCGAATTCCTCGATATGAATCGAAGTAAAGACGTCGTCCTTCAGCATGCGTTCGGAGAGCAGAATTGCGTCTTCGAAGTTGTAACCATTCCAAGGCATGAAGCCTACGAGAACGTTACGACCGAGAGCGAGTTCGCCCTTATCGGTTGCAGCACCATCAGCGATGATGTCGCCAGCTTTCACCTTGTCGCCACGGCGAACGAGAGGACGTTGATTGAAGCAGGTAGACGAATTAGTCTTCAAGAACTTGCGCAGGTCATAAACCCACACGCCCTTAGCGGGATCGCTCTTGAATTTCTTGTTCTCAATTTGAGCAGGTGCCACTTCGCCATCTTTCGTGACGATAATGCGGCGCGCATCAGCAGCGGCAACAATGCCAGCGCCTTCAGCGACGACGACGGTCTTTGAGTCAATCGCAACGCGACGCTCAATGCCTGTACCAACGTAAGGTGACTCTGTAATAACGAGAGGAACACCTTGGCGTTGCATGTTAGAACCCATCAATGCGCGGTTAGCGTCATCGTGTTCTAGGAAAGGAATCAATGCAGCTGCGACCGAGACAACCTGTTGAGGAGAAACGTCCATGTAGTCGACGTCTTCTGGTTCAACTTCGAGAATGTCGTCACGGAAACGAACGGTGACCTTGCCCTTAAGACGGCCAGCTTCGTCGAGCTCGGAGTTCGCTTGGGCGACCTTGAATTTTTCTTCTTGGTCGGCAGTCATGAACTCAACTTTGTCCGACACTTTACCGCGCACGACCTTACGATAAGGAGCTTCAATGAAGCCGAATTCGTTGATGCGCGAGTAAGTGGAAAGTGAATTAATCAGACCGATGTTTGGACCTTCAGGGGTCTCAATCGGACAGATACGACCGTAGTGCGAAGGGTGAACGTCACGCACTTCGAAACCGGCACGATCGCGATTCAAACCTCCGGGCCCGAGGGCCGAGAGACGACGCTTGTGCGTCAACTCTGCGAGAGGATTGATTTGGTCCATCAGCTGGCTCAGCTGACTGCGTGCAAAGAATTCGCGAATTGAGTTACCGAAAGGCTTAGGGTTAACGAGCTTCTGAGGCGTAATGGAATCAACACTTTGGTCGTACTCATTGATACGAGCCTTCACGGTCTTGATAACATTCTTCAGGCCAGCGCGGCACTGATTAGCTAAGAGCTCACCGACGTTACGTACGCGGCGGCTACCCAAGTGATCGATATCGTCGATGTTACCATCGCCTGCACGAAGGCGGCAAAGCAACTTGGTTGCTTCAACGATGTCGTCCGGAGTGATAGTACGAGTATCAAGCGATACGTCTAAGCTGAGTTTTTGGTTAAGCTTATAACGACCCACGCGACCTAAGTCGTAACGGAGAGGATCTTGGAAAAGGCGGTGCATGTGTGCACGTGCGTTCTTCACGTTTACAGGCTCACCTGGACGGAGCTTGCGGAAGATTTCCTTCAACGCTTCTTCTTCATTACGTACGGTGCTGATGTCCTTACGGAGCGAGAGAATGACGGCGCCATCATCGAAGCGAGTGTCAAAGACGCTGAACTTCTGCTTCGGCAATTGCTTGTGGATTTCTTTAAGTGTTTCGCGCGAAAGCTTGTCGTACTGCTTCGCAACAACCTTACCGGTTTCGACGTCCACGATCGGATCAGCGAAAACGAGGTGCGAGAGTTCTTCTGGCTCGAGATCGAGCGCATTCTTCGCGGTGACTTCACGGCTAGGATAGAAGAGACTGAGAATGTCTTTGTCGTCTTTGTAACCAAAGGCGCGGAGCAAAGTAGTGACGAGGAATTTACGACGACGACGGCGGCGATCGAGGTAAACCCAGAGGAGGTCGTTCTGGTCGAATTGAACTTCGATCCAGGTGCCACGGTCAGGAATAATACGGAAAGCGTGGAGTGTCTTACCGCTGGTGTGCTGGGAAACTTCGAAGCAGATACCAGGGCTGCGGTGTAATTGTGAAACTACCACGCGCTCTGCACCGTTAACGATAAAGGAACCACGATCGGTAATCATCGGGACTTCGCCCATCATGATTTCTTCGTCTTTGAATGCACCCTTCTCGCGCAGGCGCAGTTTAAGCATCACAGAGATCGCATAAGTCGTGCCTTCGCGGATGGCTTCGAGTTCGGTGGACTTTGGAAGAACCAAGCCGTACTCGAGGTACTCGAGACGGAAGTTGCCGTTGTTGCTCTCAACAGGGAATGACTCGCGGAAAACGGCTTCGAGGCCAACGTTCTGGCGCGACGAAGTGGGCGTCTCCAATTGCAGGAACTCATTGAACGAGAAGATTTGGTTCTCGATGAGGTTCGGAGGTGGAATGACTTCGCTGAGTTTACCGAAGTTATTACGAGCTTTTTGCATGACGGTGAGTGTGGAGCGGAGTGGCTGAGATGATTCGATGAAATGGGTGGTGTCTGGTTGGTTCGGCCCAGACGGCCGTTGGAAAAAAGCGGGGAGGTAAAGTTCCGTGAGGGCCTCTGCCCTCCCCGCTGAAATTGCGATTTAACGCCAGAGGAGATTACTTGACCTCAACTTCGGCACCAGCGGCCTTAAGCTTGGTCTCGATATCCTTGGCTTCGTCCTTGCTGACGCCTTCCTTAACAGGCTTAGGCGCACCATCGACGAGATCCTTGGCTTCCTTGAGGCCGAGACCCGTAATCGCACGTACTTCTTTAATTACGTTGATTGGGGTAGCGCCCTTGGCTTTGAGGATAACGTCAAACGTCGTCTTCTCTTCAGCAGGTGCAGCAGCACCACCACCAGCGGCGGCAGCGACAGCAACAGGTGCAGCGGCGGAAACGCCCCACTTTGCTTCGAGGTCTTTGACGAGAGCGGCGACTTCGAGAACGCTTTGTGCGCTCAACCACTCGATGACTTGATCTTTTGTGATGTTACTCATGTTACTTGGTTCCTTGAATGGTTAGCGTTCTGCGAGAGAACATTTGAGAGCGCGAGGCTCCTAACCGGGGTTCTTTGGATGTGTGTTTATTTTGGTTTTGGGTTTACCACGCTCGTACTACTCCACATGGAGCAGCCTTTGCGCGGAAAGGGTTTAGGCGGCCTTCTCGGCTTGTTGGCGCTTCGCGTCCAAGAGACGAACGAACGAATAGGCCGGAGTGGAGAGAAGCGAGAGGAGTTGAGCACGAATGCCATCGAGCGAAGGCAATTTCGAAAGCGCCACGACTTCATCCTTCGAGAGGATCTTGGAATCGAGCACGCCAGCTTTAACTTCAAGCTTCGAGAAATCTTTGAAGAAGGTAACTAAGACTTTCGCAACGCCCGTTGGATTCTTGCCGCCAGTGACGAGGGCTGTGTGTCCAGAGAGGTGCTTCGAAAGATCAGGCAATTTCGCCTGCTTAGCTGCGATATCCAAAATGCTATTCTTCACAACGTGGTATTCAGCACCATGAGCTTGGAGCTGGTTACGTACGGCGGTAGCGTCTTGAACGGTTACACCAGTGAAGTTGGCAATGAGGAGGTAATTGGAAGAAGCCAATTGAGCGGCAACTTCGTCGACCAGGAATTGTTTTTCAGCGCGCATGTTAGTTTGCTTTAATTAAGTGTGGATGAATTAGGCAGTGGCAGCCGTGTAGGGCTTGAGGTCGATGCTTACGCCTGGGCTCATCGAAGCGCTCATGGTGAGGGATTTGATGAAGCGACCACCGGCAAAACCAGCAGGCTGAGATTTAACGAGAGCAGCCAAAGCCACTGCAGCGTTTTCGGAAAGCTGTTGTGCGGTGAATGATTTCTTACCAACGACGACAACAATGTTACCGGTCTTATCCATTTTGAATTCAACGCGACCTGCTTTGACTTCTTTAATGGTCTTAGGGAGATCGTCAGAAACGGTGCCCGACTTAGGATTAGGCATCAGGCCTTTAGGACCGAGCACACGAGCGACTTGGCGAACGTCTTTCATCGCCGAGGTCGTGGAGATCGCGACGTCGAAGTCGAGGAAGCCGCCGTTCACTTTTGCAATGAGGTCAGCTAAGCCAGCGTAGTCAGCACCTGCGTCGAGGGCTTCCTTGGCGTTTTCAGTAAAGGCGAGAACTTTGATTTTCTTACCTGAGCCGTTCGGCAACGAAACGGTGCCACGCACCATTTGGTCGGACTGCTTAGGATCAACGCCGAGGAAGGCGGAGATTTCTACGGTCTCGTCAAATTTGGTTCCGGGCATCTTCTTGATGATTTCGGAAGCCTGATTGACATCGTATTTTGCTTTCAAGTCGGCGACTTGAAGGGCGGCGCGGTAGCGCTTGCTGTTTTTGGTTTTCATAGCGACTTTTGGTCTCCTGCGGGATGCAGTATTTGGTTTGGTTTTGGTATTGGGGGTGAAATTAGCCTACGACTTCGATACCCATCGAACGTGCGGTGCCTGCAATCATGCGGGCTGCGTTATCTGGGTTAGAGGCATTGAGGTCCTTCTTCTTCAGTTCGACGATTTCCAAGAGTTGCTTCTTGGTAACTTTGCCGACCTTGTCGCGATTAGGAACCGCGGCGCCGCTCTCAATCTTCGCAGCCTTCTTAAGAAGGACGGAAGCGGGAGGCGACTTGAGGATGAAGGTGAAGGATTTGTCTTGGTAGACGGAAATGATCACAGGAAGAATCAAGCCAGCTTGATCCTTTGTGCGGGCATTGAACTCCTTACAGAACGCCATAATATTGACGCCTTTCGCACCGAGGGCAGGGCCAACGGGAGGAGCTGGATTAGCGGCACCTGCGGGGAGCTGGAGCCTGATTTCGCCGACAACTTTCTTAGCCATGGTAGTGTAGAGTGGGTTGAGTTAAGTGAGGAATAAAAATTATTCGCGGTCGTCGCGTTCGACTTGCCAGAATTCGAGTTCAACGGGCGCGGAGCGACCGAAGATGTCGACGGAAACTTGGAGGCGTCCACGATCCGCATCGATAGTATCGATGTTACCGGAAAGATTAGCGAAAGGACCGTCGGTAATTTTAACGCGCTCACCGATGTGGAAGCTAACTTTAGGTACAACCTTATCGGCTGCATCTGCCATCTGTTGAATGATGGTGTTAATTTCTTCAGTCTTAAGAGGAACAGGATTCATGCCGCCGATGAGGCCGAGCACACCGTCAGTTTTCTTTAAGAAATTCCAAGGTCCTTCGAGGAGCGAACCTTCGTCATCAAATAAGCGGGCACGCACAAAAAGGTATGAAGGATAGAGCTTCATTTCGCTTTCGCGCTTCTTGCCATTACGGAAATCTTTAACCGTCTTTACGGGCATCAAAATTTCGGCAACGAAGTCGCCCATTTCTTCTTCCTTGATATTGCGATCAAGGGTGCGCTTCACCTTACTCTCGTTGTTCGAGAGGGTTTGCAGTGTGTACCAACGGAAATCTGAGGAAGGATTCGACATGTGATTTAATTAGCGAACCAGTTGGGTCGCGAACTGAACGAAGTTTGAGAGTGAGAAGTCGCAGAGAAAGCCGACGGTGCCCATGACGGCGACAGCGGCGATGACTACGAGGGTTGAGTCCACCAGTTCCTTCGGAGAAGGCCATGTCGCCTTAACGAAAACCTCAGTGAGGGTTTCGGTCCAGAAAGCGCGGAGTCGTCCGAGGAGGCCGATCATGGTGTGGTTGGTGGTTGAGATTTTGAAGGTGGCAGGACGGGTGGGAGTCGAACCCACAACCAACGGTTTTGGAGACCGCTACTCTGCCAATTGAGCTACCGTCCTATTGTGGGTGTTAGAAAGTGACAAATGCCGGGCTCCTTTTTGGGGAACCTCGGCACCGTTGTCGGACGTTCTGGCGTGGATCTTACTTGATGATATCAAGGATCTGGCCGGCGCCGATGGTCTTACCACCTTCGCGGAGAGCGAAGCGTTGGCCTTTCTCCATCGCGACAGGCTTTTGCAAGTCGATCGTGATAGTTACGTTGTCACCAGGCATTACCATTTCAACACCCTCAGGGAGGATGACGGTGCCGGTAACGTCACAAGTTCCGAAGAAGAACTGTGGGCGGTAGTTATTCGTGAAGGATGTGTGGCGACCACCTTCGTCTTGTTTCAAGACGTAGATTTGTGCCTTACCTTGAGTGTGAGGCTTGATGCTGCCGGTCTTGGCGAGCACTTGACCACGCTCAACTTGAGATTTTTCAACACCACGGAGGAGAAGACCGACGTTGTCGCCAGCTTGACCTTGGTCGAGTTCCTTACGGAACATTTCAACACCAGTGACGGTGGTCTTGATGGTGTCACGAAGACCAACGACTTCGATTTCTTCGCCAACCTTAACAACACCACGCTCGATACGACCAGTAGCAACAGTGCCACGACCAGTGATCGAGAAGACGTCTTCAACAGACATCATGAAAGGTTTGTCGGTTTCGCGCTTAGGCTCAGGAATTTCTGAGTCGAGAGCATCGAGAAGATTTTGGATAGCTTGTTCGCCTTCTGGCTTAGCTTCGAGAGCAGCCGTAGCAGAGCCACGAACGATCTTAGCATTGTCGCCGTCGTATTGGTATTTGTTGAGCAAGTCGCGAACTTCCATTTCAACGAGGTCGATCAAATCTGGCTCGGAGAGGTCAACTTTGTTGAGCCAAACAACGATCTTAGGTACGCCGACTTGGCGAGCGAGGAGGATGTGCTCCTTGGTCTGAGGCATAACGCCGTCAGCAGCAGAAACAACGAGGATGGCGCCGTCCATTTGTGCAGCACCGGTGATCATGTTCTTAACGAAGTCAGCGTGGCCTGGGCAATCAACGTGAGCGTAGTGACGGTTGTTGGACTCATACTCAACGTGCGACGCAGCGATGGTCACAGTCTTGGTAGCGTCACGCACGGTACCACCTTTGGTGATTTCCGCGTAAGACTTGGTCTCAGCGAGACCCTTACGTGCTTGCACCGCGACGATTGCCGCTGTGGTGGTCGATTTACCATGGTCAATGTGACCGATGGTGCCGACATTTACGTGTGGTTTAGTGCGATTGAACTTCTCTTTGGCCATGGTTTTTGTTGGTGAGTTGTTTGTGTTTTTTCGGTTTGGAAAGTGGTGGAGCCCCCGACTGGATTTGAACCAGCGACCTCGTCCTTACCAAGGACGCGCTCTGCCAACTGAGCTACAGGGGCGAACCGTCAACGTACTTTGGACGCGAAGGGAAGGGTTTGAATGACCACCGCCCTGCCCATCGTCAAGCGGTTTTTTGCAAGGCTTTTACAGGGTGAAATTTATCGATCACGGACCCACAATCAGCCTATACGCCCCGGGGGGTAAACGCCGGGCCCATTCCACCTCAGCAGCCCAATTCCTAATCGCCTCATCCACCATGGAATATCCAGATGACTTTACCACCATTGGGGCCGCCTGCTGCCCCATCGTATCTATGCCTATTCTTATCTCTAAAGACGACCAAAGTGGGGCAGTTTTATCACTTTTTATGGATGAAAAGTACTTTTTGTATGATTTTTCGTCTAAATTTCCGTTTAATTTGTAGTTTTTAGCCCCACCAAGGCTATAAACTTCATAATAAATACCCCGAGGACCCATAGATGTCTGGGTCAAATTGGCGCTTCCGTAAGATTTGAAGGGTTCGGTCAGGGGCAACGGGGTCACAAGCTGGGGGGATGCGGCGGTCGGCTTCTCGACCTCGAGCGGCAGATCAATCGGCTTACCGGGACTAAACTTTAAAATCGGCTCGAACCCAGGAAGCGGGGCGTCCTCCGGCTGGATGGATTCCTTGATCGTCGTGGCTGGGGTCGCCTTGGCTGCCGGAAGGTAAATCGTGGAAGAATCCATCAGGCCCTGGGACTCGGCCAACGAACTTCCCGGCGGCAAGAGTTCGACGGCGACCATCAAAGCAGGAGCGGGAGGGTTACCACCCGCCTGCGGTTTAAAAAATATAAGTGCCAATATAAAAGCGATGCCCGTCACAATCATCGCAGTTCGCGTCACCGGCGGAACTTGTCCGCCCGTCAAACTACGAATGACACCAAGGAGACGCATCGCTAGCTGCCCGCTGGGCGCTCGGCCACAGTGACGTTAAGAAGTGAACGCAAGCCCTGACGAATGATAGTAAACTGAATCACTTCACCAGGTTTACGTTTAACCACGGACAAACGCAACTCATTCCAATTCTCAAATGGCTTACCATCGATTGCGACGATGATATCAGCAGCGCGAAGCCCACACTTCATCGCCGGAGATTTCTCAGTGACATCCGCCACCAATACCGCACCGCCGCGTAAATTTAATTTCGCCGCCTCTTCAGATTTTAAATCTTCGCCAAAGAGACCGACAAATCCTCTTAGGAATTTTCGGCCATTCGCTAAGTCAGTTGCAACTAGCGACATCAAATTAGAGGGAATGGAATATCCAATGCCGATGTTGCCGCCCTGCCCCTGCGTGCGAATCGCACTATTCATGCCGACAATACGACCTTCAAAGTCGATTAAGGGACCGCCTGAATTTCCAGGGTTAATCGCCGCATCCGTCTGAATAAAATCCTCTACCGAATTAATCCCGGGCGAGCGGCCCAGCGCCGAAACAATTCCCGACGTTACCGAAAGGCCCACGCCCAATGGGTTTCCAATCGCAAAGACCACATCCCCCACCCGCACTTTGTCGCTGTCGCAGAAACGCACGAATGGCAAATTACGCTCCTCAACTTTAAGTAACGCGATGTCGGTATTATCATCCACACCCAAGACTCTGGCCTTAAATTCACGCCGATCCGCGAGAATCACATAAGCGTCTTTTGCTATTACATTATTGTTCAACATTACGACGTGACGATTGGTGATAATGAAACCGTCTGGATGAACAATCGCACCAGATCCTTGGCCGATATACATTTGCACTTCACCGGTTTTCTTATCGAAGTCTTTAATGTCCGATGGATTAATGCCCCTGAATCGTCGCACGTAATCCAGTGGCAGCGTCGCCGTAGTACGAATACTGACCACCGCGGGCGTGATACGAGCAAGCATGTCTGCATAACTTGCGCCTACCACGGCACGATTCAGCTGGCGCGAATCAGTGTCAAAAGTGACCGCTGGCAGCGATCCGCACAGACTTAATCCCAGAACCATGAGCAACCATCTCATGCCCATAAAATAAGCACCGCCTGCAACAATGCAAGCGACCTCAGCGCGCCATCGTAAAACCACCGCCTGGTTGAGTAGGCTCAGCTTCATCGCGCTCACTATTAAAGCGCATAGAGAACAGACGTGTAACGCCCTTCTCTTGCATGGTAGCACCGAAGATTGCATCAGCCGCTGAGACCGTGCGCTTATTGTGCGTAATCACCAAGAACTGTGAGAATTTCGTGAAGTCGCGAATAATGTCAGTGAAACGACCAACGTTGGCGTCGTCCAGCGGTGCGTCTAATTCGTCGAGCACGCAAAGCGGCGAAGGTTTCACCATGTAAATGGCGAATAAAAGTGCGACGGCTGTCATTGTGCGCTGACCACCTGAAAGTAACGAAATGCCGCGCAGCTTAGTGCCAGGGGGTTGAGCAATGATTTCGATACCGCTTTCCAGAGGATCTTCAGCCTGCACCAACTGCAAATCGGCCGCACCACCCACGAATAAACGTTCGAACGTGAATTTGAAATTCTTCCGCACTTGTTCAAATGTATCGGTGAACAGCTTAAGTGAAGTTTGGTTCAACTCATCAATTGCCTTGGTGAGTTCTTCCTTCGCCTTCCAAAGGTCATCGCTTTGTTTCGTTAAGAATTCATGACGATCGCGTAGCGAAGAGTATTCCTCAACTGCCACGAGATTGATTGAGCCCATGCCCGACATACGGTCACGCAGATCTGCAATCTCGCGCACCAAAGGAGGCCAATCCACATTTTCAAGCGCAGTTAAATCTTCTGCCTTGGGTTCGCCGCGGTGCACCACCGTCTTAGGTTTCGCTGGCACATCGCCTTCTTCAGCTTCTTCTAAATCGTCGAAACCTGAAGCCCCTTCGGGCTCACCATCAGCGAGCCAAAGCTGCAAACGCCAATCAACTGTACCAACTTCCACTTGGTGATCGGATAAAACTTTTTCGGAAATAAAACCACACTGCGAAGTTTGTTCAGCGAGCGAAACTTCCAGCGACTTCAAGCGGCTATCCGTTTCGCGCAGGCGTTCACGATCGACCGACAACACGCGATCTTCCGATTCCAATAAATTATCTTTCTGACTTAAATCCTCGCGGCTAACGGCCAGTGCTGCATTTTCAGTTTCGATTTCGCCAGCCAACTTCTTGGATGTATCGCGTGCGCCGCTTGCTTGAGTTTTCAGTTCTGCGATAACACGCTCATTGTTTTGTGCCTCTGCACGGCGTGCAGCCAAACGCGAGGAGGCATCGGCGCGACGCGATTCAAGGTCGGCCAATTCGCGACCAGCCAATTCAAGGCGTTGACGTTGTTCAGCAAGAGAGAGGCGAACCTCACCTAAAGAGTTTCGGCGATTGTCTGCCTCAGCACGGCGACGCTCAACCTCCTGCTCACCGTCGGTGATAGATTGGCGCAACCCGGCCACTTGAGCGTCCTTTGAAGTTAAAGTATCTTGTGCACGATCGCGGCGAATGACTGCATCAGCTTTGGCTGATTCAGTTTCATTGTGTTGGCGCTGTTCGCGAGTAATGCGCTCATCTGCGGCAGTTAAAGTTGTACGAGCGGTACGCTCATCGGCCTGCGCAACTGATAATTCTTGTCCGGCAAATTCTGTTGCTGCCCGTAAAGCAGTCACCGCTTTCTCCGCCTGTTCGATGTCGGACTGTAATCCGAGTGCTTTTTCGTTCAGCGTAGTGAGCTTATCATTCTCTTCCTCTAACTTCGCTTTGACGGTACGTATTTCACTCTCGCGCGAGAAAACTCCGGAACCAGCACCAGTTGCAGCCTTGCGCGGACGGCCGGCGAAAACAAGACCGCGACGATCAACTAGGTCACCTGCAGTTGTTGCGACTAAGAAAAATTCGAAACCTGGATTACTGCGCCACCATCCTAAGAAATCGCCAAGACTGTCGCAGATATAACAACCATCAAAGAGATTGGAAATAATACGAGCGTGTGCGGCAGCCTTGGGCTGAACCGCTTGTGTGGCTGGCCGTAACCAACCCGGAGAAGTCGTATTCGACTTCGAAAGACTAGGTGCGGCCACCTGAAAAACAGCACGACCCAGTTCTCGCTCGCCCATCTTAGTAATGATGCCCGGCAAGAACTCTGCACTCTCGAGTGCTACCGCTTCTGAAGCTGCACCCAAAATATTTTCTAAAGCGCCCGCCGAAGCAACGTCGGTCACCGTCACCAAATCTGCGAGTGCGGCAGCCTTACCAGCAGGTACACCATCAGAAAGTTCACCACGCAATACGGCTTTCGCTGCATCGGAAAAACCTTCGAGACGCGATTGCATTTGTTCCAAGACCCCGAGCTGAGCGGAGAGTTTTGCGACCTGGCGATCCTGCTCGGAAATCGTTTGTTGGAGACTGCGAAACTCATTGAGTAATTCGCGAACGCGATCCGCGGCGGCTTGTTCGGCTGCGCGTGCATTTTGTAAATCAGCATGTCGTTGGGTCGCAACGGCTGCGCTTTCGTTAGCCCTACGCTCAAGCGCAATACGTTCATCTTTAGCTTGCGACAGCGAAGCAGTTAAATCCACCAAGCGTGCTTGGTAGCCGCGTAAGTCGACTTCGTAGTTTGTAACATCGGCACGAGCGCGAGTCATTTCACCTTCGGCCACCAAAACATCTTGGCGTGCACGACGGAGGCGTGCTTCTGCTTCAATTAACAATCGACCGAGCTCATCAACTTCTGCTGCTTTTTCACGGAACGTAGCGTCGGCGACAGAGACGTCTCCCGCAGCAGCGGACTTCACATCTGAACTTCCACGTAAACGCGTCTCATATTCGACGATTGCTTGTTCGGCCTCGGCGGCTTCGCGGCGAATTTCAACTACACGCGCCGATAAGTCATCTGAACGTAAATCGGCAGTCCGAGCATCGGCTTCCGCATTTTCGCGAGCCGTTCTTAAATCAAACAAAGCCTGCTGGGCGCGTTGAACTTGCTCTGCGAGGTCAATTCGCGCGGCGCGCGTGGATGCCAATGCTGCTTCACGGTTGCGTAAATCTTCCGCCAAAGTTTCTACTTCAATGCGGCAACCAGCGGCCTCGACTTCAAGTTTTTCAACTTGGGCTTTGCGGTCTGCGAATTGCTTAGACTGCCACGCTAAATCGAGATGCGTGAAACGGTGACGCAGACGGCGATAGCGCAAAGCCTTCGCAGCCTGGCGACGGAGGCTGGCGATTTGACGACCCACTTCGCCAATCACATCCGTGACGCGAGCTAAGTTGGTATCGACGCCAGATAATTTATTGAGCGCTTCTTTGCGCTGAGATTTATATCGAGTGATGCCGGCGGCTTCTTCAAAAAGGTAACGACGCTCAGCTGGATTTGCCGACAACACCTGGTCGATTTGCCCTTGCACCATGAAAGAATAGGACATGCGTCCGATTCCCGTATCCATAAATAAGCGCTGAATGTCTTTCAGTCGGGCTGGCTTACCATTTAAAAAATAATCACTCGTACCTTCACGGTACAACCGGCGCATTACGGAAACTTCGGCGAAAGCCGTGCCGAGTTCCTTTTCACAGTCCGCAAAAATTAATTCAACTTCGCACTGCGGCATCGGCTTGCGACGATCCGTACCTGCAAAAATGACATCTTGCATACTCTGACCGCGGAGCGATTTTGCACTTTGCTCACCGAGCACCCAACGAATCGCATCAACGATGTTCGATTTACCACAACCGTTAGGACCAACGACAGCCGTGACTCCGGGCCCGAGTTCAATTCGGGTGCGGTCAGCAAAGCTTTTAAATCCGTTGGCGACGATTTCCTTGAGGTACATCGAGGGGTGGCCGTCACGATTGCCTCGCAGTCACCCCTCCGCAAGCGTGATATAGCCGTTTTAAGGCGAGTTATTCACGGTTAAAAAGTAGCCGTTTCTGAGTTGACGAGCCCCAAGTCACTCTGTTGCCTCAACCCTCTAACTGCCAACATGTCTGTAGAAATCAAGATCCGCAAGGGCGAGACCATCGATAAGGCTCTCCGCCGCCTCAAGAAAAAGATCGATCGCGAAGGCGTCATCAAAGACGTCCGTGCGAAGCGCGGCTATGAAAAGCCATGTGAACGCCGTCGTCGTAAGACCAAGGTGAAGAACTTCAACAGTTACCTGCGTAAGAAGTGGGATAACGCTTAAGGTTTAATTCTAAACCTTACTAAAAGACCCGCCGACCCCGGCGGGTCTTTTGTTTGCACCCCCATTCTATCCTACTCCGTAAAACAAGAAACCCGCCGAAGGGCGGGTTTCGTTGGGTCGTTGAGAGAAGAATTACTTCTTCGCCTTGGCGGATTTTTCGGATTTCTCCGACTTTTCCTTGCGAGGCTTGCGAGCTTTGCCTTCGCGGTCTTTACGCTCAGGGCGATCGGACTCTTCAGCTTCAGCAGCGACTTCAACGATAGGATTTTCTGAAACCACTTCGAACTCTTGCTCAACCGTGACGGATGAGTGGAGACGGATAGTAGTAACATGCTTACCGAGAAGTTTAACAGGGCCTTGGCCGAGGTGGATGCGCTTGCGCTCGAGTTCGACACCATGCTCAGCGAGCTTGGAAGCGATTTCAGCAGTGCTGATAGCGCCGAACATCTTGCCTCCTTCACCGGTCTTAACGGCGAAGACGAGCTTCACAGCAGCGAGCTTGGTCGCCAATGCGTTCGCCGCATCGAGGTCCTTCGCTTCGCGTGCATCGCGAGCTTTCTTTAAAGCTTCAATGTACTTGGTGTTCGCACGGTTCACGGGCAATGCCACGCCTTGCAGGAGCAAGAAGTTGCGAGCGTAGCCGGAGCGAACGCGGACTTGTTCGCCTTCGGCGCCAAGGCCGTCGACGGGCTTAATGAGTAAAACTTCGGTGTATGCCATGTTAGGATCTGGGTTTAGAGTTTATAAGAAAAATTAGAATGGAACGTCATCGCCACCATCAGGCGCCGAAGGTGCAGGTGAATCGTTGCCGCCACGAGAACGTGGAGCGGAGCCGCCCTCTTCGTTGCCGCCTTGGGCTTTGCCACCAATGAAAGTAAAGTTTTCGAGAACAACGCCGAGACGTGAGCGCTTTTCGCCCGTCTTCTTGTCGTCCCATTGATCGAGCTTCAAGCGACCTTCAACGAGGATGCCTGAACCCTTACCGCAATACTTGGCGATGATTTCGGCCTGCTTACCGTAGCTTTCGATATCAACGTAAGTGACTTCTTCGCGCTTCTCACCTTCTTTGGTAGTGTAGGCACGATTCACAGCGAGGGAGAACTTCGTGAGCGCTTGACCCGAAGGGAGCGCACGCGCTTCCGGATCGCGGGTCATGTTGCCTGCGAG
>CANCLQ010000006.1 GCA_947378845.1 Opitutia bacterium | reverse complement strand
GGCGCGGAGGCGTCGGCAAAAGCAGCAGCAGTGAGGGTCGTGAGGGTGAGGATAGGTAGGATTTGCTTCATAGCGGTGACAGTCTTGTTACGGATGAACGCTAAAATCAAGCATTTTTTGCCGTTTTTTCGTCAAAACGACCACTTATTATCAATTAAGGCACATTTTATTCACATAATTGTGAACAACTGCAGGCAATAATGGTAAATAACCCAATGAAATATGGGTTAAAGTTAAACACCGCCCCACCCGCTCACCGGCCAACAAAAAACCCGCTTGGCGAACCAGGCGGGTTTTGGAGCGATCTTCTTGAGAAGATTACTTGGCGGCGCGCTTGAACTTCGAATTGAACTTTTCGACGCGACCAGCGGAGTCCACGAAACGCTTTTCGCCCGTGTACGCAGGATGCGAATCCATCGTTACTTCGCGACGGATAACAAAATGTTCAACACCATCAATCACCTTGGTTTCTTTGGACTTCATCGTCGAACGCGTGGGGAATTCACGCGCAGTCGAAACGTCCAAAAAGACGACGGGATGGTATTCAGGATGTCCTTCTTTCTTCATAAAATACAGGGGTTTGCTGAGGTTTATCCTTGGCGTGCCTTGTAGCGAGGATGGGTCTTGTTGATCACGTAAACGCGACCTTTGCGACGTACCACTTGGCAATTGGGATGGCGCTTCTTGAGCGACTTTAATGAGGAGGAGACTTTCATGGTCTGGAGGCCGAATGAACGGCAGGTCGGCCAACAAAGGCCTCCGTGCTTCGACTGTCAACGGGATTTCCTAGGCTTGTGATAATACTGGCCCCACCCTAAATCCGCCTCAGCCATGACCGCTCGGATCCGACCCGCCACCCCGGCCGACGCCGCCAGTATTAATGCTATCTACAATCACTACGTCCGGACCAGCACATGCACCTGGCATCTGACCGAGGAAACCCTCGAAGGCCGCGTAAAATGGCTAAAGGCTCGCACCGCTGCCCATCCCGTCCTGGTTATCGAATCTAATGGGCAAATCCTAGGCTGGGGCTCCCTTTCCACTTACAATACCCGCCAGGGCTGGGCCAAAACCGTCGAGGACTCGATTTTCATCCACCACGCCCACCACAACAAAGGGCTGGGTAAACTGCTGCTGGCAGAGCTTCTCGAACGAGCCACCACACTCGGCCATCAATCGGTGATCGCCCGCATCTCCGGCGAACAAGCGCCAAGCATACGCCTTCATACTTCGCTCGGATTCACTCAAGCCGGACTCCTCAAAGCAGTGGGCCAGAAATTTAATCAAGACCTCGACTGCGTTTACATGCTCAAATCACTACGCAAGTCGCAACCTTGACACCCCCACCCGCTCGCCTTTGCTCAAAACTTCAGTCCGATGCTCAGGTGGTGGAATGGCAGACACGCTAGATTCAGGTTCTAGTGCCCTCACGGGCTTAAGGGTTCAAGTCCCTTCCTGAGCACCCTTTTAATTAGTCGTCCTTACCCGTCTTCAAGTGCAACCGATGCAAAATGCGGTGCAGCACCGGCGCGATGAGGATCGAGAAGATAGTCAGAAAAGCGATGCCGCAAAAAATCGCGTAAGCGGATGCAAAGATTTTGGCTTCGTGATTAGGCAACGGAGAAACCGGACCCATGCCCGTTAAAATCATCGAAGCATTTAAAAATGAATCCACCCAACCGAGCTCACAGATGTAATGATAACCCGCGACACCAATCATGAGCGATACAAAGAGAAAGCTCATGGAGTAAAAAGTGAAACGCATCATGCGACGAATGAATTTCGAACGCGTGGCCACTGGTTCGCGATGGTGCTCAAATTTCATAAGTTTAATAGTAAGCAGACGGGCGGGCTTGGCGATACCTTTCCATTTTTCATCTAGGTAATAGTCCTCAGTACTTTTAATCTATCCATAGCCGGAGCTTGGGGGCTTAATTTGTCGGAATAAAACTATGGTTTCACCTTCAAATAATTATGAACTCTTACCTTATCCTATTGGCTTAATCACTTTAGCCCAACGCCTCTCTCAAACGCTTGATGAGCAAAAGAAATTACGTACCGCACTTCAACGCGCAGAAGCCGTGACGGCAGAGAAGGCTCAGTTTGCCGCAAATATCTCTCACGAAATTCGCAACCCTGTGAATGCGATTCAAGGGCTGTGCGAAAATGCCTTGGAAGGATCCGACATGCCGCAGCAAGTCGTAATCCAAAAGATACACAGTTGCGTGGTTGAACTCGATAAACTGATTAAGGACGTGCTGGATTTTTCGCGACTGGAGAGCGGCGCGATGACTCTCGAGTCGATTCAATTTAATCCGATTCATGAATTCGAGAAAACCGCCCAGCGCCTTCACCCGATGGCTCAACGCAAAGGCATCGAATTCATCGCGACGCTTAATCCCGACGCTCCGCACTGCGTACAAGGGGATCCGACGAAATTTCGCCGCATCATAAATAACCTAGTCGATAATGCCATGAAGTTCACCGAACACGGCGGCGTCACTTGTGAATTAAAACTCTATCGTCACATAAATAGTATCCACGCCGAAATCATCGTAACCGATACCGGCGTAGGCATTCCAGCAGACCGACTGGAGCGTATCTTCGATCCCTTTACTCAAGCCGAAGCTTCGACGACGCGACGCTATGGCGGCTCCGGCCTGGGTTTAGCAATCACACGCAAGTTATGCCGCGCCATGGACGGGGATGTGAATGTCGCGAGCACCATGAATCAAGGAAGTCGGTTTATCGCGAATTGCGTTTTTGATATCGTAGAAAATTCAGCGGCCGTTGAACGAACCGATCTCAGTGCACAGAAAATATTAATAGTGAGCGGTAATATACTCAGCCGAAACTGGCTCGCCGAATGTCTTAAATTCCTGGGAGCTGAAACCATCACCGCGCACTGTAATAACGAAGCAGAAAGTATTTGGTCGGCCGCCTCCATCAGCGAACGCCCATTTGCTCAAGTCATCATTGACCTCCCTGCCGATACGACGCCGAGGCTGCCATTGATTCCCAAAGATAAAATCCTCCTGCTCACCGAGCCCGAACTTGAACTTCGGGGTTACGATCAATTGTCGAAGCCAATCACCCTAACGCACCTTTGGGAGAAGTTTGCGCCAGGAATTAAAACGCCCGATGCCGTTGCTACAGTTACGACACCGCCAAATTCGGTTCGACGGTCACGCCGCATTCTTATTGCCGAAGACAATGAAGTGAATCGAGAGGTCGCCGTTTCACGTTTAAAACGCGCCGGTCACGAAGTGAGCGCCACTGTCGATGGTTCCGCTGCTCTCGAGCTCTGGCGAAGCAAGGAATTCGATCTCGCGATCCTTGATTTACAAATGCCTCTTATCGACGGCATCGAACTGGCGACTTCCATTCGCGCCGAAGAAAAAGCCACACGCCGTCGGTCCACTCGACTCATCGCACTGACGGGTATGACTGAACATAATATATCGGAGCGGTGTCGTGAGGCGGGCTTTGATGATTACCTCACCAAGCCCATGCGCGGTCAGGATTTACTCCGGAAAATTGAGGAAACCACCTGCCCTATGAATGCCGAGCCCGCCGATCATGAATTCGTGATTTTACTGCAGCAATCCAACGAAGATGAAATCGAGGATCTGCGAATCGCGGGTCGAGCTTTCCTGCGCCACAGCGATGAATTAATCGATAAATTGGCCACCACCCTCACCCATCCAGATATTCACGAGCTCACACTCCAGGCCCATGGTATCAAGGGCATGCTCAGCCTAATGGGGTGCCAAGAATTATCCAAACTCGCGAGTAGGATTGAGCACAACGCGTCCAGCCCAATCTCAAAAGAAAATACTCAAGAACTCATCAACGGCTTGCGGACCCTTCAAGAAACCATACGCTCCTGTGGATTGTTACCCCATGGGCAAACCCAAGCTTAAACCGGAAATAAAAACCGAGTCGGTCGTTCAGCCCAGCCCCAAATGGAACGTCATTGTTCTCAATGACCCAATTAATTATACCGACTACGTTGTGCTCGCATTTATGAAAGTGCTACGTGTGTCTCGACCAGTGGCCAAAAAATTAATGCTCGAAGTTCACGAAGACGGACGAGCCACTGTTTGGACAGGTGATCGTGAGCCCGCCGAAATGGTGGCACTCGAATTACAGCAGTGGCACCTCAACGCTATTTTAGAAAAAGATGGCTGAACTTCGCTTAACCATGACCGCCGAAGCACGCAAAGTGCTGACAGACCTTTTGCGCCTGATTGCGCCCGCAGCCGCACGTGTTTCCGTGAATCGTGCGAAAATCCCTGACGCTGACCCTGAGGTAGCAAATTTCTGGACCGAAACCCTCAGCGCCCAAGCCAGCGAAGAAGCCCGCTTGCTGGCCACCGCCTTCGCCAGCGCCAAAGGCGACCCTGCGACCATCATTCTACGCAATGAAGCCCAGTCACTCGCCTTCCTTCGCGCCCTCTCGGCCGTTCGTTTCGCTCTGCGCGACTTAGTTTTTGCTGATATTCCGGATTCCCAACTCGATGGCGCTGAGGAGCTCGAAGACGAAAGCCTGCCTTCCGAGAAACGTCATGCCCTGGCGTGCTATTCCTGCTTCGGTCTCCTGCAGCAATCGCTGATTCATCAGCTCGATTCGGAAGCTTAGATTAATTTTAAGAAAAATCGATTGAGTGCCCCGCTGAGGTCGTCATCAAAGATGACGTGATACAGGGAATCTTCAGTTTCTTTTCAACACTGCGAAATTTCGGCCGACAACTGGCTGCTCTTCCCCGTCCGCGCTTCTTCCCTATCGCTGGCGTTGCCAGTCGAATGGATGGACAAACATTTAAGGCCGACCTAATCGCTGGCTTAAACGTCGCATTGCTCGCCTTCCCGATGTCTATGGCCTTCGCCATGAAAGCAGGCCTGCCAGTCTGGTGCGGCTTAGTGGGCTGTGGCGTCGCTGCATTTGTCGCGCCCATCTTCACCGGCTCAGCCAATCTTTCTGCCGGACCCACAAACGCATCCGCCGCTTTGCTGCTCGGAACATTCGCCGCCCTTGGCGCGCTTTCTCCCGATCAACGCGTAGCAATTCTACCAACGCTCATCTTAATGACGGGCATCTTTCTGTTGCTCGCATCGTGGTTACGCCTGAGCGGATTTGCTGACTTCGTTCCACGCACCGTCATCTCCGCTTATATCGCAGCAGCCGCATTACGCGTCATCGCACTTCAACTTCCTTTCGCCATCGGCATGAATGGCGACCACGCTGGTGAAAGTTTACCTGAAGTTCTTTGGCAGGTTTTCAAAATGGGCAAGCTGCTCATTAATCCTGAAATCGGTTTAGCCATCATCACGGCCGTCACTTATTATTTATTACGTAAACCTTACGGAGCAGGAAAAGCGATTTTGGGCTCCGTCGCCGTAGCAACCTTTGGTGCGATGCTCGCTCAAAATGTCGCACTCTCTCAAGGCAGCTCACACGCGCTTGTAACTTACGTGGGTGATGCGGCCCGTTCATCATCCGCCTTACACTTGCCCGATTTTTCACTGCATACACTTTCCACATTATTCTCTCCTGCCCTCGCCCTGGCGGTCCTAATTGTCATTGAAGGCACCGCTAATGCCCGTGCTTCCGCCTTAAAAACGGGGCGTCCTTCTGACTTACACCAAGAAGTATTTGGACTCGGCATGGCTAATCTCACCTGCGCCTTTTCTGGCGGCATGGCGGCTTCCGGCTCTATCAGTCGCTCGGCTCTCAACGTTTCTAGCGGCGCACGTACGGCCTACGCTTCACTCTTCTGCGGTATATTCATTCTCGCTGCGGCCTACCTCGTCAGTGGCTGGGTCGCCATCGTTCCTCTCTCAACATTGGCCATACTTGTTATCTTAGTTGAAATCGAACTCGCGAATCTTTCTGCCATAAAGCTAATCCTCAAATCGGGTACGCAAGATCGGATTGTTTTCTTAGCGACGTTTATCACTGCGTTACTTGCCCCTCTCGACGTCGCCATCTTCTTCGGCACTGCTGTCGCCATCGCATTCTACTTAAGACAAACTTCCGAGCCTGAAGTCGTTGAATACGATTTTTCAGAAACTGGAGAGATTCGTGAACGCCCCAAAGGCCAAGGCACGACCGGCATTTCAATTCTGCACGTCGAAGGCAGTTTACACTTCGGCGCCACTCAGGCTTTTCATGAACACCTCCGTCGTGCTTCATCGGATCCGAATTTAAAAGTTCTCGTTCTGAAATTCCGCGAAGCCTATCACCTCGACGCTAATGGCGTTCTACTTTTGCGCGATTTAGCTGAGACACTTAAATCCAGCGACCGTCACCTGATCCTTTGCGAAGTGAAGGCTGACACGATGAAGATTTTTGTGAATGCGGGGCTCGATAAAGCGGTCGGCGTGGAAAACCTCATTCCCTGGAGTGAAGCCAATCCGACAGCCGCCCTCGCTCAAGCCGTTCGACGCGCCCGACAACTTGCCGGCGGATCCGATGCAGTCTTACGCATCGTCACCGCCCCGCACCCAGGCCTGCCGCCTCCTGCTTCAGCCTCTGGTTCCGACTGGCAAATTTAGTCAGATACCGCCCGAAAGTGGTCAGCCGGTGCTGATGATTATATCTTTTATGAGGGTTTTTAACTTATGGCTTGATGCCCTCGCCCCAAATCCACCTTTTGGTGAGCGTTAGTCTCACAATTTTCATCTACACGAACAACACATGAGCCAATACAGCGAAATCCAAAAACTTCTCGGTAACGACGCAGAATCCCTCCTCGGATTCAGCAGCCCGAAGATTAAAAAAGACCAAATCCACCTGCCTCGCGCAGATTGGGTCGAACACGCCTTCAGCGCATCGGATCGCAGCAACCGCGTCCTCGCTAACCTCCAACGCCTCTACGGTTCGGGTCGCCTCGCTAACACTGGCTACGTTTCCATTCTCCCTGTCGACCAAGGCATCGAACACTCCGCTGGTGCTTCGTTCGCTAAGAACCCGATTTACTTCGACGGCGAAAATATCGTGAAGCTCGCTATCGAAGGCGGCTGTAACGCTGTTTGTTCGACCTTCGGTGTACTGAGCAGCGTCTCCCGCCGCTACGCACACAAGATTCCTTTCATGGTTAAGATTAACCATAATCAGTTGCTCACCTATCCAAACATCGGCGACCAAGTGATGTACGGCACTATCAAGCAAGCCGCTGACATGGGCTGCGCTGCTGTCGGTGCGACGATTTACTTCGGTTCCCCAGAAACCAACCGCCAAATCATCGAAGTATCGCAAGCCTTCCAAATGGCTCACGAACAAGGCATGGCTACGGTACTCTGGTGCTACACCCGCAATAACGCCTTCAAGAAGGACAAAGACTACCACGTGTCGGCTGACCTTACTGGCCAAGCCAACCACCTCGGCGTCACCATCTGTGCCGACATCATCAAGCAGAAGCTTCCTGAAAACAACGGCGGTTACCTCGCTATCCAACAAACCGAATCTTCCTATGGTAAGATCGACAAGCGCATGTACACCGACCTTTGCTCCGATCACCCCATCGACCTCACTCGCTACCAAGTGGCTAATTGCTACATGGGTCGCATCGGTCTCATCAATTCGGGCGGTCCTTCGGGCAATAACGACTTCGCTGAAGCAGTTAAGACTGCTGTCATCAACAAGCGCGCCGGTGGCCAAGGACTCATCTCGGGTCGCAAAGCTTTCCAACGCGACATCAATGAAGGCGCAAAACTCCTGCACACCATTCAGGACGTTTACCTCAACAAAGAAGTCACCATCGCGTAATAGCGAAGGTCATCAAAGAAAAGCCCCGGCCTCCGGGGCTTTTTTATGTTGGTAGGGGCACGACTGCGTCGTGCCCGTTCGCCTTGCGACTAACGAACCTCGGTCGACATCCTATTCTCGATACGGACAACGGGCGTCACGCAGTGCCGCCCCTACCTAAATCCCACGAGTCTCCTAAATAACGCGAACTGCGCTCGCGTTATTTTCTCCGCTCCTTCACCTGCTCGGGCTTCACGGCGGGTGCTGAATTACCAAAACTATTTCTAATATAAGTTAACACGGCGGCGATTTGCTCATCGGTCTGATATGCCTGTGCCGGCATCGGTGCGGGGAAATTATAGGACTGACCCGAAACCGTAATCGGACCCGACAAGCCATGGAGTTGAATATCAATCAAACGTTCAGCAGGTCCGTTAACCCAATCCGACTTCGCCAGTGGCGGCGCAATCGCCGAGCCCTCACCCTTTGCTCCGTGACACGCCGCACAGGTGATAAATTGCTGCTTACCAAGAGCCATGACCGCTGGATTAATGTGAGCCGCTGTCACCACTGGTTTGATTTTAGAAATATCTAAGACTTTCGGATCAGCTACCTTTGGCTTCGGAGGCACCACGTCCAACGTCGCTAACCACGCCACCATATCGCGCACTTCGCGAGGTGATAACACGCCATCTAAAATTGGCATCCCCGAAACAGGCTCAGTCATCGACTGAATGTCTTTGCGCATCACACGCCAACGCACGCCAGCGACATCGATATCCACCGCATTGGCATTTTGATTCAACAAGGTGCCCGTTAATGCACCCTTATTCACCAACTCGATATTCACTGTGCCATAACCCGAAGCGACCACCGCGTTTGATTGGACAATCGACTCTAATAAATAATTACGATCACCACGCTTCGCGACCCCCACTAAATTAGGTCCGGCCTCGCCACCAGCGGTATGTCTGTCCGTCGAGTAACGGTGACAGCGCATACACTGCCCCGCAGGCAACGATTGGAATAATGCAAAACCATTGGTCGCATCGCCGCCCTCCAGTGCAGGCATCCACTTCGCAAGTTTATTGGTTTCGCTGTTTAATAATTTCTTCAAAGAACTCAGCGCATTAAGGACGGCTGGCTCTGAGCGAACTTCAGCAGCTTCGATGATTTCAATCGCAGCAGAATTTACACCCTTAGTATCTTCAAGCGCCTTAAGCTGCGCCACGAAGAAAGCTTCGACGCCTTCGGTCTTTAATGTGGCTAAAATCTTCCATGCCGCCTGACGGCGCGCCGTAGATTCTGCAGCGGCTGATTTGCGTAATTCAATCAATCCACGCTCAGGATTTTGCCGTGCCAACTCAGCCGCTGCGACCATCGCAACTTCATCTTTTTTGTCGGAGGCATAGCGCTCGAATAATGCAGATGAATTATTTGGCTTACGTGCTAGCAACATCGCAAATGCCTTCGCTCTGGCGGGTCCACTGAGTTCCTGATTGGCAATCAACTGCTGCAAGGTCTCCTCTGTTAAAACCGATGTGTCTAATTGATATTGATCCACCAAACTCAAAGTGGTCAGCAGCGTCGCTGAATCTTTCTTAATTAAACTGGGCAAAGCTTTATTTAAAATCGTGCGTAATTCTTTCGCGTCGCGATCAGGCAGCGGTGCCCAGTGCCCTGAGAATTGATCGATAGGATAAGGCTTCGTCCACAGTCCCAGTAGTCGCAGGGCCTCAGTATGCACTTCTTCAGGAATGGTCTTATCTAAAACAACCGACACTAATCGGGCAGCGTTTTCTTCACCGCCTAAACGGTAGGCACTGTAGATTAAGCGACGGAGCATAAACGGAGTCCATGCACGCTTATCTCGTGTATCTAATAATGCCGCCACGGCTGGACGCGCGGTCTCGAAATATAAATCGTGAATGGCTCGTATTGCCTCATCCGCCACGATGGTTGATTGATCATTAATAAAATGAACCACGCTCTCGTCACCACGACGACGCATCACCATCACCGTCGCCAATCGTACTGACTTCGATTCATGCGTCGCGGCTGATTCCAAAGCCTGCTTATCCTTACACATACCATCAATAGCCATCGAACCAGCATGACGAAGAATAGGATCCGCATCCGCATTCTGCTTCAGCATCGTAAAGACTTCCGGCAAGAATTTGTCTGCGCTTAAACGACCCGCTGCAATCGACGCGAACAAGCGCACGCGAGGCGACTCATCCAAAATGAGTTTTGCGAATGGCAAATCATTGCCCGCAATCGGACCTTCACCCAAGGCACGTACAGCCTGTGCCCTTACCTCGGCATCGGCATGACTTAATAACACCACCAAGCGTTGCGCAGCAGCCAAGCGATCAGCTAAGGGTGCGATTGGCTTAGGCTCCGCGCTCCAAGCATCGTTCGGCGCAATCGCTGCACCGCGTCGGGCCAGAATACCTAGGCCCCAAATACCATGCACTCTTTCTAAGGCGTTATCCGACTGCGTTGCTTGCGTGAAACGTACCAGCGCATCGGGCCTACGCGTTAACTCCAACTGTGCACGCAGGCGTACACGTTGATCGGCGTGGCGAAGCAGCTGTGCCAACTCATCAGACGTACTCGTCGAAAATCCTTTCTTAATTAGATCTGCAACTGTGGCGGACTCTTCGGACTTGAATGGTTTTTGTGCAGTCAAATTTACGATGCGTCCGAGATCCTGCGAGCCCCAGCCTGTGACGTAATCCGAAATCACTACTCGACCTTTCCAGTCGAAATCGACGTCCGTTGCCGCAATACCCCAAATCAATTGATGCTTCTCGACTAACTTAAATCCGGCGCCTTGCGGTTGTAGCTTGAACGACCAAATACCTGACCCCGGTGAGGAGCCGCGATAATCACAGACAAAGAAATGTTTTTCTTCCGATGCTAAAAATCCTGTGCCCGGGTGGTAAGTCACGCCCGACGGACCCGAACAAACATAATCCACAGGCGGCACGATAAACGAAGGCTGCACATCATTCTGCTTTTCCCACGTACGCTCTGTCATCCAGCGTGATGGCGGTCGCTGATCCAAACCAATCTCGCGATGGAAGGTATGCATCGCTTGGTGCTCCATCTCCCAACCCGAATCCGCACCCTCAATGACATAAACAATACGCGCCTCATCGCCTTGATCGGAATTATTATCTACACCGATACCATTGCCCCATTCATCAAACGCGAATTCCTTAGTGTTACGCAGTCCATTGTGAACGACTTCAAATTGTGTACCATCAGGCTCGAAACGGAAAATAGCTCCACGATTGTGCGAATCGTATTTGCGCCCTTCTTTTGTTGTTAGATTAAAGCCGCGGTCACCAATACTACCATAAACGCGGCCGTCGTAGCCCATGACGAAACCACTCATGTCGTGACCTGAAAGCGAGACGCGCACACCGAATCCAGACTCAATGACTTTACGTTCAGAAAGTTTTCCCGCCTGATTCACATCATGCAACATCCACAGGCGCGGAATACATGCATAGTAAACGGTATCATCCCACGAAAAAACGCCGCTGCCAATACCATCCAGTAAATCGTTAAACTTATCTGCAAAAACCGTAGCCTGTGCATAAGTGCCGTCGGCCCGTTCGTCCGATAAGCGGCGAACGATTTCCGATTTCGCCGTCATCCATTCGTATGATTTTTTACTCGCCCACTTTTGGTGCAAAGCTCGGCGATCCTCTACGGTCTTCGAGGCTAAATCATCGTGATACCAATAGAGGTTAGTGCGATCGTCTTCGACGCCGAAGCGATTGCGGTGCGTTTCGGCGACAAAAATACTGCCGTTATTACTAACTGAAAGCGAGGCGGGCGAAGTGATTCCTGCGCTCGCATAATCTGCAATTTCTTTGAAATTCAAACCTGCCACCGTAGCCGCACTACCTTCATTAGGCACTCGCTGTAATGTGGTATCAGCAACCGGAGCGGGCCGCCCGCGCGTCACAATCATGGGATTATTGTGTGACGACAAAACAAGGTGATCGATGGCAATAAAACCCCACGAGCCAACTTCTTCGTCCACCACTTGAATCACACCCTTCTTGTTTTTATATTCAGAAATATCCCAAACCTCTTTCCGGAAAGCCAAACTGTTTCGACCTGTCGCTGTTCGCACTACTTTACCATCCACCAGTAAACGAACCTCGGTTTTTCCAGGATGATTTCCACCCGCGATAAGGAACGCCATGTAAGGTTGATTCAGCAAGATCTCCGGCGAGATTAATGTTCCAGTCGATTCGTTGCCACCTGCCGCCGAACACGCCAAGGCGTTACCTGCATAATCCAAAAACACTCCGCTCAAGCCTTCCATGCGACCCGCCACAGGTGCCAAACCGAAGGCCTCACCATTTATTTGCCAGCTATCAAATCCATCACCTTCAAACGGCTGAATGACCACCACCTCGGCACGACTCATCGAGACGCTCAAAGCGAGCGAGGCGAGGAATGTTGAAATCAGCCGCATGCGGTTAAATGGGTACAAGTTACAGAAAGACTTGTTCCAATAAGGTCGAGTGCGAGTTAATGATTATTAGCGAATCCCGTGCAAAACTTGGAACTTGGCTCCAAAGTGTGCGGGGTGCGTTAGGGCACGTAATCGGCCCACGGCATCGCCATCACCCGAACGTGCAATCCGCTCCATTGCAGCACTCGCATACTTCACCCAGAATGCCTCCTGACGATCTAGATGGACCGACTTAAAACCGTGCTTCGCAAGCAAGGGCTCCAGACGATCCCACAACACGTGACAGGTTAAATCCTGTGAGCCGAGGTGATTTAAAATATCACCTGAAAGTTGATGTTGATAATACGAACGTGCTGTGCCCGCAGGAGAAGATTCTAAACATTGGGCTAAAGTTTTCCCGTAATCAAAGAAGACCACCGCCCCGCGCCACGGAGATTGCAGTAATTTATTCACCAAAGTTTCAGCAGCAAGCGGCACGTCTAAAATCCACCCCTCCTCACTGCTCGGTAAGCTTACCGCAAACTCCTCTGCCGCGAGTGATGAAAAAGTTATCAACGGCTCGACAGTTAATTCCACTCCATCCACTCGGACCCCTAATTCGCACCAAAAACCATTTCTATAAATAAAACGGTGAAACGGCTGTGCGTCTAAAAGTTCGTTCGCAAATAAAACAGTTGAATCGTCAAATGTCGGCTCCGTCCCCAAACGGAATGTTTTTAAAGACTTAAATTTTGATTGGACTGAAGCAAAATGTGCCTGCCCTGGCTCTGCCCCTACTTCAACTAATTCATATTTTTTGATATCACCCACAAGGGTTTCCGCTGCTGCCGCAAATAAATCTCCAAACATCGGCCCCAGTGCCGTCGCCGTTGTAAAATCAGTCCCGGCCGACTTACCGACGCGCACGCGGTCCTGTCGATAATAGCCTAAAACAGGGTGATAAAGCGCAACCTCCACCAAACGTACAAAAGGAACAAGGCCGCCCGAAGCTTCACTTCGAAGCACCTCAACAAGGGCATTATGCCTAGCCAGCGGTTCCATGCCCAAGCGTGGGCAACTCTTTTCCTTATCGCCAGACGAAAGGGGATTGAGCCAACCAATAAATTAAACTGAATCGACCCCGATGATCCTCGCTATTGAGAGTTCGTGCGATGAATCCGCCCTCGCGTTATTCGACCCGAGTGTGGGGCTGCGACATGAAATCATCAGTTCTCAGGCAACCGAACACGTTCGCTTCGGCGGCGTCGTACCCGAGCTGGCCAGCCGCATGCACCTTTCTGCCCTGCCGCTGCTACTCGAAGACTTTCGTAACGAAATTCCACTCGTCACCCAAATCGCCGTCACTCGCGGGCCTGGATTGCTCCCCTGTTTATCAATGGGTCTAAGCCTGGCTCGCGCCCTCAGCCTCGCCACGAGTAAACCTATTATAGGCGTCAACCACCTCCGTGCCCATGTGCATTCGCCCTTCATCGCAGTACACGCGAAAGACCCACAGAACTTTTTAAAGAATCGTGCCGCCCTTCTGCCGCACCTCAGCTTGGTGGTTTCGGGCGGTAACACGCTACTGATTAAACTCGATACCGACCTGAGCATCAAAGTCATTGCCCGCACGGTCGATGATGCTGCTGGAGAGGCCTACGATAAAGGAGCTAAATTACTCGGCCTGCCCTATCCAGGTGGATCGCTAATTGAACAGCACGCTCAGCAAGGCGACAGCAAGCGCTTCGCCTTCCCGCGCGGACTACCTGAAAAGAGCGATCTACGCTTTAGTTTTTCCGGACTGAAAACCGCCCTGCGCTATCAGCTTGAGAAAATGTCGGATGCTGAAGTGAAAAGCGATTTGCCGCACCTCTGTGCGAGTTATCAAGAGGCCATCCTTGGCCAACTCATCGCTAAAACAAGTTCCGCATTGGACCAAGGCTCCTATCGCTCCATCGGACTTTCGGGTGGAGTTGCGAATAACCGCACCCTCCGTCAGCGCCTTCAACAAGTCGCCGATAAAAAGAAGCTACCTCTGCTTATCGCCGAGCCCAAACACTGCGGTGATAACGCCGGGATGATTGCCTTCGCTGCTTGGTCCGATTGCAACCTGCCGACCGACCAATCCGTTCAGCCCGCCCCGCAGTTGTCGGTCGAACAAGTTTAAGACTCGAACCATGGGAATGGGGTTGCCCGACCTACCCTCAACGCCTCATGTTTAGCGCATGGACTGGCAGGTAAAACCCATTGCTCACATCTGTGCCTCATCCGGCAAAGAACTTCACGTTGGCGACACCGTCGTGTGCATCGTTTACAAGCCATTAGGTGGAAATGTTGAACGTGTTGACGTACTTAAAGAACATGTCGCACAGTTTTCTCCTAACGGCCTATTGCTGGGTCGATGGACACGTGAAGTCAAAGAGCGTGGCGAAGAAGAACAAGCACACCGCGCCCAACTCCTCGCCTCGCGCGAAGAATTTTTCCTTTCGCTTTTCGACGATGCTCAAGACCCCAGCGGCGATAAAGCAGTCTTAAAACACATCTTGGCGATGTTGTTAGAACGCAAACGTATCGTGAAAGCAATCGGGCCTGCTAAAGACGGTCTCATTCCCTATCAGCATGCGGGCACCAAATTAATTTATGATGTGCCAGCGATGGATCTTCAGCCCAACCACATTCAACAAGTGAATTCAGCCCTCGAGCTGCTTGTCGGCTAATTTTATGAAAATCTTTCAGCGATTCTGCCTCTGTTTAAGCCTCGTCCTCTTGGCGGGCTGCCAATCGGCTCCACCCACTCACCTGGCGTCTGTTTTTATCGAAGCACCTGAATCGGCCAGCCTATCGATGCGCAAGAAAGTCACCCTCCCTGTGAGTGGTATTACAGTAACGGTTTTACCTAAAGAACTCAGCTTGGCTGAAGACCTTTTAAACACTGAAGTTGTTGAGACCGGTGAGCCCGATTTACGCGTGACCTCACTGCTCGTGCAACTGAATCGTCAAGCGGCACGCACCATTATGGATGTGACCCGCCAAGCGCGCGGCAAACACCTCATCCTCGTCGTCAACGAAACCGCGGTTGGCTTAATGCCCGTCGAAGAACAAATCGTGGACGGAAATTTATTCTTTAACGTCGAAGTCAAAGGAAAGAGTAACCGCGCAGCCGCTGAAGAGTTAAGCCGCCAACTGAACGCTTCGATTTTAATTATTCGGAAAGCGAAAGAGTCACAGTGATTCGATACCTGTTACTGATTTCCCTCCTGTGCTCGAGCAGCAAGCTCAGTTCAATCGAAGTTGCTTGGCCAACCTCGATGGATCGACGCACGATTCATTCGTTCGAAGATTTTATTCAGCCCACCGCCTCCGATAAAACTGTTTCGGGTTGCTTCGGCATGGTGCGCGATAACTGCCGCCGCTTTCACGAAGGTTTCGATATTCGCCCCAGCATTCTCTTCGACAACGGCGAGCCAGCCGATCGGATTTTCTCCGCGATGGCGGGGCAAGTCGCCTACATCAACCAAGGGCTCAATGGCCCGTACGGAAAATATGTCATCCTCTTTCACCCGCAGGCCGAAGTCCCCGTCTACACGCTCTACGCCCACCTCGCATACATCGAGCCCTCACTCAAAGTAGGTGACGCAGTTCCCAAAGGAAAAACCATCGCTTTGATGGGGCATACTGCCATTGCTTCGAGCCCAATCCCTAAGGACCGCGCTCACCTGCACTTCGAAGTCGGCCTACGTTTATCCGACTCCTTTAATCAGTGGTACGCACAAAAGTTGGGCAAAGAAGAGTCGCCCAATATTCACGGGGTTTGGAACGGACAAAACCTCACGGGGTTCGATCCGAATTATTTACTGAGCAGCACTTATGTGAATGTGGCTGACGTCATTCGTGCCCTGCCGACCGCATTAGCTGTCACCGTTCGCACCGACCGCACGCCTGATTTCGTTAAACGTTATCCACGTCTCGTCGTGGGTGATCCTCAAACCGCTGCAGGATGGTACATTGAATTTACCTGGCACGGCATGCCCAAGCGCTGGACCGCCCTGCCCGCTGGTAGCAGTCAATTACCCTCTACCAATTTTCAAATATCGAGCATCGATTATCGATTCAAGGATGCCATGGTTCTCCGAAAAATGTTGAGATCCGACGGCAGGAGCCCGGGCGAGAATTTAATTCAGAACGTCGAAATCCTTTTTGCGAACTGCCGCTAACTAGTTGAGCTCGGGATTGGTCGGCGAATCTAAGACTAAACGTAAATCCGGGCGATGGTGCGCTAAAAGTGTTTTCCAAAAATCACGTTCCGATAGTGTAGCCGTGCTGCGTTCAAACGGGCAGACCACCCAGGCGTTGAGACGCAATTCATTCTCTAATTGTCCCGGCGACCAGCCGGCGTAGCCCACAAAAGCGAAGAGCTTATACATTCCCGCCGTAGCTAAGTCAGCCGCCTCCTCTCGGCTAATGCCATACCGTATCGAGGCGGGTCCGCGCGGGCCAAACTTCCATCCGCCTAACGCCAATCGATTCGTGCCCACTGGACCGCCAAAGTGTATCGGCAAATTCGCCAAGGGCCCATCGGAGAACTCCGATTGTGCATGACCCAGCAAACGATGGCTGGGGCGATTCAATATAACGCCCATCGCTCCGTCTTTAGCGCTATGGGTGTGAATTAAGACCACCGTCTCACAAAAATCATTATCCCTCTGCATCGGATGCGAAACCAACAACCGACCGGCTAATGATTTCTCCGATTGAGGCATCGAGGTTACAACTTCTTTACCGCAACACCTGCTTGCGTGAAAAGTTCGGCCACAATCGGGTCATTTTTATAATCATTGCGGTAACGCACTTCCACAATTCCTGCGGCTGCTAAAATCTTTGCACAATTTACGCAGGGATAATGCGTCACGTAACAAACCGTGCCTTGCAATGAGACGCCGCGCTTCGCCGCATCGGCCACCGCATTTTGTTCGGCATGTACCGTGGCTTGTTCGTGCCCATCACGCACTTTTGAATCGTGAGGCGTTCCTGGTAAAAAACCATTGTAGCCTGCGGCGACCAAGCGATTGGGGTGACGACCTGTCGAAACCACAATGCAGCCAACGTGTAATCGCTCGCAGCTTGAACGCGAACTCACGAGCACTGCTGTCGCCATAAAATATTCATCCCAGGTCGGACGGGTAATATCCGACACCAGAGATTCTAATTGGCTAGCCAATGAGTCGTCAGGTTTCATCGCGAAAACACTATTCCCACAGGGACCCAGTCGAGGCAAGTGGCAGTTACACACAAGGCGCCGGCCAATAATAAAAGCAGGGCCGAACGCCCTAAGAATGGCACAAAATCGGCCGGTGCCTGCGCCCTTCTGAATGCAGCATGCTGCCAAATGGCGAGAGGCAATAAGAGTAATGGCAACCAACCGAAAACTAGGGCCAATGCTGCGATCCCTCCCAATAAATTAAATATATGTAAGCCGCGCGCAAAGCCTCGACCGAAACGCACAACGGTCGTCCGCTTGCCCGAAGCTTCATCGGTCTCAAGATCGCGCGCATTATTCGCGAGTAAAATATTGTCGGCTAATAAACCTAAACCGAGACCGGCAACTAAAGCCGGAGCCCAAGGCATGGCAAGTTGAGCACTGCGGCCGACCATGACATGTAAGGCATAAACAGTGAGTGCCGTGGCCTGTACCCCAAAGCATGCGACCACAAATACATCGCCGAGCCCTAGGTATGAGAGTGGCAGCGGTCCCAGGGTGTAAGCCAAAGCCAGCAACAACGCGATGGTGCCAGGAATGAATAATGTAGGTTCACGCAGGCCAATGGGTAATCCGCCGAGGCACGCCAAAATAATTGCGACTAGCACGCCATACGTCATCGCCTTCGCCGAGATCAAACCATTCGCCACCGCACGCTGCGGACCCACACGCTCGGCATTATCTACGCCCTTCTTAGAGTCGCCCAAATCATTCGCGAAATTACTTACGATCTGTGCAAAGACCGCGAAGGCCAAGCACGCGCCGAATGTAAGATAGTAATCCGACTTTCGTCCAAAGTGTTCGACGTCTGCATAATTAATATAAACAGCTCCACCGACCGCAACGGGCACGAGTGCCGCCACTAAAGTTTTGGGGCGACAAGCCTCAATCCATGCACGCCAAGCGATCATCACCTCAAACTACTGACTCGGAGACATACGGAAACAAAAAAGCCCCGGAGACCGGGGCTTCTAAGTAAAAAATTAACTACCCGAGATTAGTCTTCACAAATAGTTGCAGTACCAGCTGCTGAAACAGCATCCTTCCAAGAAGACGTGGACTCACCAGGTGTCTTTTTGCTATTAAATTTATTCTCTTCGTCGCTGGTGTTGCTGACCCAGGTTACGTGTGAATCACCCCAAGCAATGTGACCACCATCAATACCCCAGACTCCTTCTGTTGCATCCCACGCACCATCTTCACCGAGACCACGAGTCCACAGAAGCGGCAATGATTCATTCAAATTCTTAGGGACAGGGACATAAGAGACCCAGGAGTGATAACCATTTTCAGGACTTGGTGCCATGAATTTTGGGTCAATAGAACTAGACGCACCCGTACCGGTAAGGACTCTTTTAGTAAAGTCTGCGGTTTCATTCTTTTTGTCGGCATCAACGTACCAAAGTTCCGCGACATTTAGTTCGGCATTGTAAGCTAATACAGCAGCCCATTCATATATCTTGGATGCCGATGTGTTGGCCGTCACCGACCAAGCACCACTCTTAATGTACTTACCATTACCGGTTGAATTAAACGAAATGTAGGCTTGGCCAATGTTGCGCACCTTGGTGGACGCGGTGGACATCTTCGCCTTCTTCATAACGCCCTGCACACCAGGGAAGAGGACGGCGGCCAAGATGCCGATAATTGCAATCACAGTGAGCAACTCGATCAGAGTAAAGCCGCTGCGTTTACGGGTAGGGATATTCATAGTGGGGGTAGTTATAATAAGGTTAAGAAAAGTAATCCGATGTGCAATCGGAAGTTTTCAAGAAAAGTACAATTAGGCGTACGGCAACTGAAAACGAGCGCAAAGGGCTGAGGCAATTGCCTTACCTTCTTCAATCTTAGCAGGGTTCTGAGGGTCCGAAAGCACCACGGCAATCGCCTTAGCGATTTCCTTCATCTCAGCCTCTTTCATGCCACGAGAAGTGACGGCTGGCGTGCCGACTCGAATACCGCTGGCCTGGAATGGACTGCGCGTCTCATCGGGAACCGTATTCTTATTTGTCGTAATGTGTGCAGCATCGAGGGCCAGCTGCGCATCCTTACCTGTAACATTTGGATGGCTCTTACGGAGATCGATTAAGCTCAAGTGATTGTCAGTGCCTCCGCTAATTAAACCAAAACCGAGTGCAACCAGTGCGTCAGCCAAGGCCTTAGAGTTCGCCACCACTTGGCGGGCGTAATCTTTAAATGCAGGAGTCGCACACTGCGCAAAGCAAACTGCCTTCGCGGCGATGACGTGCTCGAGAGGTCCACCCTGCGTCCCAGGGAAAACCCCCGAATCAATTGCCTTAGCATGCTCGGCCTTGCAAAGAATCAAACCACCACGAGGGCCGCGCAACGTCTTGTGCGTAGTCGTCGTCACGAAATCCGCATGCGGAACTGGCGACGGATGGACACCCGCTGCAACTAAGCCAGCGATATGAGCAATATCAGCGAGGAGTAACGCGCCGTTTTCACGGGCAATCTTTCCGAAGCGTTCAAAATCAATCGTGCGAGCATAAGCTGAGGCGCCGACCGTGATCATCTTAGGCTTTTCGCGTGCCGCCATCTCAGCAACTTCATCATAATTAATACGACCATCGGCACCGACTCCGTAGTGCACGACAGTGTAGAATTTACCGGAGAAATTAGCGGCGTTGCCGTGCGTCAGGTGACCTCCGTGCGAGAGGTTCATCGTTAAAATTTTATCACCAGGTTTGATACTGGCTAAATATACCGCGGCATTGGCCTGACTGCCCGAGTGCGGCTGCACATTAGCGTGATCGGCACCAAACAAAGCTTTTGCGCGATCAATCGCGAGCTGCTCAATCTTATCAACCTCTTCACAGCCGCCGTACCAGCGCTTACCTGGATAGCCTTCCGCATACTTATTCGTGAGCACACTACCCTGCGCTTCCATGATTGCGGGCAACGTGAAATTTTCTGACGCAATCAACTCGATGTGCGTCTGCTGACGTTTGAGCTCCGCCTTGATTAAGGCATCGATTTCTGGATCCAGTTGAGCGAGCGACGTACGGCTAATAGCGGTCATATTTGAATGGCAAAGAATGGGTGAGGCAGGTGGCAACGGAAAACCTTTAACATTACGATTTTGGCTCAATTTTATCCACCCGGCAGGTGTGCCGGCCGCCTTCAAAGGGAGCGCTCAAAAAGACCTCTACAGAAGCCAAAGCGGTGGGCAGATCCACGTACTTAGCCCCAAAACAAAGGACATTCGCATCATTATGTCGGCGACTCATCTCCGCCGCATCAGCTGATTGAACTAAAGCTGCCCGGATGCCCTCCACCTTGTTCGCTGCAATCGAGATACCAATGCCCGTGGTGCAGACCAAAATACCGAAACGTGCACGACCTGAGGCCACATCTGCCCCGACGGCCTGCGCGTAGTCTGGGTAATCGCACGAAGCCGAAGTCTCTGTGCCACGATCAATGATCGTGTGGCCCTTAGCTTTTAGCGCGGCGATTAAATCGCGTCTCAACGCCAAGCCTCCGTGGTCGCTACCAAATGAAAGAGTCAGAGGTGTAGTCATGTTAAAATATTCTTCTTAAGAAATTCGAGTATCTGCGGAATGGCTTCAATCATGGAATCGCGACTTTCTTCATAGACGCGATAATTTCCGCCAAAGGGGTCAGGGATTTCGCGACTCACTCCCTCAGGCAAAACATCGCGCAGTAAAAGCACGTGCGGCGGCAAAAACTCAAAACGCTGTTCCAAGGCCGAAAGATGCCCAGGAGTCATTCCGAAAATCACGCAACTCCGATCTAAGTCTTCTTGAGTCAGCCCACGACTGCGGTGCTCTTTGATATCCAAACCAATCCGTTGCATGGCCTTAATTGAATTCGTCGATGCGGCGTCTCCCGGATGTGCCGCCAGACCCATCGATGCGACTTTAAGTTTTTCCAACCCACCCGCCCTCTTTTGCAACGCCGCGCGCAACAATGCCTCAGCCATCGGACTGCGACAGGTATTGCCCGTACAGACAAAGGTTATGGTGTCGCGCTCCATAGTGAAATGGTTGCCCAATCGACTGGGGGGTTCAATCCGTAATCAAACCCCTTCATCACGACGAAGCTGACGGTACCCGATATCCCGGCGGTAATGACAGCCCTCAAAACGAACCTGCGGTACGACCGAGTAGGCTTTTTCCACCGCTTCCTTAAGAGTAGCACCATGGGCAACAACGCCCAACACGCGCCCACCCGCCGTCACAATTCGTCCATCCGACAGACGGTGCGTACCGCTATGCACGATATCTACGCCTGCAGGTAATTGTGTAGGCAATTCAATGACATCGCCCTTGCGAATGTCGCCCGGATAACCGCCGGCTGCCAAGACGACAATAATCGTCGAGCCGGCACGCAATTTCACCGATGAAGAACGGAAAGTTCCGGCCGCAATCGACTCCATGATTTCAACGGGGTCCGTTTCTAACATCGGCATTAAGACCTGACATTCAGGATCACCGAAGCGGACATTAAATTCGACCACGCGCGGACCAGTCGATGTCACCATGATACCGACATAAAGTGTTCCGCGATAATCAATGCCGTCGGCCTTCAATCCGCGTAGCGTGGGCACAATAATTTCTTCGCGAAGGCGACGCTCGACCTCGGGCGTCACCACCGTCGTCGGCGCATACGCACCCATACCGCCCGTATTCAAACCAGTATCACCTTCGCCCACGCGTTTGTGATCCTGACTTGCAGGTAACATTAAATATTCTTCGCCACACACCATGAGCATGATCGAGGCCTCCTCGCCTTGCATAAATTCTTCGATGACAACTTCGTCACCCGAAGCGCCAAAGACTTTCGTTTCCATCATCGCGCGCAGTGCTTCTTCCGCTTCGGCATGCGTCATTGCGATGACAACGCCCTTACCCGCAGCTAAACCCGAAGCTTTAATTACAATCGGTACGGGCTGTTTACGCACGTAGGCCAAGGCATCAGACAAACGATGGAAGGTTTCCGCCGCAGCTGTCGGAATCTTATGTCTAAAAAGAAAATCTTTGCTGAACGCCTTGCTGGCTTCCAATCGCGCACCTGCAGCCAAGGGACCATAAGTTGGGATATCCGCATCTTCCAAAGCATCCACCACACCGTGAGCGAGTGGCACCTCGGGACCGACAATTACAAAGTCAGCTTCAACGCGTTGAACTAAATCGAGGACCGACGAAGGCTTACTTAAATCTACTGGATAACATTTTGCCTCCATGGCCATACCACCATTACCTGGAGCCACAAAGACATCGGCGACGCGCGGACTACGGAGGCAGACCTTTAAGAGTGCATGCTCACGTCCACCCGATCCGAGAATGAGAACCTTGATTTTACCCTTGGGCGCCATGCACTTATCTTTGTCGAGTGTGCCCCTCTAAGGGAATACTAAAGAGGACTGGTCCGTAAGAACCAGTCCTGCCTTAAATTGGTGCTCAGGCCGGGACTTGAACCCGGACACCTTACGGCACATGAACCTCAATCATGCGTGTCTGCCATTCCACCACCTGAGCAATCGAAGGAAGGTGGACGCTTGCATGCCCGGGCGTTGGTGCAAGAAAAAACCGCTAATGCCAACGCTTGCCAAGTAGGATATCTTTCCCAACTCTGGGAAAGCAATGTCTCCCGATTCGGCCGACCAGAACCCTTCCCAGAAAGAGTCCTCATCCCCTCTGGACCTTTCATTCCTAGGTTTAGGTCCATCATGGGTCTCGGGTCCGACTGAAAATGTCAGCTCTGGACGTGGCCCACGTCGCGAAGGCGGCGATCGCAAAGGTCCTCCACGTCGCGACGGCAATCGTGGCCCCTCACGCGGTCCGAATACTCATTCTGATTCTCGAGGTAATGATCGTGGACCTCGTCGCGATGATCGTCGTGGCCCCTCGCGCGAAGACCGCGGAAATTTCCAACGCCAAGAAGAACCCGCACCACCCGCTTTCGTTGTCTCCACCGGTTTTTTCCCTGATGACGCGAAGTTTGAACTGCTAGGCGATGCGATGAAAAAGAGCCTCATCACTTATGAGCTCTTCAGTATCGCTCAACTGATTCTCGATAAAGAAGACCGCCTCTCCATCGTTATTAAGCCAGCCAACGCTGAGAAAAATCCCGAGACTCTACTTTCAATTTCCGTACCTGATAGCGTACCCTTCCTTACCGAAGCTGAAGCCGTCAGCCACGTGATGTCGCGCCACCTCGATAAATTCTTCGACATCGTCGAAGTTGAAGTCGAAGCACCGAAAGGCGTTTTCCAGATGGTCGCTAAATGTCCACAGACAGGCATCGTCCTCGGCGCACCGACTCACCACAATTATCAAAAGGCCCTTCGCGAACATCACTCGCGTCACTGCCCCAATGTTCCTTTCGAACGCTTCAAGGCCGGACTCGAAATGATCCGCGAACAAGAAGCCATCGACGCCTGGGTTAAATCCATGTCACGTCGCAATGAGTACGCTCCAAAGGATCGCAAAGAAGGTGAACCAGAGCGCCTCGAATCGATCGATGCCGCCCGCGGCTTCCTCCTCGCCTTCCGTCGCGACGCTACCGTGATTTCACGCAATCAAGTGCGCTTCCCTGGACGACTCCTCGCCGAGATGCCCCCAGGCCCATTGCGCGACTGCGTGCGTTACGCCCTCGATTTACAGCGTCAATTCCCTCTCGATACGGCCAACGGTATCCGCGGTCGTCTCCGCAAAGAAGGCTTCCATCTTTATAAGAAGGGCTCCAAGGGCATCACCTACGCTTGCGGCGTTCGCCGTAAGTGCCGCGACCCTCAAGCAACCTTTAGCGACTCGATGCAAAAGATTTTCGATTCGCTCGATAAGACCTCGGGACAACAAAGCAAAGACGTCGTGCTCTCCATCGGAGGCGAAGCGGCCGATGACGCTGCGAAGGCACGCATTCTCGCTGATCTTAATTTCTTAATTACTGAAGGTTACATCGCCAAACTTCACGACGGTCGTCTCTTCGCCCAACCCGTTCTCAGCTCGCAGGCGAAAGCCAAGGAAGAAGCTGAAAACGAGGCTGAAGAAAAGTAAAGTAGGGGCACGATGTCTTGGGTAGGGACGGCGCTCCGCCGGCGTCCGCTGCATCTTATTTCGTTCTCGTTCGGTTCGCGCGGAGCGCGAACCCTACCCATCTCAATTCTGCATTTGGTAGGGACGGCGCTCCGCCGCCGTCCGTTCTAAACCGCAACTTCGCAACTCAACAGCTCTCAGCTAAGACCCATTTATGTATTAAACTTATAAACGAACGGCTCGCGCGGAGCACGAGCCCTACCCATTTCACGCCTTTGCCCACGTGCCCACTTGTCTCCTAAACCTACTTCCAATTCTCTGCGATCCAAGGCGTAGGCAATACACGACGGTACCACTTGCCACTACGACCAACCAATGCATCGGGCGGATTCGGTACGCCGTGAAACACAACAATCTTTGCGCCTTCTGGAATCGTGGGCGTTTGGAAAAATGAGAATGGAAAATACTTCACACAGTGACGCTTGAAACTCCGACACCAAGTCTCGGGCCAGTAGCTCACCTTGCCGTGGGCCGATAATTGCGCGGTCAAATACTCCTGTTCATTGCGGTGCTTCTTCCGAACCTCGTCCAAGTGATTCCGAAAATATTCAATCACATCGGCATGCTGACCAGCGGTCCAACGATACACGGATGAGTTGCCTGTGTAGTGACCTTTCTGCCAATCACGGATAATTAAAAAGTCGCCGGGCTGCTCGAAGAAAGAGTTCATGTTTCCGACAATCACGATATCAATATCGAGAAACAGTACCTCGCCTTTTAATTCAGGTCCGCCTGCCGCGGTCAAATCAGGCGAAAAAGAAACCAACTTCGTCCAACCACGTTCCGGAGCGCCCGCAGGTAATTTCAGACTGGGAATCGGAAAAGTTTCGATGCCTTCATTCAGGCCAGCACGATTATCTGTCAGACAAACAAAGCGATGAGGGATGGTCAGGTGGCGCTGCACCATGGAGTGTAATCGATTCACATACTCCGGGCCATACTTCGTGCCCCACTTCATGCAAAGAATTGTAGCCATCAGGTCGCTCATCGTGCCCACCTCCCCTCCCCACTCCAGCCAAAATTCTATTCTTTGGTAGGGGCACGACTGCGTCGTGCCCGTTCGCCACGCGACATACGAACCTCAATCGAGATCCTATTCTCGATACGGACAACGGGCGTCACGCAGTGCCGCCCCTACCACCCCTGTACAGAAATAAAGATGGAGGGCTTCCAAATTCGTGATTTAACCAACTCACCCCACCAGCCGATGAGAAAAATAATCTTTATAGTAATACTTGGTTTAATTTCGCACCCGCAATTAAAAGCAAAACCCGCTACGGGAGCCGACGAAGGTGTGACCGTCGACATGAGTGGGACAAATTCGGTAGAACCTGAAACCCAAGCTGCACACGATGCGCGAATGGCCTGGTGGCGCGAAGCCAAGTTCGGATTATTTATCCACTGGGGAGTTTACGCCGTTCCCGCTGGAAAATATGGCGACGTCGATACTTACGGTGAATGGATTATGTGGAATACCAAAATGTCCGCAGCCGAGTACCAAGGTTATGCCAAAAAATTTAATCCGGTTAAATATAATCCCGAGCAATGGGTGAAAATCGCCAAAGACGCTGGTATGCGTTACATGGTTATCACCTCTAAACACCACGACGGGTTTGCACTCTTCCCATCGCAAGCGAGCAAATGGAATGTCGTGGACGCCTCCGCATACGGCAAAGATCTCTTGGGTCCACTAGTCAACGCCGCCCACTCTCAAGATTTGAAAATCGGTTTTTACTATTCTCACGCGCAAGATTGGAATAACCGCGGTGGTGCGATTAAGTCCTTTAAAGAAGGAGACGGCTGGGACGAATCTCAAAAAGGCTCGTTTGATTCTTATCTCGAAAAAACAGCCACCCCGCAGATACGTGAAATTCTGACAAACTATCCAATCGATATTCTTTGGTGGGATACGCCGCTCCACATGTACAAACCGCGTGCCGAGCCGATTGCTAAAATGTTAAAACAGCTTCGTCCCAATATCCTGACCAACTTGCGCCTTGGCGGAGGTTATGGCGACTACGCCACTCCCGAACAATTTGTACCTTCTACCGGATTAAAGGGCGACTGGGAAACATGCATGACGATGAATAAACATTGGGGCTACAATGCCGCAGACCAAAACTGGAAGTCGTCACCTGAACTCATTCAAAAGCTAATCACCATTTGCGCTAAAGGAGGTAACTTCCTGCTCAATGTAGGACCCACAGCCGAAGGAGAAATTCCAGCTGAAAGCGTCAAACGACTCAACGATGTGGGTCAGTGGCTGAAGGTAAACGGTGAATCCATTTATGGAACGACGGCCGGACCTTTCCCCTTCCTTACCTGGGGTGCCGCTACGCGAAAAAATCAGATCGTTTATCTCCACGTATTTAACTGGCCAGAAAACGGCGAACTGCGCTTACCACTGCACAGTAAAATTAAGAGCACGACCCTGCTTATTGATTCAAGTAAACAACTTGAGACGACACAGAATTCTGCTGGCACAATTATTCAATTACCCAAGCAAGCACCCGATAGCGTTGCCACGGTGATTAAACTCGAAGTTGCCGAAGAGCCCAAAGTTGAACCCATCGCTTCGTTTAATAAAAAACTGATTGCTTCAAGCGAGTCTCCTAAAAATCGCGTAGCAGCTGCTCAAGACGGTGATGCTGCACAATACTGGGAGGCAGCAGCTGATGATAAGAATGCCTATTTAGAATATGATTTAGGTAAACCGACCTTAATTCATGCGCTGGCAGTTGATGAGCCCGATCGTTGGCCGCGCTACAAACAAGAACTGCGAGTAGAAATCGAGACGGATAAAGGATGGACACCCCTGCTTTCGACCCTGACCAACGGACACGGTCATCAGGCCAAATTTCCAGCCATCACAGTCCAAAAAATTAGGCTTTATATTAAACGTGAGTTAGGGCCCCCAGGCATTGCCGAATGGCAAATCTACTCCCCCGAATAAAGTAAAGTAGCGGCACGACTGCGCCGTGCCCTTCGTGTAATGGGTAGGGACGGCGCTCCGCCGCCGTCCGTGTCTTTATCCACCCCCTTGCCAACCTGCCCCCTAACTTTATTAAATTTGGCAGAGAGAGAGGGATTGATTGCGCTTCGCTTCAGGGCTGCGCCCCAATCCTGCGGATTACCCGTTCGCCTTCGGCTCACCAAACCCGGGTTCTCATCCCTCTTAAGATATAATATAAAATTTGGCGGAGAGAGAGGGATTCGAACCCCCGGATGCCTTGCGACACCGCCTGATTTCAAGTCAGGTGCAATCGACCACTCTGCCATCTCTCCGTCCCACCAAAGAAACACCGAGTGGATTTTACCTCAAGCCGATTCGGTAGTTTACCCATGAGTAATCTCAGAGTTTTCCGTGCTTAATTCGATGGGTCATGAATTATTTCATGACCACCTGTAATCGCGTTGAAGAGCTCGAAGGGCCGTATGGCCCATTTGCCATCGGCGAACGCGCCATCCAACGGCTCTGGGCTTCTGGAGAAATCATGCAGCCCATGCTCAGCACCGAGGGCAAGGAGATCCAAATCCTGTCCCCTGGAGATTGGAATCGTGGTGCTGGGCCCGATTTCTTGGGTGCCGAAATCGTAATCAATAACCAGCGCCTACGCGGCGATATCGAAATCCATCTGCGCTATTCCGATTGGCAAGCGCATGGTCACGACAGCGATTCCAACTTCTCAGGCGTCATTCTCCACGCCGTGCTTCTTCCTGGCACCCGCAACATCACCACCGCCAGCGGACACCAACCTGAAACGGTCGTTCTCCTGCCCTACTTGCCACGCGACCTCGAAGACATCGCAGAAGAAGATGCATTGCTCGAGTTGCGCGGTCGCGCTGGTGATGTCGCACGCAAGGTCCGCGAAGCCGAAGACGATTTAATCCCCGGGCTCCGCCGTCGTGCACTCCATCGCTTTCGTTCGAAAACAAAATTCGCCCGCGCTCGCTATAAAGAAAATGGCTGGGAACAAACGTGTCACGAAATGGTGGTCGAATGTCTAGGGCTCGGCGGCAACCGCGCTCCAATGTCCGAACTCGCACGTGCTCACACTCCCGAAGAGATGATCCTTCTCGGCATTGATGCACTCTACATGGAAAAATGTGGTCGATGGCGCCTGCGCGGACTGCGCCCTGCTGGACACCCCTATCGCCGCCTCGCTCAATATTTGGAACTTAATCGTCGCCACCCAACGTGGCGAAACGCCCTCAAAGACTGGGCCAAAGACCTACCCGTCCTCCCCATCGCCAGCCAACGTCGTCGCCTCTTCGATGAAATCTTTGGCTGCGTTTTTCCCGATGGTCGCGCCGACACACTCTGCATCAATGCTTTGATGCCATTGCTCTCAGCTTCTGGTTTCGAAACAGAAAAATCCTGGGCCGAATGGCCACCCGGCAATCATCCAGACGATATTCAAGAGGCACGACGTGCCCTCGGTCTGTTGGGTGCGACTCGTAATTACGAAATCCAAGGTATCCTCGATGTGATTCGTCGTAGCACCGCAACGCCCACAGCTACTTAAGCCATCATCTTCTGAATGCGTTCTAACGAAACCGCTAACTGATCCACTTCTTCCAAAGTATTATAAAATGCAAAAGAAGCCCGCGCCGTGCCAGGGATACCCAGGTGCTTCATCAATGGCATGCAGCAATGGTGCCCTGTCCGAATCGCAATCCCGTCTGCATCCAAAATAGTACCGATATCATGCGGGTGACTGCCCTCGATTAAGAAAGAAATAATTGAAACCTTATCTGCGGCTTCACCAACAATTCTTAGGCCTTTAATTGCACGCAGACGCTCCGTGGCATGGGCCAAAAGTTTTTGTTCATGCGCATGGGCCACATCGCTGATCGGCATGAAGTATTTCAAGGCGACGGCTAAGCCAATCGCACCCGCAATATCCGGCGTGCCCGCTTCAAAGCGTTCGGGTGCTTCGCGAAATGTCGTACCATCGAAATCAACTTTACGAATCATATCCCCGCCCGACTGATAAGGCGGCAATGTATCGAGTAATTCAGGGCGACCCCACAAAACACCGATGCCCGTTGGACCCAATGTTTTGTGGCCCGAGAAACAGTAAAAGTCGCAACCTAAGGCTTTTACATCGACCCTAAAGTGTGCCGCCGCCTGGCAGCCATCGATCAAGACAGTGGCTCCGACCGACTTCGCCAGCTTCGTCATTTGCGCCACGGGATTAATCGTTCCGAGCGCATTCGAAACATGCGACAACGCAACGAGCTTAGTCTTAGCCGATAAAAGTTTTTTATAAGTTTCTAAATCCAATTCACCTTTCGCGGTCACAGGCACCACTAATATTTTAGCACCTGTTCGTTCGGCCACAATCTGCCATGGCACGATATTCGCATGGTGCTCGAGGGCTGTCAGAATGATTTCATCACCGGCTTTTAAATGTGTGCGACCCCATGTATCGGCCACTAAATTAATCGCCTCCGTTGCACCGCGTACAAAAATACAGCCACGGGATTCTTTTAATCCTAAAAATTCTGCCACCACCTCACGAGCCTGCTCAAAGGCAACCGTGGCTTGCTCGCTCAATTGGTGTACACCGCGGTGCACGTTAGCATTCGTCTGCGAATAATAATGAGTCAGCGCATCGATTACGATTTTTGGCTTTTGTGAGGTCGCCGCATTATCCAAATAAACTAACGGACGCCCATGCACTGTCCGATTCAGAATCGGAAAGTCTTTTCGCAGCTGGGCAACATTAAGAGCCATGTCCGTAACGTAGAAGGGAGACTAAAGTGTGCAACCGGGAAGCGTAAATCAAGGGCCCGTGGCGAGTCGGATCGACTTCCTAATATAGGTAGGCACATCGACATCCGCGCCGTCAATAAAGGTGAAAGGCGTACTTCCAAACAAACCGCGTCGAATCGACTCCTCAGTCGCAAAACCAAAGATCTGCTGCTGGTCGTCCACGACCTTCCCGCCTTTGCCAGCCTTACCCTTGGGCTTCGGCTTAGGCGGAGGCGGTAAGGACGCGCCCAAAACTGCAACTTCTACGCGATCGCCCAGCTCGGGTTTAATTCGTGCACCAACAAGCGTCGTTACTTCACCACCGAATTTCGCACGCACCATATTCACTACCTCAAAGGCCTCGGTCGCTGAAAGTTTTTCGCCACCAGCCACGTGCACGAAGAGCGAACCGACTTTCGCAGTCGTTCCTAAGCCGTAAGATAAGGATGACTCACAAGCGGCCCTTGCAGCTAGTTTAGCTGCATCTGGACCTTCACCGTGGCCACAAGTAAAGAGCGTCGGCGAGCCGACTTGCGACAAGATTGAGCGCACCGAAGCAGAATCCACTGGCACCAATGCACCAGGCATAAACGCACTCGCTAATGCACGAATCGATCCAGCGACCCATTCATCGGCCGCCGCAAACGAGGCCGATAGCGGTGCATCAGCTGGAACTTGCATTAATAATAAATCGTTTTCCACGACCACTAAGCCGTGTGCTTTGGCTGCGAGTTTTGTCAGTGCCTCGCTGGCTTGTCGCTTGCGACGTTCACCCTCATGCGAAAAAGGAATAGTGGCGAATGCTAGAACGGTCGCACCTGCTTCCGTCGCCATCGCGGCAAATGATGCAGCTGCACCACCTGCGGTGCCACCACCTAAACCTGCGACTAAGACAACAAGCGGGTAAGCATTTAAAATTCTTCGTAACTGTGGCTCATCGGCCTCAAGCGCAGTCAAACCAACTGCAGGCTCACCGCCCGTACCCATACCACGCGTAAGTGCGCGACCAATCTGCAGCACCTCTGCATTCTCTAAATTTTGCAACGTGGTGGCGTCCGTATCAATTAATGCGACCTTCACTTCTTGCGGCAATGCCGGCGCCAAACGACCCACAATGGAGCAACCAGCTCCACCCAGTCCGACTAATAATATGGGGGCGGGATTGGACATTTTAGAAGCGGAATAAATCACGCAGCCAATCGAATGTGCCACGCGGACGACGCACCACCGGTGGAGCGTCTTCAATAGCAGCAACCATCATGCCGACAACACCTGCATACTCAGGCTTACGAAGTGCCTCCGTATCAAATTGTGTCTGACCAATACGTGCCGGCAGACCCAACACGGTCTGCGTCGCTTCCACTGCATCCGCTAAGTTGGCCGTGCCACCCGTCAAGATTGCACCTGAGGGCAGGAAATTTTGGTCAAACTTAACAGCATGCCCTGGGAAAATCTGTTCGAGGTTTCGCACCACATCTTTTCGCACGAATTCAATGATTTCCTGGAAGCGTAGCGAGGTGACTTGCGTAATCGTGCCGCGGTTAAACTGCTGATCGCCGACGCCTTGATTGCCGTCCTTCCAAATGGTCTGATTTAAGTCCGTCGGACGATGCAGGGCCGACGCAAAACGTAATTTTAAATCCTCGGCCGTGTCGCGACTGATGCGCAATGCGACGCTTAAGTCATTCGTCACGTGCTCGCCGCCGACCGGAATCGAGCCTGCACAAAGAATGTGTCCTTTATAATACAAAATCCAATCGGTCGTACCGGCACCCACATCAATTACCATAACTCCGCCCTGACGTTCGGTATCATTGACGACCGCACAAGCAGCCGCATGTGAAGCGAGAATAAATTCACGCACATGCATGCTCATGCCGTTCACCATCGAAACTCGGAAGCGCACATTGCCCTCCTCCATAGTGATCCGCCAGAAATTCACTTCGAGACGCTTACCTTGAAGTCCAACAGGATTCGCAACCGCACGGCCATCCAGCAACGTGGGCTGTCGCATGTAAAGCATGGTCATGCGCCCTTGGGGCGGCTCTAAACGCTTCGCCGATGCAATCGCCTCAGCTAAATCTCTCGGCGTCACTTTGCCATCGTGTGCAGGCACCGCGACAAAACCTTTCACGCGTTCGCCTTCGACGGAAGGTCCAGCAATCGATAAATATATTTCGTGAACCGCACGCTGCGTGACGCGCTCTAAATCATTTACGACTTCGTGAACGCTCGCATGCAATTTATCCAAGTCGACAACAGTTCCCTTCACCACGCCATCCGTACGACGCTCACTAAAGCTAAGCATGCGTGCCTTACCATTGATTACTTGTCCCACCAGAGCGACGGTCTTGTGCGTCCCAATATCAATCACCGTTATCAGCGCTGGCAGTGGTTTCTTTTTCATCGGGAGTAGGTAGGCACGAGGCGAGGTTCGGGTGTGGGTCGTCCAGAGGTTCGATTCTGGATAGAGAGTTTAAGCATGTAGGAGTTGGCTGTTAAACCAGGCCGGCGTAAGAGTCCGTCCAAGTCCATGCGTGATAAAATCAGAAGTTCATTGCGCCAATTAGCGGTAGAAAAAACAATTGTCGCGAGCGCTGGACGATCCGCTGGCTGCGAACGCGGACTCACAATCACGCGTAGGTTTGAACCAGGCGCATCTTCTTGAGCGTTAAAACAATCACGCATCGAAACAGCTGCCCACTGCTTGTAGAGACGCTCGTAATTACTCCGAGCTTCCAAGAGGAAAGGTCCGACGATTTCAATTCCTTCAATGGAAATTTTTTCGCCGGCACCTGTCGTTCTAAAATCTACAATCTCGGGCAAGTAGCGGATGGATTGCTCAGGGTAACCCGTACCAGAAAATAAAGTTCCTTCCGGGCTGACCAGTCGCACCACCATTGGGCCCGATGCTGCAATCAAGGCCACACGTCCAATCGCTACCCTCTCCTTTAAATTAATATCTAAAGTGCCATCGCTCAACCGACGGACCGACGCACTCAGGACCTGCGGATCCACTTCCAGGTCTTTCTTAATAGTGGCCACGTCTTTGCCTGCACCATCCACGCCTTGCATTACGGTTTTTTGGACAGCTGCAACCGTCATAAAGCCATCTGTTTTATATCGCAGTGTAGGCTTAGCGCTCGATGTGCTTTCCTCATCAATCGAGAACCAAATAATTCCGACAAGCGTAACAAAAAACAGACTCGCGAAAAAGACTGGGAGACGCGAACGGGCCGCGCGACGACGCCCCAACTCATCCGTCGGCACACGACGTACATTTTGCTGAATCAGCTTTTGCCATTCCCGATTATCAGGCCCTTTAAAAACTTCGCGACGTTGCGAAAAGAGTTGGATGATGCGTTGCAGGAAATTCATTTTACGAGGCGTGACCCTGTCGGGCACGAATTAAGGCTGGCCCAATCATTTTGTCGACGAGCGTTGTGAAACTCAGACCAAGACACGAGGCACTTTTAGGCATTAAACTGGTTTCGGTCATTCCAGGCATCGTATTAATCTCAAGAAAGTAGAAATCACCATTGGGTTCAAGAAATAGGTCAGCCCGCGCAAAGTCCCGACATCCTGTAGATGCGAAGAGCTTCTCGGCGGCGGCTTGAATCCTGCGCGCGCATTCGGGTGTAATCGGTGCTGGGAAAAGGTACTCCGATGAACCCTTCGTGTACTTCGTCTGATAGTCGTAAACCCCTTGTTTTGGGACGATTTCAACAATTCCTAGGGCTTTGCCTCCTAATATGCCAATCGACATTTCACGCCCGACCAAACGTCGCTCAGCCATCCACTGTCCATCAACGGAAAGCTTCTTAAGTGCAGCCTCTACTTCGGCTAAACCATTCAAAACATATAATCCAACGCTGCTCCCCTTGTCGGCTGGCTTGATAATCAAGCTCTCGCCTAAGCTTTGGGTGAGCTCACGGGCACCGGGCTTTGCGTCACCAGAAAACGCGACTTCAGGAATCGCGGGGACGCCTGCGGAACGCATAATTTTCTTGGTCGCCACCTTATCAATGCAAAGGCGACTCGCCGTTGCATCGCAGCCAGCATACGCGATACCGCGTGCCTCGAGTTCCATCTGCACCTGACCGTCTTCACCATAATCGCCGTGAATGACAGGAAATACGACATGCTCACTCGCGTTAAGCCATTCGGGTAAACTATTTTCATCCAGCTCGACGAGCTGCGCACCAGGCAAAGCATTAGCCACTGCCCTGCCAGAACGAATAGAGACCTCGCGTTCGGCCGAGATCGCACCGCAAAGCACGACTATTTTGGGATCAAATTTCATAGTAGGTCCTTCCATTCACGGCCCAAGGCAATGATTTCAGGCTGTAAAACATGTCCTTGTTTTTGCTGCACCTGACGACGCACCTCGCGCATCAAACCTAAGATGTCCGCAGCCTTCGCGTCGCCTTTGTTTATAATAAAATTAGCGTGTACGGGCGAAACCATTGCAGACCCGACATGAACACCCTTCAGGCCGCTCTGATCGATTAAGCGCCCAGCATGTGATGATTCGGGATTACGGAAAACACAACCAGCGCTCGGATCGCGTGGCTGACTTGCTCGACGTTGCTGACTGTAAGTTTCCATCGTCTGCCGAATGACTTCCGGATTTGCCTTACCTTTTGCTTTTAGGACCGCCGATAAAATCACCGCACCATGCAACTGCGGGCAATCGCGGTATAGTGCGTCGAAGCAATCGCGCTTCGCAGTTCGCACGACTCCCATCGGCGTGATCCATTCAATCGATTCAACTAAATCAAAAATCCAAGAGTCCATCGCACCGGCATTCATTCGTAATGAGCCGCCAATGGTTCCAGGAATGCCTTCTAAAAATTCAAAGCCTTGCAGGCCTTCGCGCGCGGCAATGCCACAAAGCTCCTTCAAGCGGACGCCACCGCCCACACGGATACGGTTATCAGATTCCAACTTAATACTACCCCACGTTTCCGAAGCCAGGTGTATAATTAATCCATCATAACCCTCGTCGGGCACCCATAGATTAGAGCCGCGGCCAATAACAAAATAAGGTAAGCCCAGTTCTCCTGCAGCTTGTAAAAGGGTTTTAATATCAGCCACCGAAACGGGCTCAGCATACCAGCGAGCCACGCCGCCCACGCCCAATGTCGTGTGCTTCGCTAATGGTTCATTAGCTTTTAAAATTGTACTCACTGAGATTTTTCCAGCAACCCATTCGCCCAAATCTTGGGTCAACGCAGGCAAGCCTTCGCGACGTAACAACAACGCATAATTTTCTGCATCGCGCTCAATGTCACCAGCCCCCACAAATGCGACGACCGCATCGTGTCCATCGACCAGTGACTTCAGTTGTGCCGGTAACTCATTTCGATTCTCAATTAACTTCAGCTTGGAATCGGCTACCACTGATTGTGCGTGTCCGCCCTCAAGCGCTGTCTCACCAGCTGAATAAACGGGCAATACCAGTGCATGATCAGCGACTAAGAGTGCCTGACGGAACTCTGCAGCGTATTGACGTGTTCGTGTGTGACGATGCGGCTGAAAAACTACAATTAATTTACCTGGATGCGTTTCACGCACCCATTTTAGCAGTGCAGCTATTTCCGTAGGGTGATGAGCGTAGTCAGCGAAAACTAGTAAGCCCCTGCGCTCAAAGAGTACGTCTTGTCGGCGACGGATACCGCGCCAGCGTTGCAAGGGGTCGGAAATGATTGTACCCGTAATCAAATGCGCGACCGTCAATGCCATCACCGCGTTCGCACGATTAAATGCACCTGTCACAGGAACTTCGACAGAGATGTCAGGAAATAGTCCACCCAGATTGAGCAAGGAGTGCTGCGAAGTCGTACGTATGCACTGGGCAGTATAATCACCTTGATCTCCAACACGAATCACTCGTGCCTTCAGCCCCTGCGTCAACCGCTCCAAACGCGTATTACCGCTAGGAATAATTACTGCCGTCTGGGTTCGTTCGAACAGTGCACGAAACACTGCTTCTAAGGCAGCCTCATCTTTATAATAGTCCGGGTGATCCCAGTCTAAATTTACTGCTACGGTAATATCGGGCGAAAAGTGACTGATGGTTCCGTCGCTCTCATCCACTTCCGCAACTACCCACGGCGAATCCTTTGTGGCATGAGCGGGCGGAAAATGTGGATCGCGGAATAATCCGCCTAAGACATAACCAAAATCAATGCCTGCTGAAGCGAGAGCGGATACCAACAAGCCGCAGGTTGTCGTTTTGCCGTGGCTTCCGCAAACCGCCACAAAGCGTTTATTCGCAACTCTCTCGGCCAATAATTCGCCGCGACGTAAGAGTCGGCCGCCGTTTTTATTTACTAAATCTAATGCGGGGTGACCTGGCTTCACGGCGCTTGAGCGACCAATGATTGTTGGCTTACGGCCAGCCGCCCAGGGATCACGCAGCAAGGGAATTTCCGCATTCGCTAAATGATTTTCCATCGGGCTACCCGTTGAGTCATCCCAACCTGAAACTTCGAAGCCTTCTTCTTTTAAATATATAGCCAAAGGGCCAACGCCCATGCCGCACGCTCCCAGCATCCAGACTGAAGAATCGCTACTCATACTCTTTTAGCAGCGTACGCTGCGGCAAGTTGTAAGGTCTCTACATACATCTCATCCCAACGATTACTCGCATCCATCATCGCTAAGGCATCACGCATGCTGGCCAGACGAGCGTTGTCATTTAAAATACCGAAAACTTTTTCGCTCAGATCTGCGATAGAACTTTCTTTCAATAATTCAGCCGCACCGAGTGAAGCTACCGACTGTGCATTCGCAGTTTGATGGTCATCAGCCGCCAAAGGATAAGGAATTAAAATAGCAGGCGTACGACAGCTGGCTAATTCGGCAATCGTCCCTGCACCCGCGCGAGTAATCGCACAATCGGCCGCTGAATAGGCTGAACCCATTTGGTTACAGAATTCTTCGAAGCGAACGGTTGAATTTTCAGTTCGCACCTCGCCCACTCGCCCGCCTGCTCCAGTTAAACAAAGCACATGTACTCCACGGCTGGCGAACTGAGAAAGATTTGACTGAACCCAATACGTTAAAACGTGGGCACCTTGGCTTCCTCCGGTGACCAATATCAACCTGCCAGTTGCTGGAAAATTGAGTGCCTTACGTGCAACTTCCCGAGCGGATAAGAAAATCTCTTTGCGGATAGGAAAACCCGCATCGTGTTGACGATTGTCCGCTAAACCCTCGATGCGTACGCCCGCAGGTAAATGGATGGATTGTGCGAAACGCGCAATCAAACGCACAGCCTTACCTGGACGACGATTCGCTTCATGCACCAACACCGGTATACCCTTTAATCTACAAACGAGTGCCGGAGCTAAACTCATGAAACCGCCGAAGCATACCAGTGCATCGGGACGAAAACGTCGCACTTGACCCCAGGCAGAAAACATCGAACCTAAAAGTGATGGTAGAAAAAGAATTTTATTAATTAATCCAGGACCAAAGCCTCGACCACGTCCGGCGATAAAATTCAGGCCCGCATACTTTGCCGTCATCTGAGTATCGACGATTTTTCGGCTCACGATCAAAAGCGATTCGTGCCCTTCTTCTTTGAGACGCTGAGCGAGCGCAATGCCTGGCGCAATATGACCACCCGTTCCGCCGCAGGCTAAAAGAATGCGACTCATATACGTGCCTCCTTCGGTACCAACGGCACTCGAGCAGCATCACGTATACAATTTAAAATCAATCCTACCATGCAGGACATGATGACTAAGTTGGTGCCACCATAACTTAAGAATGGCAGCGAAATACCCTTTGTCGGCAAAAGCCCTGTCACCACACCCATGTTCACTAATGCCTGTAGAACCAAGAAAAGTGTCGCACCTAAGCAGACATTCAAACGGTAGAGATCCGTACTGAAGCGCATCGCTTTATAAGCCAACCAGAAGATCGCCAAGAAAGCTATAGCGACACCAGTAGTGCCAATCAGGCCGTGTTCTTCGCCAATATTGGCTAAGACGAAGTCAGTGTGCGCTTCAGGTAAATAGGCCCGCACCTGCAAGCCGTTCGCTGCACCCTTGCCAGTAATGCCGCCCACGCCAAAAGCCACCATGCCCTCAAAGAGTTGGTACGCTTCATCGCCGCGCTTGCCCCACGGATCCATAAAAGACGTGAAGCGTCGCAAGCGACTTCCCCAGTTAAGAACCAATAAAGCGAAACCAATGACACCGACTAAAATTGCGGGGGCTACATACTGCATACGCACACCCGAGATTAACATCATCGCACAACCTACGGTCGCACACAGTACAATTGTACCTAAATCAGGACCCAGCGCAATACCCCCACAAATAAATGCAATTAAAAGCGTCGGCTTTACGAAGCCTTCGCGAAAATCCAGCCAGCCACGCGGCGTAAATACATAAGGCTCACGACTACTAAATTTAAATATTTTAAATTTAGGTGCTATCGTATGTCGCTGCATCACTGCCAATTGATGTGATAAAAAAATCACTAACGCGATTTTACCTAAGTCCGAAGCCTGCAAACGAATAATTCCTAAATCAATCCAGCGCCATGAGCCATTAACCGTGACGCCGATTCCTGGAATACGTGCTAAAACCAAGGCACCCATCGCAATCCACAGAATTTCCCAACGGTACTGTCGCAAGCGATCCAAGTTTACACGATAAGCCAACCAACCAGCCAAAAAGGCAAACGGCACATACATCATTTGCCGCTCAAATGCCTGCGTGCGATTCTTAGACGAAAGCGAAATGCCCGCACTATACTGGTTTAATAAACCGAAGCCCACCAGCCCCACCGCAATCACCGCAATCCAGAAGGCATAGGTCCCCAGATGACGGGGACTCTCCTTCTTTAATGCGATGATCATGGTGAGACTGACCCTTTAGCTTACTGCTTTGCTGGCTTAGCTGTGTCGGTTGCTGCTGGAGCAGCCGCACCCGAGAGAGGAACAATCTTTAACGGCGTAAAAACTGGAACAGGAGCAGCAGGCACTGGCTTAGCCGCAGCAGGCTTGGTCGTTGTCGCAGGCTTGGTCGTCTTCACGGGAGCGGGCGCAGGAATTTTAATTCTTTGTCCGGCACGGAGTGAAGCATTCTTTGGTAAACCGTTTGCTGCACAAAGAGCAGTCAGAGATACATTCTCGCGCGTTGCGATCGAGAGTAGTGTATCGGTGGCGGTAACTACGTAAACGCCGCCAGGTCCGACTGGACCAGAAGCATTAACGACGCTGGGCTTAGGTGTCGCGATACTCGGAGCCGGGAAAGAGGAGCGAGCCCCAGCGGAGTAAGCCGCAAGGTCAGGTTCTCTTTCGAAGCCCGAAGTGCTTCGACAGCCGTTCACTCCAACGAGGACGGCGATAACGCAGAGGTGCAGAAGCACGACGGCAGTAACGGTGATGATAGGACGCATGTGTGTATGTGGGTTTGGGTTGAGGAAATTAGGTGCGGTTAGAAAGAGCGGTGGCAGCGCGTTCGAAAACGAGTCCGCGTTCAGCGTAACCCGCAAACATATCGAAACTGGAAAAACCAGGACTGAGTAAAATCGCCATCGGCCCGTGCGCATCGCGCGCAGCAGCTACGACTGCATCCTGCAATGAATCGAAATAGAAGGCCGGCTTACCGAGCGCCTGAAAAGTATTGAGTAATTCAGGACCGGTCTCGCCGATTAAATAGGCGGTATCAATTCGCGGCGCGACTTGCTCAACAAAACGCTTCAAGTCTCCACCCTTCCATTTACCTCCCCCGATCCAGCGGACAGGAATATCAAATTGAGCCAAGGCCGCATGCACCGCGTGAAAATTAGTTCCTTTGGAGTCATTCCAGTATTCAATACCACGTGCTTCAGCGACCTTCCGTAAACGATGCGGAGCGGGACGGAAGAGGCGGGCCGACTCCTCGAGAATGCGCAGAGCAATACCCTTGGATTGCCAATAACGTACCGCTATCGCCCAGTTCTCGCGCTGTGGCCACGATTCAAAAATACTGCCTGCAGGAATTGAACCCTCAATATCTGCACGCGTCGCAACGATTGTTTCAGGCGGCAGTTCGATTCCAAATTGTTTCGCTGTGGCCACTACGGATTCGCCGACAATTAAAGTGCCGCCGGGCACCATCCGCTCGATGAGTTTATATTTCGCGCGGAAATAACTTTCGAGGTCACCGTGACGGTCCAAGTGATCTTCATCAAAATTAATCCACAAAACTGTCTCCGGCGAAAAGTGTCTCAAGTCTTCACCTTGGAATGAACTTACTTCTACGACCGCTAAGAAAGCAGCATTCGAAGAAGTATTCGCCAATGCCGTTAAAGGTAGACCGATATTGCCGCACGCAATCGCATTCATGCCGGCGCGTTTATGTGCGAACGAAAGGAATTCAGTTAGAGTAGTCTTACCATTGGTACCCGTAATCGCGATCGAAGCACCGCCCCAAAGAATAGCCCCAAAGTCTAATTCACTTAAACACAGCAAGCCAGCTCGACGCGCCGCCAGCAACCATGGGTGAGGTTGAGGAAAACCTGGACTGTAAATCACGAGATCGTGACGTTTCGCTTCTTCGGCCGTAAATTGTCGGTTCTCACCCTTCTCATCATAAATCACCGAAGCAAAACCAGCTAGGTTCAGCGCTTCAGCGACCGCACGACCACTCACCCCAGCACCCAGAACGGCAGCTGGTCGAGTCAATCGACTACGGAGATGTTCAGGGAATTCGTTCATCGAATCTTCAGCGTGAGCAGACCAAGTAGTCCGCAAAGGAGTGAGAGAATCCAGAAACGGATAACGACCTTCGTGGACGGCCATCCGAGTTTTTGGAAGTGGTGGTGAATCGGCGTCATTAAAAATAAACGCTGACCACCCGTACGTTTAAAGTAGGCGACCTGTAACATCACCGACAAGGCCTCAATCACAAATACGCCGCCCACAATCGCCAATAAGAATGGCTGGTGCATTAAACACGCCATGCAACCTAATGCGCCGCCTAGGCCGAGTGCCCCGACATCACCCATGTACAATTCGGCGGGGGCAGCGTTGTGCCAAAGGAAAACCAAACTGCCGCCAATCAAGGCCGAAGCGAAAATCGCCAACTCACCCGCACCTGGCACATAACTAATCCGCAGGTAACTGGCAAAGATGTGATTACCCACCAAGTAAGCCACGAGTCCTAAAATTAAAGTCGTAATTAAAACGCAACCAATCGCGAGTCCGTCTAAGCCATCCGTCAAGTTCACCGCATTCGAACAACCCACGCAGACCAAAATAATAAAGAGTGCAGCAATGCACAGGCAAACGACGAAGGGTAAACCCAAGGAGTCGGCCGACCAAATGGGGCCATTTAAAATCGGTAACCAAATTTCGCACAGGCTCGTGCGATAGTTAGCGTCACATAAAACAATGAACAATGCACCGAGTGCCACCAGGGCCTGACCCGCTAATTTAGTGCGACCCGAAATACCGTCGGCGCTGTTATGCTTCACCTTCAACCAATCATCCCAAAGGCCGACTCCTCCCATACCGACCAGACAAAACAGGGTCGCTAAAACCAGAACGTTGGGCTGCGCCCAAAGTAAGATCGCTGGCACCACCGCCGCCCCAATCAACAAGCCGCCCATGGTCGGAACCTTCCCGCCTTCTTTGGCGAGCTCTCCCATAAGTTTCGCCGAACGTTCAGGCTGACGTAAAACCGCCAGGGCGTTAATCATCCGACGCGAAAAAAGCATACCGAGTACCAACGCGGTGAACCCCGCCAACAAGGCACGCACCGAAATGTATTCGAACAGGCGGAACGGACCCCAAACAGATTCTAAATTATGTAAGTAATAAAGCATAGCTTAGTGAAAGGAGATTTGGGATTGAAGGTTAGCGGGCAGAGTGCGCTCCAAGGCACACGATCGACTTCCCTTAACAAAAATATAACCGTGGTGACGGCCGATGAGGTCCGCCACTTCCGCTAGCGAGGAGGCCAAAACTTTTTGAACGTCCGCAACCTTGATACCCGCAAGCAGGTCCGCGACATCGCCCGACCAGCCCACCACTACATCCCCTGCCCGCACGGGTAAATTCGCACCGCACTCACGATGCAACGTTGCTGCTTGAGCGCCGAGTTCGGCCATACCCCCAATCACAAATAAACGTGGTCGGGTCTCGTCCGCACTCAGACGGTGAAAGCACTGGGCGGCGTCGAGCAACGAAGCGGGGCTGGAATTATAACAGTCGATATAGAATTTTTGGTTAGCCACAACGTGGACGCTGCCTCGACCGACAGGCGGCAACCAACTGCTCAGTGCCGCGCGAATCGCGGCGACGCTCACTCCCACTTCACGTGCGGCCACAATCGCCAACGCGGCGTTACGCGCTAAGCCATCGGAAATCGCAGCCAGTGCGTACGCTTCGCCATCCAAGACCAGGTTGCGTTGTGTGCCCTTCGATTGCAGAGACGCCAAAATTAATCGTGCCGGCTTAACGGCGGGAGCGGCTTCACCCTCAAATTGTACCGCCAAAGTTTGCGCAGCAAAGGGCTTGAAGTCGGGCCACGCCAACAAGCTCGCAGGCATAATGGCTTTTCCACTCGTCGACAGTGCGGCAACCAGAGCCGATTTCTCTCGGGCCACACCCGCCAATGATGCCACGCCCGCCAAGTGCACGGGAGCGACCGCCGTCACTATGGCTAAGTTGGGACGCATCACTTCCGCCGAAATTCTTAATTCTCCCGGTACACTCATGCCGGCTTCAATCACCGCGAAGCGATGCTTCGCATTATCCAAGCGCAACAACATCAAGGGCACCCCGATTAAATTGTTGAGGTTGGCCTCGGTGATGAAAGCCGACGGACCTAAGAGTGCACCCAACAAATCCTTGGTCGAAGTTTTGCCCACACTACCGGTAACGCCAATGACCGTACCTGCGAATTGCTGACGCCACCCAGCTGCAATTCGGCGCAAGCCCGCTTGGGTATCATCCACAATCAATTGAGGTAATTCATCGGCGACCGCCTGGGCAACCAAGGCACAGGCCGCACCGCGCTGGCGGGCTTCACTTAAGTAATCATGGCCATCCCGACGTTCGGTCTTAATCGCAATAAAGGCATCGCCGGTGGACAACGTCCGCGTGTCCGTACCGAAACCGTGAATCGGAGCTAGGGGCGACTTCGACCAACGACCCAGAGACCACTGAGCCAAAAGCTCGGGCGCAAAAGTTACACTCATGACAGTGAACCCCTCCGAAGCTCTAAAATATTTCTCACCACTGCACGGTCATCAAACGGCACCACCGTGTCGTGGAACTCTTGCGTGGTTTCATGACCCTTGCCCGCAATGAGCACACAGTCGTTCGGTTGGGCCGCGGCTAGGGCGCGACGAATGGCTTCGCGACGGTCAGGCACAAATTCAACCTTTGCTAAATTAGAAACCCCACTTCGCATATCATCGAAAATAGTTTCGATGGCTTCCTTGCGTGGATTGTCAGCGGTCGCCCACGCTAAGTCCGCACCATCGACCACTGCTTGCGTCATAGCGGGTCGCTTGCCGCGATCCCGATTGCCCCCACAACCAAAGACAACGAGCACCCGACCGGGTGTGATCGGACGTAACATGCGCAAAACATTACGCAGGGCGTCGTCGGTGTGTGCGTAATCCACGAAAACGGGGAAGGCTTGTCCAACTTCCACCCGTTCCATGCGACCTGGCACACCGTCAAAAGATTCTAAAGCTGAGGAAAGTTTTAAGGGGTCACGTCCCAACGAAGCAACCAAGGCCAAAGCACACAAAACATTGGAGACGTTGTAATCACCTGGCAGCGGAGAATTAAATTTCGCCGCGGCGCCTTGCCACTGGACCGTGAATTTCGCGCCACGTGGGTGGTAGGCAATTTCGGTGGCGCGCAAGTCTGCGTCTGCACTGACTCCAAAAGTGATCACCCGTCCACGACGGCGACAGGCTTCGGCCAAAATTTTACCTGAGGGGTCATCCGTATTAATCACGCACACATCAGGCACCGAACCCGTGTGGCCATCAAAGAGTCCCTGCTTGGCTGCAAAGTAACTTTCCAGGTCACCGTGGTAATCAACGTGGTCGCGCGTTAAATTGGTGAAGGCCGCGGCGGCAAAATGAAAACCATGTACCCGATCCTGGTGCAACGCATGCGAACTCACTTCCAGGCAAGCCCCCGTACAACCCGCCTCCGCCATTTGTTTAAAGAAGCCAGCGAGGTCGGCCGATTCGGGTGTGGTCTTATAAGAGGGCACCGAGCGACGTCCTAAATAATAGCGCACCGTTCCAATCAAACCCCACGCTTCTTCGGGCGACTGTAAGAGGTGACGCAATAAAGTGGTAACCGTGGTCTTACCATTGGTACCCGTAACGCCCACGAGCTTCAACTTCGCCTCGGGATGACCATAAAATCGGCGTGCAACTTCGGCCAATACCTGACGAGGCGCTGCCACCTGCGCCGCGGCTACCGCCGGTAAACCTGAAACGGGCTGACCCGAAATCACCGCCGCCGCCCCCCGCGCAATGACATCATTTAAAAACTCATGTCCATCCACCCGCAAACCAGGTAACGCGAAGAAAAGTGATCCCGGTAAAATCCGACGGCTATCCGTCACAATATTAGTGATGCGCACATTCCATTCGCCTGCCCGACCCAAGGTCGGAATACCTTTCAATAAATTTTCGAGTGTCGGTGATTCCATGGCGGCGGTGCGGGGTGTGAGCGTGGCAGGGCTCATGGATGGTTGCTGACGACACTGCGGCCGGCAGCGGTGGCAGGAGGAATTTCTAACCAACGAATACAATTTTCGGCGACCTCGCGGAAAATCGGAGCGGAAACTTTGCCGCCGTAAGCGACGCCTTCCCCTTGGGGGTCATCAATGATGACGGTAATGGCTAAACGAGGATCATTCACGGGGAAGAAGCCGGCAAACGAGGCCACGTGGTGCGTGCTCGAATATTTCCCGTTAATCAGTTTTTGCGTCGTGCCCGTCTTGCCTGCCACTTCATAGCCGGGAATATCGGCAATCGGGGCCGTACCACCCTTACCACAAACCGCGCGCAATAATTGAGCCACTTGCGTTGCCGTGCTACTCTTAATGGCCCGAGCCCGGGCATGCGGCAGGTAATTCACGATCGGCTCGCGCGTCTTGGAATCTTCCACGCGTAATACCAACTGCGGCTGCATCAGTAAACCGTCCGCCGCAATGACCGACATGGCATAGTGCATCTGCATCGCCGTGACACTCACCGAGTGGCCCATCGGAATCCGGGAAATGCTAATGCCGTCCCAGTTTTCCGGCTTAATTAAAAGCCCCGGCACTTCCGCGCCCGTGATGAGCTGCGTGCTGCTACCGAAGCCAAACGATTTAATTAAATTATAAAAACGGTCTTCACCCAAACGCTCGGCGTACAACATGCCAATCTGCACCGTGCCACGGTTCGATGATTCTCGCACGATGTCGCGTACCGTCACCGTGCCAATCGGGTGCGAATCCCCGGGCAACGAAATCATCCGGCCGTGGTAAGGCGCCGTGGCGAGACTGCAGTCGTACACCGAATTGGGCGTGATAAGACGCTCCTCCAGCGCCCCTGAAATGGAAACAATTTTAAAAACCGAACCCGGCTCATAAATATCTGAGACCGAGCGATTGCGCTGGCTGTCCATCGGCGCGAGCTTCGCATCAAAATAGTTATTTAAATCAAACGTCGGCCAATTCGCTAAACCCAGAATACGACCCGTCTTGGGTTCGCTCACAATGATCACGCCGCTGATAGGATTGTAGCGGGCGACTGCGGCGGCCAACGCATCTTCGCACGATTTCTGGACGAAACTATTGAGGGTTAAGACGACCGTGTTGCCATCCACTGGGGTCACCTCGCGCAGACGAATGCTGGCAATTTCCCGACGACGACCGTCACGCTCTGATTCAATCCAACCTTTTTGCCCCTGCAGAAAAGGCTGTAACGCTTTCTCGATGCCTCCCGTGGGCTGGCCTTCTTTATTAATGTAACCAATGACGTGTGCCGCCAGCGAACCCTTCGGATAATTGCGGTGGTATTTTAACTCGGCACGTAGGGCCTTAATATTGAGGGCCTTGATTTTCTTCACCATCGCTTCGTTGCATTCATGTGCTAAGACCACCCAACGCACGGGGCGTTCGTTGCCATCTGCATCCATGCGCGGCGCGCGACGAAACGCTTCGTTAACAACTGGGGCCGGTAAGTTTAAGGCCAGGGCGACTTCGCCGATGCGGTTGAATTCTTCTTTCTTCAGCGACTGTGGATCCACGCCGATGTCCCACACATCTTCCGAAACCGCTAAAATGTTATTCTGCGAATCGCGAATCTCCCCCCGCCGGCAGTCTTTCTCTTCAAAGACATTACGGGCCTGTAACGCTTCGGCACAGAGCTCGGGGGCTTCAATCCAATGCAGCCACACCAAGCGTGCGATCACCGCGACGAAGCAAAGGGACACGAGCCAGGCAAGCAAAAGGAAACGCTTTTGCCTGGCTTGAGGCAGGGTCATCGCGTCCGGCTACCCTCCTGTTCCGCCAAGGGACGGAATGCGATATCGAGCGCTGTCATTCGCGGGCTCAAAGTATTTTTGCGAGGCACGGCGGCAGTGAGCCCTGGGGCTAAGCGCAACCAAGTTACCTGTTCTGGAGCGGGCGGTTTCAAATCTTCCCCCACGCGTTGAATGAGTTGTAAGGTGTCCTGTGATAAATCGCGCTGACGTTTCAAGGCATCGAGTTCTTTTTGGGAATCACGTATCGAACGTTCGATACGGACAATGCGACCACCCACATCATCGGCCTGCAAGCGCAGCTTCATAACGTTGATTAAACCCAACGCGAAGGTGGCGATGGTGAGAATGACAAAAAGTCCGGTGAGGAAACGGCGTGAGCTCATGCGACAGTTTTGCGTACCGCCCGAAGACGGGCTGAACGACTGCGTGGATTTTGGGTTTGTTCGATTTCGGAAGGCTGGACGGCCTTGCGGGTTAAAAGTTCAGCGTAAGCCGTGCGTTCATCTTGCATCCGGTTGTCATCGCGATCCACGGGACGACCACTGACGGTATTCATGTAACGCTTCACCATCCGGTCTTC
>CANCLQ010000005.1 GCA_947378845.1 Opitutia bacterium | reverse complement strand
GACCATGCAGAAGCAGGGGCAGCAGCAGGAGCAGCAGCGTCGGCAAAGCCGGCAGCAGCTACGAGGGTGAGGGTTGTGATGGATGCGATATGTTTCATAAGCGATTCAGTTCGTAACTATCTTTGTGCCAATGTCTACTCGAAATTATTGAACGCTTAATTTCGCTCAACCTATTGATATTATTGACTATTTTTAAGCTCAATGGGCTGAATATACCCATTTCATTGACCTATTTGGATTTTTTAAGGGCCTTGTCGTAAATGCTGATGTACGAAGCCGCCGCATCCTTCCAGGTGAAAGAAGTTTTCATTCCATTTATTCTAACAGCGGAAAATTCTTTTTGCTGATGGAATAATTCGATGGCCTGACCAATCGCCCATTCAATTGCCGGAGTGTCGGCGTGATTAAAAACAATTCCTGTTCCAGTTTTTGATCCAGCGCTCCAAGGCTTCACGGTGTCGGCTAAACCGCCAGTCGCACGCACGATTGGAATCGTTCCGTATGTCATGGAGTAGAGTTGATTTAAGCCGCAGGGTTCGAATCGACTCGGCATTAAAAAGAAATCGGCGCCGGCTTCGATGCGGTGAGATAGACCATTATCATAACCAATGCGCACTGCGGCAGCGTGAGGAAAATCTTCAGCGATTTTCTTAAAATTGTTTTCGAGCGCTGCATCTCCGCTGCCGAGAAGGGCGAACTGTATTTTACCTGAACGAAGGAATTTGGGTAACGCACCGATGGCAAGGTCGAGCCCTTTTTGGTCCCATAGACGTGAGACGACTCCAATCAGTGGGACTTTCGCGTCCAGTTTCAGGTTTAACTGTTTCTGCAGGTCTAATTTACAGTCTGCTTTACCTTTAATGTCTTTAGCGGAAAACTTCTTGGCGATGTGTGAATCGGTAGCGGGATCCCACTCATCGCGATCGACGCCATTTAAGATGCCATCGAGGTCTTTGCTGCGGCGGCGCACGACGTCATCGAGTCCGAACCCGTATTCAGTAGTCTGGATTTCTTTCGCATAGGTCGGACTCACGGTTGTAACACGGGTCGCGTGAAGAATACCGCCTTTGAGATAGTTCACGCCGCCGAAGCATTCGAGTTGGTCGGCGTGGAAGAGCGACTCGGGGAGTTTGAGGAAAGCGAGGATGCGACGAGAGAGGAGTCCTTGGTGCTGAAGATTATGGATGGTAAGAATGGTAGCTGACCGACTAAGTGCTGAATCCTTTAAAGTAGTATTAAGAAGAACAGGCACCAGGCCTGTCGTCCAATCGTGACAATGTATAACGTCAGGAATCCATCCAGTGGCTAAACAGGCATCGAGTGCAGCTCGTCCGAAGTATGCGGCTCGTTCGGCAGTATCTTCGCGGGCAGGGTAAACTTCGCGGGCTCCGTAATATTCGGCGTGCTCGATAAACCACGCTTCGCAGCGCTCGGCTACTTTAAGTTTAAGGACACGGCACTTTGCTTTGGATGCTTCGCCTGCAACGCCAACAGCGAGCGATTCAATGAGTGTTCCCATCTTTTCGCGATCAGGCACCGAGCCGTAAAGCGGAGTAGCGATACGTACCTCATGACCTTCATCTGCAATTGCTTTAACTAGACCCGCTGCTGCATCTCCCAATCCGCCCGCCTTTGACCATGGCGTAAGCTCGGGAGTGATGTGCAGGATTTTCATGAATTCTTTGTTTCGGTGAAATTAGTTCGTCCAAAGCGATTAACTAATGGAACACAGGCAATCAAAATCAAGAAAGCAAGTACCATGGAGGCGTTGCCGGCAAAATCATGCACAGTGCCGAGCGACGAAAAGCCGATGCCGCCGTGTTCGATGCCCCAGAAGTCTTTGTCGAGTGAGCGGGAGCCGTTATTGAGGGCGTAAAATGCGAGATAGGTATTACGAATGATGTTAAGGACGATGGCGCCCAAACCTGAGAGAAATATCATGAGTAATCTTCGAATGAGAATACCCGGAAAGGTGCCTTCAATGAAAACGGCGCCCAGAAAGGACCCAACGAATATACAGGCCGAGAAGGAGCGGATGCCGGAGCACGCATCAGCGATACCGACGGCGTCATTATTCGCAAAGACGATGGTGTTACCGCTGGTGTGAATATTTTCGCCCGACACGCGGAGAATGCCGGAAACGATTTCAACGACGTTGGTCAGGAGCTGCCCTTTAATTTGATTATCTACTAAGTAGAGGAACGGACCCGAGATAATCCAAACGGCAGCAGGAAATAAAACTAAGCCCAGTGCGGCCCAGCGTGTGTGGGACGTAGGTGTAGAATTATCCGCACCTTTGACTGATAGAAAAGTGAAACTTAAAATCGTTCCGACTAAACCAAATGCAATGGCGAGAGTAGGGAGCGCTCCGGTGCCAAAGACGGCACGTGTTGCACCGCCAGCGATGAATGTGAGGAAAGAAATAAAACCAACTAGTTTAACGGCTTTTAGGAACCAATTGGCGCTAGGTTCACTCACATGAGAGCGCTCACCGGTGAAATAACTGCGAAATACATCCCAGCGTTCGTAAAGTACATAGGCTGAGAAAAGTGGCACGAGGTAACCAAAGCCGTAATCGTCTTTGGTGCTCCAGATAGCCCATTGATCCCAGGTTGTGATGGCGGCCATACCGACGATGAGCCAACCCATGGCAATGGTGGTGGAGTCAATTTTAGGGCTAAGGGATGAGCTCATGAGCGGGATGATTAAAAACGTGGTACGGCTGCCAGTAAGGTTTTAGTGTAGGGGTGCTGTGGATTCTTCAGGATGTCGTCGGGCGTGCCGGACTCAACGATTTTGCCCTGAGACATAACCAGAATTTGGTCGCTCACATGTTCGACTACAGCGAGATCGTGAGCGATGAAGAGGTAGGTGAGGCCAAGTTGTGCTTGAAGATCTTGAAGAAGATTAACGACTTCAGCTTGGACCGAAACATCGAGCGCCGAAACGGGTTCATCGCAGATAATGAGTTCGGGTTCGACGGCTAAGGCGCGAGCGATACCGATGCGTTGACGCTGACCACCAGAAAATTCATGTGGATAGCGACGAAGGTAATCGGCCGGAAGTTTTACGCTCTTAAGTAATTCTATGCAGCGTGCTTCGCGGTCTCGCGATGTTAATTGAGGGAAATGAATTTCAAGTGGCTCAGAGAGAATGCTGAGTACATCGCAACGAGGATCCAATGAGTTGTATGGATCCTGGAAAATCATCTGGATTTTTTTACGCCAAGGCAGGAATGCACGATTACTCAATGAGCCAATATCTTGTCCGCGATAGATGATTTCTCCCGCGGTGAGTGGCGCGAGTTTGATGATGGATTTACCGGTAGTGCTTTTTCCTGAGCCGGATTCGCCGACAAGTCCTACGGTCTGTCCGCGTCGGACAGAAAAAGAGATATCATCCACCGCGTGCTTGGGTGGGGACTTTTGAAATAAGTCGGTGGAGCGGCTGGGGTAGTGTACCGATAGGTTTTTAACTTCGAGTAGAATGTCGGAATTACTCATGTGCTTTAGGCGAGTTCGTCGCTGAGTGTGGTGAGACGTTCACGGCGTTGACCGAGTCGTGGAATGCAGGCGATGAGGCCTTTGGTATAAGGGTCTGACGGTTGTGACATGACCTGAGCAGTCGGGCCTGACTCTACGATCTGGCCGTTGCGCATCACTTGCACGCGGTCAGCAAAGTGTGCAACGATTCCAAAATTATGGGTGATAAGAAGAATGCTCATGTTGCGTTCACGGCGGATGCGCCCGAGTAGTTCCATGATTTCCTTTTGAATGGTGACATCGAGCGCCGTGGTGGGCTCATCTGCGACTAAGATGCGGGGATTGCAGGCGAGAGCCATGGCGATCATGACACGTTGTTGCATGCCACCCGAGAGTTCGTGTGGGTATTGCTGCGAAACTTTTTTCGCGTCAAGAATGTACACTTCGTTGAGCGCTTGAACGACAGCGGCGTCGACGTCTTTAACTTCAGGGCGATGGATTCTTACCGCCTCGGCAATTTGATAGCCTACTGAGTAGACGGGGTTGAGCGATGTGCCTGGGTCTTGGAAGACATACGCAATTTGTTTACCACGAACCTTGGTTAGCTCGGCTTCGGAAAGTTTCAAGAGGTCGACGTCATCTAGTAGGATCTGCCCTTCAATCTTACAGATGGGTGATTTGGGGAGTAGGCCGGTGAGTGCTAAAGCTGAAACGGATTTACCTGAGCCCGATTCGCCGACGACTGCGAGAATCTCGCCGGCGTTTAACGAAAAATTAATTCCCTTAACGGCGACTGTGTCTTGGTCGTTGGCGCGAAATACTATGCGCAGAGAGGCGACTTGAAGAAGGGGCGACACGATAGGTATCTGTAGGCGGTTAGGGGCGAAGAGGGAAGGCAGAAGCGATCATTCGGTGCGCCACTGATCATAGATAAGCGTCGATGGCGGTGATTTTTGTTCCTCGGTGAGCGATTGGGACCACTGCGGACGTGATAAAATGTTTTGCACTCGTTTCTTTTCGACGGGGTCTATCCAGAATAGTCCGCCGCCGAGTGGGTCGTCACTCGTGCGTACGTCAAAGTCGGCGGGGAACCTCAACCAGCTCCAATGTCCGAGACGATAACTGGGAACGCAGAAGCCTGGAATAAAGCTGGCTTCGTCGTGGATAATTTTCTGAGCCCGGAAGGTGAGGTCGATCATTTCAGTTTGGTTGGTCGAGACGCGGAACTGGTCGATTAAATCTGAAAGTTCAGGAATATGCGTACCAGTAATATTATTGGTCTGACGTTTGGGAATGAGCGCACCATCAGAGAGTTTATCTACGGCATTGGCACCATGGTGTGATTGCCAGAGTTCGGGTTGGAGTCCGGTGGTGCTCCAGGCCCAGAAGCAGAGTTCATGATTTTTTTCCATGACCTTTCGGTACATCGTTGTGCTCTCGAGAATTTCGGGACGAAGTTCGACGCCACAGCGAAGGGCTGACTCAATAAGTGTCGGTAAGAATTTACGACGCTCAGAATCATCCATGGTTAAACGGAATGATAATCGTGTGCCATCGGCACGACGAAGAACACCATCGTCGCCTTGTTGAGTGAATCCGGCTTTGGCGAACGCCGAGCGAGCAGCGGCGGGGTCGAAGCGACGTGCTTTAATCGCAGGGTTTGTGTAAATGCCATAGCCCTGACTGAATTGATTCAGTCGCTCGTAGTCACCGCGGTAAAAAGTATCGATGACACGTTGAAAATCCGTCGCGTGCTGGAGGCCGACGCGCACATTCACGTCATCAAGTATCGGTTTGAGCGTATTGATGTAGAGCCCGTAGGGTGGTCGTGGGACATCATTAAAGAAGCGAACTTTTCTGAGAAAGCCTGCCTGGTAGGCCTCGGTATCATTGATGCCGTACCAGAATTTGGGAAGCCCCATGAAGAATACATCCAGCTCACCTTGTTGGAAGATTTGATACGCTTTATCCATTTCGCGGATGACTTTGAAGTGGATGGCATCGACGTTGAAGCGGTGTGAGGTGTAGCGTTCGTTGTCGCCCCACCATTGTGGAATGCGTCGCAGCGTGATCCGCTGTCCGCGCACGAAATCATTAGGGCTAATTGTATAGGCACCGGTGGTCGGCTCAAATTTTTCAGAATACTTTTTTATATAATCCGGTCCAAAGTCTTTATAGAAATCGCGCGGGCTAGGGTGAAGTCCGCCGCAAAGATAAAGCGGGTCGGGTTTCTTGCTTGGTAGATGAACGGCGATGGTAAGGTCGTCGTATTTCGTAATACCCGAAAACTCTTTAGAGTAGAAATCGTTATACCAGGGTGCGTTAATCCAAGGAGATTGGTGGAAATAAAATGTATAGAGATAATCGTCGGCACGTACGACCTGACCATCGGTGAAGCGTGCGCTTGGATTGAGTTTAAAATAAACCGTAAGACCATCGTCGGAGACCGCCCAGCTTTGTGCGAGGGTTGGAATCCATTTCAGGGTATTGGGGTGAAGTGACAGTAAGCTGCAATCATTGCCGTCGTACGCAAAACCTCGGAAACTGTGATTAGCGTTTGGGCCGACGCGTCGGAGGACGGGTGGAGTACTATTGATGAAATAATTAAGTTCGCCGCCGCGTTGTGCTTTGGGGTCGGCGAAAGTCGGTTCGAGTGGGTCGCTCTGCCATTTTAAATTAGCGGGAATTTTTTCGGGTGAACTGAAATGAAAGAACTCCGGATGGTTTTTATAATAGGCGTCAGCTTGAGGGTCTTGATAAGTTTCGCCTGCTGCTAAATGGGCGACTAAAAATCCAACGCAGAGGAATGTATTAATTAAATTTCTCATGACTCGGTGGCTTTGGCGTCGAACGCTTCACGAACCCCTTCGCCGATGAAGTTTACCATGATGAGCGTAGCGACCATGCAGGTGACGGTTGAGGTAATGATCCACCAGGATGACCAGTTTTCTTTACCCTGACGAAGTAAGTCGCCCCATGAAGGAACGGTCGACGGCAGTCCAAAGCCCAAGTAATCCAGTGCCGACAGTGATGAAACGACAGCCGCAATGCTGAAGGGTGCGAGCGTAATCATCACTGACAGTGTATTAGGTAAAATATGTTTTATAATAATTCGTGCGTGTGATGCGCCGAGTGATCGCGAGGCTGCAATGTAATCGCGTGCGGATTCGCGATAGGTCGCTGCACGCATTTGGTGGGCGAGTCCCATCCATGAGAATGCGACTAATATGAGCATGAGAATGATAAGGCTCGGTTCAAAGAGTGTGGCCAGAAATACGATCGCGTAGAGAAAGGGGATGTTGGACCAGATCTCGATGAGGCGCTGCATGATGAGGTCGAACCAACCACCGAAGTAGCCCATTGCTGCGCCCAAAAGAATGCCGATTGCGTAGGTTGCTATCAGGTACAGGACGGAGGCAATGAGTAGGATTTGAAATCCGCCATACAGCCGTGCGAGAACATCGTGACCCGATTCATCAGTGCCTAACCAATGTCCATCGAGACCAGGTGGAGTTGGGTAGGGAATAAATGTTTGGAGATGGGCAGGGGGAATATGTTGACCGGTGGAGTCTGTTTTTAGTGCGACACCATTGCTGTATTTACTGAGCAAGGTAGTGTTGCCCTGATTATCACGCAGACGAAATTCCCCATCTAGTTTTCCATTGCTGACTGACCAAGTGCTTCCGCGTGTACCATCTGGATTGAGTACGAAAATTTTTGTCTCGGTTAAGAGAGATCCACTTGAGTCGGTGAATGAGGCGTGCTCATTTTTGATACTCGCAGTGACGGGTACGTATACTTCCGATACTTCGGTAGGGGAAAATGGAATGAGTGGCAGTAGAACCCAGTTGCCTTTATTTTCTTCGGCAAAAGTTTTGTTCAGTCGTCGATAATTAATCGAAGCGTCGCTCGGTAGTCCAAAGTTACTTGGCTTAATGTTTTTCTGGCATATCGGAAAACTCCACTGCCCGTTATAACTAATAATTAAAGCTTCGTTGCCTACGAATAAGGGGCCGAGCAGTGCCAAGAAGCAAAAGGTGCCCAAGATTATTAAGGACCACCAACCACGTTTGATGGAGCGGAACCGTTGCAGACGGCGAAGGGTGAGAGGATTGAGTGCCATAATTATTTATGGAACCGGATACGTGGATCTACGGCGGCTAGGCAGAGATCCGAAATAATATTTCCAATAAGAAGGGTGATACTCGAGACGGTGAGTAATCCTAAGAACACCGGAAAATCTCGGTGTACCAAACTATCATAGCCCAGTAAGCCAAGGCCATCGATGTCGAAGGTGTATTCGATCAGGAACGCACCAGTGAGGAAGAAGCTTAAGTTGTTTCCGAAATTGGCAGCCAGTGGGATGATAGAATTACGTAACGCATGGATGTATACGACGCGATTGGGAGAGGCTCCTTTGGCTCGAGCGGTGCGAATGTAATCGGCATTTAAATTATCCAGCAGACTATTCTTCATGAATAGTGTCATCGTCGCAAAAGCACCGGCAGATTCGCAGGCTAACGGGAGGATGGTGTGACGGATGGGTTCATTCCAATTGAAGCCTGAATGCGGCAACCAATTTAAATGGAAGCAGATCAAGTACATGCTTCCCAGGGCGAGTACGAAGCCTGGAATGGCGAAGCCGAAAAAGACTAGGGCCGAGGTGATGCCATCACCGATTGAACCATTATTGAGTGCCTTATAAACTCCGAGTGGAACTGCGACGAGGTAGGCAATGAGGATACTCCAAAAACCAAACCAGGCTGAGAGTGGTATTTTTTCCCATAAAAGTGAGGACACGCTGCGATCGCTTTCTGCCGATGTGCCGAGGTTGCCTTGGAGGATGCCAGAGAACTTTGGAGAATAAACGACGACGCGCGTTGCTGGATTTGGATCCATCGGCAACGGAGCCAGTTCAGCTACCCATTCCTTGGCAATGGTGCCGTCGGCAAATTTTATAAGTAATTTTTTCTGACTATCCACTAACACGCCAAGGCGTACATTTTCTTTTTTGCTAGAGTCGGGATTAGAAATTTCGAGTGCACCTTTTCCATCTGAATCCAATCGAGTAATACCCCATGAGGCGGGACCTGGGAGTGCGCCGAGCCAGATACCATACGCTTCGAGAATCGGGCGATCGAAGCTGTATTGACGTTTAAGGTTGTCGAGTTCTTCGGGTGAAGCGGGGCCAGTGGAAGATAGTCCAGCGAGGCCGACATGCTTTTGACTGGCTTGTAATTTTTCTGCGAGGGCGCGCTCGATGGGTCCACCCGGCACGAAGCGTGTCAGTAGAAATGCAACCAACGTAATCCCAAGGAAAGTCAGGGGGACGAGCAGCATCCGTCTGAGGATGTAATCGCGCATGGGATAGACACTAAAGGCAACGCTTGGCAATCAGGGGTCAACACCCAAAGGACTCGCTTGCTCCGCTGGAAGGAGGAGGTTAGGTCAATGCCGTGCGGTTACTCCAGCCACTCGATAGCATTTCTAATCTAGGCGTCAGCTTGGCGGTGTTGCTGTTATTAGCCTATTTGTTGACGGTCGTGATTCAAGGTGTGCGACGTGATGTTAAGATGTCGTGGATCTACTCAATTGTTCGCACGAGCTGCCAATGGTGGGTGAAGATTTTGTACCGAGTACGTGTGAGGGGCTTCGAAAATTTACCGAAAGAGGGCGGTGTTTTATTGGTGAGTAATCATGTGTCTTATGTCGACGTTGTGATCCTAGGTGTGGTTATGCAGCGACCGATACGTTTTCTTTCATGGGAGGGTTTTGAACGACATTGGTTAATGCGTTGGGTAATGCGTTCGATGGGAACCATTCCTGTCGCAGAAGAAAAGGCCAAGGATGCGATACATCGTGCAGCCGCAGCATTGCAGGCGGGCGAGGTGGTATGCATTTTTCCCGAAGGACATGTCACCCGTAATGGTGGCATTCTTCCGCTGCGTAGAGGCTTTGAATTAATTGCAAGACGTGCGAACACGCCGATTATTCCAATAGCGATTGATGGCCTGTGGGGTTCAATTTTTAGCTTCAGTGGTGGAAAGTTTTTTTGGAAACGACCCAAGCATTTTCCTCGACCCGTTGCGGTTGTAATAGGTGAGCCGTATGCAGCGAGCGAACATCACACAACTCGCCGCCGACTTCTCAACTTGGCTGCAGAGGCATTTGCGATGCGCCCATCACTGGATGGTAATCTTGCGCGAGAGGTGGTGCGGGGATTGAAGGCCAAAGGAGGTTCCGTCGCATTAATTGATCGCACGAATGAACGAAGAGAGTTTTCGGGTGCATTGTTGTTGGCGCTCGCTTCGCGGTTTTCGGTCGAGCTTGCGCGACACACATCGGCCAAGCGGGTAGGCATTATTCTTCCACCTGGCGTGGGCGCGACGGTAGCTAATATTGCTTGTGTGATAGCAGGCAAAGTGCCCGTGAATATTAATTTCACCTCTGGGCGAAGTCAGGTTCAGTCATGTCTCTCAAGGGCGGAGATCGATTTAATTATTTCAGCTAATGCCTTTCAGTCGAAGCTAGCAGAAAAGTTCCCTGATTTTCCATGGGGTGATCGAGTCTTGGATATCGCGCAGACGTTGCGTGCCATGCCGCGTTGGCGTTTAGCTTTAGAATTAATCACTGTGAGGCTGTTACCACTGACTGCGTTGAATTCTTACCTGGGTCTACCTAAGCATGGCGGCGACGAAGAGGCTGCGCTGTTATTCACGAGTGGCAGTGTAGGTGAACCTAAGGGCGTAGTGCTTTCACACCGAAATATATTGGCTAACTTGCGCCAGATTGAAGATGCCGACATTTTACCGCGACGAGCTGTGTTGCTTTCGAGCTTACCTGTATTCCATAGTTTTGGTTTTACTGTTGGGCTTTGGTATTGTCTTTCGCGTGAGGCTACTTTGGTGACGGTTCCATCGCCCTTAGATACCGCGGCAAATATTGAAGCAATTCGTGCTGAGCACGTGACGGTCACCGTGGGCACGCCGACGTTTTTACGTCCATACCTCCGACGCGCGTCGGCAACTGATATGGAAACGGTGGAATGGGTTGTGGTTGGAGCAGAAAAGATGCCGGAGGATTTAGCTGCAGGATTCGTGCAACAACTCGATACGCCGATGCTTGAAGGTTACGGAATCACTGAGACGAGTCCGGTGCTGTCGGTTAATTTGCCCAATAGAGTAGACGACGAAGCACCTGGTGGAGTTTGGATTGGAAATGGGGTGGGCTCAGTAGGTCGTCCAGTCATTGGCGTCGCAGTAAGGTTTGTTGATGTGGAAAGCGGTGCCGAATTAACTCCAGGCGAGACTGGATTATTGGAAGTGAAGGGCGCTAATGTCTTTAATTATTATTTAGGTGACCCGGTGCGTACTGCGGAAGTGTTACACAATGGTTGGTACCGAACGGGAGATCTAGGTTGGATGGACGATGCAGGATTTTTATATTTAGCGGGACGGCTAAGCCGTTTTTCTAAGATTGGCGGCGAGATGGTGCCGCACGGAGTGGTGGAGCAGGCGATATTAAATTATCTATCGGCCGATACTTCAGCTGAAGCGATTGTAGCTGTGAGCGCTCGGGCGGATGCAATGAAGGGAGAGCAGTTGGTTGTATTGCACACGATTGAATTAGATACCGAAGCCGTGAGGGTGGGGTTGGTAGCGGCGGGTTTGCCGGCGTTATGGATCCCGAAGTTGTTTAAGAAAGTACCAGCCGTGCCTATTTTGGGGACGGGTAAGCTAGATTTACGCAAAATCAGGCAGTTGGCGGAGGTGTAAATGCTTTTGGCTCGCTTGTGGCTTATCTGTGAGTGTCATTTTCCCACCTATGCCAAAGTCTAAAAAGACCTCCGGAAAAGTCGTTAAGTCTCATAAAGCAACGACGAGTAAAGTTTCCAGGGCTGCTTCAGCCATTATTCCGGGGGAAGTTGAATTTCGTGACGCCATTTTGCGTCATTTAAAGAGTACGTTTGCCCGCGACACAACGACCGCCACGAAGAATGATTGGTGGTTGGCGACCTGTATGGCTGCCCGCGACCTGATGTTGGAGCGTTATATCGCCACGCAGGCCGTACATTCATCTAAGAACGTCCGCCGTGTTTATTATTTATCCTTAGAATATTTAATGGGTCGGGTTCTCTCGAATAATTTAGTTAATATGCGTGTGCGCAAGGCAGCCACCGCAGCCTTAAAGTCACTCGGACAAGACCTTGAAACGATTGCCGATGAAGAAGCGGATATGGGCCTTGGTAATGGTGGATTGGGTCGATTAGCCGCATGCTTCTTGGATTCGATGGCCACAATGGATATTCCAGCGATTGGTTACGGCATTCATTATGAATTTGGTCTGTTCCGTCAGACCTTTGATCACGGACGTCAGGTCGAAGTCGCCGACAACTGGTTGGTAAATAATAACCCGTGGTTGATTCGTCGTCCTAATTTCCGCGTACGCGTTCCTCTTTATGGTCGCGTCGTGAACAGTATCGACGATCGCGGAAACCATATCGCCGAGTTGGTAGACACCAAAGATTTACTCGGAGTACCATGGGATATTCCAACTGCCGGATTTAATGGAAGCAGTGTAAACTTCCTTCGCCTATGGGAATCGCGCGCAACGACCGAGTTCGACTTCAAAGCTTTTGACCGTGGTGGTTACGTCGAAGCCGTGAAGGAACGTGATGCGAGTGAAACGATTTCCAAAGTCCTTTACCCTAATGACAGTACGGACAGCGGTAAGGAGTTGCGCTTAGTGCAACAGATTTTCTTCGTCTCCTGTTCCTTGCAGGATATTTTACGTCGTCACCTCCGATTGAATCCGGATTGGAGTAATTTAGCAGAGAAGGTGGCGGTACAATTGAATGATACACACCCATCGATTGCCGTCGCCGAATTGATGCGACTCTTAATGGATGTTGAGCGCTTAAAGTGGGATGAGGCATGGTATCTGTGCACGCGTATCTTTAGTTACACGAATCATACCTTATTGCCTGAGGCACTTGAAACATGGTCGGTGCCGCTCTTTGAGAAGGTGCTACCACGTCACTTGGAAATCATTTACGAAATCAACCGACGTCACCTCGAAGAAGTGGACCGCCAGTGGCCTGGTGATAACGCAAAGAAGAAGGAGCTTTCGATTATTCAAGAGGGCCCAGTTAAGCGCGTTCGCATGGCACACCTCGCTGTGGTCGGATCGCACCACGTGAATGGTGTGGCTGAATTGCATACACGTCTGGTGAAGGCTCAACTGTTCCCTGGGTTCGATGAGATGTGGCCCAATAAGTTTGTTAATGTCACTAATGGTGTAACCCCTCGTCGCTGGATTCGCGGTTGTAATCCAGCGCTCGCAGCTTTGTGCGATGATGCGGTGGGCCAAAATTGGGAAGTGGATTTAACGAAGCTGCGTAAGATGGATGCTTTGGCGGATAAGCCTGACTTCCAGAAGCAGTTTATGGATATCAAGCGTGCCAATAAGGTGAAGCTCGCAGCGAAGATTAAGGAACTGGTAGGCGTGGAAGTTTCGCCTGATGCATTGTTCGATGTGCAGATTAAGCGTTTGCACGAATACAAGCGTCAGCACCTTAACCTGCTCCACATTCTTTATTTATACCGAAAGATTTTAAATAATCCAAATGCAGTGATTCAGCCACGCGTTTGTATCTTTGGTGCAAAGGCGGCTCCGGGGTATGCCTTGGCGAAACATATTATCCATGCAATCAATCGCGTGGGTATGGTGATTAATAACGATCCTCGCGTGCGTGGTTTATTGAAGGTCGTATTCCTCCCTGATTACCGTGTTTCTTTGGCTGAACAAATTATTCCAGCTGCAGATTTGTCGGAGCAAATTTCAACTGCAGGTAAAGAAGCCTCAGGTACTGGTAATATGAAGCTCGCGCTGAATGGCGCGGCTACAATTGGAACCCTCGACGGTGCTAATGTAGAAATCAATGAAGAGGTTGGCCCTGAAAACATTTTCATCTTCGGACTCGAAGTAGAGCAGGTCGAAGATCTCTTTGCTCGTGGCTACTCTCCATACGATGTTTTAAGTTCCGATCCAGAATTGGCGGCGATTGTCGAGTGGTTGCGCTCGGATTACTTTACTCCGGAGCAACCAGGTGCGCTCTCGCCAGTGGCGGATTCACTTACTTCAGGTGGCGATCCTTACCTCGCTCTCGCTGACTTCCGTAGCTACGTTGAAGCGCAAGCTCGCGTGGAGATTGCCTTTGCTGACCGTAAGCGCTGGGCTGCGATGGCGATTCGAAATGTGGCACGTTGTGCCAAGTTCTCATCTGACCGCTCAATTGCTGACTACGCCAAGACGATTTGGCGCACGAAATCACAAGCAATTCCACGATAAGTCGGGATTGAGATTTACCGATAAAACGGTCAACCTCAGTTCGATTGCCCCGACTCACTTCCATTGCATGTCTCACAGCCACCATCTGGTCGGCTGTGGCATTTTGTGCGCCACAAGCTCCAGAGTCGCCTAAGCTCTCTGGCTTTACGGCGAAATCCGAAGGGGGAGTAGAGGGCACACAGACGATTCAGTATGACGCCAATGGTCAGGTGATTGGCGGTGATTTCACTGCAGCATCGCGCCCAATAGTTTCCAACCAGACTGCGGCTGTACCTAATCAAGGTGCTGTAAATATTTCCAAGTCCCCCATTAATACTTCAACAGCTTCAGTGTCTGATGTCAGTATGCCTGGAAATAAGATGGTAGATCCGTCGGTTGATTTTAATTCCGCCTTAAAGAAAACGACCAAGACATCTAATCTGACGGAGCAGCGTTTTGATACCAAGCAGGCTGAGTTAAATAAAGATACGCCTTACTCAAGGGACAACGTGCTGACCTTTGATACCTGGCACGGAAAGTACGATACGTTTGGACGCAAGAAAGCGGAGGTGGAGGTTGAAGATAATTTTGACCGGAAGGAGCCACGCGATAAAACGATGTTTGAAGTTAAAGCAATCGATCGAGCTGAGGTTTCGTGGTCAGGACAGCGCGCAGAAATCAAAGGTCTAGATGAGCGTATGACTACCGAGAAGAGTAGTCGTTATGATGTCACACCTCAGCCCGCATCTGAGCGGATGGCCCCGAAGTCGATTAACCAACTCTCGATGCAGGATATAAATCGCTATCAATTTAGGCGTAATCGTTCGGATGAGCCCGGCCTGCCATATGTTAAACCAGGCTCAGAAGAGGTTAAAACACAGGGTGCTGCGGGTCAGTAGGACTTTTGCCTCGCAGTTTAGGCGGTGACCTTTAAGAAAAGTTTTCAACTTACTTATGAGCGAAGTTCGCAATTCATCCAGCAACAATCCGAATACCGATTTAGAGGTAAAGGACGCCCAGATTATTTTTGAATCCATCTGGTCGAGTCTGGAAAGCGACTTGGGTCGATCCAAGTTGTCGTTCCCTCGCGAAATTTTCTGGCTGAATGGTGCGCCTGGTGCCGGTAAGGGCACGAATACTGATTTCATTTTAAAGTACCGCGATTATGGTGCGGCTCCGATTGTTATTAGTGACTTACTTTCTAGTCCGGAAGCCAAGAAGCGTATGGATGCTGGAATGCTAGTAGGTGACCGCGAAGTGATTGAATTACTTTTCAGAAAATTACTGGATCCGCAGTATGTGACCGGTGCGATTGTGGATGGCTTCCCGCGCTCGATGGTACAGGTCGAGTGTCTTAAACTTCTTTTCGCGCGTTTGAATGATTTGCGTTTAGAATTCCGCGACACGCCTGATGCATTGCGTTTCCCGAAACCACATTTTCATATCCTCGTTCTCTTTGTGGATGAGAATGAGTCGGTTCGTCGCCAGTTGAAGCGCGGGCAAGAAGCTCTCGAGTTTAACAAGAAAGCCGCCAAGGAAGGTCTCCCATTGGCTGAAGTGCGTAAGACCGATTTAACCGCAGAAGCAGCACGTAATCGTTACTTGGTATTTAAGGAGCGCACCTACGAGCCATTGCAGTCGTTACGCGATATTTTCCACTACCATTTCATCAATGCGCAGGGCACGCTGCCTGAAGTTCAGGCCCGTATTATCAAAGAATTGAAGTACCAAAGCTCGTTGGAGCTTTCGGAAGAAACTTTCGATTTAATTTCACCTATTCCTCTTTCATCGCAAATCGTACAACATGCCCGTCAGGACTTAGTGCGTCGATTGGATGACTACGCGGGCCGGAATAGTAAATTATTCAAACAGATCATCGAACTCATCCAGACGAAGTTCATGCCGATTATCCATTCGCATGCTATTTCGGGTCAGGCTAACATCAATAGTGAGACGCCGATGTTTGATGACCCTCTCGCGATTGCGATGTTCATCGATATTTTCTCAGAGCGCGGCTTCCATGCGGTTGTAGATCAGCACCGTATTGAGATCCCCGAGATTGTTCAGCCTAGTACGGGTAAGGTTCTGACTCGCGTGAAAAAAGTTTGGCGAATTTCGATTCGCTTCACCGGCTCTGAAATCCGTCGCGGATAATTGTTTTAATATCCTAAATAAAAAAGCGACCCAGTTGGGTCGCTTTTTTATTGGTTGATTGAAAACTTAACCAATCGCCTTGGTGTAGAGTGCGTCGGCCTTCTTCCAGTCGACGACTTTCCAGAACGCATCGACGTAATCAGGGCGGCGGTTCTGATATTTTAAATAGTAAGCGTGTTCCCAAACATCGAGAGCGAGGATTGGGGTGCCATTTACGTCGGCGACGCCCTTCATGAGCGGACTGTCTTGATTAGGCGTTGATGTGACGGCGAGGGATTTATCAGCCTTAACGATAAGCCAGGCCCAGCCAGAGCCAAAGCGACCCGTTGCAGCGGTCTTGAATAATGCCTTCAGGCCTTTCTCTCCTTCGAGTCCGCCAAAGGTTTTTTGAATTGCGGCACCGAGTGCGCCGACAGGTTCACCGCCACCATTAGGTGAGAGTAGGTTCCAGAAGAAAGTGTGGTTAGCGTGTCCGCCGGCGTTGTTGCGTACGGCTGTGCGGATGGACTCAGGCACTTTACTGAGGTCGGCAATCAATGCGTCGACATCTGAGCCGCCATTGAAACCTGCCTCTTTAGCGAGCGCAGCGTTTAGATTAGTTACGTAAGCGTTGTGGTGCTTGCCGTGGTGAATCTCCATTGTCGCTTGATCAATGTGAGGCTCGAGGGCGTTGTGGGCGTAGGGCAGGGATGGGAGGGTGTAGCTCATGGATAAAGTTATTTAAAGTCAGCGAGTGAGGATGTCTGAAGAGGTCAAGCCGAGGCGTTTGAATCGCGACCCCGTTTCAAATTGAAATACGCTTGGAGGATTTCTCGGCAAGGTTCTTCGAGGACACTAGTGGTCACATTGACGCGGTGATTCAGTTTAGGGAGTGCGTGCAAGGGTGTGGCGCCGCCTAGGCAGCCCATTTTTGGGTCACCCCAAGCAAAGACCACGCGTCCCAGTCTACTCATGATAGTTGCGCCTGAGCACATTGGGCAGGGCTCTTTGGTGACGTACAAGGTGCAATCATTGAGTCGCCAGTCGCCAATTTTTTTAGCCGCTTGAGTGATGGCCAAGATTTCAGCGTGGGCGGTAGGATCGTTGGCGCGCTCCACTTCATTGTGAGCGGCGGCAATGATTTCGCCTCCACGTTCTATGATGGCTCCGATTGGAACTTCATCGATGCGCCAGGCGTCGACGGCCAGGTTGAAGGCGAGTGACATGAAGAACGCATCATCGCGTACGAGCTGTGATGGGCGTAACTTGTCAAAAGGGCAGGTGAGTGCCGGTTTGGCGGATGGGCTTTCACCTTGCATGGATGGACAATTGACAGCGCCACCGAGGTGGCAAGCGGGTAGAATGGTTTGTCACTACAGTGATTGACTCCGGGCTCAACCCTGCATGGATAGAGCCATACAAGGCATGGCAGAAGAACCCGTTATCGAACTCGAAGGCAAAATCCTACAAGTGCTCCCTGGCACAATGTTCCGGATTGAGCTCCCCAATAAGCACGTCGTTTTGGGACGCATCTCTGGTCGCCTTCGTAAGAATTTTATACGTATCAATCCTGGTGATCGCGTGAAGGTGGAAATGAGTCCGTCAGATTTAACCCAGGCCCGTATTATTTTCCGCTTACGTGATCCTGCGCCTCGTCCTCCGTCTGAACCGCCCAAGAGAAGGTACTAATCCCTTTAATTTATGACAAATTTGCCCGGTTATGCCGGGTTTTTTGTTGCAGAGTTTTCGGTGTAATCCATCAATCATTACCTACTTACCACACATTTTAATCCTATGCCTATCTATAAAAGCGTCCTCGAAACCATTGGTCGTACACCTTTGGTGCGTTTAAATAAAGTTACTGAAGGCCTGCATGCTGAGGTCTTGGTGAAGCTCGAGTATTTCAACCCACTCTCGAGCGTTAAGGACCGTATCGGTCGTGCCATGGTTGAGGCCGCTGAGCGTGATGGTCGCCTCAAGCCAGGTGGTATCATCGTTGAGCCTACTTCGGGTAATACCGGTATCGCCTTAGCATTCGTTGCAGCTGCACGCGGTTACCGCTGTATCCTGACGATGCCTGAGACCATGTCGGTTGAACGTCGCGTCTTGCTCCGTATGTTGGGCGCCGAAATCGTTTTAACTCCTGGTGCTAAAGGTATGCGCGGTGCGATTGAGCGTGCGACACAACTTCGCGAAGAGTTAGGCAGCAACGCTTACATGCCAATGCAGTTCGACAACCCAGCTAATCCTGAGGTGCACCGTCGAACAACTGCCGAAGAAATTTGGGCAGATACTGAAGGTAAAGTGGACGCCATTGTCGCTGGAGTAGGTACCGGCGGAACCATTACTGGCGTGGCTTCGGTGATCAAGGGACGTAATCCTAAATTCTTAGCCATTGCTGTTGAGCCGTCCGCAAGCCCTGTAATCACACAGACTCGCAGCGGTCAGCCTGTACAACCCGCACCTCACAAGATTCAAGGTATTGGTGCCGGCTTCGTACCAAAGAATTGCGACATCTCTCTCTTGGACGAAGTGATTCAAGTTTCTAACGAAGATGCTTTTGCTACCGCACTTGATGTTTCGGCCCGCGAAGGTTTGGCCGTTGGTATCTCATCTGGCGCTAATATCTGGGCCTGCTTGCAGTTGGCTAAGCGCCCAGAGTTTAAGGGTAAGCGCATCGTAACGATCGCTTGCAGCCCAAGTGAGCGTTACCTCTCGACCGCTCTGGCTGAGAAGATTCGTGCCGAGGTTACCGCCTTGACCGCATCCTAATCGGAAGTCCGAGCGCTATAAGGCGGGCCGTAAGGACCCGCCTTTTTTGTGCCTAGGTGATTTTACCTTGTAAAGATAGGGGAATCATTAGATGAACAGATGTTCATATGTTACGTGCCCTTGCAGACTGTAACAATTTCTTCGCCTCTTGTGAGCGGGCGATGGACCCAACCTTGATTGGCGTCCCGATTGTCGTGCTGTCGAATAACGATGGGTGTGTGGTGGCAAGATCCTCGGAGGCAAAAGCTTTAGGCATTCCTATGGGCGCACCATTCTTTTCCGTGCGTCGAGTTTGTGAGGCGCACGGTATAAAAGTTTTTTCATCAAACTTTTCTGTGTATGGTGATTTCTCAGAACGTGTGATGTCAGTATTAGCCGAGCACGCTCGTGATTTTGAACCTTACTCGATCGACGAAGCTTTTTTAGGTTTTCCAGATATGTCGGAAGCCGATGCATTGACGCTAGGCCAAAAAATACGGGCGGATGTTTTGAAGCGAACGGGGATTGCGGTCTCGATTGGAATGGGTGCAACGAAAGTCTTGTGCAAGATTGCGAACGAGAGAGCCAAAAAAGAGATTCAAAGCGGCGGCTGTATCGTTGTACCTTATGATTATGATGGACGAATGAATTTCTTAAAAGGAATTGGCGCCAAAGAGATTTGGGGTGTGGGTTCGGGTTTAGCGGCTCGTATTCGTTCTCACGGAATATTGTCGGCTGCCGATTTAGCCGAGGCAGATCCTGCATTTATAAGGCGTTTAGCCGGCGTAGTAGGGGAACGTATCGCACTCGAGTTAAGAGGGGTCGCATGCCATGAAATCATTGAAGACGCCGGTGCACGTAAGAGTATCATGGTTTCACGTTCCTTCGGTCGTATGGTTACCGACTTGCGAGACTTGGAGGAGGCAATTGCCACACATGCGACACGCGGAGCTGAGAAACTTCGAGAAGATGGTCTAGTCGCTTCCTCCGTTGTCGTTTTCTTTGGCACTAATAAACACCGACAGGACCAAGAACAGTATCGAGCAGATGAAATTGAAATATTGGATCCGCCCACGGATGATGCGCGCACGATTTGTGCGGCTGCTGGTCGAGCGCTAGCTCGTATCCATCGCGACGGCTATTGGTATAAGCGTGCGGGTGTTTTGTTGCAGGGATTGTCGCCAGCAGACTCCGTGCAAGAAATGCTTCCTGGAATGGGTGCGCCCGTTGATCTCTCGAAGCGTCGATTAATGAAAGCCGTTGATGCCTTGAATGCTAAGTTGGGGCGCGAGGTGGTGCGTCCAGGTAGCACCGGATTAGTACGAAATTGGCAGGGGAAATCCGAACAAAAGTCCGAGGCCTCAACTAATAAAGAAGAAGTAACTAAACCGAAGTCGGACGCCAAGAAGCCCCGTATTCGGTTTCATGAATGACCGAAGTCATTCACTCAATTCATCCTTAAACTTCCCAGTCTTCGGCTTTAGATTGGAGAATCTTGTCGAGGGCGTTGAGTACGAGTTGGACAGCCTCATCGGTTGAAAGCTTGTCGGTGCGTACATGTACCTCTGGAGATTCTGGTGCCTCGTAAGGGGAGGAGATGCCGGTGAATTCAGCAATCTCGCCGCGACGTGCCTTGGCGTAGAGTCCTTTGACGTCACGTGATTCGCAGACTTCTAGAGGAGCATCGACAAAGACTTCGATGAAGGCGTGATTGGCAAGAGCAGCACGTGCCTTCGCACGATCAGCAGCCAAGGGTGCAATTAAAGTCACCAACGAGATGTGGCCCGCATTGGCAAATAAACCAGCGACAGCGGAGGCGCGACGTACGCTCTCAGCGCGATCAGCAGCAGAGAAACCTAGGTCACGATTCAGTGCGGTGCGTAAATCATCTCCATCGACGCGGTATACTTGTCGACCCGCATCAAAGAGTCTGCGTTCGACGAGTTCAGCGATAGTGGATTTGCCGGAGCCAGATAAACCAGTGAACCAAATCACAGCTGGAGGGTGGCCCGAGCGAGCGGTGCGCTCAGCGGCAGTTACCTTTCCTTCTCGTGCATTGTTTTCTGACTGAGCTTCAAGGATGATGCCGCCACCATTGATGCGACCCGCATCTTCAACGGCGAAGCGTCCAGTGATAGCACATTCGTGGTGTAAGTCGAAAGCAACGGGGCGCGTTGCACGCACAATCACTTCGCAAATGGAGTCGCGCGGCACGCTGCTCGCTTGAATGGATTCAAGAGTTGAAGCGTCGGTGATTTTTTCGATTTTAGAAATCACGGCCTGTACGTTTTGCGTGAGTAGGCGCAGGCGGTAGGTCTTGTTTAATTGAAGGGGCTCTTTGCCGAGCCAGAAAATACGGGCACGGAATTCGCGACCCACGCGTGGCTGGTTGCTGGGATGTGCGGCGACTTGACCGCGCTCTACGAAGATTTGTTCGCTGAGAGTGAAGCCTACCGAATCACCCGTCACTGCGACATCGCGTGATTCGGGTCCTGGCCAATCTTCGAAAGTACGTACAACGCTGCGACGACCGCCGGGTTGGAAGATGAGTTCATCTCCAGGGCGGATGGAGCCAGCTTCCACTCGGCCAGCAACGATGCGACGATGATCGAATCGATAGATGTCGGAAACAGGAAGACGTAACGGGAGGCCCGTTAAATCATCTTCGTGCCGGAAATTATCAAGAGCGTCCGCAACAGTAGGTCCCTGCCACCATTTCATTTTATCGGAGCGAGTGACGATATTCTCGCCGTGTTTAGCGGCGATTGGGATAAAGTGAACGGCGGTGAGTCCGAGCGATTTAAGGAAGGCCGAATATTCGGTTTTGATTTTTTCGTATGTGCCTTGGTCGTGTTTGACTAAGTCCATTTTGTTGACGAGCACGACGAGCTGTTTAACGCCGAGAAGCGAAAGAAGGAATGCGTGGCGACGAGATTGATCCATAACGCCTTCGCTGGCGTCGATGAGCAAGAGGGCTGCAGAGGCACTGGCGGCGCCCGTTACCATGTTCTTTAAGAACTCTTTGTGACCTGGGGCGTCGATAATCGCATAGGCACGCTTCTTGGTGCGGAAGAAAATGCGGGTCGTGTCGATGGTGATGTTTTGTTCCTGTTCTTCGAGGAGAGCATCGAGCAGGAAAGCGTATTCAAAATCCATGCCTTCGGCGGCACAGTTTTTGCGTACCTGTTCAATCTTACCGTTGGGCAAGGAGTCGGTGTCGTGCAAGAGACGGCCTACGAAGGTAGACTTACCGTGGTCGACGTGACCTACGACGACGACGTGCATTTTACGCATGTCTTCGTTTTCAGAAAGTGTGGAAGGATTCACGTTGGCAGAAATTTTAGAAGCGGGAGCGGACATAGCAGAAATAAGTTTTACATGAAGCCCTTCGCACGGAGGGCTTGCATGGAGTTGCGACCAACGTGGTCTTGAGCGCGACCCGCACGTTCGCTGACGCGGGTTGATTTAAGTTCGGCAATCACCTCATCGATATTACTCGCTGGGCTATCGACAGGGTGAGTGATGGGGTGGCAACCGAGTGAGCGGAAGCGTTTACCATTACGTGCGTAGTAGAGGGTAGGGTTAGGAATATTTTCGCGACGGATGTATTCCCAAATATCGAGCTCGGTCCATTCCAGGAGCGGCTGTACGCGAACGTGTCCGCCTTCAGGAGCAGTGGACGCAAATTGTCCCCAGAATTCAGGCGGCTGATCTTTATATTCCCAAACGCCTTCGGCCGTGCGAGGTGAGAACCAGCGTTCTTTAGCACGGGTTGGATCTTCGTCGCGACGAATACCGGTTACGAGTGCGTCCCACTTAAATTCATCAATCGCCGCTTTAAGTGGAACAGTTTTTAATTCGTGGGTAACGGTGACGGGGTCGTGAGTGGCGTAGCCGATCCCACGACGAATAGCGTCTTCGTTAATACGAACGATTAAATCGATACCGTGAATGGCTTTAGCCTTTTCGCGAAACTCGTACATCTCGGGAAACTCATAAGTCGTATCGATATGTAAAAGAGGAAACGGAATTTTTCCACAGAAGGCTTTACGAGCGAGCCAGATGAGCACGTTGGAGTCTTTGCCCATTGACCATGGCATACAGACGGAACGGAAATTGCTGAAGGCTTCGCGGAAAATGTGAATCGACGTCTGCTCGAGGCGCGTCAGGTGGTCGTTTTGTGCGTTACGTGACATGTTAATTAAGATTTTTTATTTTGAGTATGGATACCGCATTCGCGTTTTTCGAAACCAGGCCAGCGACCGCCGCGTTCATCGTTGCCGCTTGAAGGCTGGGTGCAGGGCCAGCAACCGATTGAGCGGTAGCCGCGATCGTGCAGGACGTTGTGAGGAAGTTTATGTTCTTTGAGGTAGGCCCATACTTGGTCGCGACTCCAATCGACGAGTGGATTGAGTTTCCAGACGTCGGAATTATCGGGTCGAGCGGCAAGGCTGAGTAAAGGTGTCGCAGAGCGTTCTGCACTTTGATCGCGGCGCATTCCGGTGATCCAGAGGTCGAGATCGAATAGTTTTTTACCGAGTGAATCCACTTTGCGAAGTTCGCAGCATTTTTCGGGATTACGTTTCCATAGTTCTGCACCATGGGTCGCAGCTTGTTCTTCGACGGTTTGTGCAGGATGAACTTCTTCGATGGAAATTTGTAAGGCTTCCTCGAGTTGCTGTTTAAGTGCCAAGGTTTCGGGGAAGAGTAGGCCAGTGTTAAGTGTGAATGCCTTGAGTGGAAGCCCGGCGGATTTTGCCAGGTGCATAATGACAATGCCTGCGGGTTGAAAACTGGTGCCAATACCGGCGCGTGAACCAAAAGTCTCGGAAGCCCAGCGCAAACGATCAACCGGCGCGTAAGCAGTGAGCTTAGCGTCGAGTAATGGAATCTGACTGGGGTCGAGGTTGGCCACTTATGATTCTTAAACCTGTGTAGTGGGCGCAGGCCAAATGTTAGCTTCGTTAGCCCAATCACCAAATGCTTGGCCGGCTTTGCGTTCCTTGGCGTATTGCTTGAATAGTTCGGCGATACCAGCGGTGATGTCATCCGCGAGAACCGCTTCTTTCCAGGTGCGTGCGAGACGTGTACCTTCGCGATTACCACCGAGCATCACGTTGTATTTGCCAGGAGCTTTGCCAACGAGTCCGATTTCGGCGTTGTAAGGACGGGCACAGCCATTGGGGCAACCGGTCATGCGTACGACGAGTTCTTCGTTAGCGATGCCTGCTGCGGCTTGACCGGCCTCAATCTTAGCGAGGAAGGCAGGGAAGATGCGTTCAGATTCGGCGAGGGCGAGTCCGCAGGTTGGCAGCGCAGGGCAAGCCATACCGCGACCTTTGATCAGGCCTGGATTAAAGACGATGGATGTTCCGTGACTGTGTAGCACTTGCTCAATGGCAGCTTTGTCTGCTTCTTTAATATCTGACAGAATTAAATTCTGTGTAGCAGTGAGTCGGAAAGTTGGACCAAATTTTTCGGCGATGGTGCGCAGTGCGGTTTTGAGTTTGTAGTCGCCTTGATCTTTGACTCGTCCCGTTTCAACGAACAATCCGAGGAACCAAAGTCCGTCAGCTTGTTTGAACCAACCGAATGCATCACCTTGTCCTTTAAACAGGAATGGCTTGGCGGCAGGAAGTGGAGCACCGAGACGTTGAGCTAATTCTTGGCGGAACCATTCGACGCCTTTTTCTTGGAGTACGTATTTAATACGAGCATGTTTACGATCGGTGCGGTCACCCCAATCGCGGTGGATAGCGATGACGGCGGAACCGACGGCTACGACTTGTTCGCGTGTAAGGAAACCGATGACGTCGGCGAGACGAGGGTAGGTAAGTTTGTTACCGTGGGAGGTGCCTAAGCCGCCGCCGACGAGAAGATTGTAGCCGACAAGTTTTCCATTCTCAATGATGGCAACAAAGCCCATGTCATTGGTAAAGATGTCCGTATCGTTATTGGGTGGAATCGCGAAACCGGTTTTGAATTTACGGGGCAGGTAGGTCTTGCCGTAGAGAGGGTCGACCGGTGCGCCAGATTCATCAGAATCCGCAGGCGGTGGCATGTATGGATTCGCCTGGTCTACCGCGGTGCGAGCCTTGGCGATTTTCTCACCGAGTCCGAGATCCACTTGCACGCCGTCGACCCAAATGGAGTGATAAGCAGTGGTGCGAGGGAGTAAGGCGCGTGTGATCGTGAATGCATCTTCATCCACGGCGATACCGATGTCGTCCATTGGTGGATTGGAAGGGGCGGTAACGTTGCGATTAACGTCACCACAGGTTGCGAGAGTGGAGCTCAGCGCTTCATTGATGGACTTGATGAGAGGACCAATACCTTTTTGAAGCACGCCGTGGAATTGGAAAGTTTGGCGTGAGGTGATGCGCAGGGTGCCGTTGGCGAACTGACTCGAGAGGTGATCGTAGACGAGGTACTGAGCGGCTGGCACGATGCCACCGGTTTGGCGCGTGCGCACCATGACGGAGTATTCTTTTCCAGTCTTACGCTTGTCGCGGTCGTCTTGCTGGTAGATGCCGTGGAATTTGATGAACTGCTCATCGTCGCCGCTAAAGCGGTCGAGGGTGGGATCGGCGAGGGTAGCACGAATATTACCCGAAAGGTCGGGCTTTTCGGCTTTCATGAACTCGTTTTTGGTCAGTGGTTTTTCCATAAATTTAATACTTGATAAGATTACCCAAGATTACATAAATAGGGTCAAGTTTAAAAATGGTAAACATCTCCAGTGGCCGGGTGGCTTTTGTGGGGGCTGGCCCAGGGGCGCCAGACCTGATCACCGTGCGTGGATTGCGTCTGCTGCAGGCGGCTGACGTTGTGATTCATGACAGTCTCCCTGGTGATGCGCTTTTAGTAGAATGCTCACCAGCGGCCCGCGTCATAGCAGTGGGCAAGCGCTGTGGTTTGCATTCTGCAACTCAGGATGAAATTAATGCCATCCTAAGCTTCGAAGCACGTCGTGCTTCATTAGTCGTGCGATTGAAGGGTGGCGATCCTGGTGTGTTCGGTCGACTCGGTGAAGAGATTGATCACTTGGCTGCAGAAGGAATTCCTTTTGAAATCGTACCTGGTGTGACAGCGGCAACAGCAGCTGGCGCTGAATCAGGTTTCCCACTGACGCATCGTGGTAAGGCAGCCTCAGTAACATTTTTAACCGGACACTGTGCGGATGGTTCGGATCAGAATTGGTCAGCGCATGTGCAAACGGGCGCCACGCTCTGTTTGTACATGGGTGCAAAATCTTTGCCTAGTGTCTCGCAGAAACTAATTACTGCAGGAGCTAAGCGTGATTTACCGATTCGTTTACTTTCAAAAATTTCTCAGCCTGGATCATCAGACGTCTTAACAACGTTACATGCGTTGGCCAAAGGTGAGGTGGATGTAGCGAGTTTACCCACGCCTTTAATTGCGGTGGTGGGTGCGGTTGTAGAGTCGCCTCGAACCACTGGTTTAATTGGGCGAATCGCAGCTTTTGCTTAAAAACTAAAGGCTTACCTGACTGTAGCGTTTGGCTAGCAGGTTTGGTAACTCGCGGTGCGAGCCGATTAAATCGGAGCGGCGCCATTTTAATCCAGCGGGTGCATGCTTGGTGCAAATCTCTTCAACGTCACCGCCCGCACCTGCGTGTCGACCGGGTAATAGGAATTGCATTAAAATAACACTGTCACCTTTTGCTTTTTGCAAAGCGGTTTCTAGCAAGGGTTCGTTAAAAGCGTATTCATCGCCGGGACGACGTTCCATCGAGCAGGCGATGAGTTCGTCGGCGGTGAGTTGGAGTTCGACTCTGATTTCTTCGGCGAGGCTGTTGCGTACCAGTGTAACTTCAATCGCTGGTGAGCCGTGATCGCATAGAAGAACTGTGCCCGAATCTTTTTTCCAGCCGGTCGCGTGAAGTTGGTCGATTAGAATGGAACAGAGCAAACCGTCGTCGCCATAAAGCGTGGGCGCAATGTGCATTTTCTGTTTAGGTCCGGCGTGTAACTTAAATTGTTCCGGAAGAAATTCGGTGATGGCACGACTCGGTCCAATGAAGAGTGGAAGTACAATGAGGTCGGTGATGCCATCACGATTAGCAGCTAAAACAGCATCAGCGAAAATTTGGGCAGGTTCGTTTGCAATAAGTGCAGCATCTACTTTGTGCGAATGTAACACGGAGATTGCGTGGACGGGCTGACCAATGATGGTCCCGACACTTTTGGCTAAGCGTCGCAGGCTCAAAGTCGCCTCAGGCTCAAACGAGCCATTGTCGACTAAGATGATGCGGGTTGAGCCCATAAAGTGATAAAGGGTAATAATTTAAATTTAGCAACGCAGGGTTAAAGACAATTGGGTTGTTCGCTTTGGGTAGATAAGTTTTAATTAGAGTATGAAAAAACTCTGGGCAGTCATTGTCACGGTGTGTTTAACCTCTGTATTATCAGCAGCAGAGGACAAGGGTCGATGGGTGACTAACATGGCCGAGGCTCAGAAAATTGCGACGGCGGAAAACAAAGATCTACTGGTTAACTTCACCGGGAGTGATTGGTGTGTATGGTGTATTCGTCTGAAGAAAGAAGTTTTTAGTCAGACAGCTTTTGGGGCCGCCGCAAAGGACTTCGTATTGGTTGAAATCGACTTCCCTCAGAAAAAGCCGCAATCCGATTCGGAGAAAAAGCTAAACAGAGAATTGGCTGATAAATATAAAATCGAAGGTTATCCGACAGTATTACTCATGAATGCCAATGGTGAGGTTTATGCCAAGACAGGCTATAAGCCTGGTGGTGCCTCTAAATACGTTCAGCAGTTACTTGAGCTGAAGAAGAATAAGGACGAAAAAGCGCCGAAGTAATTTACAATCGGACTATTGAGTCGACCGGTGCAGTGAGTATTTCTGCAGGCGACAGACCCTTATTCCGTAGCTCTTTAATGGACAAGCCAGCGGCACGTTTTGAGAGGCGCTGTCCTTTGGCGTCGTTAATCAATGCCACATGTGACCAATGTGGAATCGACCAACGCAAGGCTTGGTAGATTAATATTTGGCGTGCGGTTGATTTTAGTAGGTCAGCGCCACGTACTACGTGATTAATCTCCATGGCATGGTCATCGGCAACGACGGCCATTTCGTAGGAGGGCATACCGTCTTTGCGCCAAATAAGAAAATCACCAAAATCTTTACCAGCGATGAATGACTGTGGTCCTTGTATGGAATCATTGAATGTAATGACTGCACCATCTGGAACGCGGAATCGCCAATTGGTATTTCCAGGTGAGGTAGCGTTGCGTCCGGCTGAAAGATCTGGACGAAGTGAGTTAGGAAAAATCGGTTCGGCATCATCTTCGGCGTGTGGGGCGACGAGGGTACGTTCGACATCTTGTCGCGATTTATCGCAGGGATAAATTGAGCCGCTCCCATGGAGCATTTTCCAGACCGCATTAAACCCTACTAAACGTTGTGATTGTATATAGGGGGTATGCGGTCCGCCGCAGTCTGGACCTTCCTGCCATTGTATTCCCAGCCATTTCAAATCTTCGATGGCCTGGGTAGTGAACTCTGGCTGGCACCGCGCTTTATCTAAATCTTCTATGCGTAGAACCAGTGTTCCGTTCGCATCTTTAGCGTATCCAGCAGCCTTTGCAAAAGTACGTGCGTGACCGAGGTGGAGAAGGCCAGTCGGTGTGGGTGCGATACGTCCGCGATGCATGTGGGTGTTCGCGGATTAAGATTAGAGTGGATTATCGGTACCCACAAATTCCCACGGAATAGAGAACTCGCTGGCGATAGCAGCGGCTAAGGCTTTAACGCCCCACGTCTCGGTGGCGTAGTGTCCACACGGATATAAATTCCAACCTTGTTCTTGGGCTTCGTTGAAATGCTCTTCGCGAAGTTCACCTGTGATTAACGTATCGCAACCTTTAGCTTTTAAATGAGCGAGGGCGCTTCGACCGCTGCCGCTGAGGATTGCAATACGTTTGGGATTCTTGGAACCAAACTCAATCCCCGTAAATGTTTTCGGATAAGCCTTCTTTAGTTTTCTTGCGAGAGTAGTGCGTGGAATGCCCTTGCAAATACAGGCAATGGGAAGCCCTTCGTAATCTACGAACCAATCAACGACACGAAGGCCAAGATCTTGAGCGATAAGTGCATTATTGCCAATGATTGGATGAGCATCGAGCGGAAGGTGGCTCGAGTAAACCGAGAGTTGTTTCTTTCGAAGAGTGGAGAGGCGATTCTTTAGGCTTAGCTTGGAAGGGGTGACGGTACCCCAGTGCATGCCATGGTGGACGATTAGGAAGTCGATGCCACGTGCGGCGGCTTGTTCGAAAACTTTGGAGCCAGCATCAACAGCGGCTCCAACTTTACGCACCTGACGACGACCCTTGAATTGCAAACCATTTTTTGCTCCAGGGAAATCCTTGATTGCTTTGCGATTGGTTATTCGGTCGCAGAAGCTTGTAATTTTAGATACGTCGGCGGCCATAATTAGAGTGACTTAAATTGTTCGGTGCTGAGTGACGGAGTGGGCGTTCCGAGTGTCTCCGGCGTGAAAAGTTCATTGGATAACTTAAGTCGCACAGCAGCTTCAGTGATTTTGAGTGTGTCGACGTCGCGAGTCGCTTCATCGCGTACACTGCAAGTGCTTATCATCCACTGTTCATCAACTTTGGAAAAATCTTCAATTTGCATGATCCGAAGGGCGCGGTCTTCGGCATTATAATAGGTCGCCTCGGTTAGGGCACGGTACGAGCGATCGATCCCAAATTTAACTTTTGCTGGCGGGTTTGTACTAAGATTTTTTGCTAAATAAAAATGTACAGGCCGACCGCGTGAACGTTCGGTGGCAACGTAATTAGACTCGGGCCAATGAGTGAATGGCATTTGTAAATCGAACGCCGTAAGTAATAAACCTGGTGCCAATATTGAGCCCTCGGTTTGATTGGATACTAACTGTGTAGCTTGATTTTCCTTAGCCATCCAGAGTTGGCTTTCATCTTTATTCTTAATTGCCAAGTAATGGACTTTGGGCGCGTTTTCCGCATTCGACATCTCGATGCGAAGGCGTGGGCCGCCGTTGGCCCAGCTGGCCCAGAGTGTTCCGGCAATCGGCGCTGACGATTCGCCGCGACGCGGCTTGTGAATGATATTAAATTTAAGACAGAAATCACCTGGCACACGTGAAGCTCTGAATTCGTTGAGAACTACGGTGGCATCGATCGCAGACAGTTGCGCATAGCCATCATTGTCAAAGTTACTTTGAGCAAGGAGACTGATGGGGGCGTGGACAATAACCCAGCACGCGATCAGGCTGAGTAAGTTCCGACGAACCATATTTTACTTGGTCGCAGCTGGTGCGACAGGTGCCACGGGGGCGGCGGCAGGTGCCGCTTCAGGCTTAGCGGCTTCAGTTGCAACAGGTGTAGCAACCTTAGGCTCTTCGGCTTTAGTGGCAGCGACCGCTGGAGTGGTCACAAGTGCCTTGGGCGCCACTTTTTCTTTCGCAACGAAACCGAGGTAAAGGGTGAAGCTCAGAATAAAAAGAATAACCGTGAGGGTAGAGGTCAGTTTCGAAAGTACGTTCGCGGATTCGCCGCCGAAGACGCTTTCTGCGGCACCACCACCGAGGGCAGATCCCATGCCAGCGTTTGCGCTTGGGCGCTGCATGAGAATGACGAGGACGACGAGCAGGCAGACCAGGAAGAGGATGACAACTGATGCGTACAGGAGGAAGTCGGACATGACCTCATCCAAGGGCTCCGGAATTGATAAAACAACGCCAAAATTATTGGCGGTGGTAAGAACCTGCCGAGACGCGGTAAGTAAGCCAACTACCTGAGGGGGGAGGGGTAGTTCCAGTTGCAATTACTTGGTAGGAATCGCCCACTTCTTGCCAAAATACCTTCTGACGCGTCTCATCTAATTCACCGAGAACATCATCGGCTAAGATGATAGGTGGCGTGGAACTGCGACGGGCGTCGCGCTTGAGGCGGCCTAAACTCAGGGCAAGTGCGAGCAGACGTTGTTGTCCCTCAGAGGCGTAATCCGCCGCATTTTGTCCGCCGAATAATATCTCAAAATCATCTTTATGTGGCCCTCGTTGTGTGGTGCCGCTGGCGATATCGAGCCCACGGTTCTTTTGCCAAGTATCTGCTAAACTCTCAGTGGATGTATCAGGTTTATAGAGGATCTCGGCGGCCTTGTTGGGAAAGCCGGCTTTATCGCATGTCTCACGCAAGGTCAGTGCGATTTCGGGTAAAGCTTTGGCCCGTAATTGTGTGATTAAAATTGCCGCAGGAAGCATTGCTTTTTCGAAGGCACGAATCGAGTCCTCTTGAGGTTGTTCAATTTTCAAGAGTGCGTTACGACCTTCAAGTGCACGTTGATAATCGCGAACAGCGGAGAGGTAATTAGCATCGGTGCTTCCAATTGCAGCATCGATCCAGCGACGTCGATTAGAAGGCGATCCTCGAATGAGGCGCAAGTCATCTGAGCAAAATACGATGGTAGGGAATTTTCCGAGGTGCTCAGCGACGGAGGTGACAGCAGTTTGGTTGACGTGTCCTTTGCGTGAGCCCTTAGCTAAACGGATTTCTACCGCAAAATTTTCACCAGCATTTTCGGTGTCGATACGAACACGCGCTTCGGTGCAGCCTTCACTAATAAGTGGTGTGATTTCGTTTGTACGAAACGATCGAAAGGTTGAAAGTAGTCCAGCTGCCTCGAGTAGGTTGGTTTTTCCTTGTCCGTTATCCCCCAAAAGGAAGACGCGTTTCGCGTCGAATTCGACGTCGGCAAACGTAAGGTTGCGGAAGTCAGCCGCGCGTATGCGGGTGACGTGCATAGCTTATTGAGGAATGGTTAAAACCATGCCTGGTCTAAGGGCTGCAGGGCTTTTAAGCTTATCGCTGTTGGCTTTTAGGATGTCGTTAGAGCGCTTATCTGTGCCAAAAAACTTTCGGGAGATGGAAGATAACGTGTCATTCTGGAGAACGGTATAAGTGGTCGCACTGCTAGCCCGTGCTGCAGTGCTTTGATTTTTCACATCTGTTCCTTTTGTGGGCATAGGTGCCACTGGAGAATTAATTACAGTTTTATTTGCGCGGCTTAATTCAGTGACCTCGCGTTTTAAACGATCATTATCAATTTGTAACTTTCGAACGCGCTCAGATTGATCTGCGATTCCGATTTCGTCGGGCTCGAAGGGGCGTCCTGGGAGTTGTTGAGCGTAAAGTTTTTCTGCGGTCTTAATCATTTGTTTTACGATTAAGCTCTGCTCTGAATTAGGCTTGAGTCGGATATACTGATTAAAGTGATAAATCGCCGGCAAAGGATCTTTGAGGTCGAGCCACATGCGACCTGCTTCGAGATGAGATTCGGCGGCACCTTTGCGTGAGTCGATTACCTTCAGGAAGCATTCAAGGGCGCGGCGTGGTTCGTGTTGTTTCTCAAAAAGTAAACCTTGTCGGAACTCTGGGTCTTCCAATTCCAGGGTCCGGTTGTTGCTGCTAGAACCATCGTCGCAACCCGTCGAAACCATGAGGGCTACACCCATAAGGGAACAAAAAATGACATGAGGCAATCGACCCATGTTTCCACAATCGAATTTCAAATGCTGTCCATCAATCTCAAATCACTCACGAAGTGCGATTTGGAGTGCGGAGTCTAGATCGGGTGTGGTGAATTTAAAGCCGCTGGCTAGGGCTACTTGGGGGTAGACGCGGAGGTCGGATAGGATGGTTTCACGTCCCATTTGACCAAATACCAGAGATATAATCCACGCTGGCGTGGGCAGGAAGCCGGGGCGGTATAGGGTGCGGGCGAGAGTGCGGGCAAAGACTGTTTGGCTTACCGTTTGAGGTGCCACGGCGTTGACGGGGCCATGGCAATCGGGGTGGACGATAATCCAGGAGATTAATGAGGTGAGGTCCCCAAGTCTGATCCAGCTCATTTGCTGAGTGCCAGGACCTATGGGTCCGCCAATGCCCATCTTAAAGGCGGGGAGCATACTCTTGAGTGCACCTCCCGAGGCAGCGAGTACGACGCCAGTGCGCAGTTGAATCGTGCGGATGCCTGCCGCTGTGGCCACTTCGGTAGCCTGTTCCCATGCGGCAGAGACTTCACTAAGAAATCCGTCCTTCGAAATCAGTGAGCGCTCGGTGAGGATTTCATTCGGACGATGAGTGCCGTAGCGATTGATGCCCGACATCGATACAAAAACTTTGGGTGGGTTTTTGAGTTCGGCTAAAGTTTGGGCGAGTAGTGAAGTACCTGCAGTACGGCTTTTCAGAATTTTATTTTTAGTCGATGTCGTCCAACGTTGTGCGATGGGCTCACCGGCTAAATGAATAACCGCGACCGAATTTTCGAGGCATTGTTTATCAATCCATCCCGTTGCGGGATTCATCCCGAGTAAGTTATCCGACCGAGAAGAAAATGGGACGACGGTGTAACCTTGAGATTTAAGTAGCGCAGAAAGGGCCCGGCCAATCATGCCGTTTGCGCCGGTGATGATGATTCGTCCAGTCATGCGAGTAACATCGCCGCTGACATTAAAACCATCAGTAAATCTTCAACGAGTGTGACGGTTGACATCGGAAGATTCAGTGAGGTACCTAGGCATGCACAGCGAATGGCCTGTTTGTTCCGTAGGGCTTGGATGACACCTAGGCTGCCGACGGACATAACTGCAATGGTGGCGTAGAGGGTGAAGGTGATTTGATAACGGAATAAAAATGCGAAACCTAATGTGAGTTCGATGAATGGATAAACTAAGGCGTACTTAGGGTAGTGTTTAGCAATTAGGTCGTAGGTCGTGTACGCATCTTGAAAGCCTTTAAGGTCAAATAATTTAAAAACAGCGAACACGATAAAAAAACCTGCCATAAAGTTTATCATCCAGTCGGACGAATTGACGGCAGATCGAAAGGAAGCCGCAGCTATTACGCCCACTATCAGGAGCAGGGGAAGGTAAGTCTGAAACCAACTCTTTTCTTCGACTGTATCTGTTTTACCGGACGATGTTAATTCAGTGAGCGAGTAAGACCCAATCTTCTGAAGTGCTTGGTTCAGTAGATTGAGTGCTGGAATGGAATCGCCAGTAAGAATTACCTGCGGTGGGTTAAGGGTTACTGCTGCGGTCGCAAATGTTTGCAGAACGTTTTGAACTTTAGATACGCATGCGTTGCAGTGCATACCAATTACTTTGTAGGTAATCTTCATGGTCGGGTGACGACGAGAATCCAGGGTTTGGCGGAGTCGGGGAAGTAGCCGACTTTATTAATAATATAGCCTTCATTCTCCGATGCTATGGCAAACTGTAGCACGACATTAGATTCGTCGGTTCCTCCTGGGTGGCCTGTATAAGTCACGCAAATGATACGACCACCTTTACGTATCTGCGAGCGTGCAGCCTCAAGTGCATGCTGTGTACTGGCAGGTAAGGTGACAATTTTCTGATCACTGCCCGGTAGGTAGCCTAAATTAAAAAGAACCGCGCCAATTTGGTGCTTATGATTATCGGGCAGGGCTTCAGAGATTTCGGCGTGTGAACGATGATGTAGGGTGACGATAGAACTGAGGCCAGCCGCTGCTGTCAGGTTTTGTGTGGCAGCAATGGCTTCCGCTTGCACATCAAAGGCGTGGACATGTCCGAGTGGCCCCACAGCTAAAGCTAGAAACGCGGTGTCGCGTCCCTTTCCAGCGGTGGCGTCGATGGCGATATCGCCTGGCTTAAGAACCTCAGCTGCGAGTGCCTGAGCGCGTTCGGTGACGCGAATAGGGTTTACGGGAGCCAAGGGAATTTCTCGAAGTTAGGTGGACGTTTTTCATTCCAGGCCTTGCGACCTTCGTCGCCTTCTTCGCTGAGGTAGTAGAGAAGGGTGGCATTACCTGAAAGTTCCTGAATGCCAGACTGTCCGTCGAGTTCGGCGTTGAATGCCGATTTTAAGCAACGGATTGCGAGTGGGCTCTTGGTCATAATTTCTTGGGCCCATTTTTCACCTTCTTGATCTAATTGTGCGTACGGAACAACCGTGTTAACGAGTCCCATCTCCATTGCCTCTTGTGCATTGTATTGTCGGCAGAGGTACCAGATTTCTCGTGCTTTTTTCTGACCGACAATTCGGGCTAAATAGGATGCACCAAATCCACCGTCAAAACTTCCGACGGTTGGACCCGTCTGACCAAAGATGGCATTATCCGCTGCGATGGTTAAGTCGCAAATGACATGCAGAACATGTCCGCCGCCGATTGCGTATCCCGCCACAAGGGCGATGACAACTTTGGGCATCGAGCGAATGAGTTTTTGTAAATCGAGAACGTTGAGACGTGGGACTCCGTCTTTGCCGATATAACCACCTTTTTGGTCGCCTCTGATTTTTTGGTCACCGCCGGCGCAGAAGGCAAACTTGCCATCTGTCTGTGGATTCGCACCCCGCAGTAAAACGACGCCAATCGTATGATCGTCACGTGCATCGTTAAACGCCTTTATCATTTCGGCGACCGTGTCGGGCGTGAACGCGTTGCGTCGATCGGTTCGGTTAATGGTGATGCGTGCAACTCCATCGGCCTTTTCATAAATGATATCGGTGAAGTCACCTTGCTTTTTCCAAGTCAACGGGAGTTGCATGGCCCTAATTTGCAGGGGTTGAGTATAAAATCCAACGAATAAGCGACGTGACGCTTGAAAAAGAAGCAGGGCTCACCCACTTTGGGGTATGGCAAAATTGACTCCGGCACAAATTTCTACGGTCTCTCAGTGGGTGAGTGAAGGTGCCTCGCTTTCGAGTATCCAGACCCGATTGTCATCCGAACTCGGAATTGCGATGACCTTTCTCGACGTACGCTTTCTGGTCGATGACCTAAATCTCACGCTGCAAGAGAAGGAAGAGCCCAAGAAAACTGAGGCTGATAAAGTTGAGTCAGCAGTCGCCGAACCTGCAGCTGCGCCTGTGGGCGGTGTGCGTGTTGAAGTGGATGCGATTACACGTCCAGGTGTGATGGTTAGTGGCAATGTTACATTCTCTGACGCGCAAGTTGCCGATTGGTATCTCGACATGGAAGGTCGCCCAGGCTTAGTGCCGCGCACTCAAGGCTATCGACCCAATCAATCCGACATCATGGATTTCCAGACTAAACTAGATGCCGCTTTGAGACAGGCGGGTTACTAGCCTTAACGCGTTTTTAAAACTGCTTCGGCCAGAAGGAAATCACTAGGGCGAGTGAGTTTTAAATTCACCGTAGGATTTTCAACTAACGCAATTTCTTGTCCGATGGCTTCGGCGGCAGAACTGTCATCAGTAACTTTGCGTCCAAGCTCTGCGACTTTTCGATACGCTTTGAGGATGGTTTGGGTGCGAAAAACCTGTGGGGTTTCAGCGGTCCATACCAGCGCACGATCAGGTGAGCTTTCGACCGATGCATTGCCTTTATGGGAAATCTTAACCGTATCAGATGAACGGCCTGCTAGGATAGCACCACCTGTTTCGAGTGCCTTAGCACGTACCAACTGGATAGCTTCGGCGGTGACGAGTGGGCGAGCAGCATCGTGAATATGCACAATACCTGAGTGAGTTGCACAGGCTTCTAGTGCAGCACGCACCGAGTCTTGTCGGGTTTCGCCTCCTTGCACAAATTTTACATCTAATGGATTTTTACTTAAAAAGCCTTCCAGCGCTTTTTTAAAGCGTTCCAACTGTTGAGGGTCGCGATAGGTAATAATCGCTGAACCAATCAGCCCGGTAGATTTAAAAGATTCTAGAGAGTAGAGGAAAACAGGTTTACCTGCGAGCAATGCCAAAGTTTTATCATCGACTGCCGATTGCATCCGGCGTGCAGAGCCAGCTGCGAGTAAGATTAAAATGTCCTTGGTGGCGCTCACTTTGTTTCGCCGATTTCACGACGAATTTGAAGCGTTTGTGCTGGAGGATTGTCGGCTTTGAGAATGGGGCGACCGACAACGATGAAGCTGGCGCCACTCGCGGACGCTTGTGCCGGCGTCATGACACGATTTTGATCATCGCTCTTAGCATCGGGGTAGCGAATGCCTGGTGTTACAAGGACCGGTTTGTCTCCGAGTTCTTTGCGGAGCATTGGGAGTTCGAGAGGTGAGCAGACTAAGCCGTGAACGCCCGATTGAATGGCAAGACGACCCAGTAATCGGACTTGTTCTTCGGGAGTGCGTTGAATGCCGACAGCATTAAGTTGAGCCTGGTCCATTGACGTTAAAACTGTCACGGCGAGTAACTGACAGTCAGGAATGGATTCACTGGCGGCTTCTACGGCGCGGGTTAACATCTCGGGTCCACCGCAAGCATGCAAGGTGAGTAAGGAGCAGGGTCGACCTTTCAGGCTCTTGATTGCGGAGGCGACTGTGTTGGGTATGTCGTGTAATTTAAGGTCGAGGAAAACTTTAAATCCCAGTGCGTGGAATTCGTCGACGATGGATGGCCCGTGTCGGGTGAAAAGTTGGAGCCCAAGTTTAACCCAAACTAAATTACCTGCAAGCGGACGAGCGAGTGCCAGAGCTTCCTCTTTGGTTTCAACATCGAGAGCGAAGATGAGTCGGCAAGGAGCAGGCATACTTAACGACTTAAGGTGACCTACGATATTTCGCCAGAATTATTTAAAGTTTAAATTTAATAACCACCTTCAAAACCTCGCTGGCTGCTGCGTTTGCTACGCCTGGTTGATGGGCGTCTTGGGGGTAGAATATGGTGAAATATCCGCTGCTTAGCTGTAATTGTGTAGTCTGAAAAAGCGGGGCAGAGAATTTTTCTACATCCTTACTCGCGGAGTAGGCCTCGTTGCTTGTGAGTCGGGCGACATCGGTGTGACCACAAGTTTCATTGCCATGGTAGACAACTTGGATGTCGCCAAAAACTTGGTGAGCTTCCCATTTCTTTTCTGAACTAGGCTTGGTAGTGTAGCGTTGTACACCTGCGACGCAATCGGTGCCGGCAATTTCGTACTTACCGTCGGGGGTTGAGGTATCGAATGCCTTTAACCATGCGAAGGCGGCAGGGAAGTGTGGATGCAGTTTTTCGTACTTCGCCGAATGGATTAACAAATCATGAATCATAATTATTCTTCGGGTAGAATTTCCTGAATGTCATCCACCGCCAGATCAACCGATTGTTCCGATCCGAGAAGTGACATCAGGATGGCTATTCGTTTTTGTGGTGTAGCGAGCTTGATTACTTCACCTTCACTACCGGAGAAGATGCCACGTATGATTCGAACCTTGGTGCCGATTTTAAGATCGGCATCGAGCATCGATAAAATGCCATCAGGGCCGAGGGCATTAAGTTCTTCAATGACCTTGCTGGGTACGTCGACTGCTTTTCCGCCCTGGCTGACAAGGTGTAAAACACCGCGAGTGCTGCGGACGGTACCGTGATATTCTTCGGGATTAAATTTCACAAAAATATAACCGGGAAAGAGTGGCTCGACCACTTCTCGGTTCTTTTCGTGTCCTCGGCGTGTGCGCATAACGCGGGGAAAAAGAATTTCAATATCACCGACGGCTTTTAGGTTGCGAACAGCGACCGCCTCTTGGCGAGGCTTAGCTTTAATACAAAACCATGGTGCCGTTTCGTTCATCATGGATGCGTGGTGGGTCTGCTACGTGCGGGAAGCCAGCCGAGTGCAATGATAGCCAATTGAGAAATCGCAAAGATGCTCAGCCATTGAAAGCCAGATTCGGTGAAACCGTAGCTATGTAATCCAACGCCGAGAAGATTAGTACCAAACCATGACCAACTGGTAACAATATTTCCAAACACGAGCATTTGCATGAGTCCTTCGCGTTTCACGAGTCCGCCCCAGCGTGCATGTAGACAAATAGCGCACCAGAGGACAATCAGCACGGCCCCATTTTCTTTTGGATCCCAGCCCCAGAAACGTCCCCAACTTTGGTCCGCCCAGATACCGCCAAGCATCGTACCGATGAAGCTGGCGAGAGTGGCAAATGCAAGAATGCCGTAGGCCGCACGAGCCACTGCATCACCTTCTTTGTAGTCGGCCTTAAATGCACGGAGCCATAAGTGTAGCGCACCAATCAGACCCGCGACGAAAGTAGCTGAATAACCAAGGGTCACAGTGGTTACGTGAGTGGAGAGCCAGAAGTTAGAGTCGAGTACGGCACGAACGCTTTCGAGGTTATCTTCACCTGAGAGCCCGAGATTGTGTGCGACGATGAGTGACATGAATCCACTAATACCAGCAGCGGCAGCACCGATACCATTTTTCCAAATTCTTTCCAAGATTACCCCGAGTAATACGGCCGCCCATGCAATAAAGATTCCCGATGAATATAAATTAGTAACCGGTGGGCGTTGATGTAGCCACATGCGAAAGCCGAGTGCGATTGTGTGCAGAATGAAAATACTAACTAATAAGGCGTAGGCCCAACTGAGCTGATTAGTTTTTCCGATTACCCAGCAAACAAGTACAATTAAAACGACAACAACGTAGCTGATAAGCAACCAGTAGAATGGTTGGAGGCGACTAAATGTAGTTTCTGCATCTACTCGGCTTGTCCACGGACCGACGTGCGCAGCGTAGAGTGCTCTTACTTGTTGCGCGCATTCATCATTGTTGCCGTTGCGCCAGGCCGTTGCGAAGTTGGCGTAGCGAGTGACGGTGCCATCGGTTGCAAGGGCTGCACGATGGGCATTGCGATCTGTGATAACTGACAAGAGGGCCGTGCCTAGGTTATCCCAACTACTTTCGGAAGTATTTTTGGGAGGTACAATGCGTATGGCACCATCACGTGCGAATTCTTGGTAGCGTTGGACGAGCGTTTTAAGATTTTCTTGTAATTCCTTATCAAAGGCCGGTGCGCCCGTACTTGTGCTCGCGTTTTTCTGCATCTGAATAGCCGCAGAGTTAAGCGAACCTAACCAAGCTTCGTACTCACGTTGAGGTGCGATTTCAGGAGGTAAATCTCCAGGGATAAAGGTCATCGTGAGCAGGGCGTACTGCTTGGCCGCCGCTTCCAATTGAATTAGAGCGCGATCTTCAGATTCTCGCTCAGCTTGTGGCAGATTACGCGATTTTTCTGCAGCGCGAGTGATAGCTTCGCTATTCTTAATAATATCATTCCACGTCGCGAATTTAGTTTTTTCTGGGTCCCGTCCGACCATTTTAAGAACGACTGGGTGATCGATGCGGAAGGTGGGCAATAGGCGCGCAACGTTAGAGCGGAAGCAGACTTCAATGAGCCAATCGGTCGCATTGATATTACGACCATTTAATTTTACTGGGCGTAATTCTAGAGCGGCTTGGATGTTCTCAGTTAGCTCAGGTAACTCGCGATTGATAGTGGCACGTTGTTCTGCGGTCCATTTCGATGGCTTTTGTCCGAAGGCAATCGCTTCAACCTCCGTAAGTGCGATTTCTCGACGAGCACGCATTTGCAGCAGGGATCCACTGGCCAGGGTTTCGATTGGAATGATTCGTCCGCCACTCTGTACGGGAATGTTTCCGATTTCGCGAGAGTCCCAGGCACCTTCCCCACGGCTTAATGCAGGTAGGCAGATGAAGAATAAAATGACGGCGGTAGATTGACTGGTGCGTCGCTTAAGGAATTGAAAAAGCGAAGCGCCAAAGTGCCATAGCAGTCCAAGCGACATAAGGGAGACGGCGATGTAGGGTACAAGCCAGCCAGGGTTGCGTACGACTTGGAGAACGCTGAGGTTTTTACCGTCGTTGGTATTACCGAAACTTGATTGATAAAAAGTCATACCACCATGACGCATTGGCTGATTCATGGAAATGTTGAACGAGAATTTACCAGTCTCGCTAATCACCTCAACGTCACTCGCGAAATGTTTGGGAATTTCAGTACCAGGGTATTTGTCGTGTGTGAAGCGATTGAGCTTAACGCTGAACGGTAAGTAGGTGCGCTGTCTACGTAAGTTGATTTCGTAGTTCTGATTTTTATAAATATATGTTTGTGCGGGGAAGGACTCAGTGAGTTGGCTATTAAGCAGCCAGGTTCCAAGTGAGTTTCCGTTGGCAATCACCTCAACTATGGCACTCGGTGTATTGCCAATAGTATCACTGAAACTTTCAGGTGCACCTCGTAAAGCCATAGCGGTGCGTGCGGCGATACCTTGGGTTGCTGCTACCGCAGGTGATTCAGGCATTTGAGACTGTGCCCGTAGAATTGAATTAGGGAAATAACGAGACAGCTTAAGAGTGAAGGGTGTGCCGCTAAGTGTAATTAGATCACCGCTCATGGTTTTGCGCAAAAGTTCGTCGGGTACAACAGTCACCCGGTCAGTGGTTCCGTGTTGAATAACGGCGAGTTCGAAATCGCGAAAGGCTTCCGTGTAATTACGCGAATCGTTTTCCGGAATCACCATTGCGGACTCTTCTTGGTAGGCAGCGGTCATAAAACCTCCAACCAGTAACAGTATTAGACCGCTATGGATGAGGGTGATACCGATATGCTTAACTCCTTTTTTGAAATGTCTGAAGTGGGCGAAGATAAGATTAATAACTAGAAATGCACCCAAAAGAAATCCGCCGGGCAGCGGAAGGCGCATGGCCGCGTCAGGATTGATTGGGTAAAGGCAGTACCAGGCACTAAAGTATTCTTTTTGAACATGCCAAACGCCCCAGTGTACTTGTTCCAATGTGCCCAGTAAAATAAGCACCATGGAAAGACTGAGCAACCACACCGTAAGTTTAAGGGAGGCAAAGAAATCCAATACAGCGTGATTGGATTTTGCTTTAGATTGAAATTCGTTATTCAAGGAAGTTGAGAGTTTTTAAAGAACTCGAGAAAGAATTCGATCTGGCTGCGAACCACTGTGCTGTCGCCAGAGAGTTTACAGAACCAGGTTGAATTATTTTTGGCCACAAGCAGGGCGACGGTCATTCTTTTTTGATCAGCGGATATAAGTGTGAACTTCTTAGCCGCATCACTCCCGACAGTTGCATCCTCTGCCGATATATTGATTTCGGATTCGCTTGCGGGTGAAAGGGCGAGCTGTCCGCGCCAGCGATTAACATTGGCGGTGATACCACCGACATCTCCTGGAAAAACGGTTACCGCAATTTCAGCCTTTGATCCATCGGGCCCCGCAATTGACCAACTCCCTTTGCGCATGGGGTTGGGGGCATTAGCTGTCCATCCTGCAGGTAGGTTTGGCCATTGCGGTGAACCAAAGGTGGCGGCTTCGGCTTGCATAGCTGCGCTGGCTGGCATTCCTGAGGCAGCGGCAGCAACTGGTTTCTGTGCAGGGGCAGGCTCACTCACTTTTTCAACGGCCTCAGACTTAACTTCATAGGTAGAAATTTGCGGCGTAGGTTTACAGCCGAACCCTAAAAATGATATTAAAGTTATTAGAAGGAGGCGCATGGTTGTGGGACACACTCGGACTGCAAAGGTTGCGAGGGTCTTAGCCCAAAGCAACTTTCAAGCCTACTTCTCGTTAACTATTACTATCAGGCAGGTGCTTAATTAGTTCGCAAAGCGGAACAAGGTGACATCGCCATCCTTAAACAGGTATTCTTTGCCCTCGAGTCGGTATTTACCTGCATCGCGGGCGGCGGCTACTGAGCCGCATTTAACTAAATCGTTATAGGCAACCACTTCGGCTTTGATGAAGCCTTTCTCGAAGTCGCTGTGAATCACGCCTGCGCATTGTGGAGCGGTCATGCCTTGGCGGAACGTCCATGCTCTTACTTCTTTTTCACCGGCAGTGAAGTAGGTCGCAAGGCCAAGTAATTTATAACTGCCACGGATAAGTGCAGAGACGCCGGAATCATCAACGCCGAGAGATTGTAAGAATTCGCGAGCCTCTGCTGGTGCGAGGTCGCAAAGCTCAGCTTCGACTTGGGCGCAGATGACTACAGACTCACAATTACTCTGTTTGGCAATGTGTTGGCGGACGGCGGCAACGTGCGGGTTTTTAGATGAATCGGCCAAATCGGTTTCCGCAACATTGCAGGCGTAGAGTACGGCTTTCGCGGAGAGTAAGGAGTATGATTTCAGACGAACGCGTTCATCGTCATTCACAGTCATGCTAGAAGCTGGCTGACCTTGATTAAGGTGGGCAATGAGTCGTGTGAGGAGTTCGACATTTGCAATCGCTTCTTTGTCCTGACTCTTAACTTTCTTTTGGTTCTTATCGAGTTGTTGTTCGGCGGACTGAATGTCCGAAAGGATGAGTTCCGTTTCAATGATGCCGATGTCGCGTACGGGATCCACTTTACCCATATTGTGTACGATATCATCGTTCTCGAAGCAGCGCACAACGTGGACAACGGCATCGACCTCACGAATGTTCGCTAGAAATTTATTTCCAAGGCCTTCACCTTTGGATGCGCCAGCGACGAGGCCGGCGATGTCGACGAATTCAATGGCGGCAGGTATGACTACTTTTGTGCCCGCAATTTTCTGAAGCTCGTACATGCGTTCATCGGGCACTTCAACGACGCCGACGTTCGGCTCGATGGTGCAGAATGGGTAGTTGGCCGCTTCCGCTTTGCGTGAACGCGTGAGGGCGTTGAAGAGAGTAGACTTTCCAACGTTAGGAAGTCCGACGATGCCTGCCTGTAACATAGAAGGGCAACGTGGGCTTCCTTGTGCCCGAGGTCAAGTATCGGTCTTTACTAATGGTAATGCCTCCGCCGCTTCTTGTAATTTACGGCTTGGTAAAACCACTTCGTCGTCAGGCCCTGGTTGACCACGCAGTATGGTCACTCGCGCTGCCATGCCGCGTATTTCTGCAATCTTAAGCAGGGCGGTGGGTTCGAGGCTATGGTTGCGTGCAACCACAACTTCATCGACTTTTATCTGATTCTGGAACGCCTCACGGACTAATTGAATGATGACAACATTAGAGGATGCAGAAAGGTGACCAACGAAACCCACGCGAGGGTTGGCTGGCATTCCGATAGGTTTTTCGAAGCCAGTAGTCGCTGTTACATTAACCTCAACAGACTGATGGGCGCAGCCAGTGAGGACTACGACCATCAGTGCGGTGAGGGCTGACCTCATGGACGATGCGAATTGAGGAACTCGTTATTTTTCTGACGGAAGGCTTCGAGTGTCGCACTTGGTAAGACGGGCTCATTCGCTTTCTCGGCAGCAGTTTCAGCATCAATGAATTGATCGAAGCCTGGACCGGAAGTATCGAGTTCGCCTTCGAACATGCCTTGGAGTTGGCGCATGCGCGTTGGGTGACGCATCTTACGGAGAGCTTTTGCTTCAATTTGACGAATACGTTCGCGGGTCACTTTGAAGTGACGGCCAACTTCTTCGAGGGTACGTTGTACGCCATCGAGTAAACCGAAGCGAAGGATCAGAACTTCTTTTTCGCGTTCAGCGAGAGAGCGTAAAACGAAATCAATCTTTTCGCGAAGCAGGCGTGTGGAAGCGGTATCGCTTGGGTTTTCAGCTGATTTGTCTTCAATGAAATCACCCAGCGAAGTATCTTCGCCGTCACCGACTGGTGATTGCAGTGAGATAGGTTGTTGCGCCATTTTCATGATCTGTTGGACGCGATCGATAGCCATGTTCATCTCGTTGGCGACTTCTTCGGCAGTAGGTTCGTGTCCGAGCTCTTGAGTGAGTTGCTTTTGAACCTGCATCACTTTATTCAATGTCTCAATCATGTGAACTGGGATACGAATAGTGCGGGCTTGGTCGGCGATTGAGCGGGTGATGGCTTGGCGGATCCACCAGGTCGCGTAGGTGGAGAATTTGTAACCACGGCGGTATTCGAATTTCTCAACTGCCTTCACGAGGCCCATGTTTCCTTCCTGAATAAGGTCGGTGAACAGAAGGCCGCGATTTTGATATTTCTTGGCGATTGAAATCACGAGGCGTAAGTTGTGCTCAACCATTTCTGTCTTCGCTTGCTGCGCTTCATCGAGGTGTTTGCGGACTGAGCGAACGAGGTGAAGGAGTTCGGGTGGATTGAGGCGCCAGCGGTGCTCGATTTCGCGGGCACGGCTAGAGGAAACCTCGGGCTTACGTGCGAGTTTGGCACGGACATGTCCGCGCATCACCGGAGTAGGGTCAGATAATTGACGGCAGTCTTCGAGGTCGGCTTTGAGTTCAGGAAGCTCCAGCCATTCTTCGAACAACTTCATCTTAAAGCAGAACTTACGAAGGATATCCTTACAGCCTTCTTTGCTGGTGACTTCTATTTTCTTATAAGACTCACGAAGCTTAGCTTTCTTAGGCGCGTCGGTTTCGCTCAGGTACTTTTGCCAGGCCTTATCAAGTTTATCCTGTAATTTAGAGCACTCGTCGGTGGCCTTAGGCAGCATCTTGTAGTAGGCGTCACGCGATTCTACTTTCTTATCGATAACTACTTTGTCGAAGCGCTCTTCTTTACGGAGTACCTTAAGTGCGAGATCAAGTTGGTAGGGTAGCGTGAGCCAGCATGAGAACAGGAATTCTTGGGCGCGAAGTTCGGTGTCTTCGATGCGCTTAGAAATTTCAACTTCTTGTTCACGGGTAAGCAGTGGCTTGTGTCCCATCTGCTTGAGGTAGACATTGAATGGGTCGTAAGGTGCATCGGCAGGAACGGTGCGAGCGGCTTCTTCTTCTGACTCGTCTACTTTTTTGCGATACGTCTCAACTTCATCATCGTCGAGTAACTTAATGTCTAAGTTATCGAGAATATTCATGATATTCTCGATCAACTCAGGATCCGTCGCGCTATCGGGGATGACTTCATTAATATTCTGAACGGTGACGTAACCATTCGTCTTCGACATGCTGACGAGAATTTGAACCTTCTCGTTGATGTCTTTGGAGACAACCGGGCTTGTGATGGGCTTTCCGACGGGTGCTTTAAGGGCTTGTTTAACGGGGGCTTTGCTCGCTGTGGCTACTACTTTAATTGGCACAGTAATTTTTGCGGCTATAGGCTTGGCAGCGATAACAGGCTTCTTGGCCAGCGGAGCCTTGAGCGCAACTTTGGCAGTAGCGACTGGCTTGGTTGCGGGCTTAGCTGGAGCAGCCTTTGCGACGGGCTTAGGCGAAGCTTTGGTTGCTTTACTTGGCTTGGTGGCAGTTTTTTTGGAGTTTTTGTTTTCGGGCATGTGTGGTGGAAAATTAATTTAAAGGCGGGAGGCAGGGTGGAGTTGTATTATTTTTTCTTAACTCAATTTTCTTTGCTAAGAGTGAATTAATGGTGGCGACGTCGGAACCTGGCGTGGATGCGATTTGCGCATCAATTTTCCGATTCTGAACTTGGAGCTGTCGTTGGTGAAATGCTTTTAAAATATGGTTGATGCGAATTCTGATTTCCGGGTCTTGATCGTTATCGTAATTTACGAGGGCATCTAAGCGGGCACCTTCTTGTCGAAGGTCGTCATCGAGTGCATTGATTGCCTCGCGTATACCTTTGAAGTGTCCGTGGGCGGCCTCATTCAACAGGGCCAACAGCAGGGTGCTCGATCGGCTCTGAGTATCGATCCACTCCAGCGGGAGGTTTTCAGAGACAGGGGTAAAGTAACGATCATGCCGGAGAAGTACCCTAATTAGGTCTTCTTCCGGAGTTGTCAAGCCCCCCCCCTTGACAGGCGTTACCTCGGTGGGTTCGGCTGGACGGAGTTGGGCGGCAGGGCGTCGGGCGGCTACATTGGCCAAGTGGCGCTCGTAGGCCATATGCATTTCTCGGATACCTATGCCGGCGTGACGAGCGGCCTCATTGAGGGCCTCGCGAATAATCTCCTCGGCGCCGGTTTGCTCCACAATAGGAAATAGTGTTTCCAGTAATGAGAGTCGTTGGGCGAGTGGGGTGTTGCTTGAGCCTATGGGTATGATGGATTGAACGCAGAATTGCATCGCGCTACGTGCGGTGGCTACAAGCGTTGGCCATTCGTCGGCCGAATGTGTTGAAAAATATTCATCAGGATCTTTCCCGCCCGGAAGTGAGAGGAAGCGAATGTCGAGCCCTTCGCGCAGGCCTATCGGCAAGAGGCGCAACGCAGCTTTTTGTCCGGCCGCATCAGCGTCGAGAAACACAATAAGTTTTTGTGTAAAGCGTCGGAGTTGTGAAAGGTGTTCTTCGGTGACGGCGGTACCTTGCGCGGCGATGACACCTGGGATACCGATGGTGTGGCAGCGGATGGCGTCAAGTTGACCTTCGACCAGAACGAATGGGTCTTCGCCTTTGCGGTTGGCTCGAGCGCGGTCTAGATTGAAAACCGTACGCGACTTTTTAAACAGCTCGGTCTCGGGCGAATTAACGTATTTGGCCTCGCGGGAAGGATCATCAGCGGGCGTAATATCTAGTGTTCTTGCGGTGAAAGCGATGACCCGTCCTTGGATATCTCGGATCGGGATAACGAGTCGGCCGCGGAAGCGGCAGCGCCAGCGAGCGGGGTCAGGTTGTCGATCGGTGCCGAAGAAAAGACCAGTTTGAGCGATGGCTTCTTTACTGTAATTCTTTTTAAGAAGTCCGGGAATAAGTTTCGAATCATCCACTGGGGCGAAACCGATACTAAAGTCATCGGCCACTTTGGGGTCGAACTTTCGAACTTGAGTCCAGTAGTTCTGAATCCACTTACCGTGTTCGGCGTCTTCAAGGAAACAACGTCTCCAGTAGTCAGCGACTAATTCGTGAATTTCTAAAAGTTGACCACGCATGGAGCGCTCCGAGCTAGTTTCGCCTCCGTTGTCGTATTCCAGTTTGAAACCAAAGCGCAGGGCAACGCGTTCGACGGCTTCGGGGAAGTCGAGGCCTTCACGCGCAATCACCAATTTGAAAGCATCGCCTCCTTGTTGGGTGCTGAAGCAATACCATAGGCCAGTCTCCGGGTTCACCTTGAAGGAAGGACTTTTTTCAGATTTGAAAGGGCTCAATCCCCACCAGTCACGACCGCGCTGTTTCATTTGGGTGTAGTCCCCAGCTAACGCGACAATGTCCGCCCTTTGGCGAAGTTCATCGATGGATCTGCGAGAGATGAGGGCCACGGCTGTCAAGGGGTGTCTGTCAAGTGGGGCGGGGCAACCGAAAATAGTTCCCAGTTTAACTTTAGGGGGTAAGCGGGTGGGGTCATGCTGGAGCATTGGGGTATAGTTTTAAACAGGCCTCTACTAAAGGGGCTCCCTATCGAGTAAAAACCTGAGGGGGCGGATTAGACTCGGTATTGAGCGTTTACCGCTGAGCCGATTCGGGCTTAGGGTGGGCGCATGAGGCGTCTGCTCCCACCCATTCTAACAGCCTTAGCTGTTTTGGGTCTTTGGCAGTGGTTGCCGACGTTATTGAATGTGCCTGAGTACCTGGTGCCCACTCCTTCAGCGATTTTCCGGGCGTTTATACGTGAGAGTGGATTTCTGATTCCAGCCGCGGGTCGGACGGCGTTTGCGGCTACGCTCGGTTTGTCGGCGGCGATTGTGGGTGGGGTGTTATTAGCGACTGTGTTCACGATCTCGCCCTTATTGCGCCGTTGTTTCTTACCTTGGGTTTTAATTATGCAGATGACGCCCGTAATCGTCGTTGTACCGTTACTCGCGATTTGGCTGGGGGCAGGATTAGGAAGTATTGTGGCGGTTACATTCCTAATCTCATTTTTTCCAATTACTGCAGCAGCATCAGCTGGAATGAATGCGGTAAATGTTCAGCAGCGGGAATTATTCCAGGTCATGAAAGCTTCGACCTGGCAAGTTTTCTGGAAGTTGCGTGTTCCAACAGCGATGCCGCAAATTGTCACGGGAGTTAAAATTGCAGCAACCCTTGCAACGGTGGGTGCGGTGAGTGGTGAATACATTGCAGGAACTAATCCACAGCAGAGTGGATTAGGTTATCTGCTCGTGATTTACTGGAGCCGCACCGAGACCGCTGCTGTATTCGCTGTTGCGGTAACGGCGTGCGTGGTCGGCTATGTCTTTGTGGCGGTGATTAATTACTTAGGCCACCGTCTTTTAGCCCGTAAACAGGCCTAATCGACGTATTCTGGCCACTGCAAACGGAACGAAATCTGTGCGTCACGATCCGGTATCTCGGGTCGGGTCGAATCGTTTAGAAACTTCAATGGGAAGGAAGGTTTAAGGTGAAGAACGGTGACGATTTTATCTTCAACTTTAAAGACCGCATACCAAGCGCCACATCCGATATCAAAAAGTTCGCCGTGTCGGCTGCGAATACGACGTGTACGATGGGGCGATGGATCACGCGAAAGTATTTCGAGCATCCGATCACGGAAATCGATTTGCCACTCATTGCGTAACCAGTCGGTGTGGATAATTGCTTGAGGAGAAAATTGTACTTTAAATTCCGGCGGTTCGACGAGTGAGGCATCGACTTCATCAATCCAGCCTGCCTTGGAGTCGGGGAACGAGTCGTAGCTAGGAATGTATGGTTTGATGTCGAAGACGGGCGTGCCTTCAACGAGGTCGCATGGTCCGAGAATTAATTTATTTTTCTTAATTCCCAAAAGTTGAACCGGTGTGATGCCCAGTGGGTTTGGACGATGAGGGGAGCGCGTAGCGAAGAGTCCCCGGCGTTGGGCGGGCCCGCGAGGGGGTAGGACCTGTGGGCGCCAGTCTTTGTTCCGATGGAACCACCAGATAAGCCAGATGCGTTCAAAGCCCTCAAGGTCTTGCAGGGCTTTCTGATAAATATCGCCTTCGATGATTTCGAGAACGTTGGTCTCGGCCTGCGATTCGTCGGGCTGATGTCGGGCATTAAATTTCAATGCCTTACCGCTGCGAATATAGCCGATAGGCTTTATGGAAAGTTCGTCGCTCAAAGTTTAGGTTGGTTGATACCAGTGGAAATTTACGGAAATGACAAGTGGCGTTCACGGTGTTGCCTCGGCTTGCCATGGAGGGTGAGGTTCATTAGCGGTGGGGTTCGCTTGAATACGATTATCAATCTATCGTGCTACAAATTTGCACCGCTCGATCAACTCGAGTCGCGCAAGGAAGAGCTGTTGGCACTTTGCAAAGCACAGGGAGTGAAGGGGACTATCTTACTGGCTCCCGAAGGTATTAATTTTTTTATCGCCGGCACGAAGGTGCAGTTGGATGTGATTGTGGGTGTACTGCGTAGTATTCCTGGCTTGCAGGATATTAAACCCAAAGAGAGCCCGAGTTCGGAGCAACCATTCAAGCGCATGTTAGTTAAAGTTAAGAAAGAGATTATTGCGTTTGGTGTGAATGGCGTAAACCCCGCCTTGAAACCTTCACCGAAAATCTCTGCACATCAGTTGAAGCAATGGTTAGATGAGGGTCGTCCATTAACTTTATTGGATACCCGCAATGACTATGAAATCCGCATGGGTACATTTAAGGGTGCGGTGCCAATTGGTGTAATGAATTTCCGCCAGTTCCCGGGGGCGGTTCGTCAATTACCCGAGGATTTAAAAGATCAACCAGTGGTAATGTTTTGTACGGGCGGCATTCGTTGTGAGAAAGCCGGACCATTTATGGAGATGGAAGGCTTTACTAATATTCTTCAACTCGATGGCGGAATTCTGAAGTATTTCGAAGAAGTGGGCGGCGCGCATTATGACGGGGAATGTTTTGTCTTTGATGAGCGCGTGGGCGTGGGAGCTGACCTTAAAGAAACCCATTCGGTCCTTTGTTTTAATTGTCAGATGCCACTTTCATTGGCCGACCAGAAGCATCCAGCTTATGTTTTAGAAAAGAGTTGTCCCTATTGCATTAACGGTAAGGTGAACGGTAAAGGCTCGGCGAAGCAGGCGGGCTGCTAGCAGAAATAAAAAAGCCCCCGCAAGTTGGTTTCGCGGAGGCTTTTATTTTTTAAAATTAAATATTACTTAACCTTTGCGGCTTTATCGGCCTTCTTGGTCTTCTTAGCTTCCTTGGCGTCCTTATCGCCGCCACGTCCGCTACCTGCATCGGTAAAACCACCTGCTGGGTTGAGGTCTGCTAATACTTTAGAAAGGCGTTCACGTGCAGTGATGGCGGCTGGATCTTTGCTATCTGCTGCAACCAAGATTTCATTGAATGGTGCTTCCTTCATGTCAAAGAGTTCGCCTTTTTCGTTGAGCTTCCAGCCAGCTTCACGGACGTACCAGGACTTACCTAGAACAATGAATGACCAGGTGCGAGGGGATGTGCTTTCGCCTTTAATTTGAGGGAGTAAGCTCTTGCCATCGATGACACGATTTTCTGGCAGAGGAGCGCCCGTGATTTCTGCGAAGGTGGGAAGGAGGTCGCTGGAGTCAGACACGTTTTCGTTAAGCTTATCGGCGGGAGTGACGCCAGGCCAGTTCACGATGAAGGGTACGAGTGCGCCGCCTTCTTGCATAGTGCCTTTAGATCCAATTAGGCGTTTACCATTGATGGTGGCGCGATCGGATTGAGCTTTGGCGGTGCCGTTGTCGCCCATAAAGACGATGAGGGTGTTTTCGCGAAGTTTCAGGCGCTCGAGTTCGGAGACCAAATTACCCACAAGCTTATCCATGTATTGAATATTATCGTTATAAGTAAGGGCTAAGCGTTTAGCGGCATCCGCATCTTCGGGGAGCGCTTTGCTGTCAGGTGTAGGTAGGATTTGGGAGTGAACGTGCGAGAGTGAGTAGTAGAGGAAGAAGGGCTTATCTTTGTTCGTGTTAATGAACTCGAAGGCATTCTTCTCCATGAGGTCAGGCATGTATTCGTTGTCGGCGAGTGTGAGGTTCTTCTCGTTGATATTGTAGGGGCCAGGTTTGGCACGGACACCGCCTTCGGAGCCCTTTTCACCTTCGAGCTTGGAGCTCTTGATCAATTCAGCGCATTTGGCGACGTTCCAATAGATGCCGCTGGCTTTGTAACTTAGGACGTGGTCGAAGCCCCATTGGGTAGCATCACCACAAGGTAGAATTTGACCCCACTTGCCGATCATAGCGGTCTTGTAACCGACTTTCTTCAGCACAGTTGGAATCATTACCTCGGCGCCTTCGCCTTCACGGACCATAGTGCCTGAACCATCTTGGCTGACGGCACGAGTACGGAATCCATAGCGGCCAGTGAGAATAAGTGCGCGTGATGGACCACATAGAGGAATGGTGTAGAAGTGATTGAAGCGCACGCCGCCTTTAGCAAGGGCGTCGATGTTAGGTGTCTTGTACGCTTCGCCACCGTTACAGCTGAGTTCAGCGAAACCGAGGTCATCAGCTAAGATGAAAACAATGTTGGGTTTCTTGGCGGCTGCGACTTCTGCACCCATGGCAAATGGAGCAAGTAAAGCGATAGCGCTTAGGATTGAGAGATGGCGGAGGTATTTCATGTCTAATTAGGAGAGTGCTTATGTGGGTATAACCCATAAAAGTCTATTAAGTTCCAAGGATGGACTTACTTTTGAGAGTCCTTGGGTTGAAACTTTGAACGGGGTGTGCAGTTCTAGGTACGAAAATATGAATTTAAATCGAATCAGTTGGCTTACCTTGGCTTTAACGGCGGGGGCTTTCTTGATGGCAGCTGATTTGCCATGTGCATTGGTGGGTGGTGGTCCCGAGTTGAAATATACCAAGACCGAGAAAGGTGATCAGATATGTGACTTCTCGTATGCGGGTTATGGTGGTGGTGGCGTAGCATTCCCAATTTCATCTAATAAGAAGACAGTGAGTGTCACTTCCGGCGATGCTTCGGATGCAATTCAGTCGGCTATCAATCAGGTTTCATCCATGCCATTGGTTGATGGTGTTCGCGGCGTGGTTGAACTGTCGGCTGGGACATACAATTGTTCTAAGACGCTAGCGATTAAGGCGAGTGGTGTGATTTTGCGTGGCGCAGGAATGGGGGCAGGTGGTACGGTAATTAAATTAACCGGGAAGCCACATATTGGTATCGAGCTCGCGCATGAGGTGACGACTGGAGATGGCAAAGATTCTAAAAAGAAAGCCAAGGCTGAGTCAGTTGCTCAAGGGAGGCCAAAAGTGTTGGGAAAGCCGATTAAAATTACAGATGATTATGTCCCATCAGGCACACGAGTATTGTCGGTAGAACAGGTTGCAGGACTTAAAATTGGAGATACGATTGAGATTTCAAGAGATGCGACCAAGGAGTGGATTCAATTTATGGGAATGGATAAATTGGTCGACGAAGGTAAATTGGAAACGTGGATGAAAGAGGATCGAGCGGTTTCACATGTCCGAATTATCAAAGGAATTAAGGGAAAAGAAATCACTCTTGATGTGCCATTAACGGATGCGATTGACGGACGATTTTTAGGAAAGTCGCCAGCAACTGTAACTGAAATCGAAGCACCGAAGCGTATTACAAAGTGTGGCATTGAAGGTGTGAAAATTGATGCTCCCGCGCCAGTAGGGGATTGGCGCGACCCACAGTTTATCGGTGTGATTATAAATAATTCCCAAGATATTTGGCTGAAGAACGTAGGAATGAAAAATACCTTTCCTGATTTACAGGTGGGAGAGGATTCATCTCGGGTAACGATTGATTCCATGAAGTCGGAGCACCCCGGTGAAATTAAACAGAGTGAGAAATCTAATGGCTACGCCTCATATGTGCGTTTGTTGGGTTCTCAGGTTTTGATGAATCGTTGTGTGATGAGTGGTGATAACGCATTCTACGTTTCCACATCCAATACTCCATCTTCTTTGAATGTAGTATTAAACTCTACTTTTCAGGGAGATGGATCCATTCAGCCGCATATGACCTGGTCGACTGGTTTACTGCTCGACGGATGTAAGTTGAACCAGGGTGAGATTATTATCCGTAATCGCGGTAAGGCTGGCTCAGGTCACGGTTGGACGATGGGGTGGTCGGTCGTCTGGAACTGTTCTGCTAAATCTATTACCATAGAACAGCCACCAGGCGTGACTAATTGGTGTATCGGCTCGAGTGGTAAATATGAGCTGGATGATAAATCCAAGAACAGTTGGTTATTTATGAAAGGCTCAAGTGTGACACCGGCTAGTCTTTATATTGCACAACTGCGTGCACGACTTGGCGACGCAGCGGTGAAGGTGGTTGGAAATTAAGGGTCAGGTGGACACGGTGACGCGTTGGCAAGGGGAATACAGCGGACGTAGCGGAGCACCGTCCTTACCCAGGGCTCGACGCAGTCGCGCCCCTACCAATGATGATGCTACTTGGTTTCGGGGAGTTGGGCGTCGACCGATTTAAGCCAGCGATCGAGTTTGGCACGTAGACTATTTCTCGTTTCGGAATCGGTTGTGGCCAGATTCTTTGTTTCGCTCGGATCGATGGCTAAATTATAAAGTTCGTCGCGGTTATCTTCGTAGAAATGAACGAGACGATAATCACCGCTACGAATCACGCTGTGTGGTGTGGCGCCGCCAGTCTTATGATAATGCGGATAGTGCCAAAAGAGGTCGGTTCGGGCGAGTGGGATTTTTGATTTAAGAAGTGATGCTAAGCTGATTCCGTCGATGACGGAGGGCTTAGCGGCAATGCCCGACATCTCGATGAGAGTAGGATATATATCAATTGTCTGAATGGGAGTTTCTTCAGATGAATTAGCCCTAGAAACTGTCGGCACATAAATGATAAATGGTACACGCACGCCGCCTTCGTATGCGGAGCCTTTGCCCGCACGACAGGGGTTATTATCGGTTACACTGCTGAGACCGCCATTGTCGCTAGTGAAGACGATGATGGTGTTATCGGATAGTTTTAGGCGCTGAAGCGTTGCACGAATTTTCCCAATTGAATCATCGACACTTGAAATTAAAGCGGCGTAGGTCGCGTTGTTTTGTTTCAAGAGGCGAGCGTCTTTCTGTTCGAACTTCTTAATGACCTCAGGTTTGCCGGCGATCGGTTGGTGTACGGCGTAGTGAGCGAGGTAGAGGAAGAACGAGCGGGCTTGATTTTGTTCAATAAATTTAACGGCTTCGGCACTTTCTCGATCAGTTAAAAATTCGCCCACGGGTCCGTCGGTGAGCGTGGGGATTTTGTAGGGCGAAAAGAAACTTCCAGGTTGGCCAAGGTGATTGCCTCCGATGTTAAGATCGAAGCCGTATTTTATCGGACTGTATGCTTCAGTGTCTTTCTCGTTGGGTGCGAGGTGCCATTTGCCGATGAGCGCGGTTGAGTAGCCTGCAGATTTAAATTGTTGAGCTAAGGTGAGTTCACTGGGCGATAGGAATTTTTGCCACGCTGGAGATTGTAATTTATCCGCAGGAGATGGGTGTCCTGGAATCCAATCCGTGAGGTGAAGTCGGGCAGGATATTTTCCGGTTAGTAGTGCGGCGCGTGTTGGGGAGCAGACAGTCGAGGACGAATAGGCCTGCGTGAATTTAACCCCGTCCTTCGAGAGCTGATCGATGTTTGGTGTTTCGTAGAATTGACTCCCGTAGCAGGAAAGGTCGGTCAGCCCGAGATCATCGACCAGAATTACGATCACATTGGCTGACTGTGTTGGTCCAGCGAATGTGAAGGTCGTCATTGCGAACAGGACGAACAGAATGGGGCGCATGAACGGATTTAGGGGGTAAGTGGGGACTATGACAAGGGGACAAGGCGAATATGGATTAGTGCTCGCACCCTCGTAAAAATCACACCACTAAACTCTAAAATCTTAAGGGGGTAAGGGTGTTTTGGGGCTTGTCAGATCGGCCCAAAAGTGGCCTTAACCCTTTATTTGCAAGGGGTTTAGTTTCCTTAAGTCCTTAACTATTAGCGCTTAAAAGTGGTGGGCCCATCCGGACTTGAACCGGAAACCAAAGAATTATGAGTTCTCTGCTCTAACCATTGAGCTATAGGCCCGTCACACTGTGGGTCTATTAATACGAAAATAGGTGGAGAGGGAAGGAGGAAAAATCGACGACAGTGCAAAGGTGCAAAAGTGCAAAGGTGGAAATGTGAAACAGGTATCGGGTGACGGGTGTCAGGTCTCGGGAGAGTTTCGGGAGCCAGGTACCAGGTTTCAGGTGACGGGGATGCAGAAGTTGATGCGGACGCGACGCCGCATCGCCAACATTAATAAAATAATAAACGGCGGAGCACTGTCTCTACCCGAGGCAAATGTAGTAATAAAAAAGGACGGCGAAGAAGCCGTCCTGACCAAAGATAGAGCGGGCAGCCAGGTTAGCTGCCCCCATCTTATAGTTTAATTAGTCGCCTTTCTCGATTTCGAGAACTTTGGCGTCACCGGCGTCGATTGAAACTTCGCTCCACTCTTTGTTGGGGGAGATAATTTTGAACGTGTAGATGAGGTAGTGGTCTTCGGATTCTAATTTGCCTTTAACGATGGAGCCTGGCACAGCGGCCTCGGCGGCTTTAGCGGCATCGGCAAACGTGATTTTAGCAAGAGGGGCCAGCTCAGTGAGTCTGGTGCCTTCTTTTTCAACCCGGATAGAGCCGACGATTTCTTTTTCGTTTTCAGACTTCTTAACAAAAGCTTTGTAGCCGAAGAATCCAACGGTGGCTAAAACGATAACACTGAGGGTAGGTTTGAGGAGTTTCATAGGGTAGTAAGTTGTAGGGTTAAAAACCAGAAGCGATGTATTGTTTCAGTGATAAGTGGAATAATAATAGAGATATTACTCGCCCCATGGGCATTCGTGGGCAGTTTAAAGCTATGAGTAACCCCACTAGCAAGTTGGCTCAAGTTACAGCATGGTTCTGGATAATCAAGATTACAGCTACAACCCTTGGTGAAACCTTTAGCGATTACTTGGCGCACCCGGAGGGGTTAGCGTTAGGTTACGCGACAACGGCTTTGATTGTGATTGGGCTCTTTTTTGTCACCCTGTTTTTACAACTACGGGCGAATAAGCATAGTGCAGTTCTGTTTTGGTTGGTTATTCTTTCGACGAGTGTGGCCGGTACATCGATATCTGACTTCATTGATCGCACCCTTAAAATGGGGTATCCGGCAGGTTCAGCGATGTTGGCCTCTTTGTTGCTAATTATATTTTGGTTATGGAAGCACCAAGGTGGGCAGCTGCACGTGGCATCGATTCAAACGCGTCGCGACGAGACTTTTTATTGGATGGCGATATTAATTTCGAATACTCTGGGCACAGCCCTAGGCGATTTCTTGGCGGATAGCTCTGGCTTGGGCTTTGCAGGCGGAGCAGAGGTGATTGGAGTATTGTTGTTGGTGACAGTTTTATTGTATGCATTTACAAGCCTGTCGCGTGTTTTGTTGTTTTGGGTTGCCTTCATTCTGACGCGTCCTTTTGGGGCAACTCTGGGGGATACGCTGACTAAGCCGCTGAACGCAGGTGGGTTAGGCCTCGGGACGGCAGCTTCATCTATGGTTTTACTCGTCATCCTGGTGTTCTCGATTTTGGTCTCGAATCGTAAGCAAACTACAGAAACTTTCCC
>CANCLQ010000004.1 GCA_947378845.1 Opitutia bacterium | reverse complement strand
GGAAAAAAGCGTTGACCGTGCCAAGGGGGGCACCTTTCTTAACCTTTCGGTTTTATGGGGCCTTAGCTCAGTTGGTAGAGCGCTTGCATGGCATGCAAGAGGTCGTCGGTTCAAGCCCGATAGGCTCCACCATTTAATTCGGTCACCTTCTTCACGGAGGTGGCCTTATTTTATAATTTAAATAAAAAGGCCACCCGGATGGGGTGGCCGAAGTGGGCACTAAACTAACTTACTTGGCGGCTTTGGCTAAGAACTTAGGCAGCAAGTAGTCCGCACAAGACTCGAGTGAGGCCAGTTGCACGTAATCGGCCTCTGGGACTTCGATGCCATGCTTCTTGCGCAGTTCCATGACGATATCGAGGAAGTCCATCGAATCGAGCGAGAGCTGATCGCGGAGGCGAACCTCGGCTTTAACCGCAGTCAAATCTTCGTCAGGTGCGATGTCGGAGATGATATCGAGAACGATCTGTTTAATGTCTTCCTTCGTCATGTGCTTGTGGGCTTGTTTCAAACATCCTTACCCGTTCAGGCAACCCCATATTTCTTAACAATGAGGGCTGAGTTGATTCCGAGCATACCGAAGGAATTGTTGAGGATAGCCTTAATGGTGGTGGCTTGGACGGGTTTATTGATGACTAGGCCCGGAATGGCACATTCGGGGTCTAATTCATCGATATTAATCGTAGGGTGCACCCAGCCGTCGTCAAAAGAGGGTAGATTGCCTGCTAATTCCAGCGCACCGGCGGCCCCCATGCAGTGTCCAATAAAGCTCTTTGTATTGTTAATATGAGTTTGTGGGCAGTCCTGGAAGACCTCGCGTAGGGCGACGCATTCCTGGATGTCTCCCATGGCCGTAGCGGTCGCGTGAGTGGATACGATATGGATGTCTTGGGCCTTCATGCCGGCGCGCTTTAGGGCGAGCCGTACGCACTCCGCTTGGCGTTCAGGATTGGGGAGGACGGCGTCTGTCGCGTCGGAGTTGATGCACCAGCCAGCGATCTCGGCGATGATACGAGCGCCGCGAGCTTGGGCGTCTTCCAGACGTTCTAAAGTGTAGATGGCGCCACCTTCTGAAATCACGATACCGTTCCGATTCTTATCGAATGGACGAGACGCTTTTGTTGGGTCGGCGTGAGCACCGAGCGCGCCTTGATTTTTGAACCCAGCAAAAATTCCAAAAGTGTGAATCGACTCGGATACGCCACCTGCGAATGCGAAATCAACTTCGCCAAGCTGTAGCATTTGCGCAGCCTGAATCAGGCCGGCATTACCTGCGGCACAAGCAGCGCCAATCGTGTAATGAGGGCCAGTGATGCCCATATTCATGGTCACTTCTCCTGCAGGATTATTGGCGACGGTGCGAGGGTTGTGATGGTGTGTCCAATATTTCGTATCGTTGCCGAATTGTGAAATGTTATGAATTTCGTTTTCGGTTTCGACGTTACCGTGTTCGGTGATGCCGAGGTAAACGCCGACCCGAGATTTATCCGCCGTGTCCCAGTTTAATCCGGAGTCAGCGAGGGCTTCGCGTGCGCAGTAAATTGAAATGGATCCAACGCGGGTCCCGTTGCGAATCTCTTTTCGCTTTTGCCACTTGGTGGCATCGAAATCACAAACCCCAGCGGGGTGGCGCCCCATGTGACGGACGTCGATTTCGGCGATACGCGCTTTGCCCGCCAAGAGGTTGGCACGAAATTCCGACAAGGAGTTTCCGTTCGGGGCGGTTAGGCCTACGCCAGTGATAACAATGCGTGACTTGGAGGACATCGGACGACCCTCCATCAAGTGATGGCAGGGGGTGATGTCAAACCCGCCCCCGCTTCCCCTTGCCAAGTAACCAACTCCGCATTTGCTAATGTTCGAATGTCCCAGCCGCTCCAGTGCTCAGTTTGCGATGCAGTCGCCACCGTCCACCTTACCCAAATCACCCAAGGCAAGGTACATAAGGTGCATTATTGTGAGGCTTGTGCCAACAAGGGTGGAGCAGGTGATGCAGCGGTATTTCAGCTGGCCGACGCAGTCAGTGCCGCAACAACGGCGCCGACGCTCGTCTGTCCCACCTGTCACTTTAGCGACGCAGATTTTCGTCGCTCGGGTCGCCTCGGTTGCCCGGATTGCTGGCCTGTTTTTCTCGAAGCGTTGGATGGTCTGTTAATGAAGGTGCAGCATCAAGTGCAGCACATTGGTCGTGCACCGAGTGGTGCCTTGGCCTTGGGGCAAATTCGCCATCGCTTGCAATTAGCCCAAACAGAAATCGCAAAAGCGATTGCGGCGGAAGATTACGAAGTCGCCGCACGCCTGCGTGATGAAATCGCGCAACTCTCCGCTCAACTTCCTGCCGAATAATTTCATGTCCGTCCAAGATATACTCGCTGCTGAAAATGAACTGACGCACATGCTGGGCGCTCAGCAGGCAGTGGTATTGAGCACACGTGTGCGTCTCGCTCGAAACCTTTCGGGTTTTCCTTTTCCAGGTTGGGCTAAGCCCGCTCAGCGTAAAGAAATCGCCAATCGCTGCATCGATGCGTTTTCCAAGTTCCCACGTTTTCGTAAGGCACATGTTTTCAAGATGGGCGACCTGCCCGACATGGAGCGTGCTGTGCTTGTGGAGCGCCACTTAGTTTCCAAAGAATTAGCCGCAGGTAAGAGTGGGGCAGCGGTGATTAGTCGCGACCAAACATGCTCGGTGATGATCAATGAAGAGGACCATATTCGTCTACAGGTCGTAAAGGCTGGTTGGCATTTGCGGGGCACGTGGAATATCGCCGAACAACTAGATGAAGCGCTCGGCGCTTCGCTCGGACTGGCTTTTTCGGATCGCTTAGGATTTTTAACCGCGTGTCCGACCAATGTTGGCACGGGTTTACGTGCTTCAGCCATGGTGCACTTACCTGGACTCTGCTTGGCGGGACACATCGAAAAAGTTTCGCGTGCGCTGAATCAAGATGGGCTCGCTGTGCGCGGTTGGCTCGGCGAAGGCACCGAAGCCGCTGGTAATATTTTCCAGATTTCTAATCAGCAAACTCTAGGGCTTTCAGAAGATGCCATTATGAAGCATCTCGGCACGTGGATTAAATCCCTCGTGGAACAAGAATGGAATGCTCGTCGTAAATTAGCTGCTGAAGAAGGTCCGCGATTTGTAGATCGCATCGCGCGCTCATTGGGCGTCTTGCGTTCTGCGTATTTACTGAGCAGCGCCGAGTCGATGAACATGCTTTCGCATTTACGCATGGCCTGCGATATGGGCTGCCTGCCAGAAGCGAATCGCCACATCATTGATCGATTGATGATTGAGGGTCAGCCTGCGCACGTTCAAGCCCGCCGCGGCGAAGAACTGGATAGCGACGGTCGAGACATGCGTCGTGCCGCTTCAATTCGGGAAGCTTTAGTCAGCTTCCCTGAAGTCGGTCCACCGACTCCTTAATCAGCCGAAGAATCTTTTTTAGGTGCATCTTTGCGCGATAATTCATCGAGCAAAGTTTGTACGCGTGCCACGCCGCCCGTGACGTCATCTTCCACGAAAATAAGGTCAGGCGTATTTTTCATCTGTAGCACTTGTCCGACGGTCGCTTTTAATTCTAGGCGTATACGCTTGAGTAGGGCTCGTGCGGCTTTCTTTTCGGCGGGTCCGCCGGATACCGCGTAGCCCACACGGAGCTGACGGAGATCAGGCGACACGGAAGCCTGTGTGATCGTGATGAGTGCAGACTCGGCGCTCCAGTTCCGGCGAAGCGTAATTGAAACTTCGCGTTGAACTAATTCGGCGACCCGTAACTGACGTTGCGACATGCTTTAGAGGCTCGGGCGGACTTGTAACACCTCGATGACTTCGATGGTGTCGCCAGGAAGGTACTCGTCGTAACCGCCGAGTTTAATGCCGCATTCGAAACCAGCTTTGACTTCGGAGGCGTCGTCCTTGAATCGACGAAGGGTCTCGACTGGGCCTTGGTGAATGACTTGTCCCTTGCGAACGAGGCGAGCCTTGGCGGCACGTTTGACGGAGCCTTCGGTGACCATACATCCAGCGACTTTGTGGTCCTTGCCCAATGGGAATACGGCGCGCACTTCGGCGGCACCCATTTTGTTTTCGCGAGTTTCTGGATCCAGTAACTCAGCCATCGCTTCTTTAACGAGGGTGATGAGTTCGTAAATAATGTCGTGAGTGATGACGCGAACGCCAGTGCGCTTGAGGTGTGCTTGGACGCCGTTTTCAACCTTGGTGTCGAAGCCGACGATAATAGAACCAGCCGCTTCGGCCATTTGTACATCGCTCTGCGTGATAGGTCCGACGGAGCCGCCGACAATTTCGAGACGAACTTTCGTTGACTTGATTTCCTCCAAGCAACCTTGGAGTGCTTCGAGTGTTCCGTTTACGTCGGCCTTAAGCAACACGCGCAAAATCTTTTCCTTATCTTTCTCGAGTGCAGCCATGAGGCGATCGAGATCAGACATGCCAGGGCGACCGGTTGGTGCACTGGTGGCGCCTGCTGCTTCGGCGGCCTTGCGGGCAGCGAGCGCAGCTTCTTCGGCTAGTTCGCGAGCTTCGCGATCATTCTTAACCGTGCGGAATTTGGTACCGGGAGCAGGAACTGCGTCCCAACCTAAGACGAGTGCTGGAGTTCCGGGTGTAGAGTTTTGTAAGCGCTGACCATTCTCATCCATTAACGCGCGTACCTTACACCAGGTTTCGCCACAGACGAAAGAATCACCAGGTTTCAGCGTTCCTTTTTGAACGATGACAGTCGCAGTCGGGCCGCGACCGGTTTCCATTTGTGATTCAACGATTACGCCTTGAGCAGGGCACTTTGGATTTGCTTTGAGGTCGAGAATTTCGGCCTGCAGTAAAATGGATTCTAAAAGCTCAGTCATGCCAGTGCCTTTGAGGGCAGACACGGGACACGTAATAGTTTCACCGCCCCAATCTTCAGGGGTGATGTTGCGCTGCTGCATTTGCTGCTTCACGCGGTCGATGTTCGCACCCTTAGAATCTACTTTATTAATCGCACAAACAGTGGCGGTGGCGTGCTTCTGAGCAAACTTCAGGGCTTCTTCCGTTTGTGGCATGAAGCCGTCATCGGCTGCCACAACGAGTACGGCAACGTCGGTGACGCTGGCGCCACGCTCGCGCATTTTTGCAAATGCAGCGTGACCTGGAGTATCGAGGAAAGTTACCGAGCGACCTTTATATTCAGCTTTCTCGCCTTGGTATTTAACCGAGTAAGCACCGATGTGCTGCGTGATGCCGCCAGCTTCGCCGGAGACGACGTTCGATTTGCGGAAGAAGTCGAGTAAGGTGGTTTTGCCGTGGTCGACGTGGCCCAGTACGCAAACAACAGGTGGGCGGGCCACCATGAGTGCGGGATCGTCTTCGGAATTCTTTTCAACTTTCTTAACAGGCTGAACGCCCTCACCGCGGTGACGAATTTCTAAAGTGTAGCCATGCTTCTCGGCGACTTTACGAGCATCGGCGTCGTCGATTACAGAGGTAACGCTGACGACTTTATTAAACTCCATTAAGGAGCCGATGACTTGGAAAGGTTTTAAATTAAGGGCGATGGCGAAGTCGCGCACCACAATCGGAGGACGTACGGTGACGGTGCCTTTGCTGCCTGGAGTGACCGCGTTATTACTTGCGGCAGGGCGATTAACAATCGGAGCAACAGGTGGACGTGCGATCGGAGGCAGTGGTGCCGGACGATTACTTGCAGGCGTTTGATTGCCAGGTGTGATAACGATAGGTGGCAATTCGTTGCGAGGAGCTGGGCTCGTTGGAGCAACGCGAGGAAGGGGAGGCGGTGTGCTCGGCGCACGTGGTGTAATAGGTGGTACAACGCGTGGCGGAATTGAAACCGGAGGCGGAGTTGTGGACTTTGTGGCAACCGGTGCCACTGGCTTAGGTGCTTCAACTTTTACAGGAGCTGGAGCGGGCTCAGGTGCCTTAGGTGCTTCTTCAACAGGTTTCTTCGGAATTTTATCAGCGATGAATTTTAAGAAATCATCACGATAAGTTTTTGCGAAATTACTGGAGGCGGCAGGCTTCTTTCCTTCGGGGTAGACGTAGTCTTTGTATTCAGGGAACGCCTCCACAAACTTATCCGCCAAGGCCAAGAGTAACTTGACCTCGATGCCAAGGTCCTTGGCGACATCGCTGTAACGCTGCGTCGCTGTGGATTTTTTGGCTTCGGGTTTTTTCTTCTCGGTCATGTGCTGACGGTTGGGTGTGGGTAGAGGAGTTTAGACGACGTAACAGATTATCCTGCGTTCTTTGCTTTGGCTACAGCCTCAAGCACCGTTGAAATTTCTTCAGGCGTGAGATCAGTTCCAGCAAAGTCTTCCGGGCCTACGCCTTCAAAGGAAGCTACGCTCTCGATACCGAGACCGATAAACTTAGCGACTAATTCAGGAGAGAGTTGGAGTTGAGCAGCGAGACGAACAGCCTTTTCGCCGAGTTGTGCTTCCACGCTTTCAGCGGCACGGGTCGACTTAGTGATGTCGAGGCGCCAGCCCATAAGCTTAGAAGTCAGGCGGGCATTGCGTCCCTTGCTTCCGATGGCGATGCGCATATCGTCTTCATCCACTTCGAAGTGAATGAGGCGATTGCGTTCATCGATATGAACATTACGTGGTTTCGCAGGACGGATGGCCTCTTCCAAAAGTTGGAGAGGTTCTGGACGCCAGCGGATGATATCAATTTTCTCGCCGTTAAGTTCTTTAACGATGTTACGAACGCGGGCACCACGGGCACCAACGCATGCGCCAACGGGGTCGACCTTAGGATCAGCGGAGTCGACAGCGATTTTGGTGCGGTAACCAGGATCGCGTGCCATCGCAGCGATTTTCACAGTCTTGTCAGCGATTTCGGCGACTTCGAGTTCGAGTAAGCGACGAACAAAATTAGGGTGAGCGCGCGAAAGCACGAATTCACGGCCACGTTGAGTGTCTTCACGAATTTCGAGCAAGAGGCAGCGAATGCGGTCTCCGGTGCGGAATTCTTCACCTTGGCAACGTTCAGCGCGAGTGAGTACGGCTTCAGCAGAGCTGAGTTCGACAACGACATTGCCGCGCTCGGTACGACGAACAACGCCAGTGACGATATCACCAATCTTGTCTTTGTATTCTTTAAAGACTTGGTCCTTCTCAATTTTACGGAAGCGCTGATTGAGGAGTTGTTGTGTGGTCTTGGCGGCGATACGGCCGAGGTCAGCCACGGCGATAGGGCGACGGACTTCTTGGCCAACGCGAGCGTCGACATCGAGAGTGATAGCCATCACGGGATTCATTTCGCGCAATGGATCCGAGACCGCATCGGTCACGGTGAAGACGGCGTAGGCGTCGAGCTTGCCGGACACGGGGTCGGCGACGACCTCGATGTTTTGGCCAGCCATGACGGACTTCTCGACCGAGGCCTTGATGGCTTCGGCGATGAGTGCACAGGCTTCATCCTTAGGGATGTGCTTTTCTTTTTCGAGGTACTGCAGGTAGGGCTTAATATCTACGCTCATGGTTTTTAGGTGGTGTGGTGAAAATTTGAGGGACAAAAAAGGCGGGTCCAGGAATGGACACGCCTTAATGAAAGGTGACTGCGGAGATTTATTGAGGAGGAGGGGTCGGGTGTCAAGCGGGATGGCGACAGGGAAAAGTCGACTTTTTAGGGTTCCGCTTGCGCCAAAAGGCAGTTGGGCAAATCTTTTTGGCCTATGGCGGACGAAAAAGTAATTTTTACGATGACGGGTGTCACGAAGTACTTCGAGAAGAAGCCAGTCTTCCGCGACATTTCACTTTCCTATTTCTTCGGTGCGAAAATTGGTGTGTTGGGATTAAATGGTTCGGGTAAATCAACGCTGCTGAAAATTATGGCGGGAGAAGATGCTGAGTTCGACGGCGAGATCAGTCGCGTGCCTGGCTATACCGTTGGTTATCTCGCACAAGAGCCTCGGTTGAATGATTCTTTGACGGTTGCTGAAAATGTTCAGCAAGCGGTCGCAGAAATGAAGGCGCTACTTGAGGAGTATGATGATACTTTTGTAAAAGTTTCTGAAACCGACGATGCTAAGGAGCAGGAAAAGATTTTAGCACGCCAAGGCGAAATCCAAACCATCCTCGATGCGCGCGGTGGCTGGGATTTAGATGCACGTATTGAAATGGCAATGGAGGCGTTGCGCTGTCCGGCAGCCGAAACGATTGTGTCAAAACTTTCAGGCGGTGAAAAACGCCGCGTGGCCTTGTGTCGCTTACTCTTAATGGAGCCAGATATTCTCTTGCTCGATGAGCCTACGAATCACTTGGACGCCGACACCGTTGATTGGTTGGAGCGTCACTTAAAAAATTATAAAGGCACTGTCATCGCCATCACGCACGATCGCTACTTCTTAGATAATGTAGCTGGATGGATTTTGGAATTGGATCGCGGACGCGGTGTACCTTGGAAGGGTAATTACTCATCTTGGCTTGATCAAAAACGCATTCGCTTAGAGGCCGAAGAAAAACAATCGGCAGGCCGTCAGCGTTCGATGGAGCGCGAGCGCGAGTGGGCAAGTTCCTCGCCGAAAGCTCGTGTGGCTAAGAATAAAGCACGTTTACGCGCTTACGAACAAATGCTCACGCAAGACCAAGTGCAGAGCGAACGTATGGCTGAAATTTGGATTCCGCCCGGTCCGCGTTTGGGTGGTGCTGTAATCGAAGCCAAGGGCTTGATGAAAGCGTACGGCGACCGTGTCCTCATGGAGGATGTGAATTTTACACTACCGGCTGGCGGTATCGTCGGGATCATCGGTCCCAATGGTGCAGGTAAGACTACTTTATTCCGAATGATTACGGGCGAAGAGAAACCCGACAAAGGAACGCTGACGGTTGGTGATACCGTTAAGATTGCGCACGTGGATCAATCGCGCGATGCATTGCCTGCCGATAAACCATTATGGCAGGCGATTTCAGACGATCAAGAAATGGTGCACCTCGGAAAAATTATGGTGCCCGCACGTGCGTATGCCGCTCGCTTTGGTTTCACAGGCGATGTTCAGCAACGCAAGGTCGGCATCATGTCTGGTGGTGAGCGCAACCGCATTCACTTGGCGCGATTAATTAAAGCGGGAGCAAATGTTTTACTGCTCGATGAGCCAACGAATGACTTAGATGTAAATACGATCCGGGCCCTTGAAGACGCGCTGGAATCGTTTGCGGGTTGTGCGGTAGTAATCTCACACGACCGCTGGTTCTTGGATCGCGTGGCCACACATATTCTCGCTTTTGAGGACGACGGAAAAATTGTTTGGCACGAAGGTAATTATGGGGACTACCTCGAAGACCGCCGTCGCCGCTTGGGTATTAGCTCTGACACGCCACGTCGACCTAAGTACCGACGACTGACACGTTAGTGCGTTGCGAGTGAACGAGCATCTTGCGCCACATGGGTGCTTGAGCGAATAGAGTTTGCATCTGTGCATCCGTCATTCGCCAGGCCCAATTTCCTTGTGCCTTGCCCGGTGTGTTGAAGCGAGCTTCCGAACCTAACCCCAGTAAATCCTGTGCTGCAATCACTGCGCACACGGCTGGACTTTCCAGTGCGGCACGTGCGATAGCAATGGGGCCGTCGGTAAATTCACCGATGCTTCGACGTAAATTTTCTTTCTCTGTTTCGGATGCGTGTGCGAGCCAACCAGCAACGGTGTCATTATCATGGGTGCCAGAATATGCGACGCGGTCGGGTGTGATTTGCGAAGGGTGGTGGGGATTATTTTCAGGATTACTAAAACCGAATTGTAGAACTGACATACCAGGTAGGCCTGCTGCTTGGCGCAGAACATCGACGCCTGGAGATAATAGGCCGAGGTCTTCAGCTACTAATGGAAGGTCGCCGAGTGCTTGAGTGAAATCAATCCCAGGACCCTGCTCCCATTGGCCATTGCGAGCATTAGGTGCGTCTGCGGGCACGCTCCAGTAGTCATGAATACCGCGGAAGTGATCGATGCGAACTGCATCAAATAAATTTAAATCATGATGAACGCGTGATCGCCACCAGCTGAAATTATTTTGCGCATGTCTATTCCAGTCGTACAGCGGATTACCCCAGAGTTGTCCGTCTTCGGAGAAATAATCAGGCGGCACACCCGCTACAGCGATGGGTCGTTGATCGCGATCGAGTTGAAAGAGTTCAGGGTGCGCCCACATATCACAACCGTCGGCTGAAACATAAATGGGTTCATCGCCTAATAACTTTACGCCTTTTTGATGCGCATACTTTTTAAGTTCGAGCCACTGCTCATAGAAAAGAAACTGTAATACCGCCGCTTCATTAGCGAGGGTCGTATCGGGCTTATTGATTTTCCACTGCGTTGGTGCGGTGAATTGATTTTGTTCACGTAGTGCCGAGAAGCGCGTCCAAGGAAGAAGCCAGGCGGCATGCTGTTGCTTGAAGGTTTGAAAATGATGGTCCTTGGCTAGGGCGACACCGCCGCGTTGGGCGACTTTCTTGAGTAGAGCACGAAGTTCGTTCCAGAGTCTTCCGTAGTCCGTTGATTCTTCCGCAATGCGACCCGCAGTTTTTACTTCGTCAGCATTGAGCAATCCGCGGTTTTCGAGGTCGGCTAAATCAAGGAGGTAAGGATTCCCTGCAAAAACGGAAAGCGCTTGGTAGGGTGAGTCGCCGTAGCCTGTGGGACCTAGTGGGCAGACTTGCCACCAGGTGAAACCGGCTTGCGAAAGAAAGTCGATAAACTGACGGGCGTGAATACCTGTCGATCCAACAGGCCCGTTGCCAGTAAGCGCGGTAATATGAAGCAGCACGCCGGCAGTTCGCTGCGGAAAAGCGCGGCAGCGAAAGGCGTGTGTGGCATTCGTCATTATTATCGGTACTCGACGAAATTCTTGGCGCGTAATTCGGTTAACCACTTATCGACCGCTTCTTTCATCGATTCCATACGCACGCGTTCTTCGATTTCTGAGCGCACCTTGATGTCGTCTAAGGTGCCATTGCCTGCGGGCTTGTAGCCGTCACGTTTCAAGATGAACCAAATAGATTTTCCGCCTGGTAGATCAAATTGTACAGCGTCGGAAATGGCGCCGTCTTTAAGGGTGCGTAATTCAGTCGCGACCCGCTCATTCAGTTCTTCCAGTGATTTCCAGCCAGCATCACCGCCCGCACTAGCATAGTCATCAGTGCTAATAGATTTAGCAACTTCGCCAAAGCTTAGCGTGCTCGTTGATGGAGGCGGAGTGATTTTATAAAAAGTGAAAGTAGAACCGATTTTTTCGGGATTACGTAATGCATCAACCCATGTATTGGCGCGCGCCTTTGCTTCTTCGGCAGTTTCGGCTGCACCTTGGGTGATGGTGATTTGACTGAGCTTTACGCTTTCCTTATGAGCAAAGTCCGCTTGGTGCTTAGCGAAGTATTCTGCTACGCGTCCGGGTCCCACTTCGAGGGCGGTGCGACGGACCTGTCCAATCATGTAGTCAAAAATAATTCGGTCTTCGATTTGACGACGATAAGCTAAAGGAGTGGTGCCTTGTGCGCGCAGTGCGGCGACGAAGCGATTCCGGTCTCCGCCGAATTCACGACGGATGGTGTCTTCGATGTCTCCGTCGACGTAGCTCTCAGGAATTTTTCCCATGCTGTTCTTAAATTCAGCGATGATGAGTTGGCGGTCGGCGAATTGTTTTAAAGTTTCTTCAGCAATTGAATCTAAAGTCTTATTGAATTCTTCATCGCTCTTTGCTTTGGCGCGAATCTCGCGAAGGAAAGGTGTCACTTGTTGGCGGACATCAGAGAGGGTGATCACTTGGCCGTTGGCACTGCCTGCAACGCGATCCGAATTCATTTCCGACCAGCGCTTTGCAGCAGCTTCTTCGAGTGAAGGTTCCTTAGGGGCTAAAGCTTGTGCGTTCAGCAACGGGCTGACTGCGAGCAAGGTTATTAAAGAAAAATGAACTTTCATCGGCTGGAAGAATGGGAGAGTCGCGACAAGAAGCCACGAATTTCGGCGAGTTTCCGCAGTGGGTCCTTGGCGGTCAAGCGGGGAAAGCGGTTCCCGATTAAGACGGCGGACGATTGGCCACTTGCAGTTACTTGTTGGCAGCGAAGCGTGATGCCTTCCGTGCCAATGGATGAGACGCCTTTGGCTTCGGCGATGCACCTTATTTCTGCGATTTGAATGAGGGCTTCCGCTTGCGGGGGGAGTCGGCCGTAACGATCCTGTAAATTGTGACGCAGTTCGTCGACTTCAGTCGTATCAAGTGCGAGTGCGATTTTTCTGAATGCTTCGATGCGCAGACGCGTTTCCGGAATCCAGTCAGAGGGCAATGTGGCAGCGAGGAGTGGGCCTTCATCATCAGCTTCATAGTGGCCATCGTTAATCACATCAGCATGCGAAACAAAATCGAGGTTCACCTCGCAGCGTTCCACAAGAGTGGAGCGGTCGCCTTTCATTTTTGAAACACTGCGTCTCAAGAGCTGACAGTAGAGTTCGAAGCCGACGGTGGCAATGTGTCCGCTTTGAGCGGACCCGAGAATATTTCCTGCGCCGCGTAGTTCGAGGTCGCGCATGGCTATGCGGAAGCCCGCGCCAAGTTGATTATACTGTCGAATGGCTGAGAGCCTCCGACGTGCGCTCTCAACTAGTTCAGCGTGACGATGGAGAAATAGGTAAGCATAAGCCTGACGGTTGAAACGACCCACGCGTCCACGCAACTGGTAGAGTTGAGCGAGGCCAAAGCGATCCGCTCCTTCGATGATGAGTGTGTTGCAATTCGGAATATCTAAGCCCGTCTCGATGATCGTCGTACAAACAAGCACATCGTATTCACCCGCGACAAATGCAGCCATCGTTTCTTCGAGTTCGCCAGCGCTCATTTGTCCGTGACCAACAACGATTCTGGCCTTTGGTAGCAGGGCTTTTAAGCGTTCGGCTACCGCGCGGATAGTCTCCACGCGATTGTGGAGATAGAAAACCTGGCCGCCGCGAGCGAGTTCGGCCAGAACTGCATCACGCACGCATTTCTCATCGTAACTACGAACGACTGTACGAATGGGTAGACGTTCACGAGGCGGAGTTTCGATAACGCTTAGATCGCGTGCTCCGAGCAGGGCGAGATACAGTGTGCGCGGAATAGGCGTTGCACTCATTGCAAGTACGTCGACCTCGGTGCGAAGGCGTTTGAGCTTTTCTTTGTGACGTACTCCAAAGCGATGCTCTTCATCGATAATCACCAATCCTAGTTTTGAGAAATTTGTACCATCGGAAAGAAGGGCGTGCGTGCCGACTACGATATCGACTGTGCCAGCGGCCGCTCGTGCCCGTACTTGGGCTTTCTGCTTCGTGCTGCGAAAGCTACTGAGTAGCTCAACGGTGACGGGCCAGCGTGCGAGGCGTTCACGAAAAGTTTCAAAATGTTGCTGTGCGAGCACCGTAGTCGGCGCAAGAATGGCAACCTGTCGTCCGCCAACGATGCACTTGAAGGCTGCACGCATTGCGACCTCGGTTTTTCCAAATCCAACATCGCCACTGATGAGTCGATCCATCGGAGTGCCGCGTTCCATGTCGGCTTTGCAGTCCGCAATGGCACGAACTTGATCCGGTGTTTCGCGGTGCGGGAAAGAGCGTTCGAACTCACCCATCCAATTATTCTCATCATCTTTCGGGTGCGTGATACCAGGCTTGGAAACACGCTCTGCTTGAAGGGCGATAAGCTGAGCGGCCAGATCGACCGTCGCTTTTTCTACGGCACGGCGAGATTTATCCCAGCCACCTCCGCCCAGCTTGGAAAGCTTGGGGTGGCCACGACCGATACCCACATAGCGTGAGAGTAGATGTGATTCGCGAAGCGATAGATGCAATGTGGCTTTCGCATCAAACTCGAGTGAGACGAAATCTTCGGTGCGTCCGTCGTTCTCGAACGGACGAATACCGCGAAATAAACAAATACCCTGCGTCGTATGCACTAAGGTGTCTCCGTCTGCGATTTCACCGAAGTCGAGTGCGCGACCAACAGCTGCATGAATCGCGGTGCGACGGCGGGGCAGTGTGGCGAGCGGACGACGCTTTCGTCCGAACAATTCGCGCTCGGTTAATAAAATTAATCCGTCGGATAGTTCTCCGGCGAGTGAGCCTGCTTCAATGATGATGCCGCCACTGAACCGAGCTAGGATGATTTGTGGTGCGAAGCCTTTAAGTTTCGCAGCGGCTAGGTCGGCCTGCAGTCGTTCAACGGATGCTTCGGTGTCGCCCGCTAATATGCAGGGTCTTCCGTGGCGACTGAGTGAGGCGGCCTGTTTAAAGAGCGACTGACGTGTGTCGGAACCATCGCTACTATTTCCAATGAGAAGGGAGTCGGTGGGCGTGCTTTGCAGTGACTGAGTGACCCAGCCTGCAGTGGCTTCGTCGGTTTCCTCCAGAGCGAGAAGATCGATATTCGTATCAATTAGTTCGCGGCAAAGCGGATCATCGAACGTTTGATTAACTCCAATGATGAGTGCACCTTTCGGGAGGTGAGTGTAAAAAGGTTTTTCGTTAACGCTCGTGGCTTCGGTGCGTGGAGCGCAAATGACGAGTCCATTAACTTCGCCTTCGCTGCGTTGGGTAGTTGGATCGAAGGGGCGAAGTGATTCAACGGTGTCGCCAAACAAATCGATACGCACGGGCATCTGCGCGTTGAGCGGGTAGACGTCGAGAATGCCGCCTCGCAAAGCATATTCACCTGGTTGTTCGCAAAGAGCTTCGTGAGCGTAGCCAAAATCATTCGCCAATTTCTGAGCAAAATTTTGCAGCGAAAGTTTATCGCCTTTGCGTACGATGAGTTCGCGTTGTTCAGCGAGGTCGGGAGCGGGTGTCAGCCGAGTCAGTGAGCCGGGTGTGCACGCGATGAGAAGCGGATTCTTGGGTGTGTGATGTCCGTGACGAATCGCGGCGATGACATTTAATAAATCACAATCCGCTTCAAAATTTGAAACAGCAGCGTCGGCCTCAGTGAGGGTTTTGGCCGTTGCCTTGGCGCCAGTGAGAATGGATAGTAGCTGGCTGGTTTCTTCGGCAAAAGTTTCGGCGGCACCCAAGTTAGAAGCCAATAAAACCCAGACGCTTTGATCTTTGGCTTCGGCGCATGCACATGCCGCCCAGGCGTGCGAAGGCACGCCGGTGAGGGCACGATGTGTGGGTCCGACCATGTGCCCATCGAGGGCGACAAGTGCATCGGGTCAAACGGAACTCGTTAACAAACTTATTTTAAATCGAAACGAGCAGCGAACTCCTTCGCGAGGGCGCGGTAAGCCACCGCACCTGGCGACTGATTGTCGTACTGGAAGATTGTCTTTCCGTGGCTAGGGCACTCCGAGAGTCGAACTGTGCGTGGGATAACAGTTTTGAAAACGTTATCAGGAAAATGCTTTTGTACTTCTTCCATGACTTGACGCGAAAGGTTTGTGCGCGAGTCGTACATGGTTAAAAGAATTCCGCCGACGGCGAGTTTGTCGGTGACGTTAGCAGCTTTAAGTTGATCGACCACACCGAGGATTTGTCCAAGGCCTTCCATGGCGAGGTATTCAGTTTGCAGCGTCACTAAAAGGTAGTCCGATGTCGCCAGTGCGTTCATCGAAAGCATGCCGAGGGCAGGTGGGCAATCGATGATGATAGCACCATATTTTTTAGATTCGATAAGAGGTGCAAGCGCGGTGCGCAGACGAGAGAGATAGTTATCGGCCTTTGAAAGTTCGGCTTCAACGGCAGCGAGGTCGACTTCGGAGGGAATGAGGTCGAGCTTGTCGGTCGATGTGCCGACGATCATGTCTTCGACTTTCGCCTCGCCGTGAAGCACTTGATAGAGTGAGCGTCCCTCGATTTTTTCTACGCCAAGTGCGCTGGTGGCGTTGGCTTGAGCGTCGAGATCGATGAGCAGTGTCTTAATGCCAGTTCGCGCTAAGCCAGCTGCTAGATTGACGGCGGTGGTGGTTTTACCGACGCCGCCTTTTTGATTAGCGATGGAAAATACTTTGGTCACTTTAGGCGTCCTCGATCGGGCGTTCGACTTCGGTTGCAGCGTCGTAATCAACACCGGTTAAGCCAAAGCCAAAGTTTTTAAGGAAGTCTGATTGGTAGCCTGCGAAGTCGCCGTATTGATCGAGGGTTTCGGTGGTGACTTTAGGCCAGACGTCGAAAACAGCTTTTTGAATTTCAGGAAGCATTTCCCAATCGTCGAGGCGCACGCGGCCTTTGTCGTCGAAATCCAAAGCGTTGCCATTGTACATTTGTTTTTCGAACAAACGCTGAATCTGTTCAATGCAACCTTCGTGATTACCTTTTGCCTTCATGATTTTGAAGAGCAGGGAAACGTAGAGTGGAACTACAGGGATGGCTGAGCTTGCTTGTGTCACAACGGCTTTGTTGACGGAGACGAAGGCGCGACCGCGATGCAGCTTCATGAGTGCATCGATTTTATTTCCGGCGCGTTCGAGGTCTTCTTTTGCTTTGCCGATGGTGCCATCTTTGTAAATCGGCCAAGTGACTTCGGGCCCGATATAAGAGTAGGCAACGGTTTGGCAGCCATTGGCGAGCACGCCTGCTTGATTCATTTGCTCCATCCAGATTTCCCAGTCTTCACCGCCCATTACTTTGACGGTGTGAGCAATTTCTTCGGCGTTGGCGGTTTCGAGGGTAACATCGTTTACGACCTTGCGGTCGGTATCGAGGTTCTTGGCGTGGAAAGGTGCGCCGGTAGGTTTGAGAGTAGATTTATAAGTTACGCCATCGGGTGCGGTCCGACGTGGAGAAGCGAGCGAGTAGACTACGAGATCCACTTTGCCGTTCGGCATTTTATTTTTAATCGCAGCGATGACTTGAGCTTTCATGTCCGCTGAAAATGCGTCGCCGTTAAAAGAGAAGGCCTTCAAGCCAGCCTTCTTTGCTTCGGCGTGAAAACCTGCGGTGTTATACCAGCCAGGGCTACCGGGTTTGTCGCCTTCGCCGTTGCGTTCAAAAAATACACCCATGGTCGCAGCACCTGAACCAAACGCAGCGGCAATGCGCGATGCCAAGCCGTAGCCTGTAGATGCGCCGATGACTAAGACCGACTTTGGTCCGTCTTGCAGGGGCTTGCGTGAGCGGACGTGAGCAATTTGTTCGCGAACGTGAGCCGCGCAGCCCTCGGGGTGGGAAGTGATGCAGATGAATCCACGGACCCGGGGTTTCAGGATTTGCTGAGACATGGGTGGAGGATTGAACCGCTGACGCCTGACTTCAACCCAGTTTTTGTTCCACTTGCTCATTGGCCGTTATTGCCGTTGGGTAAGCCATGTTCAGCGACCGCCTTTCTTTTGCCGATTCAAGTAATGCACTTAGCAAAGCGAAGGAGAAGCGTAGGGTGGCGGGTTTACCGACGATTGATATGACCGATGCCAATCCCGCCAATGCTGGGTTTGGTTGGTCGGTTGTAGAATTAGGCACGTTGATGCGTCGCGAGGGAATCCAACGCCAAGATCCTGATGCGCGTGGCCTAGCGTCGGCACGCACAGCGATTGCAGATTATTACACCGCACGCGGCGTACGTGTTGCGTCTGAGCGATTATTTTTATCGGCGAGCACCAGCGAGAGTTACAGTTGGCTCTTTAAATTACTCTGTAATCCTGGTGACGAAATTTTAGTACCTGAACCTGCTTATCCTTTATTAGAAGTCATCGCGGCACTCGAAGGCGTAACCTTACGTCCGTATCGCATGGTGCAATTAGCAGGCGAATGGGTGATTGATCAAGCGAGCCTCACGGCGAGTCGACAAACACGGGCGATTGTTTGCATCAATCCCTCCAATCCTACGGGCGCTTTTGTCAGTCGTCGTGACCGAGATATTTTACGTGCGTTCGCTTTGAAGAATCACTGTGCGATTATTTGCGATGAAGTCTTTTTAGATTATCCAGCCGAAGGCGTAGCCTCTCCGGGCACTTGGGCTAATGAAACGCAGGTCGCACTTTATGTTTTAAGCGGGCTCTCAAAGGTCGCACTTGCACCGCAATTGAAAGTGGGTTGGATTGTGGTGGCTGGTCCGACGGACACAGCTGCCGAATCGTGTCGCCGACTCGAGCATATCGCCGACGCGTTTTTATCGGTGAACACTCCGTCGCAAATTGCGTTGCCTGATTTATTGCGTCGCGCCGAGCCATTGCGTGTCGCGGTGCGGACGCGTGTCGCGCAAAACGAAGCGGCTCTCAAAACATTCATTACGTCGACGGGTCATCCCAGTCGCTTGCTGACCCGACCGGCAGGATGGATGGCGATCTTGGCCTTGCCGCCTGGGGTGGCTGAAGAACGTTTCCTGTTTAATGCCCTCGATGAGGGGGTTTGGGCTCATCCTGGGTACTTCTACGGCATGCCAACGGCTTTACCCTCAGTAATATTGAGCCTTTTGCTAGATCCGCAGGTTTTTGCCCAAGGTTTAGCTGGGTTGGATCGGGCTTTAAGGCGGAGTTGATTGGTCCACTTACCGCTTGCCAATCAGGCTCTCGCTCATTTGCTCCGACCTTCCAAAGGAGCACGAAACACCATGTCACGCATCTGCAGCATCACCGGCAAACGCCCCGTTAAGGGCCGCCGCATCATTCACCGCGGCCAATCCAAGAAGAGCGGTGGTATCGGCTTCCAGCTCGTCAAACAGACCAAGCGCGTTTTCCGTCCTAACGTTCAACGCATTCGCGTTCTCCAGCCTAACGGCTCGGTGAAGCGTCAGTGGGTTTCCGTTAAGGCGATCAAGGCTGGTCTCGTTACCAAGGCCTAACTTTAATTTATAAACTTAATAAAAAAACCCGCTCTTCAGCGGGTTTTTTATTGGAGTAGTCGCTCAGGCTTTAGCTGCGAAACTTTTGCCAGAGTACGGCGGCCCAGGTGACAGTCGCGATGAGGATGGTTAAAAATACGGCAGCGCTGCCCATGTCCTTGGCGCGCTTGGCGAGCGGGTGTCGTGCCAGAGAGATGTGATCGGTATTCGCTTCGATGGCGGAGTTGATGAGCTCGACGATTAAGATGAGTTGCAGCACGGAGAAGAGCAGGGCGCGTTCAACGGCTGAAACGGGAACGAACCAAGCCACGACCGACAAAGGAATTACCACCAGCAGTTCTTGTTTGAAGGCTTCCTCGTGTTGAGCAGCCGCTTTCAATCCGTCCCAAGTGTACTTCAGGGCATTGATTAAACGACTAAGGCCACCCTTGGATTTCATCGTTTCGCCGTAGTTTTTGGGGTCTTGCATGGCTATAAGGCACAATAGATAGGCGATTTAATCGAGGACAAAAGCATTTTTGGACCTTTGAAAACGCTTGCCAGAGGGGGGTGCTGCCCTAGGTTTCGTGGTTCCCTGTAAGAAAAACCACTATGCGCGACGACTATTTGCAAGATGCCCGGAAAATCATTCCTGATGCCAACATTCTCATCAATGTGGTTTCAAAGCGCGTGAAACAGCTCCGTGCCACCGCCGAGCGCCCTCAAGGCTCTCCTCCTAAGTACAAGCATTTGCTTGGTGGCGATCTCTACGAAACCCTTTCTCCGGAAGACATTGCGCTTCGTGAAATCATCGAAGGTCGTATCTCCTGGTCCTTCGCCGAAGAAGATCAAGCGAAGGCCTAAATTCTTTTCCCGCAGGTTAGTTTCGGTCCTTGGCGGGTAGCCCAAACGCACTCCCATGGCCGCACGTAAAGAACACACTCTCCCTGAGGTGAATAACCCGAAGGCGGGTCGCGACTATTTTATCGGTCAGACTTACGAGGCGGGTTTGGTTTTATTAGGAACAGAAGTAAAATCGCTGCGCTTAGGCCGAGCAAATATTGCCGACTCGTTTGTGCGGCTGACGCCGAAGGGCCCAGTTCTATTCCACGCACACATTGCCGAATACGATTTCGGAAATCATAATAATCACGACCCCTATCGGACGCGTCGATTGTTACTCAACGCCAGCGAGGTCGCACGCATCACCGAAGAAGTGCGTTCGGGTGGTTCGACGATTATTCCCCTTAAAATCTACTTTAAACACGGCTTGGCTAAATGCCTCATCGCAATCGGCAAGGGCAAGAAACAGCACGATCGCCGACAAGATATTAAAGAGCGCGAAGCGAAGCGCGAAATTTCTCGAGCGATGTCTCGCCGCAAGTGAAGCCGCCCCTCCACATCGTTTTAATTTGTCCAGAGATCCCGCCCAACACCGGTAATGTTGGCCGGATGTGTGCGGTGACTGATTGCCGATTGCATTTAATTCACCCCTTGGGTTTTTCACTCGAAGACAAACAACTCCGCCGAGCAGGAATGGATTATTGGCATGAGCTCGACGTGCATCATCACGACAACTGGGAAGCATTTTTAAAATCGCCCGAGCGTCCCGAACGCATGTGGTTGTTTACGACCAAGGCTAAGCAGGGCTTGTGGGACGTAGCCTTTCAAGTCGGCGATGGTTTAGTCTTTGGCAACGAAGGTTCGGGTGCGCCTGCTGAAGTGCATGCGTGGTTTGGGGCGGAGCGTTCAACAAAGATCCCGCAGTTTAATGATTCGCTGCGCTCGCTGAATTTATCGACCGCCTGTGGAATCGCGACCTACGAGGCATTGCGGCAGATAAAGTTTAGTTAAATTAAAGGCACGATTTGCCATTCGATAATTTCTGCTAGTTTGCAGGGCATGGACCGCCTTGCTGAAATCCGCCAAGCTATTGCTCCCGCACGCGAACGCTTACTGCGCCACCCGCTCTACGCTCGCATGTCTTCGCTGGAAGACGTGCAAGGCTTTATGGGTTTTCACGTCTTCGCGGTGTGGGATTTTATGTCGCTCTTAAAGCGTCTGCAGCGTGATTTGACTTGTGTTGCGGTACCTTGGGTTCCTGTGGGCGATGCAGAGGTGCGATTTCTCATCAACGAAATTGTGTGCGGTGAAGAGTCGGACGTGGATCCGAAGGGCACACGCATCAGTCACTTTGAACTTTATTTACGAGCGATGAAAGACGCCGGTGCGTCATCGCAGTCTGTATTAAAGGCTTTGTATTCCGTTAAGTTGGGACACTCCACCGCGGACGCTTTAAAACTCTCAGGTGTGCCTACGGGTGCTGCAGAATTTTCGGCGCACACTTTTAAAACTGCGGGCCAAGGTAAATTACACGAAGTCGCGGCCGCTTTTACATTCGGGCGCGAAGATTTAATCCCCGACATGTTTCATGAACTGGTGGTGAAGCTCAGTCAGGCGCACCCGGGTAAGCTTGATACCTTCCGCTATTATTTAGAGCGACACATAGAGGTAGATGGCGGTCACCACGGCGCAATTTCACTTCGAATGGTTGAACTCGTTTGCGGCGATGACGCGCAAAAATGGAAAGAAGCGAGTGCCGCTGCACTGGCTGCGATTGAGTCCCGAATTAAATTATGGGACGCGGTCGTCGCCGCTCGCTAAACTTAATCGAATTGTTCGAGTACGGCGACACCAACGGCATCGGCGCGCATGCGGCCTTCGCCCGTGAGCCGGAAGTTCTCGCTAACTAATTCCATTAGGCCTTCTTCGACTAAGTTGGCGAAAAGGTTCAGCACGCCCTTTGGCAAATCAGTTTCAAATCGCTTCGCTAATGCAAACGGTGAAACTCCAGCATTCAATCGCAGGCCGAATACTAATGCATCAGATAGCAAATCCGCCGCGGTCAGAGTTTTGGTTTGTTCGCGTTCGGGTTGATTTTTTTCAATGCCCGCGAGCCAGCTTTCTAGGTTGGCAGGATTATTCCAGCGCTTGCCTTGCCACTGCGATGATGCGGAAGGCCCGTAGCCTGCCCATTCGCCCATTTCCCAGGTGATCAAATTATGCTCACAGGCATGACCCGCTTTGGCAAAATTAGAAATTTCATATTGGGCGTATCCTTTGGTTTCGAGGAACTCCCAGGTGCGACGGTAAAGGAATGCTTCGAGGTCTTTATCGATTTTTACTTTTCCCTGACTCATCTTCACGTACATCGCCGTGTCTTCTTCAAAAGTTAGGCAGTAAGTGGAAATATGATTGGGATTAAGGTCGACGACTTTGCGAAGGTCTTCCATCCAGCGCTGATCATCTTGTCCCGGGATAGCGAAAATCAGGTCGAGGTTGCGACTCTTGAAGCCGACGTCTTCAATCGCTTTCCAGGCCTCCATGATTTGTTTGGGTGAGTGTCGACGGCCTAAAGTATCGAGCGTTGCGTCATCAAAGCTTTGCACGCCGAGCGAAACGCGGGTCACGCCCGCTTCTTTCAAAGCGGCGAGTTTCTCGGGTCGCACCGATGATGGCGCAAGTTCAACGCTCCATTCTTTGAGTGGCCCAGTGGCCTTGGTCATTGCACGGCCAAGAAAATATAAGTCTTCCGCAGGTAATAATCCTGGAGTGCCGCCGCCCCAAAAGGCGGTTTCAACTTTTCCTGGTGGCAAGATTTCGAGTTCGCGCTCCATCGCATGGAGGTAGCGATCAATATCGCCGCGCTTCGGCTGTTCTTGATAAAAGGCACAGAAGTCGCACGTCGACGCGCAGAACGGGACGTGCATGTAAACGCTCCGTCGAACTTTGGACGACGCCTCAATCATTCCAGTCCGAGCTGCTTGCGGCCCGCTTCTGAAATCATCCGCGGATTCCAGATCGGATCCCATACGATAACGACTTCAGCAGACTCTACGCCGGCAAGAGATTCTATTTTGCTTTTTGCATCAGCCGCGATGACGGGGCCCATGCCGCAACCTTGAGCAGTGAGAGTCATTTTCACATTAATTTTTTTACCGCCCGAGCTGCCATCTTGTAAGTCGAGGTCGTAGATGAGTCCGAGGTCTACAATGTTAACAGGAATTTCTGGATCAAAGCATTCACGTAATGCATCCCAAACGGCTTCGACATTCAATGGGCCGCTTAGACTGTTGCTGCTGCGTTTGCCAAGTAAGTCGGCAGCAGCTGAACCGAGTGCAGATAAATCTGACTCCGCAATTCGGAATAATCCCATCGGTGTGCGCACAGTTACGGAATTGCCGAGAGCTTGGGTGACGGTCACCTCTGAGCCCTTTTCTAAAATCACCACATCGCCAGCGGGGATGAGGGTCGCAGGGCAATCGCGGACGAGTTGATGGTTGGTTTGCATAGGAACAAAGTTAACTTTCGTGGCACGGTGGCAAGCGTGGGTGTGATTTGTCCGCTTCTTCGCTTGCCGAAGGGGCAGGGTGTAATACCCCTTGTGATATGCCTGTTTGGTTTAATCCAGCCCGTGAACTCGATGCCTTATTGCGTAAGGTCGCGCCAACCGTGCCGGGGTTTGATGCCGAATTTAATCCTGAGCTCCGTCCCTCGGATCCGCGGCATGCAGACTTTCAAGCCAACGGCGTTTTAGCTGTCGCAAAAAAAGCGAAAGGAAACCCACGAGCCTTGGCTACCGCGCTGGTCGATGCGGTTAAGGCCACGGGGGAACTCGACCAAAAATTATTCCAAGTCGAAGTCGCAGGACCTGGTTTTATAAACTTTAAATTAACTCCTGTAGCCCTCGGTGCTTGGTTGCGTGAATACCGCGATGAGTCGAAGTGGCGTGCGGGTGCTGCACGGATGATGGGCGGACGAAAGGTTGTTATCGATTATCCATCGCCAAACACGGCAAAACAAATGCACGTTGGGCACCTGCGCCCGATTGTCATCGGTGAAGCTGTAGCGCGTTTAATTGAATTTTGTGGGGCGAAGTTAACGCGTGATAACCATATCGGCGATTGGGGCACAAATTTCGGCATTTTAATTTTAGCTATTCGTCGTGCGGGTTTTAAGTTGGATGCCCAGAGTCCGACCGCTCTCGATGATTTAGAACGACTTTATAAAGAAGGCAGTGTCTTAACGAAGGCCGATCCGGCGGCGATGGATGCAGCCCGAGCGGAGTTGGCCAAATTGCAGTCGGGCGATGCCGAAAACCTAGCGCTTTGGGAGGAGATCGTTAAAGTTTCCAATATCGCCTGTCAGCGCATCTACGATCAATTCGGATTAAAGACCGATGTAATTTTAGGTGAATCTTTTTACCGCGATAAGGTCGATCAAGTTTACAGCGAGCTGCAGAAAGTCGGTTTAGCCGAAGAGAGTGAAGGTGCGTTGGTCGTTTGGCATGACGACGAGCCGCGCTTCTCTCGCCACGCTGAAGCGAAGATGCCTTTCATTGTCCGCAAGAAAGACGGCTCTTCAAATTACGCTTCGACGGATTTAGCGACACTGTTGTATCGCGCTGAATATTTTAAAGCGGACGAAATTGTTTACGTTACCGACGGACGACAACAGGACCACTTCCATCAGCTATTCCGAACGGGCGCGAAATGGTTTACGGCGACGAAGCGCACCTTGCCTCGCCTGCGGCACGTTTGGTTTGGCACAATTTTAGGTGAAGATGGTAAGGCAATTAAAACGAAGTCGGGTGACCCAGTCCGTTTGCAGTCACTGATCGATGAAGCCACCGAGCGAGCTTTTGCGGCGGTGACAGCGAAGAGCCCGGAACTTTCCGAGACCGAACGTAAAGCCATCGCCAAGGCCGTCGGCATCGCAGCCCTGCGTTATGTCGATCTGGCCTCCAATCGCACAATGGATTACTCCTTCTCGTGGGATAAACTCTTGGCTTTTGAAGGTAATACCGCGCCCTATTTGATGTATGCCGTTGTGCGCGTACGTTCAATTTTCCGTAAGAATGGTATCGAAGTAGGAAAAGGTGAAGAGGGTGCGACTGATCCAGAAACGCCAACGGAGATTGCGTTAGCGCGCAAACTTTTGGGTTTCACGGCCGCACTTGATTTAGCGCTAGAGGATCTCCGTCCGCACCACCTCTGCACCTATCTCCATGAGTTAGCTGCGGCATACGGTGCGTTTTACGCAGCGGATACCGTAAACGTCGATGACCCAGCCGTACGGGCTCGTCGCTTGATGCTCTGTGCGCGCACCTGTGCGATTTTAGAAACGGGCTTACGCTTGCTGGCGATTGAACCCGTGGAGCGCATGTAAGAATGGAGACCGAACTAAAAATCACCCGAGCAGAAATTATTCAGCGCGGCTTACTGTGTAACTGCCCGAATTGTGGCGAGCACGGTCTTCTGCAATCATGGTTTCGTTTAAATAAATCCTGTGCGCATTGCGGAATGGATTTGGCACGCTCCGCCGGATTTTATTCGGGTACAACTTCGATTGGTTATGTCGCATCAATCATTTTTATTATCATCCCGATCTGTTTTCTCGTGGGCTACAAAGTGCTCAGCGTTGGGGCAGGGATAGCGCTGGGTATTGTTGGAACTTTCGGGTTTATGGTGCTGATTTACCCCGTGATGCTCTGCTGGATGGTTATGGCCTATCATGTCGCTTTACCCCTTGATTTACCGGGTAATCGTGATGGAAGTGCCCCAAGGGATGAGGGCTAATCTTGACTTCTATCATCTTATCAAGATAAGTTGATACGTATGTTTAAGGAAGCATTCATGACGCGTTTGCGTTCGACTGACCGCCCAACGGTTTCGGTCGAATTCTTTCCGCCAAAAACTTCGGAGGATGGCGCAAGCATGTTGGCCACGGCGAAGTCTCTGCAACCTTACGGTATTGATTTTGCTTCTATCACTTATGGTGCGGGCGGTTCGGATCGATCGACTGTTCTGGAGTACGGCAAGAAACTCGTTGATACCGGCTTTCCTCTGATTGCGCACCTCACTTGCGTCGGGCATTCACGCGCCGAACTTTCGGAAATTATTCAGAAGTACGCTGCGGCCGGTTTCGCGGGAGTCTTGGCACTGCGTGGAGATCCGCCCAAGGGACAAAAAGAATTTACCGCACATCCAGAAGGCTTCACTCATGCGTTGGAATTAGTTAAACTCATTCGCGAGATTCGTCCCCATCGTTTTGCAATTGGCGTGGCCGGTTTTCCTGAACGTCACCCGAGTTCCCCTGATGATTTGTCAGACATCCGACACCTGGCGGGCAAGGTTGCGGCGGGGGCGGACTTTGTTACCACGCAGCTTTTCTTAGATAACGAAGATTACTTCCGCTTTGTAAATCGAGCCCGTGCGGCTGGCGTGAATGTCCCGATTTTACCAGGAATCATGCCCGTGCTTTCGCTCAAGCAGGCCCGTCGTTTCTGTGGATTCTGTCAGGCCAAGATTCCAGACGCCTTGGTGCGCGAATTAGAGGCCTGCGGAGATGATGAAGAAGCACAGCGCAGGGTCGGCGTGAGTTGGGCGGTACGTCAGATTCGCGGTCTATTGGGTCGCGGCGTGCCTGGTTACCACGTGTATATTCTCAATCGTTCGCAGTCCGCCATCGAGCTCTTCAGTCAGCTTCGTCGCTCGTAAGGTTTAATTCCGAGTTGCCGATTGGGTGTGTCGGGTCAGTTTAAAGTGCGTGAAAAATGCCCCGCAGTATCATTGGCGTTCCTCGCTGGCTTGGGTGCTTTACGATTTTGCCAATACCTCTTTCGCGCTGGTTGTCTTAGCCTTGGTTTGGCCGCAGATGTTTCACCACTACTGGGGTGGGGGTCTTAGTCCGCAATTTGAGTCCATCGCTTTCAAGTTAACGCAAGCAGTTCCCTGTCTCTTAATTTTCTTCGCGGCACCTTTTTTGGGTCAGCTCGCGATGAAAGGAAAGTTTCGTTTGCGGGCACTGCGTGTGTCGGTCGTGCTCGGTGGACTTTGCACGATGGGCTTGGGCTGGGTGCCCGAGGGTCATTGGTTATTTTCAGCAGCCCTCTATTCTTTCGGTGGTATCGCGTTTTTTTCGGCCAGCACGTTCTATGATTCAATGATTGTGGACTACGCGCCAGCGGGGAAGCGTCATCAATTGAGTGGCATGGCCTTTGCCAGTGGCTTTGTTGCCGGTGTGGTTATTCTAATTGGCTTAGCCTTGGGCTTATTTTCAGGTCCCACATTATCTTGGATCTACCCAGCGGCCGGACTCTGGTGGATTTTATTTTCCCTGCCGCTGTTGAGTCAGACGGATTATCGAATCGAAGACACGGAACCCTTTTCACTTTCGGTGGCTTGGCAGGGCACAGTCGCAACGGCTCGCCAATTATGGTCCGAGCCAAGGGTGCGTTGGTTCCTGTTTGCTTATATTCTCTATATAGACGGCGTGCACGCGGTGAAAACTTCCGCAGCGCACTTCGGTGCCGTCCTCGGTTTTTCATCAAATGATTTGATCAAAGCCTTCTTAGTGGTGCAGGTGATTGGTATTCCTGCGGCTTTGGCTTTTGGTTGGCTCGCCCATCGAGTGGGAGCGGTGCGCATGATTGCAGCCGCGCTCGTTGCCTATGTTCTCCTCACGATTTTTGGTTCGCAGATTCGCCCAGGCATGTTGAGCGTTGCAGGCTACAGTTTTCCGTCGGTGTGGTTGATTGCCGCAGGAGTCGGTATGATTCAGGGCGGCGTGCAGGCACTGAGCCGTTCGTATTTTGCGGAGCTTGTGCCGGCGGGCGAAGAAGTCGTTTACTTCGGCTTTTACAGCATGATGGGCAAGTTTGCCGCATTTCTGGGTCCAGTGCTCGGAGCCATTGCAGGCGTGTTCTTTGTATCATCAACGGATGCGACCGCCGCCGAACGGGCGGGCTTTGCCTCCTTCGCCTTACTCTTTATTTTCGGCTTATATTTTTTATTAAAAGCCGACCGCGCAGCGAAACGTTAGAGCGTCGCGAGAATGCGGCTCTGAATTTCTTTCACAGGTAGGCTATTGAGCAACACGGGTGAAAGACGGTTCGGATTGATGAGCGGCAAGGCGGTGAGGTGTTCGCTGAGTATGAGTCCGCGGTTCGCGGCGACTTCGTCGACGCGATCAACCGGCGTGAAGCGTGGGGCGGATTTAAGTACTTCGGGTCGGCTGCGAATGAGTTCGCCGATGGCGATGACCGCTTCGGCGAAACGATCGAGTTCATCTTTCGTGTAAGACTCGGTAGGCTCAATCATGAGACCGAAGACTTCAGGGAAGGCTACGGTTGGAGCGTGGAATCCGAAATCGAGGAAGAGTTTACCCACGCGACCGATGATGTTTGCGCGCGGAATACCTGCGGCTTCGATACGCTTAAAGTCTTCTTCGTTGAGCGTGAGAATGAACTCATGCATGCGTGGTACGCCTTTGGCAGCAACGGGCAGCGAAGGGAAGTGGCGATCCAGTTGGGAGAAGAGGTAGCGACTGGCGAGGACAGACATCGCGGACATGCGTTGGACGCCTTCGCGGCCGAGACGTTGGAGGTAAGTGTAGACACGCACCTTGTGGGCAAAATTTCCCCAGTGACGGTGGAACGAGCCAATGCTGTGTTTGGGTTTAACGGCTACGTAACGATCTCCTTGTTTTTCGATCTGATATCCAGGAAGGAAGTCTTTGAGTTTTTCAGAAACACCTACGATGCCGTCGCCAGGTCCGCCTCCACCATGAGGAACGGTCCAAGTTTTGTGTAAATTATTATGCACCGCATCCACGCCGAGGGCACTGAGGTTAATCCAGCCAGCGATGGCGTTCATATTTGCGCCGTCCATGTAGACGAGTCCGCCGACTTTGTGAATCGCATCGGCCATGCGTTTGAATTCGGTTTCAAAAACGCCTGAAGTATTTGGGTTAGTTACCATCATACCAGCGATGCGCGGTCCGAACTCAGCAATCTTCGCATCGAAATCGTTTTGATCCACGCGTCCGTCAGGTGCGGATTTAAGAATAACGATTCCAGAAGGTGCGCCGTCGGCACGATTTTTATTCACGTAGCCAGCGGTCGTCGCGGTGGCGAAGTTTGTGCCGTGTGCGCTTGATGGAATAAGAATAATATCACGCTGATCTTGGCCGTGGTGATGGTGATAGGCTTGGAAGAGTTTTAATCCGACCAATTCGCCTTGAGCGCCGGCGACGGGTTGAGTCGTTAAGCCAGGCAGGCCGGTGATGGCTTGGAGCCATTGTTGGATTTGCCAGAGCAGTTCGAGTGAACCTTGTGCATCTTCGTGTGGAGCCTGAGGGTGAAGGCCTGTGAAGCCAGGAAGTCCTGCGGCCCAATCGTTGATGTGCGGGTTGTACTTCATTGTACACGAACCGAGAGGGAAGCATCCCGTGTCAGGCGACACATTGAGTTCACCGAGTTTGGAGTAATATGCTTTTAATTCGCTGAGTGCGAATGAAGGTAGGCCAACAGCTGTGCTGCGTTTTAATGCTACAGGAACCGCAGCTAATTCGGCTGACTTACTTGATTTGCCGTAGAGCCCTTCGAAGAACGCGACGAGCTTATCGGCGTCTGCTGCGGATTGTAGATCGCTGAAAGAAATTTTAAGTAAGGAACAACCGCAAGGCGTGCGGCCAGTGATGTCGACACCGACGTGCAAATTAGCGGCGCGGCCCTTGGCGATGACGGCAGCTGCGGGTTCGGGTAGCATTAAGCTGAACTCATTCCAGAATGCTTGTTTGGCATAACAAATCTTTAGGCCTGCAATACCGCCAAGGCGGGCAGCGGTTTGGTGGGCTAGGTCATGTCCTTTCGTGCAACTTTCAGACATGCCTTTTTCGCCGCGAGCGAGAATTGCAGCGCCAGCGATAGTGGCGATGAAGGCTTGATTGGAGCAGATGTTCGACGTCGCCTTGTCTTTGCGGATGTGTTGTTCGCGCGTGGACATAACCATCACGATGCAATCGCGACCGGCGTTATCTTTGGCTTTGCCAACAAATCGTCCGGGCGTTTCACGCACTTCATTTTTGCGTTCGGCGTTGTGACGAACGGCGAAGATGCCGAGTCCAGGTCCACCAAAGTTCGCACCGATGGCAAGGTGCTGTCCTTCCCCGATAATAATATCCGCACCTTTGCTTCCGTAATTTGCGGGTGCTTTTAATCCACCCGTTGCGAGGAGCATTGGGTCGATAACGGCAATGGAGCGTACTTTGCTTGCGGCACAAGCGTCCGTGAGTTCATCGACGTTTTCGATTAGACCGAGATTATTAATTTGCGGGAAGATAACGCCCGCGACTTTGCCAGCGTGAGCTGCGACAGTTGATTCGATGGCCTTGCCGCTGAGTCGTCCGGTTTCTTCTTCGGGTTTGATGAATACAAGTTTAACGGAAGTGCTTTCGCAGTGAGTCTTGAGTACTTCGATGTCTCCTGGGAAGAGATTAGCTGCGACGACGATGGTGTCGGCGTCGACTTCGGACATGCGGACGGCGCAGACGGCAGCTTCGAAGAGTGCGCTGGAGCGATCGTAGAGTGAGGAGTTGACCGCTTCGAAGCCCGTGAGTTGGGCGAGTGTAGATTGATAAATCCAGTGCGTGATAAGTGTGCCTTGCGAGCGCTCGGGTTGGTAAGGCGTGTAAGACGTCGTGAGGTTTCGGATTGAGCAAACGTGTCCGACTATCTCGTGAGTTTGGTAGACTTGAAGTCCGTCACCTAAGAACGAAGTCTTAACCTGATTTTTTTGAGCTAATGCCGCCATGCGGTCGGCGAGTGCTTGGTATTCCAGCTCTTCTGGTAAATTGAGCGGGCCTTTAAATTTCACATCATCGGAGATGTGACTATACATCTCCGTAAACTTTTGAGATCCGATGGCCTTGAACATCGCTTGGATATCACCCTCGGTCGCGGGGATATAGTGACGGGCCAATTCACGATTTATTTTCGAAGGATCAAAGGGAAGTTGGACCATATAAATGAATATCTAAACCAATTAAAGGCATCGCAATATTGCACGAATAAACGATGGGGGTATTAGAGAAAGCAGGTGTGATTATTAGGACCGAATGCCTGATAAATCTGGCCTAATGATAACGTGCTGGAAGTTATTCACACAGGCCCTATTTATCGGTTTCTATGACCCGCCAAGAGCGAGCTGACCTAGTGGCCAAGCGGCTGGCGAAACTCTATCCACAGACCCCGATCCCCTTGGACCACGTGGATGCGTTTACGCTTTTGGTCGCGGTGGTGCTTTCGGCGCAGTGTACGGATAAAAAAGTAAATGAAATCACCCCTGCATTATTTGCCGAAGCAGGTACGTCGCAGAAAATGGCGGCGATGAAAGAGTCGCGAGTGCTGGAACTGATTCGTCAGTTGGGTTTAGCGCCGCAGAAATCTAAAGCTTTAGTGGGCTTAGGGAAAATGTTGATGGAGAAGCATGCAGGCAAAGTGCCCGGGAGTTTTGAAGCGTTAGAGGAATTGCCTGGCGTGGGACATAAAACTGCGTCGGTGGTGATGGCGCAGGCTTTCGGGGTGCCAGCGTTTCCTGTGGACACGCATATTCATCGCCTCGCCAAACGTTGGAAACTCAGTGTCGGGAAATCGGTCGAACAAGTGGAACGTGACCTCAAGAAAGTTTTTCCTGAGTCGAGTTGGAATCAATTACACCTAAGGATTATTTTCTACGGGCGTGAACATTGCACGGCCCGAGGGTGCAATGGAAAAACCTGTGGAATCTGCTCCGAATTAACTACGCGCTAGTTGCGCAGCAGCGCTTCGTGTTTGGCACGAAACTCATCTGACCATGCTGCTGGCTGATGGCTTACTCCATCCATGCGACAAACCGTCCGCGATGCTTTAGCGTAAAGAACTTTATCGTCGGTGCTGCGGAACTCGAAATCAACAGTGAGCCCTGCGGCGCGAACTTTCTTCACGCTCAAGACGAGTCGCACTTCGCATTCAGGGCGAATGGGCATCATATATTGTAGTGAGAGATCGCGCACTACGACGTAGACATCAGGAGCGACAGCAGGGTCGAGTGTGTCTTTACCCATTGTAGCCACGAAGAATACTTTTTGTGCTCGCTCCATCATCAGTACGTAATGCGAGTGATGCAAAATCCCAAGTCCGTCGGTTTGATCAAACCATGTCTTCATCGTAACGATGAAGGATTTGTTGGGCTGCAGTCCGTCGGAGGGCATACGCAAGGAGTGACGGGAAAAGGTGGGGGTGCAAGCGTAGCCCTTATTTCTTTGGGCGAAAGGTTGCCGCTAGCTCGTCGAGTGCTGCCCAGGTTTCGTGTGCGGGTTGCAGTCCGAGGTCTCGCTTTGCTGCTGTAGTATCGAAGGTGTGACTTTTAGCTAATTCTACAGCGACGAAACGAGTCATCGGTGGTTCGCCGCGTAATGGCAGGAGTGTCCACGCTGCTTCCAGAATTGTGCCGATCGTGTAGGCTTTCTTTAGGCTAATCTTTTTCGTGACTGCTGGCAGGCCTGCACCGATGAGTAAGCGATTAATAAATTCCCAAAGCTTTACGGGCTGACCTTGCGAGATGAAGTAGGCTTTACCGTGGGCATGTCCGGCGAGAAGAGCGTCGAGGGCGTTGAGGTGGGCGTTCGCAGCGGTGTCGACGTGTGTGACGTCGACCTGATTTTCGCCATCGCCGACGATGCGAAGTTTGCCCGCACGAGCACGAGCAAGAATGCGCGGAAAGAGGTGATTGTCGCCAGGGCCCCAGATGAGGTGCGGACGTAGAGCACAGATTGGCATTTCAGATGTCGATGCTTTCAGCGCAATTTTTTCAGCTTCAGCTTTGGTTTCGGCGTAAGCGCACAGCCAATTATGTCCGTAGGGAAGTGATTCGTTGGCACCGTTAAAAGATTCACCGCTAAAGACCACGCTCGGTGTGCTGGTGTGCACGAAGGCACGCACGCCGCTTAGCTTTGCGGCTTCGACTAAGTGATGCGTCGCAGTGATGTTAGCGGCGACGTAATCATCCCATCGACCCCAGATGCCCGCTTTGGCGGCGACGTGAAAAACGTAATCGCAATCTTTGACGGCGGCCTGAGCGATTTCGATTTTGGCGAGGTCACCTTGAAGGTATTCGATACTGGACGAAAGATTTTCAGGTCGGCTACTGCGGCCGACGATACGCACTTTATAACCGCGTTGTTGGCAGCGGTCCACGATGGCTCGTCCAAGAAAACCTGCACCACCGGTGACTAAGACGAGAGGGGTGTTCACAGTTTTAGGCTGAATCTAGGGGTTAATCTTCGAGTCCACTCCTCGGCTAGCTGCAGGCGATGGATTTTGGCATTATGCCGAACATCAACGGGAAGGCTTTCTTGGAAGACGATGTGCTGGATCTGATGGGTCAGCGCATTGTGTCGGGCATGGATGCGAAGGTTTTTAATAAATGTATCGCGTTCACCATGATTGCTAGGGAAGGACTCAGGTTTGGGTTCGACCACTAAGACTGGAATTTGTTTGGGGGCTGAGCCGATACCGATGAGTGCACAACGATTCACATCTTCATGATTTCGAAAAGCGGGTTCGATGGATTCAGTGGTGAGAATGCCGTGAGCAGTTTGAACTTTTTCAACGCAGCGACCATGGAACCAGAGTCGACCTGCGGAATCTATGCGACCAAGGTCGCCCATGCGGTGCCAGATTTTTTCGCCTTCGTGAATTTTAGCGCGAGCAGTGGCGAGTGGAAGTTGATCGTAGGAGTGGGTGACGCTGGGTCCAGTAACGATGATTTCGCCGACGGAATTATTAGAACATTCCACGGCGTCAGAGAGATTCGGAATGGTTCCACTCACTTCTTGGATGATTTTAATTTGTACGCCACTCACTGGGCGACCCACACAAGTGCCTTGCCCGATTAATGTCGCAGCTGCAGTTTCGCGGAGAATTTCGGTCGACTCAATTGTTGTCGCAGGAAGACATTCGGTAGCACCGTAAGGAGTATGAATCTCGCAATTCGGTGCGATACTGCGGAGATCTTCAAGCAGTCCATTGGGTACAGGCGCACCTGCGATGAGCAGACGTTGGAGGCTGGGCAGTTTTATATTTTCATTAATGCAGTACTGGGCGATACGGCCCCAAATGGCGGGGGATCCGAAGGAATTGGTGACTTTTTCGTCGCGTATGGCCGCCACGATGGGAGCGGGGTCGGCTTGTGCAGGGCGTGATGGATCCAGCGTAGGCGTGACGGTAGTCATACCCAGTGCAGGATTAAATAAGGCGAAGATCGGGAGCATCGCCATATCGACTTCTCCTGGTTGAATTTTAAAAGTCTGACGGATGAGTTTGATTTGGGCATCAAACATCCCGTGCGTGTAATTCACTCCTTTGGGTGCACCGGTTGATCCCGAAGTAAAAAGAATCGCCGCTTCGGTATCTGCGTTCGCCGCGATGATTGGGAGCGGTGTCGCAGAAGTGCAGTCCGATAATAATTTACGCCAGTTGCTGCCGCCGACGGAGACGCGTTGCGAAAAACTTTTAAATGCTTTGAAGGGGAGGCGACTCAGTAGAGCGACTGGTCGCATCGCAACTAAGGCAGTCGGCTGTGTGTGTTGAATGCAGTTGAGTGCTTTCGACCAACCCATGCCAGGATCGATAGCGATTGGAACGGCGCCTAATTTTAATAGGGCGAACATGCACACGATCAAATCGTGGCCTGGCTTTACGGCGAGTAGTGTGCGGGTGCCCTTATGAATTCCGTGGGCGTAGAAAATTCGTGCGGCCGCATCGCTCTCTTGATCGAGAATTTTGAATGAACGGTGTTGGTGGACGACTCGTACCTCGTGACTAATGGATAATGGAGTCAGTGTCGCGAAAGCATACGGCGTAGTTTGTGCCGCGATGCGGAGGTGTCGTGCGACATTGCAGCCAGAGTCGTTCATTTTGCCTATAAATGAAGAAGCCCCGATTTCGGGGCTTCTGCAAGGACACTTGTTGAACTTTTAGTAGTCGGTCAGAGTGATGGCACCCCAGAGGAGGGTAATGCGGTCACCGGAATTCGCACGGCGGGAAACGAAGTCGTTTGTGCTAAGGTGAACAGTGGCCTTGTTGACTTCGGCGTAGGAGCCGGGTTCGACCTTGATGATGCCGAGGAAGTTGTGGGCGGGCTCAAGCGATACGTTACCATTGTGGGTAGGCGTATCGTAGCTGCTGCAGCCAACGAGGGCAGTTGCGGCGAGGAGAGTGATTAGAGCGAGATGCTTCATTGGGGTAAGGTTTATTTGGGGTAAATTGGGACGGGCTGACAAGTCAGAAACATTAGCCCTGGGTCCAGAGCTGCCACCCCTGAATGAGTTGCGGTCCGTAGAAGAACCAAAGGGTCGCCGCAGCCGCCATACTGGGGACAAATGGCACACTTTCACGTTCTTCTTTTTGTTTAAAAAGAGCCAGGACCGCGGGTAATTTTATTAACACTCCGATAATCGCTCCCCCGAAAAGGCAGAATAGGGCACCTTGCCAGCCGCTGAATGCGCCGACTCCAGCACACAAAATAATATCAGCTTCCCCCATGGCTTCTTGTTTAAGAATCGCGGTGGCGATGGTGCGGATCCACCAGATGAGGGCCGTCCCAACGGCGATGCCGATGAGTGCGGCTTTGGCGGATTGAATGCGATTAATGATTTCGATGTGCGATTGGGTTTCGCCGTGGAGCGAAGGAGCGATGATTGAAAGCAGGAGTCCGGTGCCGACCAACGCGAAGTTGGGAGCGTCAGGCACGAGCATGTCATTTAAATCGCAGCCCGCTAAAATAATTAGCAGCGAAACGAAGACGCAGGCGATAGCAGCTTTGACCGGCGTCAGCGTCAACAATGCGAGTGCAAAAAGAATTCCAGTGAGGAGTTCGATGACGGGGTAACGCGGTGAGATGCTAGCACCACAGCAACGTGCTTTGCCGTTTAGACTGAGCCACCCGATGAGAGGAACGTTTAAAGTGAAAGGAATCGGTTGCCCACAAACGCAATGTGAGGGCGGAGAGATAATAGACTGTCCTTTAGGAAGGCGGTGAATGCAGACATTGAGAAAACTTCCAACACAGGCACCGATGGCACCCGCGCACACAGCCGCAATGGCGGGATGGAAGGCGATAAAGATTTGGAGTTCGGTTAGGCTCATAAAATATTATTTCTCGCCGATCGCTTGGCGCATCGGTGCGGCGGGAGGCGTGATGCCCGTCCAGAGTTTAAAGGCCAACGCACCTTGCCAGCGTAGCATTGGACGTCCGTCGCAGTGGGCGACGCCATGGGCTTGGGCAATTTGTAAAAGTTTGGACTGAGATGATCCGTAAGTGGTATCAAAAACAAATTGCCCAACTTTCAGAAATTTTTCGGCGAGCGGGCTATCGTCATCAGCTTTTAGTCCGAGTGTCGTGCAATTAATAATCACGGCTTTGGGGCCGACGGATATTAATTCACCACAATGAGCGCGAGAATCTTTGAGTGCGGCTACGAGAGCTTCAGCTTTTTTGGTGTCGCGATTCGCGATGAAGAGATTTTTACATTGTGCGTTCAAGCAGGCTGCGGCGACGGCCCGTGCAGCACCACCTGCACCAAGAATAACAACTTCTTTATCTGCGATTTTTTGTCCGCTCTTTTCTTGATAAGCTTCGATGAAGCCCTGTCCATCGGTCGTATCGCCAGCCCAACCCTGCAACGTGATTGTGAGTGTATTGACGGATTCAGCGGCCTGCGCCTGCGGGGAGAGGCTCGAGACTAATTTAAGTGCAGCGATTTTATGAGGCACTGTGAGGTTTAATCCCATGAAGCCTTTCGCTTTAAGGACGTTGAGTGCTTCTGCTAATTCATCGGGCTTAATGTGAATTCGGTAGTAGTTTAAGCCTTTTAATTCAGGGTGTTGAGCGCTGCCTGTAGTAATAGCCGCATTGTGCATCGCTGGACTGAGTGAATGGGAGATTGGGTCGCCCAAGACACCGAGACTTCGTGCAGGAAAGTTGGTCTGACGGATGTCAGCGAGGGTGAGCGTGGAATTAGGCACGGGCATCAAATTTTTCGAGGGCGTGAACGAAGCCGACAAATTGACGGCTGCCGCGATCATTACCGTGGGCTTCAAGTTGTGAAACTAAATTCCGGCAACAGCGGGCAATCGTTTGTGTCACGGTAACTGGTTGAAGGAAATTTTCGTCCGCGGGTAATTGATTATCGAGGAGTAAGAGTTGTACTTCTGCGCGAGTACGGAAGGTGCCGCCTTGATAACAATCGATATAAAATGGAGTGCGACCAGTGAAGACGCCGACCATGAAACGTCCAGGCAGGCCGACGGGTTCAACGGGGAGATTGAGTCGGCGGGCGACGAGTAAGAAAATAATACAGAGTGAAATCGGGATGCCGCGCTTGGTCGACATCACGCGTGAGAGTAACGATGAGTCGGGCGCTGCGAATGAACGTTCGGCACCGCGGTAGCCTTCTTCTCCGAAAATCACGCGACAAAGCAGGCGGCACTTTTCTTTGGTGTCGAGCGGCTCCGCGATCAGTTCGCGGGTGCGCGAGGCGAGTCGATCCAGTTCGGCGTCGTAAGCGTGTTCAGAGAGTGAAGGGTGGATTACACGTTCCAGTAATAAGCAGGCTTCTTCCAGGTCCATTTTTCCTGCGTTAATATAATTCAGGAAGGAGTGAGTGGCAGACTCAGATGTACGAAGATCGCCGAGGAGGGATTGAGCGTAGATACCGAGAGTTTTATCGGTACTCAGTTTTTCGAGCCAGAGTACGCCGTCGGTGCCAGCCGATTTCACGCCCTCGATGACGGCTTTGCGGACCACGGGTGAGGGGTCGTCGAGCAACCGCTCTAAGGCGGAAAGCTGCGCGAGTGGCGTCATACTTTCTTTATGACTCAACAAAGGAGGTTGGGCAATACGGTACTGCAAAGGCCTTTGCGACAGGTCGTCGCCTTTGCGACTCAGTGTGACTGCCGAAAAGTCTCATTCATTGAAGCGAAACTTTTAAACAGCCATTGCGGTGCCTAAAATGGGGGGTAATCTTAAAGGAGTCGGTTGGAATGGTTCTTGCAGTTTAGATTTTAATTATGAGTACCCCATTCGGAAATCTAACGGATAAAACCAACGAGGCGCTTCAGCTTGCACAAAGCGAAGTCATTCAGCGCCGGCATGCCTCGATCGAGCCGGCCCACATTCTCTACGCGTTCATGTCGCAGGAAGACGGCGTCACGCCCACTTTGTTCCGTCGGGCAAATAAAGATGATAAGGCTTTAAATTCTGCGTTGGCTGGTGTGCTCGCACGTTTACCAAAATTATCGCAGGCTCCCACGCAGCCCGGGCTATCATCGGAAGCCCATGAAGTCTTATTAAAGGCGAAAGAAGAAGCTGCCGCGATGAAGGATGATTATGTTTCGGCAGAGCACGTTTTATTGGCATTAAGCGAATCAGCTTCATTGCGGGCAGTATTTAAGGCTATCGATTTTGGCCGTGCAGGAATCATGACTGCCTTAAAATCGGTGCGTGGATCTCAGCGCGTCACGACCTCGAATCCTGAGGCCACCTATGAGGCCCTTACTAAGTACGGGATGGATTTAACGGCACGCGCTCGCACGGGTAAAATGGACCCCGTGATTGGTCGCGATGAAGAAATCCGACGCGTCATTCGAATCTTATCTCGTCGCACAAAAAATAATCCTGTGCTCATCGGTGAGCCAGGTGTAGGCAAAACGGCTGTGGTCGAAGGATTGGCCCAGCGAATTGTGAATGGCGATGTGCCTGAAGGCTTGCGCGACAAAACGATTTTCTCGCTCGATATGGGTGCGCTACTGGCTGGAGCAAAATATCGCGGCGAATTTGAAGAACGTCTGAAGGCTGTGCTATCCGAAGTGAAATCTGCGGAAGGTGGCATTCTGTTATTCATCGACGAAATGCACACGCTCGTTGGAGCAGGGAAGACCGACGGCGCAATGGATGCCGCGAATTTATTAAAGCCCATGTTAGCACGGGGTGAGCTGCATTGTATTGGCGCTACGACTTTGGACGAGTTTCGTCAGCACGTTGAGAAAGATGCTGCCCTGGAACGTCGATTCCAACAAGTGATGGTCGAGCCGCCCAGCGTACCCGACACTGTTTCCATTTTACGCGGCTTGCGTGAACGCTTTGAAGTGCACCACGGTGTGCGCATTGAAGATGCGGCACTCGTTGAAGCAGCTGTGCTTTCGGATCGTTACATCACGGCCCGCTTCTTGCCCGATAAAGCAATCGATTTAGTTGATGAAGCCTGTGCGCAGATTCGTACGGAAATTGACAGTGTGCCGTCTGAATTAGACGTGCTGAATCGTCGGGTTTTACAGCTCGAAGTCGAAGACTCCGCCTTGAAGAATGAGAAGGACGATGCCTCGAAGGCACGTCTAGAAATTTTACGAAAAGAATTAGCAGAGGCACGTGAATCGCAGCGTACGGTACGTAGTCGATGGGAATCGGATAAGGCTGAGGTGACGAAAGTCCGCGCGGTGCGTGAGCAACTCGATGCGGCTCGTCGCGAGATGGCGGAAGCGGAGCGTAAAGGTGATCTGAATGCGATGGCTGCGTTGCGTCACGGACGTATTCCGCAATTAGAAAAAGATGTTGCCGCCATGGAGAAGACGGCGAAGTCCGGCACTGGACTTTTCCGCGAGACGGTTACGCCAGAAGAAATTGCTGAAGTAGTGGCTCGCTGGACCGGCGTACCGATTACACGTTTGCTTTCAAGTGAGCGGGAAAAACTTTTACAACTCGCGGATCGATTGCAGAAGCGCGTTGTTGGTCAGGTGGAAGCCGTGCAAGCGGTTTCGGAAGCCGTGCAACGTGCACGTGCAGGTGTGCAAGATGCACGCCGTCCTGTGGGGTCATTCTTATTCTTAGGTCCGACGGGTGTTGGTAAAACTGAATTAGCTAAAGCTTTAGCCATGGAGCTTTTTGACACCGAGAAAGCGATGGTTCGCATTGATATGTCTGAATACATGGAGAAGCATGCGGTCTCGCGTTTAGTGGGCGCGCCTCCTGGATACATTGGTCACGAAGAAGGCGGACAATTAACGGAAGCTATTCGCCGTCACCCTTACTGCGTAGTCTTATTAGATGAAGTCGAGAAGGCGCACCCTGATGTGTTTAATATTTTACTGCAGGTGTTGGACGACGGACGCTTAACCGATTCGCAAGGTCGCACGGTGGATTGTCGCAACGCGATTTTTATTATGACTTCCAATATTGGCAGTCGCCACATTGCGAGTGCAGCGGGCCTGGAAGGTCTCTCGGAAAGTGTGCGTGAATCAGTGATGGCGGATCTCCGTCAGCATTTCCGTCCAGAGTTCTTAAATCGCGTCGATGAAGTCGTGCTCTTCCGTCCGCTCGGCATCGAAGAAGTTGCGTCGATTGCTGCGATTTTAATTGAAGGCCTCAATGCACGTTTGGCGCCGAAACGCATTCGCTTAGAATTACACGCTAAGGTGCTCCAATGGTTGGCGGATCGCGGCTTGGACCCAGTTTATGGGGCACGTCCTCTACGTCGTTTCATTCAGCGCGAAATCGAGACTCCGTTGGCCAAGGAATTATTGGCCGGCAAGATTGTCGACGGCTCGTTAGTGCGTGTCACTTTAGCAGGTGATAAGGTGGCCTTCGAAGCCAAGGCGGGCGGGTTTTCGGGTTGAAGATTGAAGCATCCCGTTGAATGTTCCTGTCATGACAGCAACGCGCATACGTTGTGGGGTGGCAGGCACGGGTTCGCTCGGCCAGCATCACGCCCGCATTTATTCGACACTCGAGGGGGCGGAGTTGGCGGGTATCTATGAGCCCGACGATAAACGCGCCGCCGAGATTTGCGCGCGCCACTCGTGTCAGCGCTTTGCGACCATTGAAGATATGGCGAAGGGCTGCGATGCGGTGAGCATTGTAGTTCCGACAAATCACCACGCCGATTTAGCCGTTAAACTTTTGGAAAAGGGCTGTCACCTCTTGGTAGAGAAGCCGCTATGTGTGACGCTCGATGAAGCTGAAAAGATTTTGGCCGCCGCGCGTAAGGCCGATCGGATTGTGCAGGTTGGACACATCGAGCATTATAATCCTGTGATGTCGTATTTAGAGAAGGCCGTGACAGATGCACGTTACATCACCGCAGAACGTTTAGCGCCGTTTACACCGCGTGGCACAGAGGTCGGCGTCGTGCTCGACTTGATGATTCACGACATCGGTATTGTTTTACAAATCGCAAATTCACCGGTGGAGCGAATTGATGCGGTGGGTGTTTCGGTGGTGACTAAGACCGAGGATATTGCGAATGCACGTATTGCTTTTAAAAATGGCTGCGTCGCAAATCTCAGCGCCAGCCGCGTTTCGCTGAAGAAGAATCGCGAGATTCGTGTATTCCAGACGGGTGGTTACCTCTCCATTGATTTTATGGGCCAGAAAGGCCACACCGTGAAAGTCGATCCAACGGCCGAAGGCGGTTTTGCGAAGGAAGAAATTCCAATTGAGAAAGCTGAGCCATTGGCCGTGGAACTCGCCTCGTTTGTTAGTTGTGTACGCGAACGTAAGAGCCCGAAGGTCAGCGGCGAACTCGGTCGCACTGCATTAGAAGTCGCTTTAAAGATTACGGAACAGATTCGAGCTGGCATGGCCCGTCGATGAGCGCGTTCCCGTCCATTCCCAAAAGTTTTGAACGACCACGGGCGGGGTCGGTAGATATTTTATTTTTAGCAGGCGAGCATTCGGGCGATCAGCACGCCGCGAAGGTGATACAGGATTTGTTGATTAAAAATCCGTCGCTGAAGATTGCGGCCTTTGGTGGCCCTCGCATGCGCGAATCGGGCGCACAGTTATTATTTGATATGACTGGTTTTTCAGCGGTGGGGATTGTGGAGGTTTTAGCCGCTTACCCGTTTTATCGAAAACTCTTTGCGCGAATGGTGGATTGGGCCAAAGCGCATAAGCCAAAGCTCGTGGTCTTGGTTGATTACCCAGGTTTGAATTTACGTTTCGCGAATGAATTACGCAAAGCAGGTATTTCAGTAGCCGGTGGCGGTAGCACGCCTGTGCTTCAGTATGTCAGCCCGCAATTATGGGCGTGGAAACCTAAGCGTCGTTTCACGATGGCGCGCGATTTGGATTCGGTGGGCACGATTTTTCCTTTTGAACCGGCTGTTTATGCGGACACGAAATTGGACGCTCAATTTGTTGGGCATCCTTTCGCGGAGGAGAGTCACAAGCTGGGATTAAGTTATGATCCTGACGGTCCTGTTTTACTTTTACCTGGTAGCCGACCCAAGCCTGTCAGGAAAATTTTCCCGACGTTGATAGAGGCCTTTGCAACTTTTCGTGAGACACATCCTAAACGACGTGCGGTCGTATTACATACAGGCGGCGAAGTGCATGCGGAGCTGTACCGACTTTGTGCGGAGTATGGTGAGGCCGCGAAGGGAATTGATTTACGTCCAGTGTCCGAAGGTCCAGTGGCTGCTTCGGCTGCGTTGGTCAGCTCTGGCACGATGTCGCTATCCGTCGCTTTAGCGGGCATTCCTGGTGCAGTGGTTTATCGCGCGAATCCGCTGACCTGGTTTGTGGGGCGACGACTGATTGCGGGCCGTGTGGATAATCTCGGTATCGCTAATATTTTACTTAAACGTCAGGCCTGGCCGGAATATTTGCAGGGTGATTGTGAGCCAGATGGATTGGCGGAGCGACTGACGCATTGTGTGGATGATGCCCAGCCGCGCGAGCAGGCGAAGTCGGATGCTGCAGAATTAATTAATTTATTATCTGCCCGTGCCGGGGCGACTCCGGCGGAGTGGATGAACAGCTTTTTAAATAAGTGAGACCTGTATTGAACATTGTTGTGCTGGGCTGTGGCTACATTGGTGCCGCCTTTGCGCGCATTGCGAAGTCGCAAGGGCATCACGTAACAGGCGTTGTGCGTTCGATTGAATCGCGTGACAAATTGCGAGCCGATGGGATTTTAGCTGAGGCTCTTGATTTATATACTGGGGATTTGAGTGTGTTGCCAAAGTCGGTTGATGCGGTGGTGTATGCGGCGAGTACGGGTGGGGGAGGGCCGGAGGCTTATGATTTGGCTTATAATATAGGTGTGAAGCGTGCGATTGCCTGGGCAAAACAAGTCGGTGCGACTCACTTTATTTTTACCAGTTCGACAGGCGTGTACCGTCAGGATGATGGCGGAGTTGTGTCGGAGGAATCAGAAGTCGGTGGAGCAGAAACTGCGGATGCGATTTTACAAGGCGAGCGAGCGGTGATGGCTGCTGGATTTAAGTCTGCACGCGTTTTACGTTTCGGTGGATTGTATGGTCCGGGTCGTCATCACTTGTTGGATCAAATTAAACGCGGAGAGCGTGTGATTGGTGGACGCGTGAATCACTTTATTAATTATCTGCATCGCGATGATGCAGCGCATTCGGTGTTGGCAGCGATAACAAGTGGTCCAGACGGTGCGCGGGTTTATAATATTACGGATGGAAAACCTGTGACGAAAAAAGATTTAGCTCTGTGGATTGCGAAGCATGTTGGTGGCGGTGATGTTAGTTTTGATGTCAACGCCCCCGCAGGGCCGCGGATACGTAAAGGTGGGCGCACGCAGCCCAGTAGGGTTGTCAGCAATCAGCGGGTTTTGGCCGAATTGGCCTGGAAACCTAAGTATTCCAGCATTTACGACGGTTTAAGTCAGCTCGGGTAGGCTAAAAATCTGTCTATAAGTTACGGGGGAGTTACAGTCTGTTCACTCCGTTGCCATACGTTTGTCACATTGGGGTGCGATACTGCACCCGCTCAAAAGCACACAAACCTATGAACAATACCCTCAAATCCATGCTCATCGCGGCCGCGGCACTCACTGCTGTATCCTCGTTTGCGCAAGATAAGTCCACGCTCGACCTCCTCGTGAAGAAGGGCGTGATCACCGCCGAAGAACGCGCTGCTGCATTGGAAGAATCTTCCAACGCTCGTGCCGCTTCCGGTATCAACCGCGTTTTCCCTAAAGAAGATGCAACCAAGCGTCTGACGATCTCGGGTTACTTCCAGACCCAGTTCCAGAACTTTGCTAGTGAATACACAAATGCAATTACTGGAGTTACGACTGATTTGCCTTCTCAATCTGGTTTCATCATGCGCCGTCTTTATGTTGAGCTTCTTGCTGACGTAGGTGAAGGCATTTCTGGTAACCTCGTTATGGACATTTCCGGCAACACTACATCAAGTGCAACTTCCTGGATTGACCGTGCGATGCTTAGCTACGCTGGTTCATATGGCTCACTTGACTTTGGTTACCGCAAGGTAGCGTGGGGTTATGAAGAAAGCACCCTCTCGTCCCTCTTCAAGGCATCGTCCTCGAAGTTGCTGACAGTTGAGCGCGGTATCACCAATCGCTACTGGAACGAAGCTGAAAATGCTAAGGGTCGCCTTGGCTTTGGCGCTCACCACGTAGGTCTTTTCTACAACAGTTTAATTAACCCACAAGGCTTTGAATACGGCGTTGCTGTTACCAATGGTAATCGTGATTTCACCTCAGCTGGTAAGGGTCAAAACGATCTCGGTGTTTATGCTAACTTGGTTTATAACTACAAGGCCTCTGACAGCGAAAAATATGCAATCGGTGTGAACTATGGTAAGAACCAGTTCTTCGATGTTGCGAGCACTGCAAATACTGCCGCAACCATGGAAGGATATAACCCATTCGTACAAGTTCAGTACTTTAACTGGACTGCTATGGGTGAATACATGTCCACCAAGCTTACCGACACTGCTGCCGGACATACGCCTACTGGTTACAATGCCACTGTTGCTTACAAGATTAACGACAACTGGGAAGGTGTAGCTCGCTACACTAGCCTTGATACCGATGGTCGTGGTATGAACATTAACTCCCAGGAGAGAGACTATGCTACAACTACTGGATCAACTGGTTTGTACTTTAATAAGTCAGAAGCTCTGTACGTTGGTTTGAACTATTACTTCACGCTCAATGCTCTTGGGTCTGCAGTTTATGGTCCAAATGCAAAGGTCCAACTTGGATTTGAGCGCGCTAACTTCAATGACGCTCTAGGTTCGAGAAATGGTGCTACTGGCGTCGTTTCAAGCACTGCACTTAACGCTACTGTTAATAAGGGTGAAAAGGCTACGGTCGACGCGATCCGCCTCCAAGCTCAGGTTGCGTTCTAAGGTTTAGGTTTAGTTTCATAAGCACAAACGGGAGCCCGACGAAAGTCGGGCTCTTTTGTTTGGTAGGGGCACGACTGCGTCGTGCACTATTTCGTTTGGGTAGGGCTGCATTGGGTAGGGTTCGCGCTCCGCGCGAACCGGGTGCATAAGGTAGGGGCGCGACTGCGTCGCGTCCGTTGAGCAGTAAGAGAATAGGATATCAATCGAGGTCCGTGTGTCGCGTGGCGAACGGGCACGGCGCAGTCGTGCCCCTACCGAAAGCCGAGGCGAATACAGATACAGCGGACGTTGCGGAGCGAAGTCCCTACCCAATAAAAAAGCCCGACTGGGTCGGGCTTTTATTCACTCACAGCTTAAAGCTTAGAGAGGGCGGTGATCAGGGGCCGAAGAATTGTCGAAGAGATTAGCCTTCGCTTTCAGGCGAATGTTTTCTTCGAGCAAAGATTCATTGGCCTTCGTGGCTTCGCGAGCAGTTGCAGAAACGGCTTCGAGTTCAGCTTCGAGCTTGCTGGCCTTCTCAGTTTGAACTTTGAGGTCAGAGCCATCGCGAGCACGTGCTAAATCAGACGTTAATTCCGCAATGCGAGCAGCGGATTCGGACTGTGCCTTTTCAAGTTCAGCGATTTTGGTTTTATTCTTAGCGATTTCGGCGTTGGCGGCTTCGAGTCCGGCAACGGACTTCTTATAGGTATCAAGCTTCTCGGTGGCAGCCTTGGCTTTGTTCTCCGATTCAGCCGAGCGGCGATCAGCGGTCGCCACTTTGGCGCTCATTTCGCGGATTTGTTCGATGGTCTCTTTCTTGACGCGGTCGCTGGCGTCAGTGGCCTCGGATTCAAGGTTGAGGCTAACTGCGGTTACGCCGGCAAGAGCGGCTACAAGGAGGCTTAGAATGATGGTAATAGGCTTCATGACGAGTGGGGGTCACAAAGTTTTGTCAGAAGCCCTAAAAAGGGTCAAGCCCCTACCCGAGCTCAGGACAGGCGGTTCTTGTAGTCGGAATACCCAAACTTCTTTATCACCTGAATTTGTCCGCTGCTCGGCTCATAACTTGCAATCGCCGGTAGGGGGATGCCGTTGAATGTCGTATTTTTAACAAAGGTATAGTGCGACATATCCATGAACACGAGGCGCTGACCGATCTTTAATGGCTCAGCGAAAGAGTAGTCGCCGATGACATCGCCCGCGAGGCAGGTCACGCTGCCAAGGCGGTAAGTGTGTTTGAGTTTGCCCGGCATATCGGCGCCAAGGATGTCGGCTCGATAAGGCATCTCTAAAGTGTCTGGCATGTGATTTGTCGCCGACACATCGATAATCGCGATGTCCATATCGTTACGAACGATGTCGAGTACGGTGCCGACGAGAACGCCGGTACCGATGCCAACGGCTTCGCCTGGCTCGAGGTAAATCTGGATGTGCTCACCCCACTTAGCGCGGAAGCGAGTGATAATTTTAACGAGCAGATCGATGTCATAACCTGGGCGGGTGATGTGATGTCCGCCGCCGAAATTCACCCACTTCATTTTCGGAATGAATTCGCCAAACTTTGCTTCGAAGGCTGCAACGGTGCGCTCAAGTACGTCGGCACCTTGCTGGCACATTGTATGGAAATGGAGTCCTTCCAGACCATCGAGGTCGCTGGCGGATTTAATTTCCGAACGCAGGGTGCCGAGTCGTGAGCCAGCCGCGCAGGGATTATAAAGGGCAACTTCTACTTCGGCATGCTCGGGATTAACGCGCAGTCCGAACGAAACTTTCCGTCCCGAAGCTTGGGCGGCGGCACGGTGGTGTTTCCATTGGCTCGGCGAGTTAAAAGAAATGTGATCGGCAACACGCAGTAGGTGGGCGAATTCATCGTCCTTAAACGCAGGCGAGTAGGCATGAACTTCACCGTCGAATTCTTCGCGTCCAAGCAGCGCTTCGTTTATACCGCTCGCTGTGGTGCCGACTAAATATTTTCTGATTAATTTTGCTTCGCTGAATTGGGCGAAACCTTTGAGGGCCAAAATAATTTTGGCGCCTGAGCGATCCATAACGGAGCGCAGTGTGCGAAGATTGTTTTCAAGAAGTCCGCGATGGAGTACGTGACAAGGGCTCGGAACCTGAGTGAGGTCGATTTTCTTGAATGCTTCGGTGAGGGCGTCGGACACGTGGGAAAAATTGAGAGAGTCGGCTTAAGGTGCAAATGAAAAGCCCGCTTGGGGCGGGCTTTTCGACGGAACTTAATTTGCGGATTAGACGGGTAACTCTTGAACGTGCCATGGCAGACCACGTTTATTCAGTTCTTCCATGAATGGATCAGGGTCACACTCTTCCATGTTCCAGACGCCTGGCTTGAGCCACTTGCCAGAGGCCAGCATCGCGCCGCCGATAGCAGCAGGAACGCCTGTGGTGTAGCTGATGGCTTGGGACTTAACTTCGGCGTAACACTCTTGGTGATCGCAAACGTTGTAGATGAAAACTTTGCGCGGCTTGCCGTTCTTGGTGCCAGTGATTTCGCAACCGATGCAGGTTTTGCCCTTGGTGCGTGGACCGAGAGAAGCGGGATCAGGGAGAAGTGCTTTTAGGAATTGAATAGGCACGATGGAGTGACCTTGGAATTCAACGGGATCGATACGAGTCATGCCGACGTTCTGAAGTACCTTGAGGTGATTCAGGTAATTATCCGAGAAGGTCATGAAGAAGCGGATTCGCTTCAGACCTTTGATATTCTTCGCCAACGATTCTAATTCTTCGTGGAAGAGAAGGTAGCTGGGTTTCGGGCCGAGCACGGGGTAATTATAATCAACGCGCAGTTTCGGGTCGAGCGGTTCGGTTTCTTTCCATTCTCCTTTTTCCCAGTAGCGGCCGCGTTGTGTGATTTCGCGGATATTGATTTCAGGATTAAAGTTAGTGGCGAAAGGATGGCCGTGGTCACCTGCGTTCGCATCCATGATATCAATGGTATCAATAGTGTCGAAGAGATGCTTTTGGGCGTAAGCGCAGAATACATTTGTGACGCCTGGATCGAAGCCCGAGCCGAGAAGTGCCATCAGACCGGCTTTTTCAAAACGCTCGCGATAGGCCCACTGCCACGAGTATTCAAACTTCGCGAGGTGTGGTGGTTCGTAATTGGCGGTGTCGACGTAATGAATGCCAGCGTGTAAGCAGGCATCCATCAATGGAAGATCTTGGTAGGGAAGAGCGACGTTGATGAGGAGCTCGGCACCAAAAGATTTAATCAAAGCAACCGTTGCCTTTACGTCATCGGCGTCGACCGCCGCAGTCTTGATCGTGCGACCGGTGGCCTGTTTCACGTCGGCAGCAATCGCTTTGCATTTATTTTCATTGCGCGAGGCGAGCATGACCTCGCTAAAGGCTTCAGTGTTCATGGCGCACTTGTGGGCGACGACATTACCCACGCCGCCGGCACCGATAATCAGGACTTTTTTGCTCATAGGGGACCTTGATTTCTGTCCACAACTGCGGAGGGGGAAAGAAAAAAGGATACACAGTCGGTGAAGAATGGGTAACGCTTCTCGGGGTCATTAAGACCCTCGAAAAGTAAACCTTTTGGCTGGCGGGATGGACGGGACTCGAACCCGCGACCTCCGCAGTGACAGTGCGGCGCTCTAACCAACTGAGCTACCACCCCGGATAGCCAAAAGGAAGTTCAGAAAGCCCCTGCGACCCCTATCTGTCAAACGGAAAACCGATGGATTTATTGACGAACTTGACCAGTGCCGACCACTTCGAACTTCCAGGTCGTTAATTCCCTTAAGCCCATAGGGCCGCGGGCGTGAAGGCGGTCAGTGCTGATGCCAACTTCGGCACCGAAGCCGAATTCGCCACCATCGGTAAAGCGGGTGCTGGCGTTCCAATAAACACAGGCGCTGTCGATTTGAGCCAAGAAACTACGCGCGACTTTTTCATCGGCGGTGATGATCGCGTCGGAATGGTGTGAGCCATTCTCTTCGATGTGTTGAACTGCCTCGGCTAAACCAGAGACTACTTTAATATTAATTATAAGTCCGAGGTGTTCGGTGCGCCAATCTTGTTCAGTGGCCGCTTTGGCATCTTTAATAATTTTTTGAGTCTGCGCACAGCCGCGTACTTCGGTTTTATTTGCAGTGAAGGCGGCACCAAGGGCAGGTAAGAATTGAGACGCGATGGCTTGATCGACGAGAACAGTCTCGGCGGCATTACACGCGCTAGGGCGCTGACACTTCGCGTTGATAATAATTTGCTCCGCCATTTTGAGGTCGGCCTGTGCATGCACGTAGACATGGCAAATGCCGGCGTCGTGTTTAATGACGGGAACTTTAGCGGAATTAACTACGGCCTCGATGAGTCCAGGTCCGCCGCGAGGCACGATGATATCGACGATGCCACGGAGTGAGCCAAGGGCAGGTACGGCTTCGCGATCGGTGAAAGGAAGAAGCGTGACAGCTTCGGTAGGCAGGCCGACAGCCTTGAGTCCGGTCGAGAACGATTGAGCCAAGGCGAGATTGGTGTGTAGCGCTTCGCTACCGCCGCGGAGAATGCAGGCGTTACCTGATTTTAAGCAAAGGGCAGCGGCGTCGACAGTGACGTTAGGGCGCGACTCAAAAATAATGGCGACGAGTCCGATTGGAATGCGACGGCGGACGATTTTTAATCCGTTGGGGCGGTCCCAGGATTCAGTGATTTCGCCAACTGGATCAGGCAAGTGCGCTACGTCTTCGCAAGCAGCGGCAATGCCTTCGAGTCGTTTCGTGTCGAGCTTGAGGCGATCAACCATCGCCGCGGTGAGACCTTTAGCTTCGGCTTGTGCGATGTCTTTGGCGTTGGCGGCTAAGATGGCGGAGGCATCCGCGCGCACGGCTTTAGCGGCGGCGAGGAGTGCTTGTGTGCGAACTTCAGTAGAAGCCAATGAGACTGTGCGAGCAGCCTTCTTGGCTGATTTTGCCAGGTCGGTGACGCGCTTAAGTAAATCGCTCATCGCAGGGAGAACCGCGTACCAATTTTCTTTTTGGCAGCGAGTTCGATTAGGACGTTTTTGCGGCGACCGTTCGCAATGATAGTGTCGACTTTGCCTTCGGCTGCGATTTCAGCGGCTTGAAGTTTGGTAACCATGCCACCGACATTACGTTCGGAGCCAGCACCACCGGCGAGTGCGCGAACGCTGGCTGTGATTTCCTTCACGGCAGGAATGAGTTTACCTGAGCCGTCGGAATGGGTCATCAGTCCGTCGATTCCCGAGAGGATGATGAGTAGATCGGCACCGACTAAAGATGCCACGTGAGCAGAGAGACGATCGTTGTCGCCTACGCGAATTTCTTCATCAGCGATAGCGTCATTCTCATTAATGATCGGAACGAATTTTTTTCGCTTCAGTAAAAGGTCGAGCGTCGCACGGGCATTGCGTGTGCAGGCGCGGCTATCTAAGTCCCAATAAGTCAGCAGCATTTGGGCTCCGAGTAATTTATGTCGAGCAAGGTGAGTGCCGTAGACAGACATGAGCTCAGGCTGGCCGACGGTGGCACAGGCTTGGAGTTCGCGTGCGTCTTTAGGACGCTTGTTGAGTTTCATGGCGGTCATGCCAGCGGCGACGGCACCAGAGGAAACAATGACGACTTCGATGCCACGTTTCATGAGCACGGCGACTTGGTCGGTGATGCGTCCGATTTGAACGCGGTCCACCTTGCCGTCTGCACGAGTCAGTAGGCCTGAGCCAAGTTTGATTACCCAACGTTTTGCCATAAGTATGGGTAACAACTTAGCGGACGTCCTCCGCCAATGTCCAGCGTCAGAGTAAAGAAGACTCTTGGGGAGGAGGCAGTAAACCCACTGCCCGCCAGCCTTTTTCGGTTAGAATCCGACCTTGGGGTGTGCGTGAAACGTAACCCTCTTGAACGAGGAAGGGTTCGTGGACCTCTTCTAAAGTGTGGGCGTCTTCCCCGATGGCGGCACCGATACTGTTCAGCCCCACAGGACCGCCTTTATGTTTTTCGGCCATCGCTCGGAGGAAACGGTGATCCATGTCATCAAGTCCATTCTGATCGATTTCCAAAAGTTCGAGGGCAGCCGCGGTGATGGCTGCATCAGCTTTGCCATTGGCGCGTTCGAGGGCGTAGTCACGCGTGAAGCGCAAAAGATTATTAACGATGCGAGGGGTGCCGCGTGCACGACGGGCAACTTCTTCAGCGCCGCCTTGATCGAGTTGCAGGTTTAATAATTTTCCGTTGCGCTCGACGATGGAGAGCAACTGTTCGCGCGTATAGTAATCGAGTCGTGTTTGTAAGGTGAATCGACTGCGTAAAGGCGCGGTGAGTAGGCCGGTGCGCGTGGTGGCTCCGATTAAAGTAAATTTAGGTAAATCTAAACGCACGCTGCGAGCGTTGGGACCTTGATCGATCATGATATCGATACGGAAATCTTCCATCGCTGAATATAAAAATTCTTCGACCGTTTTGGGAATGCGATGAATCTCGTCGATAAATAAAATTTCACCTTCTTGTAAACTCGTGAGCAGGCCAGCGAGGTCGGAAGCTTTTTCTACAACCGGTCCTGATGTGACGCGAATGGGTCGACCCATTTCTTCGGCCATAATCATCGCCAGCGTGGTTTTGCCCAGTCCAGGTGGGCCGTGAAGCAGAATGTGATCGAGCGTGCGGCTTTCGCGACGGGCGGCGCCGATCATTACGCGTAGACGTTCAACCGTGCGTGCTTGGCCGACAAAATCGTCGAGCTTTGGTGGACGTAAAGATTGATCGAGCGCGCGATTTTGGAGCGACGCAGCCTCTTTGCCGGAAGGCGAAGGTGTGTCTGATGAATCCTTGGCGCGGGCCATGTCAGCAAAGTGCGGAGGAAAGTTGGACTTGGCAACCCTCAGTCCTCGGCAAAACCTTTAGGCATCGCAGAGGCAGGTAGACGTTCGATGTCGGCCCCCAGTGTGCGCAGGCGTTCTTCGAAGCGTTCGTAACCACGGTCGAGGTGGTAAAGTCGTTGCACCCAGGTTTCACCTTTGGCGGCGAGAGCGGCGAGAATGAGTGCAGCTGAAGCACGAAGGTCGGAGGCCATAACGGGTGCGCCTGAGAGCGGGCGGTCGCCGTAAACAGCGGCGGTGGGTCCATCGACATTAATTTCGGCGCCCATACGTTGCAGTTCGGCCGCGTGCATAAAACGAGAAGGATAAATTTTTTCGGTGATCGTACTGCGACCATCGACGAGTAATTGCAGCGCCATAAATTGCGCCTGCAGATCGGTCGGGAATCCTGGATAGGGTTCGGTGATGATTTCAACTGCACGAGACGGACGACCCTGGGCGCGGATGAAATCAGCACCGGTTTCTACTTTGACCCCGGCCTCGCGAAGTTTTTCAAGGAAGGAGGTAAGGTGTTCGGCGTTGGCGCCTTTAACTGTCACATCGCCATCAGTGATGGCTCCAGCCACTAAATAGGTGCCCGCTTCAATGCGATCGGGGATGACTGAATGTTCGCAGCCGTGAAGTGAATCAACGCCTTCAACTTTAATTGTGGGTGTGCCGTGGCCGCTGATTTTCGCGCCCATTTTTATAAGTAATGTGCAGAGATCGATGACTTCAGGTTCTTGTGCGGCAGATTCGATAATCGTCACGCCCGGAGTGGTTGTGGCGGCCATGATGATGTTAGCTGTGCCAGTGACGGTGCTGCCCATTGGGCCGCCCATAAAGACCGTATCACCTTTCGCATGTTGAGCGTCGACGCTGACTAATCCGCTTTCGACACCCACCGTGCAGTGCATTGCTTCGAGTCCTTTTAAGTGTAAATCAATGGGGCGAGGTCCGATGACGCAGCCGCCTGGAATTGCCATCTCGGCTTGACGCAGTCGGCCCACCAATGCGCCGAGCAAGCAGACCGACGCACGCATTTTACGAACGAGATCGTAAGGCGTGCGATGAATAATTGTACGCGCTTGAATGATCCACGTGCCTGCTTGGGGTTGAGAAATTTCTGCACCTTGATGTTGCAGAATTTCAGCCATGAAGCGTACGTCGCTTAAGTCAGGAACGTTACGTAGCGTTACTTTTTCTGCCGTTAATAAAGTCGCTGCCAAAATTGGCAGAGCCGCATTCTTAGAGCCGGCAACTTGAATGGTGCCTTGAAGTTTTCGGCCACCTTGAATGCGTGCGACTTGGAGCATGGATAAAAAGAGCGGGGGCGCCTTAGCGCCCCCGTTTCATTTAGCCTTCGCGCGGACCGGAGCGACGGTCGCCTTGGCTGCGACGGAAGTCAGGACGTCCACCAGGACCACCGCGACCACGACCTTGTCCACCGCGAGGGCGATGGCCACCTTGACGGAAATCGCCACGGTGTTGACGGTGTTCGCCACGAGGATGGTGTGCACGTGATCCGGCTGAAGCTTTAGTTGAGATACCAAATAAAGCCGCCAACTTACGTTTTAAATTCGCCCAAAAACCAATTGGAGTTTGAACGGGAATTACAACGGGATCGATTTGTAAACGCGGACGTTCACTGCGAGGTTCGCGTGGAGTACGCTCAGGATTGCGACCTTGTTCATGACCTTGATGGGCATGTTGTGGTGCATGATGAGGACGTTCAAAACGTTCGCCGCGAGGTTCGCGTGGACCACGAGATTCGTGGGTGCGTTCTGGGCGTGGCTCGTGATGCGATTCAGCGCGACGCTCTGGGCGGAATTCGGCACGAGGTGCGCGAGGCGCTTGAGCGGCGGCAGGTTGGTGAGCGAGTTCGCCAGAGATGGATTCTTTAGCGAGTGCGGGATTTTCGACGACGCCAATGGAAGGACGCGCGTTTTCGGTTTTGCCTACAGGAGTAACATTAGAAGGAACGCCGCGACGACCAAATTGCTTTGGGGTGGCGATCGTACCTGGTTTTGCAACTGGTTCGGCGGATGCACCAATCACAGAGAGGGGAGGTAGGCCCGCGTGTGCGGATTCTAACTTTGATTCGGTGATGCGAGGTGCAGGTGTACTGACTGGGTTTTGGGCCGCTGATGGAGCGGGGTTGGGGGAGGAGGCTGGCTCCTGCCCACGGTTTTCTTCTTGGTTCATTTTTCTCTTGGGTGTAGCGGCTAATTATTGGCCGCTCGGTTATAGCCCGTTTTCTCCGTTGTGGAGTTGTGGGCTGATTTCGGACTCCTGCTTCTATCTTAATTAAGTTATAGAGGAGGCGAATGGACTAAGACTTTAGGTCTCAGAACCTTTGTGAATAAAACTCTCCTTCTTAATTAACAATAAGAAAGTCCCCGACGGGCTCAAAAAGGTGAAAATATGTTCACAAAATGACCGAAAGCACCGAATTACTGGCCAACCACTAGCGGGCTTCGTCGGTAAAGCGCTGTTCGCGGATGAGCACGATCTTGACCGTCCCTTGGTAGGAGAGGGTCTCCTCGATGGACGTGCGGAGTCGGCGAAGCAGTTCAGCTGCCCCAAAATCATCCACTGTACCCGGGTCGACGATGACGCGGAGCTCACGTCCGGATTGGAAAGCGTAGGCTTCGCGTACTCCGGCAAATTTAAGTGCGAGTTCTTCGAGGCTCTTTACGCGCTGAGCGTAACTTTCGACGGTCGAAGTGCGTGCACCTGGGCGTGATCCGGAAATTGAATCTGCAATCATCACTAACGGTGCGTATAAACTTTCTGCTTCGACTTCGCGGTGGTGGGCAGCGACTGCGTTCACTACGCGAGCATCTTCGCCGAGACGGCGCAAGAGGTTGGCACCAGCGACAGCGTGGCTTGTGCTGATTTCTGCTTCCATCGCTTTTCCTAAGTCGTGCAATAAACCTGCACGCTTTGCAGGTGTTGGATCAATGCCGATTTCAGCAGCGAGGACCGCGCAGACTTGGGCGACTTCGATAGAGTGTGCGAGAGTGTTTTGGTTAGCGGAGAGACGATAGTGTAATCGTCCGAGAAGTTCTTCCACGCGAACATCCATGGGAGGCAGACCTAATTCACGTACCGCATCGTGGCCTAATCGTTGGGTCTGACGCACGATTTCGGCGGCTGATGTACGCACCAATTCTTCGATTAATGTTGGGGTGATGCGACCGTCTTTTACTAAGTGTTCAAGGGCTATTTTAGCTACTTCGCGACGTATGGGATCGAAGCATGAAATCAAAACCATGCCTGGAGTTTCGTCGATTAAAAGAGTGGCACCCGTGCTTTGTTCAAAGGTGCGAATGTTACGACCCTCGCGACCGATTAAACGGCCTTTCATATCTTCACTTGGAATCGCAACGGTGACCGAAGTCGCTTCACAAGTAGTTTGAGTCGCGAGTCGCTGCATCGAAGCGAGCAGAATGCGACGAGCCTCGTCGGCTACTTCTTGTTCTGTCCGATCCACTTTGTCGTGTCTCAATTGTCGCGCCTCGAGTTCATAATCATTTTGCAATGATTCGAGAGCGGCACGTTTGGCTTGTTCGGGAGAGAGGCCTGATAGTTGGAGGGCTTGGCGTTGAAGGTATTCGCGTTGGCGTTCGTTTGCGACTTTCAACTCATTAGCAATTTCGGCTTCAATTTTTGCAGTCGTCAGAAGTCGATTCGATTGTCGCTGCGCCTCTTCGGCTTGTGCTTGTAATTCAGAAGCTTCGACGCTCGCTTCGCGACGTGCCAACTCGACTTCGTTTTTCAGTCGTGCTTCGCGCAATGCGCCGAGGGTAGACTCGCGCCATTTGGCTAGCACATATGCAACGATGGCTCCGGAGGAGAACGCTACAGCGGCAAGAATACTTTGGTCAGCGGCCACGGCCATGGTTTGCGGTTGGGCGAGTAACGCCCAGTCGACAACCCTTGCGGTATCACCTTTCTCCGCAAGCCCTTTCGGGAGGTTCGCCTTGCACAATGGGGTTTAAGTGCTTGTTTTTAGGAATGTCACACTTGTTCCTAGATGAGGAGTCTCAGGCTTCGGTCTGGTGGGACAAGTTTGCCAACTTTTCTTGGCGGACCGATTGGACGCAGGTCATCATTATTGCGTTGCTGAGCGCGTTGGGTGTCGTGGCCATTCATTCGGCGGGCACGTACCGGCAGTCGACCTTTGCGACGTCGCAATTTTATTTTATCATTTTCGGTTGGATCGCTTATTGGGTCGTTGCCTCATTTGATTATCGCAAGCTTCGCGTGCACGCTCAGCGCATTTATCTTATTGGTATTTTACTCCTTCTGCCTGTTTCAATCTGCGCCTTATTGAAGGTCGATGCGGGTTCATTTATTCGAAGTATCAATGGAGCCCGTCGTTGGATGGATTTTGGGCCGTTTTCGATTCAGCCTTCGGAGTTTGCGAAGGTTTCAGCGTTGGTCTTTATCGCCGCGCTATTAGCTTTAAATCCGATTGGGCCCGTGCGTTCAACTTGGCTGACGGTTTTAAAGGTTCTCGCAGCTGCTTTGCTGCCGTTTGGCTTGATTTTTATTCAGCCTGACTTAGGGTCTGCTCTCATCTACCTACCGCTGTCATTTGCTCTTCTTTATGTTGCCGGCCTGAGTTCCAGGTTCTTTTTGGTGGCAGGTTTGAGTGCCCTTATTTTGGGAGCAGTTGTTACGATCGACTTGGTTTCATACGCTGCAAAGGTTACCGAATACTCGGAGGCTAATCCTTCTGATCGCGATCCAGCCAAAGCCATTCGCGGTAAATACGAACAGACCGCATGGTTTGTCCTTTTGAAGGATTATCAGCGCGAGCGCTTATTATCTTTTGTGGCACCAGCTGTAATCGATCCACGAGGATTGGGTGCGACTTGGAATGTAAAGCAGGCCAAAATTGCCGTCGGTCGTGGCGCCTTCAATGGCCAGGGAATCGGCAACGGCTCACAAGCACGATACGGTTACCTGCCAGAGGCTGCTGCTCATAATGATTTTCTTTTCTCTGGTATGGCCGAAGAAATTGGTTTCAAGGGCGGCTTTTTAGTTGTCGCTGGCTTCGCATTACTTTTTTGGCGAGTCGTTCGCACGGCGTTAAGAACCGTTGACCGATTTGGTTCCCTGTTGGCGATTGGTGCAGCCGCGATTCTCGGCACGCACGTAGTCATTAACATCGGAATGAATATAGATTTAATGCCTGTTACAGGCGTTCCACTACCTTTCCTCAGTTACGGGGGGTCATTTGTGCTCAGCTGCTTCCTGCTCCTTGGCTTAGTCCAGAGCGTTCATCGACATTCGGTTGATGACGGCGATCACAATGGCTCTTCGGCTGCAGGATCTCTTGCATAACCGAAATGTCCGACACAAACGAACCCGAAGATCATTTAGACGACTTACCTGAAGAAGCCCAAGCTTCCTCATCTGGCGTCGACCAAAAGAAACTGGCTGAAGATGCCGCCCGCCGTCGCAAGGAGCTCCCGCTCCTGCAACGCATCGCCAAGCACTTCTCCAAGGACCGCGCAATTTATCGCGAGCTGGTCATCAACGCCGAGACGCTCGAAAAGCGCGTGGCGTTATTGACGAATGGCGTACTCGATAAATTCGAAATCGAACACAAAGGGGAGAACCGCATGGTCGGTTCGATCTTTAAAGGTCGCGTTCAGAACCTTGAAGGCGGCTTAAAGGCGGCCTTCGTTGATATCGGTCAGCCCAAGAATGCCTTCCTGCATTACTGGGATATGTTGCCTGCCGCGAATGATTCGCAGGTCGAATTTATCCGCGATAATGAATCGGCGGAACAGAAACAACGCAAAGCGCGTTACCAAGCTAAGGATATCCCGCAGCTCTTTCCGGCTGGTTCAGATATTGTTATCCAAGTCGTTAAGGATCAGATTGGCACCAAGGGTCCGCGTTCGACGACGAACATTGCGCTGCCTGGTCGCTATTTAGTTTTAATGCCTTTTAGCGGGGCGTGCGGTGTTTCGCGTAAGATTGAAGATCAGCCCGAGCGTGAACGTCTAAAAGATATTCTCCGTTCGCTAACCATTCCCGAAGGCATGGGTGTGATCATCCGCACTGCGGGTGAAGGTAAGCAGGCGCGCTGGTTTGTGCGCGACTTGCACATGCTGCTTCGTCGCTGGCAGGCGATTGTTGAGAAGATTAATCAACCTGAACGCAAAGCGGTTTTATTATACAGTGAGCCAGGATTGATTGAACGCACGGTACGCGATTTCTTAACCGAAGAAGTCGACCGCATCTTGGTAGATAACCCTGAAGATTTTAAAATCGTGCAGGAGTTAGTCGGTGAGATTTCGCCGCGTTCACGTTCACGCGTTGAGCTTTATCAAGACCCCATCCCGGTTTTTGAACGCTACAATATCGAACGCCAGATTGAACAACTCTTCCAGCGTCGCGTACCATTACCTAGCGGTGGCGAAATCGTTATCGACGAAACTGAAGCGCTGACGGCTATCGACGTGAACACGGGTTCGCACCGTGGCGGTAAAGATGGCAAGGATGGTAATTACATCACGCAGGCCAATATCGAGGCGGTGACTGAAGCGGCTCGCCAAATCCAGCTCCGCAACTTGGGCGGCTTAATCATGATCGACACCATCGACATGAAGAATCCCAAGGATCGTAAAAAAGTTTACGACACATTGCGCGATGCGATGGAAGGGGATCGTGCGAAGCACCAGATTCTCCCGATTTCACAATTAGGCGTGTTGCAGATGACGCGTCAGCGTCACACCGAGTCGAACACGACTTCGATGTATACGGCTTGCCCGCACTGTCAGGGTCGCGGCATTGTAAAGAATCCGCGCACCGTTTCTGTCGAGATCCAGCGCAAGTTACTCAGCGTCATTCGTCGTCAGCGCGAAATCGTCGGCCCCGATAAGGAATTGGAAATCAATATTCTTCTGCACCCGATTAACTTGGAGCGCATTGTCACGGAAGACCGCGAGTATTTCCGCGACTTGATGAAATCGTGCAAGGTGCGTTTAGGTACCAAGCCTGATCCGACCTACAGCATTGAAGCCTTCAAGTTGTTCGATGGTGCTGGCAAAGAATTGCGCTAAGCTCAATGGCCGCGACATCGCTTGAGATTCGTCCAGTGGATTGGCAGAAGGCCAACGAATCTCAAGCGGTCGTCGAAGTTTTAGATTCTTACGCTTCTCATATGGTGGGAGGCGGTGTGCCGCTTTCGGCGACCGTGCGCGCGAACCTCAGTGCCGAGCTCGCCAAGCGCCCACAGTCCATCGTGCTCTTGGCTTGGTCCGAGGGTCAGGCTGTCGGTCTAGTTATTGCCTTCGAAGGTTTCTCTACTTTTGCCTGTCGACCCTTAATTAATATTCACGACCTAGCGGTGTTGCCCAAGTTTCAGTGTCGAGGCGTGGGCAAAGCTTTAATGGCAGCAGTGGAAGCGGAGGCTGTTCGACGTGGCTGTTGTAAACTGACGCTCGAGGTTTTGGAAAATAACAGCCACGCGCGTAAGCTCTATGAAGCGGTAGGATTTGCGTCCTATCAACTTGATCCAGCTACCGGCCGCGCTCTCTTCTTAGAAAAGAAGTTAGGTTAATTTAATTTTCGGGCGGTGACTGAGAAGACGCAGGCCGTTTAAGCAGACAATGACTGTGCTGCCTTCGTGTACTGAGACGCCGAGCGAAAGAGGCGCACCTTTAAAGATAACTACGAGTGCCATCGTCAGCGCGGCTCCGATTGAGAGGGCGATATTAAAACGAATCGCCGTGCGTGCGGCTTTACTGAGTTCGATTGCGCCAATTAATCTGCCAATACGATCATCCGTTAAGACCACGTCGCTCGATTCTAGTGCGGCATCGCTACCTCGACTGCCCATCGCGATCGCGACATCGGCAGCGGCGAGACCCGGTGCATCGTTCACGCCGTCGCCCACCATGGCTACCACGTGGCCTTCCGCGGATAGTTTGCGGATGGTTTGCATCTTGGCCTCAGGCGTCAGTGCTGCGGCATAATTTTCGATCCCTACTTTTTTAGCGGCAACGGAGGCAGCCTCTTCGCGGTCGCCGGTAAGCATTAAGGTATGGATCTTGCGCTCGTGAAGGGCAGCGAGGGTAGGGGCACTTTCCGCCCGGATCTCGTCAACCAGCGTCACTCTAACAACAGTAGTACCATCGGAAGCCCAGACTTCGCTGATAATTGAGTCTGAGCCGAGGCCTGCACCCTTTATAATAGGTGCGCCGACGAACTCCCGAGAGCCTACGCTCCAGCGGCTACCATTCATTGTGCCAGCAATCCCTTGTCCGGGTGAGTTGGATAGGCCAGTTACAGGTAGGAACTGAGCCCCTTCGGCTTGGCACGCCTTTACGATAGCATAGGCGAATGGATGTGTTGAGTTACTCTCTAGAGAGAGAAGAAAGGAAAGCGTCTCGAGTCGATTGCCTGTATCGGGAAATACTTCAAGCGCAGCAACTACAGGCTGACCGGATGTGAGCGTACCTGTTTTATCAAAGCAGATGTAATCGACGTCAGCGAGTCGCTCGACTGCTGAACCTCCGCGAAAGAGGATGCCTTGTCGCGCACCTGAAGCGATGGCTGCGAGAATGGCGGAGGGGACTGAGAGTACTAAAGCACAGGGGCTGAGTACCACTAAGAGTGTCATTGCACGATAGAGTGCCGAGTCATCGGTGCCAGTGGCAGGACGACCGAGGATGTAGTATTGGACCAGAAAGAAGACGGTCGCCGCGCTCAATGTGAATATCGCATAGATATCACCCCAGCGATCAATTGCGCGTTGAGCGGGTGCTTTGCTCTCTTGGGCTTCACGGATGAGGGTGACGATTCTTTGCAACGCGCTGTCTTTCTCTGCTTTGGTTACGCGAACCACGAGTCGTCCCCAGATGTTAAGTGTGCCGCTCGACACCGCGTCGCCTGTTCGTTTTTCGACCGGCTTCGCCTCACCGCTGAGGGTGCTTTCATCGATTGAACTTTCTCCCGATTCAACCTCACCATCAGCTGGAACGAGTTCTCCCGGAAGAACCACGATGCGATGTCCGGGGGTGAGTTGTGCGACATTAATTTCTGATTCGACACCATCGATTCCGATCAAGCGGGCGTGCTTAGGAGCCCCTTCAAGTAGGGCATCAATCGCACCTCGCGTACGGAACATTGCATAGTGTTCGATGGCACCGGCAGCCGAGAAGAGAAAGAGAAGCAATGCACCTTCCTCTGCGTGACCGACGACGGCGGCGCCGATGGCGACAACGATCATTAAGAGGTGAACATCGATACGCTTCTCGAGTAATGCCGCCCATCCATCAATGAGTGCATCCCAACCGCCGCACAGGCAGGAGAGAGTGATGAAGGCCACCGAGATCCAATGTTGAGTGCTCTCGGGCGGATAGACTTGAGCGAAGATCAGTGAAAGAACGCCAAATAGTCCACTTAACGCGCTGAGAATGGCTAATTTCTTCCAATCATCATGATGTTCGTGACCATCGTTTTCGTGATGTGCATCGCTCATAATGGATAGGTTGCGGTGAAAGTGTGGGTGGTCAATCACTCTGCGTAGCGAGGTGTCATTCGCGGCATCTATTTTTCGTTTTAAGAAATTTTTTTCATCCAGAAATTTGATAGGTAATTTTCGGTGGCGGAGCATGATGAAAATTCCTCTTGCGCAGTGAGTATAAATGACTATCAATTTTATCTAAGAGTTAACCGCAACGTGACGAACCGAACCGAAACCCCTAGCGAAAGCTTAATCACTGTGTCGCTTCCAATGAAGCTTCACTCCGATGCAGTCGCCTTTCAGCAACGTTCAGGTCTCACTAATCTCAGTAAAGTGATTCGTCACGCACTTGAGAGTTACAGCGATAACCGTCCCAATGTTGAGCCAGTAGTGTCTCGACAAGTTTCTTTCCGCGTACCGTCGGAGCTCCGCACTCGTATCACCCGCCAAGCTAAGAATGCTCGGGTAAGTGTAGGGCGAATCGTCAGGATGGCGCTTCAGGCGCTGCCCTCAAACCCAACAACGATCCAAAATAAGGAAAAAACTATGGCAAAGAAAAAGGCCGCTAAAAAAGCGACCAAGAAGGCCACCAAGTCGAAGAAGAAGTAATTCTTCTGAGACTT
>CANCLQ010000003.1 GCA_947378845.1 Opitutia bacterium | reverse complement strand
TCTAAAATGGTGGCCTGAGTCGGAATCGAACCAACGACACGACGCTCTTCAGGCGTCTGCTCTACCAACTGAGCTATCAGGCCAATAAACTAGGAGTTAAGAAGGACAAAGTCCCCCTGCCCTGTCAATCCGACAGAACAGAGGGAAATGGGCTTAAAAACTGAATTTCCAAGCGGACAATCGGCGTTCGACTTCGGCAATCACCTCGGCCTCACCAGCTTCACCTTTCTCCGAAACGAAGGTCACCGAGAAACGCACGAACGCACCACAGTCATCCCAAGGCACCGTAGAAATTAAATGCTCAGTGATCATCCACTGCGAGAAAGCTTCACCCGAATCAAAATTCACGACGCCCGATGGGCCAGTGGCCGACTTCGGAGCGGGCATGTACAAGAAGAATCCGGCACCTGGCTTACGCACCTGGAAGCCGAGCTTCGCTAAGACACCAACCAGCTTGTCCATGCGACGAGAATACTTCGCGGCAATCGCACGTGGAATCGAAACATCATCCAGGCCCGTACCGCCGGCCTTCTGAATGCCGAGGAACTGACCCGAGTCAGAATTGTCTTTCACATCACCATATGCGCGAACGAGCAACGCATTACCAGCCACGAAACCAATGCGCCAACCAGTCATGTTGTGGCTCTTGGAGAGCGAGTGTAATTCAACGGCGACATCCTTGGCACCCGGAACTTGTAAAATTGAAACCTGCTCGGCGCCGAAGTGCAACGAACCATAGGCGGCGTCTTGAATCACGACGAGATTATGCTTCTTTGCGAACGCCACGACTTCTTCAAAGAACTTCAATGTCGCACAGGCACCCGTTGGGTTATTTGGATAATTCAGAACTAAAACTTTTGCTTTCGCTAAAATATCCGCAGGGATAGATTTTAAATCGGGCAGGAAATTGTTTTCTGCAGTCAGACGAAGGTTATGCACCAAGCCGCCGTAATACTTCGCATGCGTGCCAAACACTGGATAACCAGGCACAGTCATTAAAACATAGTCGCCCGGATTAATGAAACAGGCGGGCATGATTGAGAGCGCCGCCTTGGAGCCAATGGAGTGCATGACTTCCGTGTCGGCATCCACCGTAACATTAAAAAGGTTCTTTAGGTAACGAGCGGCAGCCTGACGAAACTCGGGTCCGCCATTATCGGCGTAACCGCGGTTCTCGGGCTTCGCGGCTTCGACTTGCAACGCCTTCACCACTTGCGGGAAAGCCATCTCATCGGGCTCGCCGACGCCGAGGTCGATCAACGCCACATCGGGCTTCGCTTTCTTGGCGGCTGCTTTGGCGCGTTTGATTTTCTCAAACTTATAAATGGCCGTCGATTTGCCGTAATTAATTCCACCGATGCGTTCGGCGAAGAGTTGCTGGATGTAAGACTCGGACATAGGAATAACACAGGAAAAGAGCGACATTTCAGCCGATGGCAAGCGGGCATCACGGTTGCCCTTGCGATGCCCCTATTTCAGCACAAACTGGACCCATGAAAGTATCCACTAAACGCGGGGGTCTTTCGATCTTAGGCCTGCTCATTCTACTTACCTTATTCGTCGGCGGCTTCGACTCTTGGGCCACACTACCCGAAATCAAAGGCTGGTATAGCACGCTTAACAAGCCGGCCTTCAATCCACCCAACAAGATTTTTGGCCCAGTCTGGACGGTGCTCTACTTTTTAATGTCAGTTTCCATGTGGCTCAACTGGAACTCATCCACACACTCCGGCCGCAATGCGAAGATTTACTTCTTCAGTATGCTTGGACTCAACGCGATCTGGTCGCCCATTTTCTTCGGACTCCATCGTCCCGACCTCGCACTCATTGTCATCGGACTCTACCTCGTGTTTCTTGCCGCTTGGGTAAAGTCACTCGCCCACGAAAGCGGCCTCGCGGCCGCTTTGCAAATTCCGCACGTCCTCTGGGTCGGCTTCGCCACCGTTCTCAACGCCAGCATCTGGCTGCTGAATTAATTTAAACCGAAACCGGTTTCTGCGTTTGGGCTGATTGATAAATCGCATCAATCACCTGCATTAGGCGCAAAGCTTGCTCAGGAGTATTGAGCGGAGCGGCCTTACCTTCAATGGCGTGAATAAAATTCGCAGCGGAATCGGCGCGTCCCATGTCCTCGCACGCAGGCACGGCAATGGCACGATTCACGCTCTGACCGTTTTCTTGCACATATAGTTCGCAGGTATCAATGGCAGTGTCGTCGAGTCCGTCCTTACCAAACAACCGTTCCACTTTTCCGCCTGCTTTAGTGCCCTGGAAAACGACCGAAACTTCTTCGCGCTTCACCATTTCAGCCCACGAAACTTGGAGGGTTAAGACTTGGCCCGATTTAAAAGTAATAAATCCATGAGCGGCATTTTCCACGTCGGTCACGCCACCCACTTTATCAGGGATGCCCCACGGGCCTTTAAACGCTTTATCCTGAATGAAGTCATGGAAGGTCTGGCCCAACACATGGGCCGGCTCCGGATACCCCATGAAATACATGGCTAAATCCACCATGTGCAAAAGGTCGATCAGCGGGCCACCGCCCGATTGTTCCTTCGTGGTGAACCAACCACCAAAACCCGGAATGCCGGTGCGACGAATCCACTTCGCCTGTGCGGAATTAATTTTTCCAACCTTCCCATCGGCGATAAGCTTCATCATCGCCTGGGCCTCGGGGCGCGCACGATTATTAAAATTGAACATCACTTTTTTGCCTGACTTCTTTGAGGCCTCAATGATTCCGCGCACTTCAGCGGCACTCAGTGCCGGCGGTTTTTCGCAGAAGACGTGCTTGCCGGCATTCAAACATTGCACGGCTAACGGCGCGTGTAATTTATTTGGCACAATAATACTAACGGCATCGATGTCTGAACACCCTGCCAACATTGCTTCGACCGAATCATAAGCATGCGATACGCCCCATTTCTCGGCGGCCTTCTGCGCCGCACCTGGCGTGCGATCCGCAATCGCCACAATCTTAGCGCCCGCCTGTTTAAATCCCGCGGCATGGTACTGCAACATGCCGCCTGCGCCAATGATGCCGACTTTGATAGTCATAAAATTATTTGCTCTGTTTGGTACGATTAAACGCTGCATCAAAAGCCGCCGCACTTGGCGGGAAGGCCAAACGTTTCACGAAGGCACAACTTTCGGTCGCGCCATGGAAACGATCCATGCGACCGTCTTCCCATTCCACCGAAAGCGGACCGGCGTAACCAATGTCACTCAACGCCGCGATGACTTCTTCAAAGCGAACATCGCCGCGTCCCACGGAACGAAAATCCCAAGCCCGACGAGCATCACAGAAATCGGTGTGGCCGCCAAAGACGCCGACCGAGCCGTCGCCATGACCCCACCAAGCATCCTTCATGTGCACGTGGTGAATTTGCTTTGCGAAGGTTCGAATAAATTTAATATAATCAACGCCCTGATAGCCCAGGTGACTCGGGTCATAATTAAAACCAAAGCGGCTGTGATTTTTTACGGCGAGCAGCGCTCGCTCGGCTGTAGCGATATCAAAGGCGATTTCCGTGGGATGCACTTCGAGGGCAAAATAAACGTCCTGCTTTTCGAATTCCGCTAAAATCGGCAACCAACGTGTCGCAAAATCGTCGAAGCCCTTCTGCCAAAATGCCTGAGTGGTTGGAGGGAAAGCGTAGATGGCATGCCAAATCGACGAGCCCGTGAAACCATTAACCACGGCCTTGCCGCTCCCCTTTGCATACTTGGCCATCACGGCTTTTCCGGCATCGAAAAATTTACGGGCGGCCTGGGCCGTGAGTTTCATCTCTTCGGCGGCGCGCTGACGCACACCCTCGGGCTGACCGTCACCCCAGACGTGTGCAGGTAAAATCGCTTGGTGGCGTTCGTCGATGCGATCACATGTCGCCTGGCCGACGAGGTGAGATGAAATCGCCCAACAACCTAACCCATTTTTTCCTAAAAGCGCCCAAAGGGATTCGACATAGCCTTTTTCCTTCACTGCACGGGTCACGTCAAAATGGTCACCCCAGCAGGCGAGCTCCACGCCTTCGTAGCCCATCGCTTTTACTTTCGGCAATAATTCCGCCAAGGGCAAATCGGCCCACTGGCCAGTGAAGAGTGTAATCGGACGAGATGACATAGGGTTACAATGGGGTCTTACATAGTCAGCCTATCTTAGATTTAAATACAAGCGGGCAATCAGCCGATTGCAGATTTAATCGTCCATACAACCATCACAACCTTTCGTAAAAGTCGGTTTTCTGTAGTGGCTATATGAAGTGTCACTTGCACCCCACCGACAGAGATGCAATGTGGGGGTGATGCAGGTCGTCCACACCATCCCTGATTTACGGCAAGCCCTCGATAAAGCGCGTCGGGCAAACCTGTCAGTCGGATTGGTTCCCACGATGGGATGCTTACATGAGGGTCACCTGAGTCTCATTAAAAAAGCCAAAGCCGAATCGGCCTTCGTGGTGGTTTCAATTTTCGTCAACCCGACTCAATTCGGCCCACACGAAGATTTTTCAAAATACCCTCGGACGATGGCCGACGATCAAGCCCTCTGCGAAAAAGTCGGTGCCGACCTTATCTTCGCCCCAAGTGTCGAAAATTTCTACGCCTCAAATGCCTCAACGTGGGTTGATGTCGAAAAAATTTCCGATGGCCTTTGCGGCACTTTCCGCCCCGGACATTTCCGTGGCGTCGCCACCGTGGTCGCCATGCTCTTCAATGCCGTCCAGCCGCAGGTTGCGGTTTTCGGACGTAAAGACCTCCAACAGCTCGCGGTAATTCAACGCATGGTGCGCGATTTAAATTTTCCTGTAAAAATCATCGGACACGAAACCGTGCGCGAACCCAACGGCATTGCCCTCAGCTCACGCAACCGCTACCTCACACCTGAAGAACTTAAGAAAGCAGCCGCCATTCCTGCCGCCCTGCAGGTAGCAAAAAAACTCCTCCATGCCGGCGAGAAGCAGTCTTCAGTTATTTTAGCCGCGGTACGTGATCACCTTGCGACCGAGCCATCCATCGCCCTGCAGTACCTAGCCATTGTGAATCGCGAGAGTATGGAGGTGGTGGAGACGGTCAGCGCTGGGCATTGCGCTATCGCACTCGCCTGCCACCTCGGGAAGACACGGTTGATTGATAACCTCGACCTTTAATCACGCAACCTCCATCGCGCGGCCAGAATAAATTAGGCGATAATTTTTTCGACCACGTTGCCGTAATTATCGGTGAGTCGAAAATCGCGGCCATTATAACGGTAGGTCAGTTGCTTATGGTCGAAGCCCATTAAGCGTAGAATGGTCGCGTGTAAGTCATGCACGTCGACGCCATCCGAGACCACCTGTCCGCCGATTTCATCGGTCTCACCGTAATGCATGCCGCGCTTCACGCCGCCGCCAGCCATCCAGGCACAATAGGCCTTCGACCAGTGATCACGGCCACTGTTGGTGCTGACCTGTCCAGCAGTCGTCGGCGTGCGACCAAACTCGCCGCCCCAGATAACTAAAGTTGAATCCAGTAAACCACGCTCTTTAAGGTCGGCCAACAGCGCTGCCGCCGGCGAATCAATCGCCGCGCCACTTTTACGTGCGGCATCAAAAATATTCGTGTGGTGATCCCATCCGCCCGCTTCGACTTGTACAAAACGCACGCCGCGCTCCACCAAGCGGCGGGCGCATAGGAGTTTAGCGCCTAATTCACCCTTGCCGTATTTGTCGCGGGTTGCCTGTGACTCTTTTGAAATGTCAAAAGCGTCCGTCGCCGCAGTCTGCATCCGGAAGGCGAGCTCGAACGATTCAATGCGTGCCTCTAGTTGCTCGTCCTTCTGCACGCTCTGCATGTGTTTTTCATTTAACTTATGGACCAAGTCTAACTGCTGACGTTGAGCTGTTTGATTGGTGAATTCACTTTGTAAGTTAGGGATGACTTTATTGGCCGGGGCGTTGGTCCGGAAAGTTGTCTTTGCACCTTGATAAATACTGGGGAGAAATGCGGCCTGTCGACTTTCGGGGCTACCACCCAAACTCACAAACCCAGGTAAGTCCTGACTCTCCGTGCCGAGTCCGTATAAAACCCATGAGCCCAAACATGGCTTCGTTAAAATCGCCGACCCCGTGTTCATCAGCTTACTGGCCGGCGCATGCGCCGGAATGTCGGAGTGCATCGAACGAATGATGCATAACTCGTCGGCCATTTCTTGTAGCTTCGGGAAAATTTCGCTGATGGCTAAGCCCGATTGACCACATTGTTTAAATTCAAAGGGCGAAGGAAATAAAACTCCGGCCTGCCCGGCCGCTGACTTCTCGGCGAATGCTTTCATCCCGGGCTTGTAATCAAACGTGTCTAAGTGCGACGGCGCACCGGCTGCAAAAATATGGATGATGTGTTTAGCCTTCGCTGGCAGCGGTGGCTTACGGGCTAATAAATTAGCCGAAAGCTCCGCACGTGCCTCGGTTACTAAACCGCGCGAGAGCATGGCCCCAAATGCAAGCGATCCAAATCCTAGACCCGTCTGACGGAGGAAGTCCCGACGCGTATGAGCCGAAGGTAAGCTGTTACTGCAATTGGGGGTTTCCATTAGTTAAAGTATAGGGGGTTAGTCTAGGTATACAAATTCATTAGAGCATACCATAGCCTGGGCCAACATCTCCCAGGGGGAAATCGGCTGTTTTCTCGAAACCATTTCACCGGGGTTCTTTAAAACTCCACGTTCTAAGGTCGCACCCGCAGGCGCTGCCTCGGCTGATTTAGCGTCTGCCACCTTAGCCCTAGGGCCGTTGTTTTGTTTTCGATCTGCTTTAGCTGTTGGCGGTGCCGCCGCGGAACTCGCCACCTTGCGCACAAACTCTTTCGCCAAACGCGACTCATCGGAAGTCGGGGTGCGCTGGAACATGATCCGGTAAAGGGTCGTAATACGCGAATCGTCGCTGACCGCATTGACCACTTCAGGTCGAGCCGAGACCGCGCGCGCGACTTCAATCGACAAAACATTATTCATAAAGAACAACGCTTGTTGCGGCACAATGGTGGAGCCGCGACGGGAATTAGCCATATCGGGATCTGCAAAATCAAACTGAGACTGCAAGTCGCTGAGGTGCTCGCGATCAATAAAGCCGTAAATGCTGCGACGGTAACTAATGGGCTCGTCCGTAATATTCACGGGCCGACCACCCGTCGCGCTATCCATTTTTCCGGATAATAGAATCATCGCATCGCGAATGCTTTCGAAATCAAGGCGACGGAGATTGGCCCGCCACAGAAAACGGTTGTCGGCATCTTTGACGAGCGGATCCGTCCCAAATATTTTTCCGTGATTGGGGTTCTGCAAGGGATTGGCCGATTGACGGTAAGCCTGCGAGGTGAGCATCAAACGGTGCATCTTCTTAAGCGACCAACCGTTATTCATGAAATTACTGGCGAGCCAATCGAGCAACTCGGGGTGCGAAGGCTTTTCCGACATGTTCCCGAAATCGTCCGGGGTGGTCACGATTCCCGCACCAAAATGGTACATCCATAGTCGATTCATCATCACGCGTGCCGTGAGCGGATTAGTCCGACTGGCGATGGCTAACGCCAATTCCCGTCGACCGCTCCCTTCGGTGAAAGGTTGGCGACCCGCGCCTGCAAGAATTTCCAAAAACTGCCGCTGTACTTCTGGTCCTTTTTTATTTTTGTCACCGCGCAAGAAAATATAACTGTTCTTGGGACGGGGAACATCCGCCACCACCATGGCCGAACCCGTGCCGCCCGCGTGTGTTAGTTCGAGTGCATTCACCCGCTCAAAGGAGAAATATTTCGCGGGGATGACATTGTTGCGCAGGTTAGGCTTATCTTGCCAAGGCTGACAGAAATCACGCGTCAGCACCAAGCGCGTCAGATTCGAGGTGGTTGAGATGTCCTCAATGTTCGGCAAGGGCCAAGGCCAAGCGGCCAGCTGGGCGATTGCCTTATCATCCTTATCCCCTGCCCGCCCAGGCGTGCTGCAGCGGTCAATATGTTGTGCGATCTGCTTACTGTATTTCTTAAACATGCCTTGATAAGCAAGGGCTACATCATCGATCGACTTAGGCTTAAGGTCTTTAAGCGCTTCCACCACAAGCGGGTTAAGCGATAAGTTCGAATCGGTCAGAGCCCTGGCCAATACCGCGGGCGCCTTTTCCTCAAAGGCATCGGCGGGGATGGCCCGCAAGAAAGCCAATGGTGCGGTGATGGGCGACTGCTTATTAATTAAAATTGAGCTATCCACTTCTCGCACGGTTTCGAATTGATAAGTTTTTTGCAGCTCACCAGTGCGAGCGGAACGCAAGCCGGCGATGATGGAAAGAGCCCGACCGGCAAAGTCTTTGTGTAATATGGCCAGCTGGTCGCGGGTATAATTATAGTATCCTTTCGCATTGGCCGTGGTGAGTTCCTTCATGCGCTTTTCGAAGTCGGCTCGTTCGGCCGCCGTTCCAATATACGTGGTGCGAATCTCGGGCTCATTCAAGGGCTCCATCGTTGAAGCAAAAATTCCGTGCAGGGAATAATAGTCGGCCGTGGGTATCGGGTCGAATTTATGGTCATGACAACGGGCGCAGGCCACGGTCAGCCCCAAGAACGCCTTAGTCGTCGTATCGATGCGCTCATCAATCGTGTCATCGTTATTATCAAAACGCTTTCCGACGGTTATAAAACCGAGTGCCGCTAAGCGTGGATCGTCCTTCGCTAAATCAGGGAGGCGATCGGCCGCGAGTTGCTCGAGGATGAATTGGTCGTAGGGTTTATCTCGATTAAAGGAATCGATGACATAATCGCGGTACGTCCACGCATTCGGAAAAATATCGCCCGCTCCTTTATTCGCCTTGGCGACGCCGCGCGTGTCAGAGTAGCGAGCCGTGTCGAGCCAGTGACGGGCCCAGCGTTCACCGTAACGAGGTGAAGCCAGCAAGCGGTCGACCGTTTGCTCCACCAACCGCGTCACCGAACGTGCTGGCTGTCCACGTTGGCGAGCATATCTATCGACAGCTTCAGCATTATTGTAATCACGGGAGAAGGCATCCACTTCCGCATTCGTGGGCGGCAATCCAATCAAATCGTAATTTAAGCGCCGCAGGAGCGACTCGCCTTCCGCTGGTGCCGAAGGGACTAAATTGTTTTCGTCCAACTTAGCTAAAATAAAATTATCGATTTCATTCTGACACCACGTCGGATCAGAAGCTTTTGGGACATCCGGTGTAGCAACGGGTTTAAATGCCCAATGGTCGCGCGCCTTTTGCGATAATCCGGTGAGCTTAACCGCCCCTGCTCCAATTGGCGCGGGCGCACCCATCATCACCCATTTTTCTAAAATTGCGATTTGGGCATCGGGTAATTTTGCTCCCGCTTTACGAGGCGGCATCGATAAATCTGGGTCGGTCTGGTGAATCGCTTTAATTAAGAGTGAACGATTAATGTCATTGGGCACAATTGCCGCCCCGGTGTCCCCGCCTGCCAGAAGTCCCGCGCGCGTGTCCATAATGAGTCCGCCCTTTGAAGTCGCCTCTTGTGCGGAGTGACACTTGTAGCATCGGTCCGTTAAAATCGGTCGTACATTTTTTTCGAAAAACTCCACGCCCGCAGGATCCATTTTTTCCGCCGCTTGTTGCTGTGCCGCGTGGGCAATTGCTGGCATGGCTTCCATCGCCGACTCCGCCCGTAATCGCCCAGCGCATAGACCAGCCGCCACCACAAATGGGAGTAGCTGAAACGCAAACTTGGGGAGTTTGTTTAACATCGAAGGGTCATACTAAAATAGGGGACTAACTATGAAACATCAAACCTAGCGAAAGGTTGCAGGCATGGCTCGAGAAATCGACAAAAAGCAGCTTATCGGGCAAAAATCACACAGCTGGCCGAGCCAATGGCAACCGCCTGCTGGGTATCGGTCAACCGACCCGTCTCGCCGTCCACGCGGTAGGCATTAATCGTCCCCGACTTTTGCCCGGCGCAAATCAGCCATCGTCCATCTGCCGAAATTCCAAACCCGCGTGGCGTGCCGGGCACATTCAGTTGATGTTGAATTAACTTCAAAGCGCCATCATCGCCAATTGCGAAGACGGCAATCGAATCGTGAATCCGATTGGAGACATACAGTGTACGTCCGTTGGGATGACAGAAAATTTCGGCCGCCGATGCGCCTTTGCGTTCGGCATCCTTAGGCAAAGTGTCGACCACTTGGAATGGCTGTAGTGTACCGAGTGCGGCATCGTAATGAAACGCCGTGACCGTGAGCGCCAATTCATTGCAGGCGTAAGCCAAGGGGAAGGTCGGATGAAAAACAAAATGTCGCGGGCCATCCCCCGGTCGCTGCGCTACACCATTGGGCGAGTTTGCGGCTAGACTTCCATTCGCAGCGTCGAAGCGATAAACAAAAATTCGGTCGACGCCTAAGTCGGGCACCGCGAGAAACTTATTCGTCGAATCAAAATACACTCCATGCGCGTGTGGTCCAGTTTGCCGCACGGGATGAACGCTTTTCCCTTCGTGCTGCATGAAGGCGCTTAATTCACCCAACGAACCGTCTGCCTGAATGGGCAGACAGCCGACGGACCCCGAACCATAATTGGCGACCGCTAGAGTTCCGCCACTCGCATCCACTGCCAAGTGATTGCAATTCTTGCCGCCAGTCGTCTGAGCATTCAGCAACTTCGCCGTACCGTCCGCATTTAATTTCAATGCAGCAGCCCCACCCGAACCGTCAGCCAATTCCGTCGTCGCGTAAAGCGTCTGCCCATCGGGACGAAGTGCCAAGAATGACGCGTTCTTAATTTCAGCAATTAAAACCGGCGCAAATAGCTTTCCGCTTTCGGAATCAATCGTCCCACGCCAGACACCCTTCGCATCAGACCCCAGCGTACCCACATAAAAAGTAAGTTCACGTGCCGGCAGCAGCGACGCTGCAAAAATAAATATAAAAGCTCCGTAATTCATCTTAGACTCCTGCGCTCGCCTCCGCTTCGCCCAGCGGCTTCGCCGAAGGATCGCGTAAATACGCATCGGCTTTCGCCGAAACGATTACTCCGTAATTAATCGTACCCAGCCAGCCCGACATAATAATGCCGACACTGCCCGCGTGGTATAACCCGCCGACTTGTTCGGGTAGGCCCATTGAGACTTTGAGTCCCTCAAACTTTGTGCCGAAAGAAGTGCCGCCAATGTGGCGCACATAGCGATTCACGGTGCGTGGTGTGGCTGCCTCCGCGTGATCCACCTTGCTGCGTATATCCGGAATAAATTTTTCTAAGCCACGGAACGATTCTTCAATGACACGCGTTTTGTTCGTTTGGTAATCGGCCTCCGATAAGTGCGCCCAGTCTTCCCAGCGTTGATTCACCGAGGTAACAATGCTGTAGCGCGGTTTCTTGGTGTGCGGACGCGTGTCTGGGTAATACACCGAGTAAGTCCGCGATGTCGTATGGAAGTCCACGAGCTCCTGACTCGAAAATGGCTTAGCTTCCGAAGTGAAAACGAGGTCGCCAATGTGAGGAATCGAATCCCCTTCGCGGATGCCCATGTACACCTGACAAGAAGAAGTGTTAACGCGCACCGCCTTGGCTTGAGCCAAGAAGGCATCGTCGAACGACGACGCATCAGAAAGTTTTAAAACTGTGTCTTTAATATTCGCATTGGAGACGACGGTGGAACAGGCAACCTCGGCCTCCTCGCCCTCGCGCGTGCCGCGTAATTTCACGCCCACCACACGTCGCACGCCATTGGCATCTTTTTCGACTACCACTTTTTCAACGAGCACATTACGACGGATGTCGACGCCGTTCGCCTTCATCTCGGTAGTCATGATATTAATCATGATGTCCGTGCCGCCCTGAAATATAAAAACTCCCTTCGACATGAAATTTGAGAAGACGATGCCGAAGGTAATAGCCGGGTCGTCGAGAGTTGAGCCGTTAGCGTAAGCAATCGGCTCTAACAGCAGTCTCTGCACATCGGGCCGACCGGGAAAGAACTGTTCAAATAACTCCCGCGTGGTACGCGGGTCGTTGTCGTAGTAATTCATCTCGCGCAAGTGCGCGAAGAAAGCTTCGACTGTCGCGGCAGGGATGCGGAACTGCTCGATCATGATGCGCGTGAAATCCGCGCGATCAAAAGTCGTCCGCACGTCAAAATCCGGATTAATAAAACGCACGTCCTTCAACTGGTGAATGCGATCGGAAATTTCTTTCGTCCAATAGCGACGCGTTGACTTGATCATGCCGTGCGGAAAACCGTGGAGTGAGATATCAAAAATATGTCCTCCGGCGCGTTTGAAGAATGTGGCGAGTCCGCCCAACTGATAGTGATGCTCCACCAACAAAACCTTGCGGCCAAATTTCGCTAAATTATTGGCCGCCGTCATACCGCCCAAGCCGGCACCAATCACGACGGCATCGTAACGAGGTAAAAGATTATCAAACGGGGATGGCATGGCTCAACTGAGAGGTAGGTGAAAGCGGGGGCTGAGGGGAAGCCGAATCGATTAAGCTTCGAGCCCTCACTCGAACGAATTTTGCACGATTTACAATTCGCACCCACAATAAATCAATTTGGGTCGATAGCCTCCGACAACTCGGCTTGCACTCCGGCTGCTTTCGGTTGTTGGATACATGGACCTTCCGAACGTGGCCATTCGCATCGACCTCATCACCCTTTTCCCCGCAATGGCCGACGGCTTCTTGCAGGAATCGGTTATTGGGCGAGCCATCGACAAGGGGCTGATCAACTTCCAGGCGCACGACCTCCGAAAGTGGTCCACGGATAAACACCACAAAGTGGACGACGAGCCCTACGGCGGTGGCCCGGGCATGTTAATGACCTGTCAGCCGCTTTTCGACTCGGTCGACGCCCTGGCAACCCCCGACTGTGAGGTCATCTACCTCTGCCCCGATGGTGAACAATTGACCAATGCCCTGGCCCGCGAATTAGCCCAAAAGAAGCACTTAATCTTGGTTTCTGGGCACTACGAGGGGATCGATCAGCGCTTCCGCGATCGCAAGGTTACCCGTGAAATCTCCATCGGCGACTACGTCCTCACCAATGGCACCCTCCCCGCCTGTGTTTTGGTCGATTGCATCGGTCGGCAGATTCCTGGGGTACTTGGCGAGGAAAACTCCTTGACTGGGGATAGCTACAACGGCAAGTTTCTCGCCTTTCCGCAGTTCACCAGACCCGCTGTTTATGATGGTCTCGAGGTGCCCCCGGTCCTCCTAGGAGGAAATCACGCCGAAATCGAAAAATGGCGTCGGGCGAAGCAAATCGAGAAGACAAAGCAACGAAGGCCCGACCTACTGAAAGACCAATAATACCAGCCATGAGCAACCATCCTCTCCTCCAATACGCCGCCCAGTCACAACTGAAAAATCGCGGTGATGACGCTTTCAAAGTCGGCGACGGCGTACGCGTTTCCACCAAAGTTCGCGAAGGCGACAAAGAACGCACCCAGGTTTTCACGGGCATCGTGATCTCCCGCAAGGGCGGCCACGTTCAAGAAACTTTCACCGTTCGTCGTGTATCTTTCGGCGAAGGCGTTGAACGTACTTTCCCTGTAAACTCGCCTAACATTGAGAAGATCTCTGTTGAGCGCGTTTCCCAAGTCATGAAGGCTCGTCTCTTCTACCTCCGCGGTCGCCAAGGCAAGTCGGCTACCAAGGTTAAGGAAAAGCGCTACGATCCTTCGGAACAAGCTGCCTCCTAAGTACCGTTCAAACGGTCCTTTAAATGCCCCGGATTTCGGGGCATTTTTGTTTAAAGATTCGACCAAGGTCCGCCGGCGGCACCCAATTGACTGAAATCAGGCAAATCAAACCCTTGAATATAAGCAGTTTAATGTGCGAGTGCCCTATTTCTTTTAAAGAAATCGCTAAAGATTTTTCCCTGTGGGCTTGACTCCCCTGCCCGCCCCTGCGTTTTTTCACCTCCCTCGTTCACCTAACCTGAGCGACCACGATCCCAACTTTACCTAAAAATTATGTTACGCATCCGCCTCCAACGCTTCGGCACCAAAAACGAGCCAACCTATCGATTGGTTGTCGCTGAACAAAGCATCCGTCGCGACGGTCGCTTCGTCGAAGTACTCGGTCACTACAACCCACGTGCTCGTGGTAAGGCCGCTCCTCTTGTCATCAATGTTGAACGAGTTGACCACTGGGTCAAACTCGGCGCCCAGCCATCCGACACCGCTAAGTCGCTCGTAAAGCGCGCACGCGAAGCGGCACCAGTCGCTAAGGCCTAAAGCAAAACACGGCGGAAACGCCCTCCTGACGACGTCTCGCCCCGCAAATCTGCGGGGCGATTCGTTTATGGACATTATAAATCGCCGACGGACTTTTTAATTAATCTCCGTCCATCCACCGTTGCCATCTTTCTCAAGCTTACGAAATCCGGCCTGTCGTAATTTCTTATCTGAAGTAGCCTGCTTCATCGCCCCATCGCCATAACGAATCGTCAGACTCGGTGAGACGATCACTCGGCGACAAGGCTCTTGCGTCACCGGATGATGCGTGAAGTCGGGTGCATCAGCCGGAAGATCGATTTCAAACTCTTCGCCTTCAGTGCCGTCCTTACGAATCACAATGTATCGTCGAATCGACATGAGTTATTCCGATAAAGTACGCGGGTCAAAAGCGTCGCGCAAGCCATCACCCAAGAAACTCAGAGCTAATAGTGTCATTCCGAAAACCGCTGAGGGGATCACCAATAGCCAAGGACATTGTTCCATGACGTCCGCGCCTTCTTTAATTAGCATACCCCAAGAAGTCATCGGTGCCCGCACGCCGAGACCTAAGAAACTAACGAAGGCCTCGAGTAACATCACGCCTGGAACAGTAAGCGTGGCGTAAACGGCAATCGTTCCAGCAAGGTTTGGCAAATAATGCCGCTTAATAATTCCCCAACGCGTCTGACCTAAGGCGACTGCCGCGTCTAAGAATTGTCGGTTCTTTAGTGCACGCGTTTTCGTGCAAATAATTCGTGCCATCGTTAACCACGAAACTCCGCCAACAGCTAAAAAGATCATCCAAATATTTTGTCCGAATATCACTGTAGCCAGAACCACGATTAACGTGAGCGGCAGCGTGCTGATGATATCAATGAAGCGCATGCAAAGATCTTCAAAGCGTCCGCCGACCTCTGCCGCCATGATACCGTAGACGACACCAACCAAAAGGGCGACGGTCGTTGCAATAAGACCAACCGAAATTGAAATCATTCCGCCCTGCAACAAGCGCGAAAGTAAATCCCGACCCAGTAAATCAGTGCCGAGCCAGTGCTGTAGGCTCGGAGCCGCTGGTCCAAGTGCCAGGTTCTGCGCCTTGTAATCATACGGCGCGATCCACGGAGAGAGAAAACAAGCGAGTGCTAAGAATCCAATGAAACCAAGGGCAATAGGGGCCAAGCGACGGCGAGAAAATCGGCGCCAGGCGGTTTCCGCAAAAGAAGATGTGGCAGCGTTTACTTGGCTCACGAGATTTTACGCGACAAGCGCGGATCCATTACGGCTTTAACTAAATCGGCGACGAGATTCAGAATCAACAAAGCCACCGCATAAATAAGCGTCGTGCCTAAAATCAAAGTGACGTCGCGATTGATAATCGAGGTGACGAATAATCGGCCAAGTCCTGGAACATCAAAAAGCGATTCGACAACAAACGAGCCCGAAACAAGTGCAGCAGCGGCAGGACCAAGATAAGTAACCACGGGCAAAATCCCGTTACGCAGCGCATGGATGAAACGAACGCGGACCGGCGAAACACCTTTGGCCTGAGCCGTACGAATATAATCTAAATTATAAATCTCCATTAACTCGCCGCGCGTTAAGCGCGCCAAAGGCGCCGCTGTGATTAATCCCATCGTGAGCACTGGCAAAACAAAGTGAATGGGGCTGCCCCAACCACACGGTGGCAACCAGCCTAAGCCCATTGAAAAAATCAGGGAGAGAATCGGACCCAACACAAAGGCCGGCACACAAATCCCAATTAACGCGAAGCCCATTGGGACGCGATCCAACCACGAGTGCGGCTTCGCCGCCGCCAAAACGCCCACCGGTACCCCAATCAAGATCGCTAACAAGAGTGAGAGGCTTCCCACTGCGACTGAAACAGGAATACGCGAACCAATGATTTCATTCACCATCCAACCTGGGTATTTCAACGACGGACCTAAATCTCCTTGGGCTAAATTCTTTACGTAACGGAAAAGCTGAATGTGTAGCGGCTGATCGAGTCCGTAGTATGCCTCCATCTTCGCTTTTACTTCGGCTGGCAGCGGACGCTCCTTATCAAAGGGTCCGCCTGGCACTGCATGTGCCAAAAAAAACGTAGCGACTACCACCAATAATAAAACTGGGACGATTTCAATCAGTCGCTTGAAGACGTAAGCAATCATCAGTTCAGCTTCAGCGTGTGACGATGCCTAGACGTTGCAAGCCTGTGAACTCACGGAGCCGACCCCTCGGCCGCTTTAACTTTCTTTTCCAACTCCTCAGTGGTCGGTGGCGGCGGCAAGCCACGTGCATCGGGACGCGACCAACCCATTCGATCCGAAACGGCTTTATACTCTTGGTCGTTCAACGTGCCACTTTCATGCATTCGTGCCTGACGCGCGGCGCTGTCTTGGTGCATGCGTTCCTCCGTTTCATTTTTAAAACGCTCCTTATAACTACTACAACCAGATGCCACACCGAGCGCGACTAAGCTAAATATAAAAACTGTTCTCATATTAAAAATCATTCTGCTAAATCTAAGAGACTCAAGCGTGCACCTTCACTGCATACGCTTAACCGGTGACGGCGCTGTGCAATAAAGTCGTACACCCCATCGCGAATGAATCGAGGAATAATAAATCCTGCGATAGCCAGCCAGCGCCACACGCCACCCAGAGCACTCAGCATTGCGAGCACCGCCGTTGAGCGCACAAGGCGACGTGATCCCCGCCAAACCACAATCGTCCCCTGATCGCCTCCGTGTGGCTCGCCCAGCACCTTAGCTACCTCGCCCGAGTTTCTTCCAAAGATTAATCTGGCTCCGCTGTTACGACGGCCAAACCAAGCCACCGAACGGCTACAAAATGGGCATTCGCCATCAAACAGAACGATAGGTGGCGAGGCGGACATGGTGCAAAGGTTGACCCAAATTAACGGAGAGTGAAGGTCTTTTGGCTCGGTTTTTGAAGAACCGGGAAAAGCCGCTTAAATCGTGGGAAAGCGCTTGTCATAGAGGCGGCTGACTGCCAAATAAACCCTTCCTACTGGGCCGGAAGGGTATCCAAGTGGCTAAAGGTCGCGGACTGTAAATCCGTTCAGCTTCGCTGTTCGTGGGTTCGAATCCCACCCCTTCCACCAGCAGGAAAATCAGGCACCCCAAAGGGTGCTTCATGTTAAATTCGTTTATTCCGCGTTGACTCCGAGGGCTGGCAACGGCTTCCCTACTGACACACATGGCAAACATCAAAGCTAACAAAAAGAGCATCCGTCAGACCGCTGCTCGCGCCGCTCGCAACAAAATCGTCCGCACTCGCTTAAAGACCCTCGTCAAGGGCTTCTCAGCCGGCGGTAACGCAGCCAGCGCTTCACTCGTCGCCTCCGCAGCCGATAAGGCCGTAAAGTCGGGCGTGATTCACCGCAACAAGGCGAATCGCATCAAGGCTCGCCTCGCGAAGAAATTAGCTGCCGCTAAGAAATAATGCCCTCGGGCATTCACGCAAACCCCGCCGTCTTCAATTAGACGCCGGGGTTTTTTATTTCTCCATGAGCACCCTCCCCGACTCCATTGGATTCTCCGCCGGACTTCTGAGCGAAGAGGCTATCCGCATGGACATCATCGGTGGTGGACCGGGATGGGTTGCTATCAATAAGCCTTCGCACATCGCCTTCGAAGATCACCCGTGGCAAAACGGGTCGCCGCATTTAATCGGCGCACTCCGCGTTCAACTCGAACTAGCGAAGCCAGAAATCGTTAAACTCGGGCTAAAAGAACCATCGTCTGTTTACGGGCCCGAGCCTGAAGTTTCGGGCGTGGCCATCATCGCCGATCGCTCGAGCACACTCAGTGATTGGCGCGACGCCCTTGGATCTTTTCAGCTCGAATTCGAATACACATTTATTGCACGCACTGAAGATGCCCCTGAAGAAGGCGGCGTGTGCGATCTGCCCATCGGAATGGACGATACACGAGGACGCGCATTCATTTCACACCATCGAGGCAAACAAGCTGAAACCAAATTCATCGGCGGCAAAAAATTTGAGCGTTGGCGCTTATGGACGGCCACGACGCGCTACCCACGTCGCGATCAAATTCAGATTCACGCCAATGAGTGCGGCCTGCGAATCGCTGGCGAATTACAATACGCCCGGACGGGTCGCGTGACGCTCGCCGACACCGTCTACCGCGGGCGCATCAACAAGGGCGAAGATAAGCCGCTTCATCGCTCGCTGCTCTTACATTTAGGAAAAATCTCCGGCACCATTGCGGGCACGCCTTTCAGCATCACGGCGCCCCTTCCTGACGATTTTGCGACCGTTCTTAAGCGACTGCAAAAAGCACGCTAGTCTTTCGGGAAATCCATTCGGAAGCGATCCACTGTCCGAACATATCCGTCGGGACTATTCAATCGTCCGACAGGTACATAGTTTTTATAATCCACCTTCCAGGTTTCAGGATCGGCAACTCCTTCACGCACATGTGCGAGAAGGACCTCCAACACAACCAGGCGATTTTCTCCGTAGTATCGGATATCAATCACGCGGCACTCTAAAGCTACTGGGCATTCAGTTAAAATAGGCGGACGCACCTTTTCTGCTTTTTGCGTTAAGAATCTGCCTTTCTCGATTTCACTTTCGCCCGCTGGGAGTGACCGGGCACACGCAACCATTCTCTCCGCCAATGCTTCATCACAAAGATGAATCACACATTCGCCATTTAGGATTAAATTAGCTGCCGTGTCTTTAGGCGTGCCATCATCGCGATCACTGGGCGCAAGCACCACCATGGGCGGCTCAGTCCCCATCACGTTAAAAAAAGAAAATGGTGCCGCATTGGTGCGTCCTTCAGCGTCGATCGTAGTGGCTAAGGCAATCGGCCGCGGCACGACGAGACCGGCGAGTAACTTGTAAGCCCGTGCTCCTGGATGAGCCGCCACATCAAATCGAATCATGAACGAGGCGGGAAATCTTCACCCGCATGTGATGCGATGGCTTCACGTCGTAGACGATCATCGCGGTAAGACATGAAGAGGTAGAGAAAAACACCAACGCAGATACACGAGTCAGCGACATTAAAAGCTGGGAAACGATAATAAGGTAAATGCACATCGATGAAATCGATGACGTGATCACCAAAAACACGGTCACGCACATTGCCCAAAGTTCCACCAACAAAAAGTCCGAATGCCCATTGCCCCAGAGCCAACTCACGCAACAAAGGTTTACGCCAGCGCCAGACTAAGGCCAACACCGCCAATGCTAGGAAAACTAAGAACGGGCGGACGTCATACTGCGCACCCAATCCCCATGCGGCACCTTTATTACCAACATGCACAATCCAGAATCGGGAAAATACTATAATGGGCGTACGCTCGGGGTCGTCTAAATAATAGGAGCCAAACGGAATCGATTGAACGACCCAAAACTTTGTCAGCACATCCAAAATAAAAACCCCCGCCACTACGCTCCAAAATGGAACATAGGGGCGCAGGCGCGTTAAGATGGACTTACTTGAAATCAAGATTCAGGAGAGTCGTCTTCACCACCACCGCCACCCGTACCGAAGCCAACTTCGTCACCAATTTCTCCGAGCGGGTTACCACCACGGCGGCGATTGGCTCGGCGATTGCGTTCTAATTCTTTCTGACCTTCGAGTGAGTAGCGAGTAAATGGAACCGCCATTAAGCGTGCGTGCGGAATGGCCTTACCAGTGATTTCGCAAACACCATAACCGCCGCTCTTCATGCGCGTGATGGCGTCAGCAATTTCTTTCAGGGCTTCCTGCTCGTTTGAAATCAGTGACAATGCAAAGTCGCGATCAGCGGTATCACTACCGGCGTCAGCCATGTGTTGAGAATAGCCCGAGAGATCGCCCGCATCGTCCTTACCATTCTTCTTTAGCGCTTCTTCGGCGTGGAATGCTAAGCCCTTCTGAATGGCCTCACGCATCGCAAGCAAGAGGTGGTAATAACGGCGCAACTTCTCAGGAATCTGTTTCGACTCGTCGTGCGTGCTGCCGCCCTTGCGGAAAGGATTCGAACCACCCAAGAGATCTGCAATCGATGCAGCTGCTACATTTTGCTTCTTCGGATTTTTATCGCGCGAAGCAATCGCAGCCTTTTCGCGAGCCTTACGCTCTTCATCTGGAACCCAGAGATTAAGTTTTGCGCCTTCTTTCTTTCGGCTCTTAAGAAAATCTAAAACACACTGCACAGTAAAGAATTGTAACTTGGGTCGAACGGGTACGATGATTTCACCCGACTGAGAGTGGCTACTGCGATGGTTATCGAGTAACTTCTTCTGCTTCTCGTGTTCGATTTTATCGACCTTCTTAAGTGGACCTTTGGCCGACTTTGCACCGGCAACTGGTTTAACTGCCGAAACTTTTTTGGGGTCCACTTTGGCTAATGGCTTTCCGCCTTTGGCTAGCGGTGCTTTAGCGGCTACAACTTTAGAAGGGACTGGCTTCTTCGCTGGAACAACCAGTTTCTTTACTGGAGCTGAACTCTTAGCGGGTGCTTTCTTCGCTGCAGGTTTTGCGGCGGGTTTTTTGGGGGCAGGTTTCTTAGGCATGAAGATAAATTAGTTTTGGGGATATTTTACTAAAAGGGCCTCGCGGCAACGCGGGGAGACCATACCGAATTTTCCTGCCTCTACAAGCGTAGGAACCCAGCGCCACGAGCGTGGGCAACGAACGCCCACCGCATGGTCGACAGCGAAAGACAGTTGGGATCCAGGTTGAGCGACCAGCGAGACCGCTGAAACAATCCAGAACTCAGAAAGCATCTCAGTATGTCGGCTTAATAAGGCAAAATCAGGCGAAGCAGGGTCACCCGTAACAACGACTGCAGCCTCAAGAGACTGGCCGATCTTCTTCTCCTGACGCAGTTTTTCCATCGGGATGTTTACCTGTGCCGCCAAGGCTTGAATCGACTGGAAGGCGGCATGGGCATCGCGGCCAGCAGCGTCTTCCCACTGTGCGTCAACTTGAGGCCAGTCCTGTAAATGAATCGAAGAGTCGGTCGTGTATTCCTGACGCGTTGATAAATGCGACCAAGCTTCGTCGGCAGTAAATGGAACGAATGGTGCAATCAACTTAAGGTATGCCCTTAGGACAATGTTGATCGCCGTCTGCGTCGAACGACGTTCCACGTCATTCGGTGCACGCGTGTACAATCGGTCTTTAACAATATTATGATAAGTCGCCGAAAGAACTCCCGTCGTAAAACCTGCCAGAGCTGCGGCCGCGCGGTGGAACTCATTACGCTCACACGCATCGGTGACTTCACGAATTAATTTAGCGGTCTCCACGAGGAGCCAGCGATCAATCAATGTGAGTTTAGCAATCGGCAACGCATCTTTAGCAGCGTCAAAATCATATAAATTGCCTAACTGGTAACGCAGCGAATTACGCATGCCGCGATACTGATTTGAGATGGTTTCAAAAATTGCTTCCGAGATCGGAATGTCGCTCTGGTAATTCTCTGAGGCCACCCACAAGCGCACGATGTCTGCTCCGTATTTTTTAACATAATCATCAGCGGTTTGCGGCTTGCCTGAGTTATCCGACTTAGAAATTTTCTGGCGATTCTCGTTCACTACAAATCCGTGTGTGAGAACGGAGCGATAGGGTGCCGAGCCCTTGACTGCGATGGCTGTCCAAAGCGACGATTGGAACCAACCACGATGCTGGTCAGATCCTTCTAAATAAAGATCAGCAGGCCAATGTAAGTCCGGGTGACGCGCACAGACAGCCAAGTGACTCGATCCTGAATCAATCCAAACGTCTAACGTGTCAGTGCCCTTACGGATATCCTTCGGCCACGCCGCAGGCACAGGTGCACCTTGTAAAATTTGCTCGATTGTCGACGCCCACCACCAGTCGCCACCACTCGTGGCTACTTGTGCTGCAACGTGACGCACCATGCCGGCATCAATATAAGATTCTCCGGTTGAAGGTGAATAAAATGAAGGGATGGGTACACCCCAGGCGCGTTGACGAGAAATACACCAGTCGGGTCGGCCTTCCACTGCGGCACGAATACGATTCTCGCCGCTGGCAGGAATCCATGTCACCTGACCAATCGCTGCGAGCGCCTTAGTGCGCAAGCCGCCTCGATTTAGACCCACGAACCATTGATCCATTGCGCGGAAAACAACGGGCGATTTTGAGCGCCAGCAATGCGGATACTGGTGCTCGAAAGTTTGCGACTTAATCAAAGCGCCGCGCGCTTTTAATAATCCGAGCACGGCAATGTTCGCAGGATTTTTTCCGTCGGTTTCTAAAACCGTGACGCCAACAAGCTCAGCGGGAACTTTTCCGTCATTAACATAAGTCCCGTCATCCTTGACCGGACAATAAGGCTCCATGCCATATTTGTTTCCAGTTTGAAAATCTTCTAAGCCGTGACCCGGCGCAGTATGCACGCAGCCTGATCCGGCATCCGTGGTAACGTAATCCGCAACCACCACAGGCGAGTCGCGTTCGATAAATGGATGACGTGCAATCAGGCCTTCAAGTGCTTGTCCCTTAACGCGGAAGCCATCAGTGGCACCCTCGAGTCCACACTCAGCGACAAACGCATCACGACGGGCACTCGCTACCAAATAAGATTTTTCGCCGTGACGAACTTCGACATACTCGAGCTCAGGGTGAACAGCGATTGCGAGATTAGCAGGAAGCGTCCAAGGCGTGGTCGTCCAAATCACCACCGAGAGTGGATGGGCTGGCTTTAATGATTTAGCAGCCGGCTGCGGCACCGCGAATGAAACCCAAATAGAATAAGAGCGCTTTGTGAGGTATTCGATTTCTGCTTCAGCTAAAGCAGTCTGACATGGGATCGACCAATACACGGGCTTCTTCGAACGGTAGACTAAATCTTGCTCCACGAAACTCGCGAAGCCTTTTAAAATTTCTGCCTCATAGGCTGGATCCATCGTGCGGTATTCCGACTTCCAATCAGCCAGGACACCGAGGCGCTTAAACTGTCCGCGCTGCTTCTCGATATAAGCGGCGGAAAATTCTGCACAGGCCTTTCGTACACCCAATGCGTCTAACGATTGTTTCTTAGCCTGCAGTTCCTTCATCACCTTGTGTTCGATCGGCAAACCGTGACAATCCCAGCCGGGAACATACGGCGTCCTGAATCCGCGCATCGATTTATAACGCAGAATCGAATCCTTCAGCAGTTTGTTAAGCGCGGTTCCGATGTGGACGTCGCCATTCGTAAATGGCGGACCGTCGTGCAGCACGAAAGCTGGCTTACCCTTAGCTCTCTTCTGGATCTGCTCGTAAAGACCCATTCGCTCCCAATGTGCCATTCTCTGAGGCTCGCGCTCAGCTAAACCAGCCCTCATCGGGAAATCAGTTACTGGCAAATTAAGGGTGTCCTTGAGCTCTTCGGCCATAGTGGAAGGTGAGATAAAAGGGGTTATTCAAAAGTGGCAAGAAACTGCCAAGGGCGGGCAGGGTGAACGGCAATCGCACCTAAGCAAGGTTGGAGATGCTATTTTTGTACAAAACCTACCTCAAATCCTTGTAAATCAGTGAAGGTTGACAGGCCAAAGCAATCCATTCACCAATGTCACCTCCATGGACAATTCGAAGCCAAAGTTAGTCACCAAACAGGGTGCCATCATTGACCTTATCCTCACTGGAATTTTTTACGTTTGGATCGTTACCGTCCTCAAGAAGCACGTGCCTTGGCAGGAAGCGAGCGAGACCGCCATCTGGCTCGGTGCTGCCTATTGTGGCGCTTGCCTCGCCGGCGTTCTCTGGATGGCCCTCTCCCTCTTCCGCGTCACCCTCGCCGATCAAATTCTCCAGAAGTCACAAGCTTCGGACAATAATCGGTAATTCGATTTTATATTCGAAATAAAAGCCAACCATTCGGTTGGCTTTTTTATTAGTCACGGACTTTGGACAACGTCGACTCGACTTCATTGCGCAACACATCGGCCGCTTGGCGCTCTTTTAAAAAGTCCTCCCATAATTTATCGAGCTCTTCAGGCTTAGCTTTAGGAAAACTTTCAAGCCAAGCACCGAACAAACGCCAAGCGTTATGGTAAACTGGGTTTTGTCTTAAAATCTCCCGACGCAATGTAGCGAGGCGAGCTTCCATGCCCGATTTAATTCCGGGCACGTCTTTCTGCAGCGCAGCCTGCGGACCCGTCAAAACTACATCGCCCTGTCCGAGATCATAAACAAAGCGGGAGATATCATCCAGCGATTCTGCTGATTCGCGCATCCCCAAACTTACCGGATTTCGGGTCAGTAATAAATTCGCACGAGCCAACTGCCAACTGCCTTCGGTGAAGGCTTTTTGCTTCGGTAAACATTGCGTAAAGTCCGCCCCCTGTGCCACCGCAATCATTACCTTCACCTGCTCCGAAGATGGACCCAACTCAGCACGCAACGCACGCCAGAATAAGAAAGTTTCTCCATCGGTCGCACGACCCGCCAAAATATTTTGCAAGGCATCGGGAGCATTGAGCCTACCTTCGCGATACCATAAATCTAATAACGCGGGTCTCAACATGGCACGTGTTTCTGAAATAAGTGCGACCTGCAACCAGCGAGGAGCAATATCCACTGGCTTACCCGCCGCCATTGCTGCTCGTGCTAACCACGTTCTCGCTCCGACCTCGGCCGCGAGTCGCGATGGATCAATCGATTTGCCAAGTTGGACTTGGATAAAGGCTTCGCCTCCGAAATTTCGCACGGAGACATTAGCTGGCTCGGCTGGATCTAGAATTTCGATTCGCGCTTTTGGAGAAGCCAATGCAGGCGTGAACAAGATCTGCTTAAGATAACGGTCCGTTGCCTCACAGTGGGCCGCAACATAGCCGACCTCAGTTAAGTCGTGACCCAAAATTAAACCTAGCGACGAATCGTTAGAATAAACACGTGGGAGCTCGGGCAGCACCTCTTCCGCCGGACTTAATGTGGCCAAGCATACCAATATGGCCAGCAGCCTAAACATGCTTACGCGCCCGTGAAATGGCTCTCATCTACCTCAACTGGCTCGCCGCCCGAAAGGTGCAATGGCTCACCTAATGGGGCCTCATCATTCTTCCATACCTCAATTGTCGCAGGCGCATCTGGCTCAGGTGAAACCCACTGCCAGCGTCCGATACCTAAGAAATTCATCGGCACACCTTTGTCCTGACTCAAGCCAGGGCCCGTGCCACGCACGAATGGCTTATTACCAATTCCGATCATCAAATTAATAATTAAGGCGGTACCCGAGCTAGCCGAAGTAGCGACCTCCACAGGAGCAGCCACCTCTTCAACTTCCTCGACCGCTTCTTCGTCCTCGACTTCGACTTCTTCAGCTTCGTCAGCCTCAGCTTCTTTTACTTCTTCCTTAGAATCCTCTGCTGCTGTTTCTTCAATCAGCTCTTCATTCGGAGCAGCCGAACTCGAATGGGTGTGCGACGTTGTGCGCAGTCCATCGACGGCGGACTGTAACTTCTCTAAGGCGTCGTTAGTTTTCTCTAAACCTTTTGTCGCCTTCTTCGCTTCATCACGAGCTTTCTTAACATCGTCTAAAGATTCTTCAGCGTCAGCAACCAAGCCACGCACAGTGTTAGCCAAGCCTTCTAATTGCTCACTCAGCGCTTCAATTTCTTCTTTCTTAATCGATTGACCCGCCTCCGCGGCGGCCGCCGCCAGTGCCGCAACCTTGGCTTCAATCGCAGCTTGCGCTGCCTTAACCGCATTCAATTCGGCTGATGCTTTCTGCGCCAAAGCTTCGTTCGCTTGACGTAAATTTTTCTCTAAATCATTCACGCGTGCCACTAAGACTTCAGTGCCATTACGATAATCCGCACGCGTAGAATCGATTTCTTCCTTCACGGCCGCTCGCAAGCGAGCCAACTCTGCTAAGCGTTGCTTGGTTTCGCCGCCTTCTAAAATAACTGGCACCACGACGATAAGTGATGCGCCCAAAATACCGAGAATAGCTAAGAAGGCCTCAACGCCGTCATGCGGATTCAACCCGAGAAGAAGCACCGCAATCACTGCGATAAAATCCGCAGCGACTAAAAACCATTTTTCTTTAAGAATTTTTTCGATTTCGCGATTCATGGGTGGGGTGGTTAAAAGTATTTATCGAGGTCTTTCAACAAAGCCAACCTTACGATTGACCTTCGAAAGCGTCTTAAAAGCGACGGCCTGCGCCTGTTCGGCGCCGGCTTTGAAAACCTTGTTCAGAGCTTCGCGGTCCTTGATTAGTTCTTCGTAACGCGTACGCACGGGATCAATTGTTGCGACTACAACGTCGGCCACAGCCTTCTTGAAGTCGCCGTAGCCTTTTCCAGAAAACTCCGCTTGCAGTGTGTCCATTGAACGACCGGTGCAGGCCGACATAATCGTCAGGAGATTGGTTACACCTGGCTTGTCGTCCCCTGCTCTGACTTCAGATCCAGAGTCTGTCACTGATGATATAATTTTCTTACGAATCTCATCGGAGCGATCGGTGATGTAGACCGTTGCGGCCTGATTGGGGTCGGACTTCGACATCTTTGCCGTGGGATCCTGCAAGGACATTATGCGCGAACCGACCTTGGAAATAAAGGGTTCTGGCACCTTAAAGGTTTCGGAATAACGGTGGTTAAACTTCTCCGCCAAATCACGGGCGAGCTCCAAGTGTTGCTTTTGGTCATCACCCACTGGCACCAGCTCGGCATTATATAATAATATATCTGCGGCCATCAGAACGGGATAATACAATAGGCCCGCATCGATGGACTCTTGTTTGCGCGCTTTGTCCTTAAACTGCGTCATCCGCTCCAACTGTCCCAAAGGACAAATGCACCCGAGAATCCAAGCTAACTCAGTGTGACCGATGACATGCGATTGGGCAAAAAGGTGGCTTCGAGCCGGATCCAAACCGCATGCCATATACTGAGCCAAGCATGAGTACGTATTGTCTCTCAATTCAGCAGGCACTTGGCGGACAGTGATCGCGTGCTGATCTACAATACCGAAAAAACAATCGTAGTCCTGTTGCATTCGACCCCAGTTCAAGACGGCGCCTAAATAATTACCTAGGTGAAGACGACCAGTCGGCTGGGCACAGGTCAGAACCACAGGCTTGGTGGGCTTTTTTTCAGTTAATTCGCTCATTCCTCTCCGTCAGAGTGGCGAGGGTCGGGCAAATCATCAAGCGGATTGGGAGGCGGGTGACGCTTGATAATAGTAAGCGACCTCCCTATATCCGAGGACCAACCTTTCACCTTCAATCCAAACGCAATAATAACATGGCTTCACCCTCCGACACGACCCTCGTTGCTGACATCAAAGACATCCTTTTTAATTCCGCCGGCTACCTTGTCCTGGCACTGGCAATCGGCTGGGCGGTAAAGCGAGCCCTCGGCTGGCTGGCCCAAAGAATGAGTCAGAGCCCCATCGCCCAAGCGGTCGTCACCGCCCTTGGTAAGTCATCACAGTTTCTTCTTCCGGCATACACTCTATCAGCCCTTCTCAATCACAACATCCAACACTTCCCAGAAAGTAAGCAGGCGTTTGTTGTTACCTCCTACACCCTTCTTCTCTCAATCGCTCACACCGCGACCGTCTTTCAATTAATTGCCGTGCCCATTGCTTGGGCTCAAAAGTTAGCGGATGAGACCGACAATAAATTGGACGACGTCTTAGTACCTATGATTGGCACCGTTACCAAGGTGACCGTTGTACTCGTCGGCACAGTGAAAGCTGTTTCGATTATCGATCCCGAAATCGCGAAATCCGTTCTCGCTCTTTTAGCCACCGGCGCCGTCGCAGTTGGCTTCGCCGCTCAAGACACTATTAAAAATATCTTCGGTGCGGTAATGTTAATTATCGATCAGCCCTTCACGCTGGGCGACGTCGTGAATATTGGCTCACACGAAGGTAAAATTGAGGCACTCGGCCTGCGCTCCACCACTATCATTTTGCTCGATGGACAACGCGTCGCGATTCCAAACGGCGATCTCGCAGGACGCGCTATCACCAATGTCACTCGCCGCGAGTTCATTCGTGCACAAGACCTTGTTCACCTCGAAATGAATACGCCTGCTGAAAAAATCGAGGAGGCGCTAAAAATTATTCGTGAACTCGTCACTAACCACGAAGGACATGACCATCGCCACCCGCCCGCCGTTCACATTCTCGAATTCGGCGAATGGGCCGTGAATATTCGTTTCATGTATTGGTACCGCCCAGCCAACGGCGCTAAACAATTAGAGTTTAATCAAAAGCTCATGCTGCAAATCGTGGAGCGTTTACATAAAGCAAATATCCGTCTCGCCTCTCAAGGCACTCCGCAAACTCGCTAATTTATTTTCATGGCACTCATCGAAGCAAAAGATTTAAGAAAATCCTACGGCCCCATCCACGCCGTCCGCGGAGTGTCCTTCAGTGTTAACCGCGGCGAAGTCATCGGATTTCTTGGGCCTAATGGCGCAGGAAAATCCACGACGATGAAGCTGCTGACGGGGCACCTTCAGCCTGACTCTGGCTCGGCCAGCATTGCAGATTTCGATGTGGTACAAAGCCCGATCGAAGCGAAAAGCCAACTGGGCTACTCGCCTGAAGGCGCGCCTGCTTATGGCGAAATGACTGTGCGCGAGTTCTTATCTTTCGTCGCACAACTGCGTGGACTGAAAGACATTCGCAAGCACGTTGAAGATACGCTCGCGCTATGCCGACTGACCGACGTTGCGGGTCAAACCATTGATACTCTCTCCAAGGGCTACCGGATGCGCTTAGGTTTTGCACAAGCGGTGATTCACGATCCGTCCGTGCTCATTCTTGATGAGCCGACAGATGGACTTGATCCAAATCAAAAATTTGAAGTGCGACGCATCCTCAAAGAGATGGCTGCCCGAAAAGCTGTCATTGTTTCCACTCACATTCTCGAAGAAATCGAAGAACTCTGCACCCGCATTATCATTATCGCCCGTGGCGAAGTTCGCTGCGATGAGCCTAAGGAAGTTTTCCTGCAACGCGGTAACGATTTAAATAAAGTATTCCGCGAACTCACTGCATAATTTTATGTCTGACTCTACTCTCGTCGCCCCAAGCGCTTGGACTGCCATCTGGGCGGTCTTACGTCGCGAATTCTCCGGCTACTTCCGCACGCCGCTGGCTTATGTTTTTCTCGCGGTCTTTAATGCCTTCGCCATCTCCCTCGCCTTCTTCGTGGGCAACCTCTACGAAGCCAACGTCGCCAACCTCGACCGCTTCTTTCTTTATCATCCATGGCTCTGGGCCTTTCTCGCGCCGGCTGCCGGGGCCAGACTCTGGGCCGAAGAAAGAAAACAAGGTACGATTGAATTAATTCTCACCTGGCCCGTCACCGCCTGGCAAACCGCACTAGGTAAATTCCTTGCCGCCTGGCTATTCCTGGCGAGCGCCCTCTTCATCACCATTCCAATCGCGTTCACAGTTGGGTTTTTAGGGTCGCCAGATGTCGGCGTAATTATTTCAGGCTACATCGGATCGCTTCTTTGCGCGGGCGCCTGCCTCGGCGTCGCAGCCATCGCTTCAGCACTGACGCGCAGCCAAGTGATTGCATTCGTCACAGGATTCTTAGCGTGCTTTGCACTCGTGATGATGGGTTATGGAATTTTCGATGACTTTCTTGCGGGCATCTTCTCTCCGCGTGTCGTCGAAGAGATTCGTCGTCTAGGACTCTGGCGCAACCTAGAGCCCTTCACCCTTGGGGTGCTCGATTTCCGACCCATCGTCTACTTTCTGTCTGTCGCTTTTTCCGGAATCGGAATCAGCACACTCATCATCGAACGCCGCTAACTTACAAATATGTCACGCGCTCAAGCTTTACTCGCCGCCCTCGCAATCCTCGCAACGGCTTTCTTTGTTAACCTCATCACCAGTGCCTACAGCACTCGTGTCGACCTCACCGAGGACCGCACCTTCACGCTCTCTGCTGGTTCGATCCGAATTATTAAAAAATTAGATGAACCAGTTACGCTGGAGCTCTTCGTGAGCCGCTCCGACGTAAAACTGCGTCCTTATTTAGAGAGCTATTCACGTCGCATTGAAACCTTACTTCGCGAATACGCAGCGGCGAGCGAAGGAAAGATAAAATTGGTCGTCACCGATCCGAAGCCCGATACGAAAGACGAACAGCGTGCTCAACGCTTCGCACTCAATGCGATGAACACGGCCAACGGTGCGGCTTACTTTGGTTTAACTGCCCAACAGGCTGATACCGTTAAAGCCATCAACTTCTTTGATCCAGCTCGTGAGAAATTCCTCGAGTACGATCTTTCGAAATTAATCACTGCGGCTGCACGCTTAGAGAAGCCGAAGCTCGTCATCATCAATACGCTCGCAATTAACAATAGCCTACCGCAAGGCGGCCAACAGCAACAAGCTGGGCCGGCCGATGTTCTTCTATCAGAACTGGGTCAAACCTTCGAAGTCGTCACGCTGAGCAACCAAGCGCCTGAATTACCTGCGGGCACTACAGCAGTCGCATTAATTCACCCTCATCACTTGGCCGACAAATTAGCTTACGCTGTTGATCAATTTTTACTTAACGGTGGCTCCGTGTTCGTTGCCGCCGATCCGCTTTCACGCTTCCAGAAATTCCAGCAAGGCGGAATGCCCTTCTCACTTGCACCACTTGCGATGGGCGCATCAAGCGACCCCGCACTCCTGCAAGCTTGGGGTGTAAATGTTGAATTGAACTCTGTCTTGGGAGACAGCCAACGCTCGGTGCCTATTCGTAGCGGACGCGGCGAACCCATGCTCTACCCGCCCGCCTTTTCAGTCGGCCCCGAAGATATCTCCAAAGACTCGGCACTGACCACCAACTTTAAGGAAATCTCTTTCATGGAAGCGGGTGAAATTAATTTGATGCCAGGCGCTGAGAAGCGTCTGCAGACTGAGAAACTCGTCACGCTAAGCGGACCGAATGCCGGAACCATTGAAACAGGCGTCGCCAACGCTGGACCATTCGAGAAAGCAGCCGAAGTATTTAAGAGCGACGGTCGTGTGCACTTAATCGGCGCATCTTTCACCGGGACCTTCCCGACTGCATTTCCACAAGGAGCACCTATCGATAAAACAAAACCTGAAGAGAAATCCGAAAATAAGGAGAAAAAGACTGCGGCACACCTAACCACATCGGCAAAGCCTGGCCGCCTGATTGTTTTTGCTGATTCAGATTTCATGCTGGACCCCTTCACCGTTCGTCAACGCCAAGCCAATGGACAAATTGTTGCCGAAGAAATTAATGATAATCTGAAATTGGTTCTCAATATCATGGAGACCCTCGGCGGCAGCGATGAACTCGTGACCATCCGCTCAAAGGGCACTTCACTGCGTCCCTTTAAAGTAGTCGATCAAATGCAGCGCAGTGCTCAGAAGCGCTACCAAGCCCAACTTGATAAAATCGAAAAGAGCATAGAAGAAACTCAGGCTAAACTTAATGAGATTATGCAGCGCTCGGGTGCAGATCCATCCAAAGGCTTAGTCATCACTCCCGAGATGCAGAAAGAAATTGAGAAGTTCCAAAAGCGTGCCGATGAGTTAGCCGAAGAACGTCGAATCATTCGTCGCGGACTAAGTGAAGACGTGAATTCGCTAGGGCGCCGACTTCAAATTCTGAACCTGTTAATCGGCCCTGCCATCGCAGGCCTCTTCGGTCTACTCTACGCTCTCTACCGTCGCCGCCAATCTGCTTAAACGTATGCGTCTTCGCACCCTCCTAATCAGCACACTAGGTCTAGGCATCGTCGCCCTGGTGGCACTTAATCTTAAAAGCAAACAAGAGAACTCCGAAGTCACTAAGGCCGCTCTCATTCCAGCCGAAATTCTGGGGACCGCACAACGCTTCACCATCAAAGCCCGAGACAAGGTCTCGACTGTGGAAAAATCTACCACTGGAGCCTGGGAGGTGAAAGAGAAATTCTCTTTACCAGCCGACCTAGAATCTCGCCTCGCCCCACTAGTGCAATCGCTGCAGCGCGCTAACAATCTCGGTGTATTAACGCAGAACCCAAAGCGCCTAGAAAAACTGGAGTTGTCGAATGCGACGCTGACGATTGAGGGACAAAATAATAAATCGATTACTTTAAATATCGGCAAAGAAACCGATGATGGCGTCGGTTGTGCAATTCAAATTGCGGGCGAAGCGTTCGCACTTCGTACAAATTTTAATGGTTACATTGAACCCGACCCAAGCGCTTGGGTAAACAGCACCCTCTTCACCGCCAAGGCCGAAGAAATAAAATCACTCACACTTAAATTCAATGACGGCGAAGAACGTTTCACGCGCAGCGAAAAATCTAAGTCATTCAGCGGCAAAGAAGGGTCACTCTTAGAAGGCCTCGCTAAGACCCTATCCGTCTTACGTTTCTCTGATGCAGTGGAATTAAATAACCCCGATGCATTGGAGGCACAAAAAAACACCTCTAGCCATGTTGAGATCCGAGTTGAACTCTACGATGGTAGCATCCTGACCACTCGATGGGCCAAGACCATCGGATCTGAAAAAAATCCTGCAAAACTATTTCTGCGCGTAAGTCACTCAGACTCTGCCAACGTCATCAATCAGCTCGGCAAGAAAGCGGAGTTTAGCTGCGCCCCCTGGCTGGCTGAACAAATCCCCGTGAGTTTGGCCGACTTCAACTTACGCACCTTACCAGCACCCGCCCCAGCTCCAGCGGATTCAAATCCCGTTAAATAATTATCTAAAGCACTGAAAGCCCTTGCCTCTCTTGGCTTGGGCTTTTTCGTGTCGGTATGTCTGCAACTGAGACCCAAACCCTCTCGACCTACTTACCTGTCCTAGTTCAGGCGGTATTGGGCTTTGCCATTCCGATCGGGGTAGTTGTCGCCAGCCACATCTTCGGTCAACGCGCCAAAGGAAATTATATTAAAGATAAAGCTTACGAGTGCGGCCTACCTGCCGAAGGCAAAGTACACCCACGTTTCGCCGTGAAGTTTTATGTAACAGCGATGCTCTTTATTCTTTTTGATATCGAAGTCGTGTTTCTCGTGCCTTGGGCACTGGTCTATCGCGAATTCCTCGCCGCAGGTATCGCTATCACTGCCGCAACCGCAGTCTTCCTCGGCACACTTGTCCTCGGACTTGCCTACGAAGTGAAGCGCGGCGCACTTGAGTGGGATAAGTAAGCGTTACTTGGCAGACTTATCTAAAAACTCAATCAGCCCATAGGTGCGCTGGTTAAGCTCTTTCATTGCTTCCAATAGTGGCGGGTATGGCTCGTAGCGAGAGGTCACGATTCCCTTATTAGAATCAAGGTTCGATGGATCCACGCCTTTGGTGTCCGGATCATTATCCGCGTATCTAAACCAATGCCAGCCGACGCAACCTGGGTTAGCCAAGAGACCTAACGCGAAGTGCTGATAATAAAGTCCGCGGTCCTTCTGTGTATGCACAAGCCAGCCAGCACCGCCCGTATTGGCCATGCCGCTGTCCTCGGCCTTAGCATACCACTCAGTTATTAAGAAAGGCTTTCCGGACTTCTGCAACCAGCCCGACATTTGAGCAGGACGCGGAGTCCAGGCACGATAGTAATTCACACTGATGACGTCGCAGTACTTGCCCGCCGCTACGAAGATGGGGTCAAAATTTACCACCGAATCATGGAAGCGTGCACCCAACACCATGTGATTGGGGTCTGCCTCGCGAATAGCCGAACTCGTGATTTCAAAATACTTCTCAGCCGCAAATTGTAAAAAGGCATCACGGTGCACATCCGTAATTCCGTCTTTGGTAATTTTATTATCCTTAAGCCAAGCTTCGGCAGCCAATCGACCAGGCTCATTTTCTTTTAGTGCTAAATACCTTTCGAGCATCTTAGGACTCCAGGGCATTTCGTTATCTGTGTAGTAACCTAACAACCATTGGTTGTCTTTATTTGCGACCAACGACTTACAGGCCTCCTTGCAATAGTCTCTGAAGCCAGGATCAAAAATAAATGGACAGTCGCCAAGGTAATCCATGTGACCGCGCCCCATCCAAGCGAACTCCTTGCCGCGTGTTTTGGCGAAGCCAGCCATTAGTCCCACGAGCTTAGTTGAAACAACTCTTCGTGGTGCTTTGGCCAAATTATCGTCATCGCTCCATGAGCCGGTACCATTGAAACCTGCATCCCATAATTGCTTCGTAGTCGCTTCCGCCCAACCCGCTCTATCTTTAAACAATTTTGTTAAAGCGGCCTTCGCTCCGTCAGTAGTAAGTGGATTGACCGAGGCCACGCCACGATGGATGAACCGACCTCCTATTGGATCAATAATCCACCACCGACTATTAATTTTTTCGACGCGGAAAAAGCCTGTCGCTTTTTGTTGAGGCGAGATCAGTCCACCAAAGACATTAAGTCCTTGGTCTATTTTTACAGGCGGTAAATCTGCCAGACTCTTGGATGCCTGAAGTGTGAACGGCTCGCCGGGTTTTTTTGCTACTTCAACTTTTTGCTCTGCACTTAAAGAAGCCACCCATAGTGCACCAACCAGAAAAAATAACTGGCGGAGGTTCATAAATTATTTTGCGCCAGGAGCTTTAACTTCAGCCGCTGGAACTTTGCCCTTCAAGTGCTGGTCAAAAAATGCGACTACTAACGGACGAAGGTCTTTTTGCTTAGGCTGAAGGTCGAAAGTGTGTGGAGCATCTGGAATAACTTCCAAGATGCAGTTAGCGCCTTTTTGTTTGGCGATTTTAATGTAAGTCTCACTTTGACTTAAGGGGACCGTCACATCTGCAGTGCCATGAACCAAGAGCATAGGCGGATCTTTGTCGTCCAAATAAGTAATCGGCGAACCCTTCTTATAGAGCTCGGGTGCTTCTTCGCGTGTCTTCGCGAACATCTTCATGTCGTGGTAATTCATCAAATCTACCGCGCCATAAAACCCAATTGCACAACTCACCTTCGGTGAAATGTCTTGGTAGGGCTCGTCTTTAACAGCGTCGAAGCCGTCCGCTGCGCCCGTTGTCGCCAACATCATCGACAGGTTGCAACCTGCGGAGCATCCAATCACGCCAATTTTATCTGGATCGACGCCTAAGTTCGCCGCTTCTTTGCGGAGATAACGAACGGCCGCTTTTGCATCATAGACACTCTGCGGCCAAGTGACCTGACCCTTGGTGCGACGCAGCTTATAATTAATACTCATACACACATAACCTTTGAGTGTGATATTTTCTGAAATGTTGAGCTCACGATTACGCGCCTTGTCGCCGTCATTAAATCCGCCGCCGTGAATTACAATGATCCCGGGCAATGGTTTAGTTTTGTCGTGATTGAGCGGTGTATAAATATCGGCCTTATCTTTGCGCTTATCTCCAAGGTAAGGAACATCGACTTGGACATTAACCGTGGTCGGATAAACCACTTTCTTCTTCATCACCTCAGGCGTATCCTCGGTCGCTGGTTCAGCAGCAGCCGCAACTTTGGCTGGGGTCGAAGCAGGTGCCACGACATCCGTTGTCGCTGCCCAAGCGGACGCAGTAATTAATATCGAAGCGAGTGACAGTGGGGTAATAAGCCTGCGCATTTATTAAGAAATGCCCTACGGCTAAATACTGTCAATAAATCCCGCTTACGGAGAACAGATACCGCAGCCAGCCGGGAGGTTCTGGAAGAAGTCGACGCCCTTATCGTCCACTAAAATAAACGCAGGGAAATCAACCACTTCGATTTTCCATACGGCCTCCATGCCCAACTCAGCGTAATCGATGACATCAACTTTCCTAATATTCTCTTGAGCTAAAATTGCTGCAGGGCCTCCAATCGAACCGAGATAAAATCCGCCGTGCTTCTTACAGGAGTCGGTTACCGTCTGACCGCGATTGCCCTTGGCGATCATAATTAAAGATCCGCCATGCTTCTGAAATAATTCAACGTAACTATCCATGCGACCTGCAGTCGTTGGACCAAACGAACCCGAGGCCATGCCCACAGGCGTCTTCGCGGGACCAGCATAATAGACTGGGAAATTTTTGATATAATCTGGCAGCCCTTCGCCTCGCTCTAATCGCTCGCGCAATTTGGCGTGAGCTAAGTCACGCGCCACGACCAACGTGCCCGTGAGCGCCAGTCGGGTGGTCACAGGATATTTAGAAAGTTCAGCCAAGACCTCCTTCATGGGTCGGTTAAGATTTACCTTCACGACCTTAGAAGCGTCTTGGTGCTTACGGCTCGATTCAGGAATGAACTGACTTGGATTCATTTCCAACTGCTCAATCCAAATTCCGTCTTTATCGATTTTCGCCTTAGCATTGCGATCCGCTGAACAGGAAACTGCCATACCAATTGGACATGATGCACCGTGCCGCGGTAAACGAATCACGCGTACATCGAGCGCAAACCACTTACCGCCAAACTGCGCACCAATTCCCAACTGGTGTGCTTCTTTAAGTAAAATGGCTTCCAACTCTTTATCACGAAAAGCTTGGCCGTGCTCATTACCCTTGGTCGGCAATTCGTCATAATAGTGAGTCGAGGCCAACTTGACCGCCTTCATGGTTGCCTCTGCAGAAGTGCCACCGACGACGATGGCTAAATGATAAGGCGGACATGCGGCTGTGCCTAAGCCCTTCATCTTCTCAACTAGAAACGCCGGCAGGGACTTAGGGTTTAAGACCGCCTTAGTCTCTTGGAATAATAAACATTTATTTGCGGAACCCCCACCCTTCGCTACGAATAAAAATTCGAACTTCGCGCCACCGGTGGCAGCGATATCAATTTGTGCAGGTAGATTAGTTCCAGTATTTTTCTCAGTGTATAAATCATGCGGAGCTAATTGCGAATAGCGTAAATTATTCTGAGCGTAAGCTTGGTAGACCCCTAACGATAACGCTTCGGCGTCATCACCACTCGTCCAGACTTGTTGGCCCTTCTTTGCCGTAATCGCCGCCGTTCCCGTGTCTTGGCAAAATGGCAAAACGCCTTTGGCCGCTACTTCGGCATTACGCAACATCGCCAATGCAACCGTTCGATCGTTATCGCTCGCTTCAGGATCAGATAAAATCGCCGCAACTTGTCTAAGGTGCTCAGTACGAAGATAAAAATTAATATCGTGAAATGCTTGATTGGCTAAAAGCGTTAAGCCCTCTGGGGCAACTTTAAGGACTGGCTTACCTTCAAATTCACTTAGGGTGACGTAGTCGCGCGTCAGCAAGCGATACTGAGTCTGATCTTTCCCTAAGGGAAAGGGGTCTTGATAGTGAAATGCTGAAGACATCTAGAACAGATGTAACTTAATTTAGCGTAACCCGCAAATGGAAATCATTAGACCAACGAACCTAATTGAGCAACTTTACCAAGTTGGACCTCTCCATTCGACGCTAACAACGAAGTGCCCTCTGTTAGGTCCACGGAGACCAATGCCAGGCCCACGTTTCCAGATGCAGACTTTATTGTACCTAAAAGTTTTGCGTTATCTGCGGATCGTAGTTCTTGACCGGAAGTTAAATCACCTGCGACTGATTGCACACAGCGCAATATCCGGCGCAATGAGCCCATTGATTGTATTCGCGCCATAACTTCCTGCCCAAGGTAACATCCTTTTGTATAACTTACCCATGCATCCAATCCACATTCCTGTGGAAATTCATTAGCTCCGCAGTCTACAGGCACATTCGGCACGCCGTGTCTTATGCGTAAATCCTCGAGTGCCTCTGGAGAGGCACTGGGCCAAGGAATCGTGATGCCGACTGGAACTAAAACATTCCAAGCCTTCACACCGTAACCGTTGGTTGGTACGAATATAAATTTATCAGTATCGGGTGAGCCTTCACCCCAAAGCACTCCGGTCTGCCATTGCGAAGTTTCATCGGCAATGTTGACGTCATCGGCGATAAGATTCGCTGATATAATTTTAGTAAGCTCATTCGCCGGTATCGATGGCGACGCCAGCAACCATGTGCCATTCGGTTGCGCGATTATAAAAGTGTAAGCCAGCACCCGTCCCTTGCGATTAAGCCAAAGAGCATGATGCGCGGGGCCCTGGCGAAGATCCGCAGTGCATTGACCCTGTAAGTACGCCTGGGCGTCTTCGCCAGAAATGCGAAGCACACTTGAAGGCATGGGCGCAAAGTGCAGCGACATACCATTGAAATGAACGGGCCGAGCCCAACTAGCAATTCCGACTATTCTTTAATTTCAATATGATCAGGCGGCATGCCGGCCTGATAGCGTTCATACATTGCCGTCAACGCCGCTTCAAAATGCTTGGTGTAAAGTTTGGTATTAAAAAGCGGCGTGGTTAATCGGTTCTTCGCCAACTTGGTCTTAAGTGCCGCCAACTTTTCGGGATGCGTCGCCAAATCAATCGCCTTGGCCTCATATTCCTCAGGCGTCGTTGTAATCAATTCTGGCATATCAATCGCTTTTAGCAAACTCGCCCCAACTCGCCCCGGAAAAGTCTTACCGACGAGCGTCAGCACGGGTAGCCCCGCCCACAAGGCATCGCTTGCTGTTGTGTGCGCATTATACGGCAATGTATCGATAAATAAGTCGGCGAGACGATGACGAGCAAGGTGCTCAGGCAGTGAAAGATGCTTTGCAAAAATGAGTCGACCAGGATCAAGGCCACGAGCCGCCGCCTCCTTTCTTAAATTTTCAACTGCCACCGGATGGCTTTCGAACAACCAGAGCACACTTCCCTTCACCTGCAGTAAAATACGGACCCAGCGGTCGAATGTATCGGGCAGAATTTTATAAACATTATTAAAACAGCAAAAAACGAACGCCTGTTCAGGCAGTCCGAATTTGTCTCGAGTTACGATGGCTTGAGAAATTTCGCGCTTATCATCATTGCACTGGTAGCTACCAGGGAGCCGAACAATTTTTTCGCTGTAGAACTGCTCGCTGGCAGGCGGAAGGACTGTCGCATCAGCAATAAGATAATCCATATAGTCGGCACCCATAGTTCCCGGGCAACCTAGATAACTGACTTGAATCGGGCTCGGCTTATAGGCCAAGACTCCTTGGCGGGCATTCCCAAAGAAACCATTTAAATCAATCAGTATATCGATTTCACATTTATTAATTAAGTCTGCCGCTTCACCATCGGAGATTTCTGTTATGCAGGTAAAATGATCGAAGGCTTTCTCCATTCTTTTTCTAATTGCACTCTGGTCATCGCGCCCACTGTCGAATGCATAGAGTTCAAATCGATTCTTATCGAATGACTCAATTACGCCCGTGAGCAGAAAAGAGGTGGCGTGTGAGCAGAACTCTCCTCCTAAATAGCCGACTTTGATTTTGGCGTGTGGCTTACAAAATCTCGGCAAACGTTGCGACTGCGTAAAACGTTCAGCGCTATATCTCTTTGTTCCAACCATAAGCTCGTGCTCCGAATTCGCAAAACCCATGAAGCCAAATGGATCTGCAACAGATTCATCATTTAGCAGCCGCCGGCTATGTTCTAACATTAACTCATTTAAGGAACTCCAATCAGCCATCTTTAATTTCTGGTGTATTAAACTACCCAGGAAGGAGTTAATATGGGGATACAACTGGTATCCCCAGGCATAAATATTTGCGGCGGCAACCGCATCCCCCGCTCGCGCCAAAGAGGTTGCAAAACTCTGTATCGCATCGGGGTTATTTGGATTGAGCTGTAAACCTTTTTTAAAACTCTCCCTACCTTGCTCAAAATTATTCTGCTGATATAAAACTATCCCGCGATTAACGTAGGCCAGTGCTTCGAAAGGATTAATCTTTATAGCACAGTCATAATCTAATACGGCCTGATTAAATCGTCGAAGGCTACCGTAAGAGTTACCACGATTTAGGTACGCCAATGACCAGTCGCCACGTAGTGCGATGGCTCGCGAGAAGCTCTCGATGGCGCTGCGGTGTTTATCTTGCTTCTGTTGAAGTAGCCCTAGGTTTAAGTGAACCTCTGGCAAATCTGGTTTTAGTTTTAGCGCTGTATTATAAAATCCTACCGCTTCCTGCAGTCGCTGTTGATCCTGCAAAATATTGCCGAGGTTGCAGTGGTACCTCGCATCGTTGGAGTTAAAATTGATAGCAGACTTTATCAATAATTCGGCCTTAACTGCATCGCCCTTCTCTCGAAATATCAAACCGAGTTGATGAATAGCGTCAGCAAAACTAGGGTCATTATCTAGAATTTTTTCTAAGCTTTCAATTGCTGCGTCTAATTGACCATCTCGATGTAACCCCTGGGCTACTTCAAATTCAGCAGCCAAAGAAGAGGGGTTATTAAATTTGGGGTCCAAAGGTTTTTACAATGAAATCGTGAATGACTCCGGAGGCAAATCACTATGATACGCATCATACATTCTAGTCAGCGCCTCCTCAAACTTTTTGACATAGGTGCTCATATTGAAAAGCGGGTGCGTACTTTGATTTTCTTTTAGCTTTGCCCTAATTGCAGAAAGCCTATCGGGGTTTTGCGCCAAATGAATGGCCAGGTTTTCGTAGGCTTCTGGGGTTTCTACAATCAACTCGGTCAGCCCGATTGATGTCAGCAAACTCGCTCCCATCCGGCTAGCGAACGAATCCCCCTCACGCGTAATCAAGGGAACTCCCGCCCACAACGCATCCATTGCCGAGGTATGAGCATTATATGGAAATGTATCTAAAAATAAATCTGCGCACTGCATTCGTGCGAGGTGAAGATTAATTCCCACTGCACGAGGCGCAAAAATAATTCGCTCAGGATCAACGCCGCGCGCAGCGGCTTCTTTTTTCAGGTTTTTGATTGCGACATCGCGCTGTAAACTAAGCCAAAGAAACGAACCTGGTGTTTTATTTAAAATCCGCATCCATGAATCAAAAATTTCGGGATTAAACTTAAAGCACTGATTAAAACTGCAAAAGATGAAGCCCGTTTCTGGAAGGCATGCGGCCTCTCGTGTTGGTAAATTTAAATGCGGATGATTCTTTGTGTCGAATGGCATCATACAAGGAATTCTCGCCACCTTCTCTGTAAAATATTTCTCGTTTTGCTTTGGAATCAAAACCTCATCGGCAATAATATAATCGTGGCAGTTTGTTCCTAGCGTTCCCGCAAACCCCAAATAGTTAATCTGGATTGGTGCAACACGGTTAGGAAAAATCTGCGGTCGAGACTCCGAAGTGATGCCCGCCAAATCAATCGCAATATCTATGCCCAGTTCTCTCGCAAAAGTAACAACGTCCGCATCATTCTTCCGGTTTATATCAATGAAGTGATCAAAAGCCTCAACTAGCCTTGGCCTCATTGCATCATTCGTTGTGGCCTTACCAAAAGAGAAGGCGTACGTCTCAAATTTATCCTTAGTATGAGCGCCGAAAAACTCTAGCGCCAAGTGAGAAACGGGGTGTTCGCGAAAGTCGGGAGAAAAATACGCGACTTTAATTTTTTTTGTTTTTTCTCTTTTAGTTAAGGGATCTAATTTAAAGTGAACGTCATTATAGTTTTTAAAATAATTTTCCGCCGCCGCCTTGGCTAATTCAGCTGAATCTGAAATGCGCTGCATATGCCACGGGTCTTCGCGAAACTCCCCTTCCGCTGGCTGCGAAATTTTTCGCAAGAAAAGCTTTTTATCCTTTTCGTAGTCCTCCCAGTCGACCAACTGATGCTTGATTAATTGAATCAGGCCAAGGGCCTGAATCTTCGCCGGAAGTAATGAATAGTGAATCAGCGCCGACTGCAGGTCGCCCTCCGTCAGGAATGAATCAGCCATATTCACCCTGGCAGCATTTAAGCCCGGATTAATTTCTAATGCACGAGTGAAACATACTCGAGCGTCGCTATGATAACCCGCCTTCCATAGCGCGAGGCCTAAGCCATCGTGTGCGTTTGCATTATCGGAATCTAATTCAAGCGCTTTGCGATGACTAGAGATTGCCAGATTAAGATCTCTTAACTGAAAATAGTTAGTGCCCATCACGCAATAAGCGTCTGACCTATCAGGCTTAAGGCTGATTACGAATTGGCACTTTTCAATCGCTTCCTTAAAGCGGGATTGGCTCTGCAAAATTTGCACAATAATCAAATTGGTTTGGCATGAATCTGCTCCAAGTTTTATGGCGCTTTCGTAATCGCTAATTGCGGCATCCTTTTGGTTTAAGAATTTTGCCAACAAGTTAGCACGATTTATGTAACCTCCCGAAAATTGCGGGCTAGCTTCAATTGCCTTTGTGTAGTCCAGGTGTGCTTCATCGTAACGTCCTAAAAATCCGCAAACATTCCCGCGGTTAATATAAGCCTCCGTCCATTGAGGCCGGAGATTGATAGCTTCGGTGTAACTTTTTATCGCTTGATCGTATTGCTTTAACTTCTGCAACGCGTTACCTAAATTATAGTAGGCATCTGCATAACTAAAATCCAAGGCGATTGCTTTTCGGTAGAATGAGACAGCATCATCACATCTATTTAAATCCTGTAAAATATTTGCGTAATTAGATAAGTAAGAGGCTTCCTTAGGTTCTATTGCAATGGCCCCCCGAAGAAATTTCTCCGCCTCGATGAGGTCACCCTGCTGCGCACATATTAAACCTAAATTAGCTAAGACGTCATGCCTTCCGGGATTAGAGAAGAGCAGTAATTCGTAAAGAGACCTTGCTTGGCGCAACTCCCCCGCTTCATGCAACCTTAACGCGGACTGAAATTTTTCCTCATCATTTAATTCTAAGTTGTCCATAAACGTGGCGACGCCGTTGCGTCCGTTATTCAATCACTTTAAAATGCACAGGGGGCAACCCTTCGTAATGTCTCTCGTGCATAATTGAAAGTGCTTGCTCGTAGCTACGAAGGTAGAGCTGCGAATTAAACAGTGGATGACTTAAACGATTTTGGGATAAGCGCTGTCTAATGGCCGACAATTTTGCAGGGTTATTAGCTAAATCCACCGCCAAGGCTTCATATTCCTCGATGTCCCGGACAATTAAATCCCCTAAGCCAATCGACTTAACCAAACTGCCAGCCATCCGACTGGCAAAGGTGCCCCCCATTCGCGTAATCAGCGGAACCCCGGCCCACAGTGCATCGATTGCAGAGGTGTGAGCATTATACGGAAACGTATCTAAAAATAGATCTGCACATTTAAGTCGAGCAAGGTGACCTTCCATCTCAGTCACCCTGGGTGCAAAAATGATCCTGTCCGGACTTACTCCGCGAGCTTCAGCCTCTTTCTTGTAATTAGTCATCGCCTGTGGTCGAGCTTGGTTAATCCAAAGACAAGACCTGGGGACCTTAAGCATGATACGCATCCAGGAATCAAAAATCTCGGGCGTTATTTTAAAACACTGATTAAAAGAGCAAAATACAAATCCTTCTGCTGGCAGACCAGCAGACTCTCGAGTAGGCATCTTGGCTTCTATATCATGGCGTGAGTCATAAGGCATAACGCACGGGATGTGTACTACCTTCTCAGTAAAATGTTCGAGCGAATCATCAGGAGCCACCACCGGATCAGTTATAATGTAATCGTGGCAACTCGACCCAAGTGTTCCAGTAAAACCTAAGTAGTTGACCTGGATAGGTGCAGCCCGCCCCGCAAAAATTGCGACGCGCGACTCTGAGGTAATTCCTGCTAAATCAATCGCGATATCAATTTTAAGTTCACGTGCTAAATTAATTACCTCTAAGTCATTTTTTTGATTAATATCAATAAAGTGATCGAATGCTTTAACCAATTTCGGCCTTAAGGTATCGGTCGGTGCTGAATAACCAAAAGCGAATGCGTAAGTTTCAAACTTATCGCGCGAGTGTGACTCCAATAATTGCAAAGTTAAATGAGAGACAGCGTGATCACGAAAATCTGGAGAAAAATAACCTATTCTAATTTTTTTACCTGGTGCTCTTTTTTCTAAGGGCGGGACCTTCGGCATCGCTCTCGTTGCGTTATTAAAAAAGTTTTGGGCCACATCTTTTGCCAGACTTGGCGAGTCAGATATGCGCTGCACATGCCAAGGGTCCTCTGTTATGCCCATCACGCGTGGCGCACGAATGCGTTTAATAAAATTATCCCTATCAATATCGTAAGTAGACCAATCTCCTAACTGTTGTTTAAAAAATTGCATTAAGCCTAACGGCTGAATGCCGAAATCCAAACCCTGGAAGGCTTCGAGTGCGGACTGTAAGTCGCCCTCAACAAAATACGAGTCTCCGAGATTTATCCGCGCGATATACATCTGAGGGTTAATTTCCAAGGCCTTACGGAAGAAGGCTTGGCTATCCTTAAAATACCCCGCCTTCACGTATGCTAAACCAAGTCCATTATAAGCGTCGGCACTATCTGGCTTAAGTTCACTGGCGCGGCGAAAGCACTGAACGGCATTTTCTAAATTACGGACAAAGAAATAAATTCTGCCTAACAATAAATAAGCCGACGGGTCACTGGGTCTAAGTTTTATTGCTAAATTGCACTTTTCTACGGCCGCGTCGCACTGATTCTTTTCTAATAAAATTTCTCCGGCTTTAATATAAGCGGTGTACGCATCTCCACCTAACTTGGTAGCCTGATCATATCCGGCGAGCGCTTCGGCATGTCGTCCTAGCTTCGCCAATACATTTGATCGATTAATATAACCACCCGAGTAAGTGGGATTACACTCGATTACTTTGTCGTAACATTGCAAAGCTTCCTCGTATCGGGCGAGTGCGTCATATGCATTACCGTAGTTGAGATGTGCCTCTGCCCACATTGGGTTTATTGCTATGGCGCGACGATAATTTTCGAGTGCCGCCTCATGCTGATTAATTTTTTGGAGTGCGTTTCCCAAGTTATAGCTTGGGTCGGCGTAATTAGGATCAAGTGTAATTGCTTTTTGATACTGCGGCACCGCCTCAGCCCATCTTCCTAAATCCTGTAAAACGTTACCGTAGTTTGAAAAATAAATCGGCTGATTGGGATTTGTCTCCGTGGCACGCCTCATCCATATTACTGCATCAGCAAACATTCCGCGCTGAACAAACAGTAGTCCCAGATTGTGCATCGCTTCAGCATGATTAGGACACGCGGTGATTATTGATTCGTAAGCGTTTTTAGCCTGATCGAATTGACCTGCATTATGTAAGGCTACGGCGGCCTCAAATTGAGCAATCATCGTTGCGTCAGAAGGATTCATTTTAGATGAAATTTTATTTAAACCACCAAGAGTAAGCCAATCCCTTGTAAAGCAAGGTTGGCGTAGAATGCTGCCATAACATCATCGAGTACAATACCGAAACCACTGGGAGCACCCTCCAGATAGCGGATTCCAAAAGGTTTTGTAATATCGAAGAGGCGAAAGAGCAAAAAGCCGAGAACCACCATCAAGAACCCAGACTTTGCTCCAAGAAAGAGATGCTGATTAAACAAAAAGACCAGCGGCATCGCGACGAATTCATCTAAGATGATTTCCGACGGGTCTTTCTTCTTCAACATCGCCGCAGCGGCTCCGCAGATAAAAATTGCCGCCAGTACTACCAATAAATCAAAGGCTAACTCTTGTTGCCATCCTTTGGGCGTCGCAATTTGTCGAACAACTAAAAACCACCATAGCAGTCCCATGGCGGAACCCCATGTACCAGGCGCACGCATCTTTTTCCCCAACGGGCCCAATGTGGCGAATTCAACAATCATTCTGATAGACCTGGTAAATGACGACGGTGACGAATGAGGTAGCTCATTCCTGAAACCACGGTCAATGCCACGGAAAGCCAGAAGAGACTCATAATAATTACTTCCCAACGCTGATGCCAAACGGCGGATAATTTCCAGTGCGTTTCGTAGGCACGCAGACCAATCAAATGCCCAATCGCAATAATCTGAGCGAAGGTTTTGATTTTACCAAGGCCCTCTGCTTCGAGCACCTGGCCTTTCGCCGCAGCTACTAAGCGTAATCCTGTGATGAGAAACTCGCGCATTAAAATTAAAATTACCCCAAACGCAGCGATCAGCGTTTGTTGCGGATCAATAGCAACGTACTCACCAAGGTCGTCCCACTGACGAACCGGCAGGCAATCTATTGCGGCCAACGCCACGAGCAGTCCTAAAATAAAGATCTTATCGACCAGCGCGTCCATCAATCGACCAAAGTCCGAAACGGCACCGAGCTTGCGCGCAATCCAACCATCAAAGATGTCGGTCAAAGCAGCGACGATGAACAAGGCTAAGGCCGCACTCGCCCAAACCCCCGCCCAGTAAGTCCAAATTCCAATTAAGAACACCGCCGGAAGCCTGGCGGCGGTCAAAATATTGGGGATATGGCGAAGAAATCGCATAGGGGCTTGCGGAGATAATGTTATCGTGCGAGAGTCTGCCGCAACAGGAAAACAATGGCCAGCAAGCTCCGCATCGCCGTCTACCCCGGCACATTTGACCCCATTACACTAGGGCACCTCGACGTGCTCCGCCGTGCGAGCAATCTCTTTGACCGCGTCATCCTTGCCGTCGCACCTAGTGATTCCAAAAATCCCTGGTTCCCTCTCGATGAACGCATCACCATGGCGCGTGAAGCCTGCAAAGGGATGAAGAATGTTCATATCGAAACCTTAACAGGCCTGACCGTTGAATTCGCCCGTAAACAAAGGGCTATCGCCATCATCCGCGGTCTTCGAAAGTTCAGTGATTTTGAATTCGAATTCGACCTCGCCCACGCCAACCGACTGATGGCGCCTGAAATCGAGACCGTGGTTTTAATGCCCAGCCAAGATCAATTCGTCACGTCATCCTCCTTCGTAAAAGACATTGCGCGTCATAAACTATCCCAGGCGGCTGCATTTGTGCCGCGCTGTGTCCTGCCAAGGCTCAAAAAACGCCTAGGATAAGCCCTAAAACAACCCCTTCCTCCGCTGTTGACGATGGGGAGTTGTTTCATTTGCTCGCCCTTCCCCTCGGAGCCTAAAGGCCTGGGGCGCCTTTCCCTCCCAAACTTCATCAATCCATGGACATTAAAATTAAAGTTACCAACCCAACTCGTCGCGCCGTTACCGTGACCATCCCAGCAGCGGATGTAGCCTCCTCGGAAAAGGAAGTGCTCAAAGGTTTCACGAGCGAAGCCGCGATTCCCGGCTTCCGACCCGGCAAAGCTCCCGAGGCTATCGTGCGTCAAAAATACGCCAAAAGCATCGATGAAGAAGTCAGCCAGCGCCTTCTCGCCAAGGGCTACGAACAAATCCGAAAGGAAAAAGGATTTACGGTCTACACCTTAGCCGACGTCAAAAAGGATGAAGCCGCTAAAGGTAAAGACGTCGTCATTCACTACGAAGTAGATGTGCTTCCCGAATTCAAAACACCCGATTGGAAAAAAGTTAAGATCGCGGCCGAAAAAATTACTGTCTCCGACGCCGACGTCGAAGAGCACTTACAAAAAATCCGCGCACAACGCGCCCGATTTGAAAAAACTGAAAGCGCTGCCGCTAAAGGTGATTACGTTCGACTTGGATACACCGCACAAATTGACGGCAAAGACGTAAAGGAAATCGACGCTGAAGCAGGCCCACTCGCAGGCACCGAATCCACCTGGGAAGAAGCTGGCGCAGAAAACGAAATCGTTGCTGTACCCGCTATTGCCAAGGCTGTTATCGGACTCAAAGCCGGCGATGCTGGTAAGGCAGAGTTCACGGTTCCTGCTGATCACGCACGTGAAGCCCTTCGCGGAAAAACCATTAAATTCAGCCTCACAATCGCTGAAGTGCGTAACAAAAAATTACCTGAAGTGGATGCCGAATTCTGCAAATCTGTCGGCGTTAAAGATGAAGCCGACCTACGCGACCAAATCCGAAAGGGCGTCGAAGGCTCTAAGCAACAAGCTGCAGAAACCGCACGCCGCGAAAAAGCTGTCGAAGCCCTCGTCGCTGGCCTCGAACTTCCGTTGCCTCAATCCGCCGTGGATTCTGTCGCTAAAGATCTTTTCATTCAATACGCACAACTTCGCATGCGCTCCGGTCTCGCGCCTAACGAACTAGAAACCAAGCGCGATGAAATCCTCGACGAAGCTCGCAAGGCCGCTGAGGTTCGTGTGCGCGCTCAAGTTGTTCTCGCTCGCATTGCTGAAGAAGAAAAAGTGGACCTCACTCAAGAGGAATTCACTCAAGCTATTATCAGCACCGCTTACGCCGAGAAGACGCCACCTGAGAAAATCGCCAAAGACCGTAATCGCGTCGCCACTATCCGCCGTGATGCAATCCTCAATAAGGCCCTCGACCTCATTTTAGATGGCGAAAAGAAGGCTGAAGTTGTTGAGAAAGCCTAAAGACCCCCTACACTCTTTAATAACCACTATGTCCTACATCATTCCAAACGTTGTCGAACGCGACGCTCGTGGCGAAAGAGCGTGGGACATTTACAGCCGCCTGCTCAAAGACCGCATCATCTTTTTGGGCGCACCAATCTACGACGAGGTAGCTAATGCCGTCATCGCGCAAATGCTCTTCCTGCAAATGGAAGATCCTAAGAAAGACATCTCTATCTACATCAACTCACCAGGCGGCTCCATTACTGCCGGCATGGCGATTTATGATACCATGAATTTCCTAAGCTGCGAAATTAACACTTATTGCATCGGACTCTCCGCCAGCATGGCCACCGTGCTCTTGGCTGCAGGAACCAAAGGAAAGCGCCATGCGCTGCCCAACTGTCGCGTGATGATTCACCAACCAAGCGGTGGTGCGACCGGACAAACTTCTGACATCTCAATTGCCGCCAAAGAAATTCTGCGCTGGCGCGACACCCTTAACCACGTGCTCGCTAAACACAGCGGCAAGACTCCTGAAGACCTTCAGCGCGATTCTGACCGCGATTATTATATGACCGCCGAACAAGCGAAGGCTTATGGTCTGGTCGATCATGTTGTACTGCCTAAGGCAGGTCGGGCGTAATCCCCATGCTGGGAACACAGGCTGAGAATTGCTCTTTTTGCGGTAAGCCAGCCTCAAAAACCGGCAAGCTCATTGCTGGGCCTGGCGGCGTTGGCATTTGCGATGCTTGTGTAGCGACATGCGGTCGACTCATCGAACGTGAAAGCGGTCGTGAAAATAAATCTGCTAGCACCGGGCCTACTGTCCAATCCGCCGCTAAGAAAGCGCCGCTCGGACCTGTAAAATTAATCGCGCCCTCCGCACTGCGCCATGAACTTGACGCTCACATCATCGGGCAAGATCACGCGAAAAAAGTTTTGTCGGTCGCCGTTCATAATCACTACAAGCGACTCAATGATCGCCTCGCGCAGGCTGCTGGAGAAAAAGGCTCTGAGTTCGGCGAAGTCGAATTAGATAAGAGCAATGTACTTTTAATCGGGCCAACAGGTACCGGCAAAACACTTCTCGCACGCACACTTGCTAAGATGCTCGACGTGCCCTTCGCCATCGCTGATGCGACTACTTTAACCGAAGCAGGCTACGTTGGTGATGACGTGGAAACCGTAGTCCTACGCTTACTACAAGCTGCGGACATGGATGTAGAAAAGGCGCAGCGCGGAATTATCTTCATCGATGAAATTGATAAGATTGGGCGCAAGTCTGATTCGGCCTCCATTACGCGCGATGTTTCTGGCGAAGGCGTTCAACAGGCGCTGCTTAAACTTTTAGAAGGCACGATTTGCAATGTTCCACCTGCCGGCGGTCGCAAACACCCCGAGCAACAATGCATTCAGGTCGATACCAGTAATATCCTTTTTATCGCCGGTGGTGCGTTCGTCGGACTCGATCGACTCATCGCACGCCGCGCCGGCACCAAGGCTCTTGGATTTATTCAAGGCGGCGTGATCAGCCCTAACCTTACAGCCGAACAAGTCTTAGCAGGCTTACAGCCTGAAGACTTATTCTCTTTCGGGATGATTCCTGAATTTGTCGGACGACTACCCGTCATCTCTGTTCTCGAGCCCCTCAGTCGGGAAGCACTTGTTCGCATTCTCACTGAGCCACGCAATGCGCCGACTAAACAATATCGAAAGCTTTTCTCGATGTCAGGCATGACTCTAGAATTCACGTCAGAGTCATTAGACGCTGCTGCGGATCGTGCCCTCGAATTAGGTACTGGCGCACGCGGACTGCGCACCGTACTCGAAGGCGTACTGCTGGAAACCATGTATCATCTTCCTGAAGCAGCAGCTGGCTCACACTTTACCGTGACAGCCGAAGCAATCCGCGGCGAAAAGCCCGTACGCATCACCGCACCAAAATCTCATCATAAAAAGGGCTCCTAATTATGGTCGTCTATCCTGCTATTGATATCCGAGGCGGTCGCTGCGTGCGCCTGAGCCAAGGAAGAGACGATGCCACCACTCAGTATTATAAGGATCCCGTAGAACCTGCGGTCCAATTCGCGCAAGAAGGTGCTGAATGGATTCACGTCGTTGATCTCGACGGAGCATTTGGTGGAGCGCCACTCAATCTCGGCACACTACAAACCATCTCTAAGCTAGGTCCTAAGATTCAATTTGGTGGTGGTATGCGCGATCGTGCTACCGCCGAAGCTGCTTATAATGCAGGGGCCTCTCGCATCGTCATCGGTACACGCGCTGCAACAGATCCAATATTCTTACGCGAAATGGCCAAAGCACACGGCCCGCGTCTCGCCGTCGGCATTGATGCTAAAGATGGTTTAGTTGCCGTCAAAGGTTGGACCGCAGTGACCGCACTGAAAGCAAATGATTTCGCCACTGAAGCCGGGAACCTCGGCGTCTCGACTGTTATTTATACGGACATCGCAACGGACGGAATGCTCTCTGGACCCAACTGGAAGTCCCTGGAAGCGCTACTTAAAGTTTGCCCATGTGGCGTCATCGCTTCGGGCGGAGTCGCCAGCACGGGAGACGTTCGCAAGCTCGCTCAACTCTCGAAGGCCTATCCAAACTTGGTTGGCGCCATCGTAGGCAAAGCATTATACGAAGGTCGCACCACAGTCCCTGCATTGCTTCAGGCGACAAAAGCTTAGTTTTAAAGGCTTAAATGCAGGCTAATTGCTAAGCTAAGGCTTTCCTTTGCTTGCAAAATCACGCCCACATCGCAGGGTTAAAAACCTTATGGTTTCACTTCGCTCCATCAGCACCTTGTTTCTTTTGGCCGTTTCCACCGCAGTCGCTCAGGCCGGCCCGACCGCTGCAGAAGTCGTGACGAAAGCACATAGCGCCGCACTCAAAGAAGCTACGTCAGCAGACAAAGTAAAGGGGTTGCGCATAGAGCTCAAAATAGTCGACGCCGACAAAAAACCTCTTGGATCAACCATCCTCGAATTAGTTGCACCTTACTCCCGTCGTCAGATTGATTACACTCCAGACTTTTACATCGAGAACGTAACAGCGTCCAACGGACTTGAAGGTTGGATCTCGCGTCGTGAATTAAGCCCAAATGGACGAACCGACAATAAAATCATTCAATTCCAGCAAGTCGCACGCATGAAGGATTCCACGGCTAGCGACCTGAATTTCTATGCCGCACCCGAACAAAACCAAGGTTCGATTAACCTTAGCGGTACCACTGAAATTGACGGCAAGAAGGTCTACTCGATTGAGTACAAATATAATTCAGGACACGCCATCACTCGTCATTTTGAAACCAAGAGCTACGAATTAGTCGCCACCGATCAGGTGATGCCTGACGGAAAACTCCAGCGCCAACTGGTTAAAGAGTTATTCTGGGTCGACGGACTTTCGTTCACCAAGCGGGAAGAAATTTACTTAGCTGATAAGAAAGTCGCCGAAGTCACTTACGAAAAAGTCACCATCAATCCATCGGTGAGCGAATCAGCCTTCGCTTTCCCGGTTCGCTAAACGATGCCAGTCCTGCGGGCTAGCGATAAAGATTTCGCCAAAAAACTTCGCGCCTTTGTTGGTACGGGCGAAGCTGCGGTCGAAATTCGACAAGCAGTCAGCGCAATTATTGATGACATCAAAACGCGCGGCGATGTCGGCGTCCTCTACCATACCGCACGCTTCGACCACGCCAAGTTAAGCATTCGTCAATTACGCATCTCGGTTGAACAACTGCAGAAAGCGGCCGACAGTCTCGCTCCTGAAAAACGCAAGGCGATCTCTGAAGCCATTAAGTGCATCGAAGATTTTCACCAACGCACCCTTCCGAAAGATTGGAAGGCAAAAAATCCGCACGGTGCAACCGTTGGTGAACGTCACCACGCTATTCATCGCTGCGGCCTCTACATTCCCGGCGGACAGGTGCCATTGGTTTCAACTGTATTAATGACAGCCATTCCGGCCAAGGTCGCGGGCGTGCCAGAAATCTGCGCCTGCACTCCACCCAACGCTGAAGGAAAAATTAATCCCGACATCCTCGCTGCGCTCTACCTTTGCGGTATAAAAGAAGTTTATGCAATCGGTGGCGTTCAAGCGATTGCAGCGATGGCACTCGGAACTGACACAGTTAAACCCGTCGACAAAATCTTTGGTCCAGGCAATGCGTACGTCACTGAAGCGAAGCGCCAACTTTTTGGTTTGGTCGGCATCGACCTTCTTCCAGGCCCAAGTGAAGTAATGATTATTGCAGATCGCACCGCTAAGCCTGCGTGGGTTGCTGCAGATCTCTGTGCTCAAGCCGAACACGGCAGCGGGAAAGAAAAACTTTATTTAGTGTGCGACAATGAAGCGATTGCGAATCGCTGCCTCTCGGAGGCACGCACGCAATCGAGCACACTTCGTCACGGAGAAAAAATCCGTAAGGCCCTCGATGCGATGACCTGCGTTATTCTCGTCGATAGCATCGACGATGCTCCACGCGTCGCCAACCTAGTTGCACCAGAGCACCTTGAACTTATGGTCGCTGCCGGGAAGCAAGCTAAGCTCTCCGCCGAAATTACCACCGCAGGCGCCATCTTACTTGGACACGAAACTCCCACCGTACTCGGAGATTTCACAGCAGGACCCAGCCACACCTTGCCCACGGGTGGCACTGGAAGATTCTTTAGCGGACTTCGCGTGGCCGACTTTTTACGTCGCACAAGCTTCGCTCGTTACGATCAGGCCTCGCTGCAAAAAGCAGCCAGCGTAGTCGATGCCTTTGCGAAGATGGAGAGCCTCGACGCTCACGGTCAGTCGCTCAAGATTCGCCTTAATAAATAAACGCTAGGCGTTTAATTTCGCCAATACTGCCGCATGTAAGCGCGGTGCAGCGGCGATAATATTACCTGATTGCAACGCATTGCCACCCTGCCAATCGGTGACGACGGTGCCTGCTCCTTTTAAAATAGGTATCACGGGAATAATATCCCATGGATTCATAATTGGGTCGGCCACCACGTGGGCACGCCCGCTGGCGACCAAGAGATAACCGTAGCCGTCACCCCAGGTTCGCGTATGTGTCACCGCGTCCGCCAACTGATTCCACTTTGCTTGTGGCTGATATTTGCGAATGCCATCGAAATCCGAACCCACAACCACTGCATCGCGCAGCGCAACTTCGGCGACACGGACAACACGTCCGTTGAGCTTGGTCACTTTGCCATCACCAATCATTCGCTCGTTCAAAACCGGTTGATCAATTAAGCCGAGCAAAGGTTCACCCTGGTAGCGTACTCCAATTAAAATAGTGTAGAGAGGAACGCGCGATAAGAATGACTTCGTTCCATCAATCGGATCTAGGACCCAGCAAATCTCCGCATCGGCACGCTCGGCGCCGTACTCTTCGCCAAGGATCCCGTGCTGTGGGTAAGTCTTATTAATCATCTCACGCATCAAGCGCTCCGCTTCACGGTCTGCTACGGTGACAGGTGTGCCATCTTTTTTAATTTCAATCTCCGTCTCTAATTGAGCGTGTGCTTTGAGTAATACTCCGCGAGCCACATCGGCTAACTTCTCGGCAAACTGAATGAGCTCCAACTGGATTGCTGCAGACAACATACCCAATGGGTAACGGGCTTCACGGCCGCCTCCAAGCGAAAAGCCATCACAATACAGCGGAGCGACTTGACCCATAGGAAACGACCGCGATGTTGCGGCGTGGACCAAGCAAGACTGAGCTCAACCGCCTCAAGGCAAAGACCCGCCGGGCGCTCCATCTTAACTCAAAGTTGGGATAACTTATTCTTTTATCACTGGGAATATGACGCCCACGAAATTCAGAAGCGTCTCCCTGCAGGTCTCATCGTGGATACCTTTCAAGGAAAAGCCTATCTCTCAATTGTGGGTTTTCGGATGAGCGCTATTCGCCTATTCGGGCTACCAGCCGTCCCTGGTCTCTCTGAATTAAATGAATTAAACGTTCGGACTTATGTGCGAACCGCAGACGGCACATCCGGAATTTATTTCTTCTCGCTCGATTGCGATCACTGGATTGCCGTCAAAATTGCCCAACTTGCTTTTGGATTAAATTATCAATCAGCCAAAATTAATTTTAATCCTAAAGAAAATCCCGAGCGCTTCAGCTGCAGTCGAAAAAAATCTAAAAGCGTGGCGACGTTTGCTTGGGAGCCAACGGGCCACTCTACGACCGCTGCGGACGGAACCATCGAGTTCTTCCTATTAGAGCGTTATATATTTTTTACCTCTAAAAATAACCGACTCACCATGGGCCGGGTGCATCATGAGCCCTATGTATTCACTTCCGCTATCGCACGAGAATGGAGCGAAGCACCTTTTGAATGGAACCAGTTATTGCCTACGGGCATGGCGCCCAACTTAATTCACGTCGCCCATGGTGTATCCATCGAGGCGTTTCCGCCCTCACCCGCTCATGCGTAAAAAACTTTCTGCCTATCGACATGCCGTCTGGGATTGGAATGGAACCTTGCTTGATGACACCTGGCTTTGCTGTGAAGCGCTCAATCAAATTTTAGCCGAAGAAAAAAAGCCGCTTCTCGATCCAGACCATTACCGCCAAATCTTCGAGTTCCCCGCAATGAAGGTTTATCATAAGTTGGGCTTTCCAGTCGACCTGCCAACTTTCGAGAAACTCTCCGTTCGATTCATGGCCGCCTACGAGGCGCGCAAGCATCACTGCAACCTACATGTGAAAGCACTTGAAGTCATAAAGACGCTTTCGTCTCACGGGCTAACCCATTCCGTTCTCTCAGCCTACGAACACCAGCGCCTGCAAGACACACTAAATGGGCATCGCCTACAGCATCACTTCATCAAAGCCAGCGGTGGCGGCGACATTTACGCTCACAGTAAAGAAGACCGGGCCAAATTGCATCTCGCCGACCTCCCCCACCACCCAGACGAAGTGATTTTCATTGGCGACACCGCCCACGACCTCGAGGCCGCCCAGGCCATGGGGGTCGACTGCTTACTTCTTGGACATGGCTACCAACATCCCGACCGGCTCTCCCACTTAGGGGTACGCGTCCTAAATAATTTCTCAGAAATTCTAAGCGAGTTAAGTTAATCGAATGCTGTCGGACGACGCTATTTTATGAAGCGTTTTGATTGCCGAAGGGTCGTCGGCTCTGTTTAGTCAGGCACCCCCCTCATTTTATATATGGATATAAAAACATTCGTCGAAGCACCCATGTTATACCTTTCGCTTTCGCTGGTCGTCGCTTTTGCGACCTATCTCATTCTGCGCCGTCGCCGTCCCGCTAAAACCGTGAATGAAGAAATGCAGGACGTACAGAAAGCGGCGGCCGAAGGATTTAGTTCTTCGGAAGAAGTTTTTCCACCATCGGCTAGTTTCGTGGCAAAAGCCCGCGTCAAAGGCATGGCTGGTTATCAAAAGCTCTATCGCCGATCCATTGACGACCCCGAAGGCTTCTGGGCTGATGAAGCAAAAGAGCTCACCTGGTTTGAGCCTTGGAAAAAAGTTTTGGATGAATCTAAGAAACCTTTCTTCAAATGGTTCGTCGGTGGAAAAACAAATATTTCCTACAACTGTATCGATGCACAAATCGCCAAAGGTCTCGGCGACAAAGTCGCGATTGTCTTTGAAGGCGAACCTACTCCTGGTGGCGTAGCTGAGATACGAAAAATTACGTACCGCGAACTCCTCTCCGAGGTAAGTCGCTTTGCGAACGTTCTGAAATCACTCGACCTTAAAAAAGGTGACACTGTTGCGATTTACATGCCAATGGTGCCCGAACTTGCCTTCGCGGTTTTAGCCTGTGCACGCATCGGCGTTGTACACTCCGTCGTCTTCGGCGGTTTCTCTGCTGAATCCATTCGCGATCGCGTGAATGACGCTAATTCTAAGGCCGTAATTACAATGGATGGTGGGTATCGCCGCGGAAAATTCCTGCCACTCAAACAAACCGTCGATGAAGCCGTCAAAGATTGTCCGAGCTGTAAACACGTTTTAGTTTTACAGCGACACCTCGGAAAGCCCGATGCTGCGTGCACCATGCAAGCAGGCCGCGACGTCTGGTATCATGAGTTGGCTGCTAAAGTAAGTGATGAGTGCCCCGCCGTCTGGCAGGATTCGAACGACATGCTCTTCTTGCTCTACACCTCGGGCTCAACCGGCAAACCGAAAGGCATCATCCACGGCACTGGCGGCTACATGCTACAAGCTTACACGACCAATAAATATGTCTTCGATTTACGGAATGAAGATCTCTTTTGGTGCACGGCCGATGTGGGCTGGGTCACTGGACACACTTACGTTGTTTACGGTCCGCTATTAAATGGAGCTTCCGTTTTGATGTACGAAGGTGCACCTGACGCTCCTGACTTCGGTCGCTTCTGGAAAATTATTCAAGACCACAAGGTGAGCGTCTTTTACACCGCACCTACAGCTATTCGCGCTTTCATGAAGTGGGGCGATGAGTGGGTAAAGAAACACGACCTGTCTTCACTGCGCCTACTGGGATCGGTGGGTGAGCCAATTAATCCTGAGGCGTGGTTATGGTACCATCGCAACATTGGCGCGGAACGCTGCCCGATTGTTGATACCTGGTGGCAAACTGAAACGGGCGGTCACATGATCACTCCAATTCCCGGTTGCACGCCTACTAAACCTGGCTCTGCGACTCTTCCCTTCTTCGGCGTTGATGCTGCAGTGCTCGACGAGAACGGACAAGAAACCGACAGCGGGATTCTGGCGATTCGCAAACCATGGCCAGGCATCACGCAAGGAATTTACGGCGATGAAAAGCGTTACATCGAAGCGTACTGGAGTCGCTGGGGCGGAAAATACTATTTCCCAGGTGACGGCGCTATTAAAGACAAGGATGGCTACCTCTGGATCACGGGGCGCGTCGACGACGTGGTCAATGTTTCGGGTCACCGCATCGGCACCGCCGAACTTGAAGCCGTGTTCATTGAGAATGAAGCTGTCGCTGAGTCCGCCGTTATTGGCGTTAAGCACGACCTTAAAGGACAAGGCCTCATGGCGTTTGTTATTCTTAAAACAGCACACGCCAAAACCGTCAACGAAGCCAACCTCGCCAAGACCCTCAATAATATGGTCGATGCAAAGATCGGGAAATTCGCACGCCCCGAGCGCATCGTCTTCGTTCCCGACCTCCCCAAAACCCGCTCAGGGAAAATTATGCGCCGCCTGCTGCGTGATATTTCTGAAGGCCGCGAACTCGGCAACGTTTCCACTCTAGCAGATCCTGCCGTGGTCGAAGCGATTCGCCAAAAGTTCGCTAATACTTCAGTATAATTCCTGTGATTCGATACCTACTCGCATTGTTCTGCCTGTGCCTAGATTGCCAGGCGGCTTCATTTAATATTGGTGATGCAGCTCCCGCCGCGCGACCCGAGATTCAAATCCAAGGCGCGCCCATTGAAAAATTTGAGCCGGGACGACTTTATGTTTTTGAGTGTTGGGCCACTTGGTGCGGTCCGTGCGTTGCCACCATTCCCCACCTCAACGCTCTCCATAAAAAACTTGGCTCAAAAGGAATCTTCATTACCGGCGTCAACGTTTGGGACGGAGAGAAAGGCGAAGCAGCAGAAAAGAATGTCCGCGACTTCGTTCAACAACAGGGCAAGAAAATGTCGTACCCTGTCGCAATCGGCGGCAAAGAATTCATCAAGGCGTGGCTGGATAACTCTGGGACCGAAAGCATTCCAGTTGCCTTGGTTGTTAATGGAAACGGCGTCTTGGTCTGGACGGGTCACCCTGCCGAATTAAATGAAACCCTACTAGGCGACCTGCTCGTAGGAATAAAACAGCCCAAGCCTAAGGCTAATACCGAAAAACCCGTTACGGATTGGTTAGAGGCGATGAAGAATAAGAACTGGGATAAAGTTGAGGCACTCCTTCCCGAAGTTCTTAAAAAATTAGATCCGGAATTTAGACCAAACGTTAAAAAAACTACCGAAGCGAATATCGCCCTTGGCCGCGGCGATCCCACCTTATTCTACGCGATGCTTGAAGAACGGGCGGCCAATGAAAATACCAATGCTGAAGTACAAAATGAGGTGGCGTGGCAATTGCTCACCGATTCGCGCTTCGAAGGAAAAGTTAATTACGTTCTGGCTGAAAAATGTGCGGTGGCTGCAGTACAGCTGTCCGACGGCAAACACCCCGACAAACTCGACACCCTTGCCCGATTACGATTCATGCAAGGGCGCACCGCCGAAGCCATTGAACTGCAAGAAAAGGCTGTGGGACTGGCGGATTATTTGACCCTCAAAGACGAACTCAAGGCTACCCTGGAATCATTACGCAAAGGCAAGTTGCCCGCCGTCGATCCCGCAGAGTAGGCACACCTCAAAAGGCACGTAGATTTAACAGAGTCCAAACTTCCCTTTATACAAAAGGGTACACATAGTCAGCGCCACATCGATGCCCTCTCGCACCCTCATCGAAAAAGCCCAATCGGCACTTCACCTTCGTCTACTCGCTCTGCAGCGCCGAATTGTAAATCGACATGCAGGTGGAATGATTGTCATTGGCGGCAACGATCGCCTGGGCGGCTCCGAACTTGCCAATCAATTAACCGAGTGGTTCGACTCTCGCACTGTTCGCATTTGTTCGCCCGACACCGCCTTAGCTGAATTGGAGACAAAGCCTTTCCTCTGGCCCTACTGGCAACAAGCACCCGCCCAAGGACACATCACGATTGTTGTAGGCGATTGGACCACGCGCACTGCTCTAGCCGCAGCTAGTAACACACTGAGCGGTGAATCGCTTCGTCAAAGACTCAAGGCCCTGCGCTCACTCGAAGAAACTTTAGCCGCTAATGGCACTACGCTCGCAAAAATCTGGATTGAGACTCCAGAGAAATCTTTGAAGAAGCGCCTTCGTAATGCTGAAGACACCGACGCAGAGGGCTGGGTCGTAACAGGAAGAGATGTAATTTTAACTAAGCCGAACGGACATAAAATCGCGCGCAGCATCCGCCCCCTCGCTTCAGGTAAGGGCATGAGCTGGAAAGTAATTAACGGCTCCGACGGAAAACACCGCGATCTCTTGGCGGGCCGCAGCATCCTTCAACAACTCTCACTCGGCCTCCGTCGCAAGCCCGCCAAAGTGCGCAAGCCCAGCAACCGTACGCGCGGCCTACTCGAAAGCCCCACCGCTCAACCTGTCCTCGAGAAAAAAGAGTACAGCCAACAGATTTCTAAATTACAAAATCGCTTAGGTCGACTCACGCGTTTGGCTGCTAAACGTGGTCTCGCTACCGTCATCGCACTCGAAGGCGTCGATGCGGCCGGCAAAGGCGGAGTGATTCGTCGCCTCGCCGCTAAAATGGATGCGGCACATTACCAAGTTCACCCCACGCCCGCGCCGACCGCTGAAGAAAAAGCCCGCCACTATCTCTGGCGTTTCTGGAATAAAATTCCACACGCCGGACACGTCGCCGTCTTTGATCGCTCATGGTACGGTCGCGTTGTGGTCGAGCGCGTAGAAGGCTTTGCACGTACCGATGAATGGGCACGGGCCTATAGTGAGATTAATGATTTCGAATCCTGCCTAGCCGAAGCGAACACGATTGTTTTAAAATTCTGGATCCACATTTCTAAAGACGAACAATTGCGTCGCTTCCAAGATCGCGAGAAATCTCCGCATAAGCGTCACAAGATGACCAAAGAAGATTACCGCAACCGCAAGAAGTGGGACGATAATCAAAAGGCGGCCGAAGATATGATTACGCGAACCGACACACCGCACGCCCCTTGGATTGTGGTGCCAGGTAATGACAAACGCTTCGCCCGCGTCGCCGTACTTAAGTCCGTCTGCCGAGCTTTGGCTGATCGCTTAGACTAAGCCACTCCGCCAACCAGCGCCGGTGTGGACCGCTCACCGCAGCGTCGTCCAGCTGATCGACGTCCACCCATTCGCATTGCGCGCTGCGGTGAATGGATTGCTGCACCGACTTGTTTAACTTCAGCACAATTAAATTTTCTTCATACGTCACCTGACCAATCGTGCGTCGCTTCACAAATACCGGCGCCGTCTTTGTTTTTATATTTAGATTTTGAATATCAGGAATCTCCGCCACTCCCGCTAAGCGACGAGCCTGCGAATCTTGTCGGTGCAGTAAAATTTTTCGGTCTTTCATGATAAGCGCACGATGCACTTGTTGAACCGTTCGCTTTTTGGTTTCAAATTTAGGGATCAGTGCCGTCGTCTTCTGCGCTTTCGCGACACACCAACGCGACAGCGGGCAGGCAGAACAGTCAGGCGATGCCTTGCGGCAGACTGTCGCACCTAACTCCATCATGGCTTGATTAAAATCCCCTGGCGATTGTGCGGCGACGAGCTGATTAGCGAGCGGCGTAAAATGTCGCGCTGCGGTTATGCCGTTTTTCATTAGTGCACGATGCCCCGTCAGTCGTGCGAGAACGCGAATCACATTTCCATCCACGACTGCCACAGGCTCTCGAAATGCAATACTGGCGATTGCTGCGGCCGTATAAGGACCAACGCCAGGATATTGCTGCCAAGCCTCCGCTGTCCGCGGAGTTTCCTTAAGCAGCGCCACTTCTTTCGCGAGTCGGAGTAAATTTCTTGCCCGACTATAATATCCTAAGCCGGCCCATAACTTTAAAACATCGGACTCCGACGCTTTTGCGAGTGCTTTGAAGTCGGGCCATCGCGCCACCCACCGTTCAAAATAAGGCGTGGCGGTAGCAATCTGCGTTTGCTGGCACATGAGTTCCGAAACTACTGTACGGTAGGCCGAAATTTTTTGCCTCCATGGCATCGGTCTTTGATGCTTCATAAACCACCACAACAAGGCCTTACGAAGTGCCGGAGCTGCCGAAATCAGCTTTTGTTGGTTAGGTTGCATGGGATGGGGCTGGATTTAAGCACGAAGACGAGTAGACCTTGGAAGCAATGAAGCGAAAGGCAAAACCGGACTCTGAAGATACCCCTAAAAAGGTTTCGATGCATACCGTTAAACTCGATTCCAAACAAGCGGATGCCCTTCATAAAATACTTATAGAAAAAGGCTGGGTCTCAGCAGTGGTCGACCACGCAGCCTTCGCTTTCAAAGGACCCAGTGTCAACGTAGTGCATTACCAATCGGGCAAATGCGTCATCTCTGGCAAGGGCACCGAAGAATTTGTGAAGTTCACCTTAGAACCCGACGTCACGGGACAGGCCCTTCTTGGTTACGACGCTGAACTGAATCCCGAATGGTTCGAAGAGCATGCCGGGCTTGATGAATCGGGCAAGGGGGATCTCTTCGGCCCCGTAGTCTCTGCCTGCGTTATCGCCACGGGCGATATGGTCAGACAGTGGATTGAACTCGGCATCAAAGATTCGAAAAAATTAACTGACACAAAAATCGCCGAACTTGATAAAGTGATTCGCGAAACTCCTGGCGTATCGGTGCGGACGACATTTGCGCGCATGGCTAAATACAATGAGCTGCACTCGCGTTTTGGAAAAAACCTCAACCGTCTGCTCGGCTGGATGCACGCCACGTCGTGCGAAGAAGCCCTCAAAGGATTTGAATTAGCTCACGGTCGCAAACCAGCGTGGGGCCTGCTTGACCAATTCTCCGAAGAGCCACTCGTACAAAAAGAACTCGCCCGCAAGGGAGTGACGTTTGATTTGCGCATGCGCACCAAAGCGGAATCGGATCCCGTCGTCGCCGCCGCTTCCATCGTCGCTCGCGCCACTTTTGTTCGTGAATTAGAAAGACTTTCCTTAGACGGCGGAGTTAAGCTCCCCAAAGGCTCTGGAGCCGAAGCGAAAGCCGCTGCGACCGAATTAGTCGGACGACTCGGTCCCGCCATCTTAGTCAACTTTGCGAAGCTGCACTTCAAGACCGCCTATGAAGCACGCGGACTTGAACCTCCCGCACCTAAACCTTTCAAGGGCCGCAAGAAGGCCGAGTAATTCATGGCGTCTCTCGTCTCCTTTGATCGCAAAAGGGGCCATGGTCGCCCAGGTATTGCTGGTATCGATGAAGCGGGTCGCGGGTCGCTCTGCGGACCCGTCGTCGCTGCCGCAGTTCTTCTCGATGCAGGATTTTACAGCGAGGCGGGCTGGGTGCGAAAATTATCGGGCGCAAATGATTCTAAAAAACTTTCGCCAGGAAAACGTGCGGAGCTTCACGAAAAAATCATCCAGATGCATGCCGAAGGAAAACTTCGCGCCGTCTGGGCCCAAGCGTCGGTTCTAGAAATCTCTGCGCATAATATTTTGGGTGCTACACGAATTGCTATGGGGCGCTGCCTCACCCAACTCGCACAAGGCGCACTGGCGCCACTCTTCCCTGCTGCTGGCACCGAAGGTGAATTATTTGGACGGAGTGAGGAAAAAAACTTTTTAGTTCTCGTTGATGGCTTGCCCCTTCGCCCGTTTGCTTGGGCACATGAAGCAGTAAAGAAGGGTGATGGAAAAAGTCTCGCGATCGCCCTCGCTTCAATTGTTGCCAAAGTTGAGCGCGATAAACTGCTCCAACAAATGGATGCGAACTATCCCGAATACGGTTTTGGCACACATAAAGGTTACGGCACCCCCGAACATGTCGAAGTGCTGCGTCGACTGGGCCCATGCGCAGAGCATCGCGAACTTTTTGTGCGCGGCATTCTAGCGGGCGAAGAGCCTCCGCCTGAATCACATCCAGAATTCGATTTTAATTAAAGGGCAACAGCGTCCACCAAAAGCCACGCCCAAGTTGCGATCACTCCATCGCCCTTGGCGTGTAGTCGATCATAGTCGCGGATTAATTCACGCAAGGTTCCGGGACTCATACGCGGCGCACCTGTGACTCCACTGCCGTGCAGTGTGCGGAATAAATCCAGGGTCGAACCATAAGTTTGCTCTAACTCCAAAACTCCGTGGGCTTTTACATCGAAGCGGGCACGGCTTAAAAGCTGCAACCATTGTGCTTCATCGCGCCAACGCAATGGCCCCTCGCCCATTAAATCACGCAATTCAAAGAGGCATGGGTCACACGGAACACCTAAGAGTAAACGTCCGCCTTTGGGCAATGCGTTATGCCAATGACGTAAAACAACACCTGGATCAGCCGCCCAATGCAACAAACCAGATGAAGCGATAGCGGACGTTGAAGGAATTTCGGTGAACGCATCATGCACTTTCCAATCAGCGGTTGGTACGTTTTCTTTTCCGACCGCGACCATTTCAGGCGAACCATCTGTAGCTTCAACTCTAACACCCTGCGCTAATAATGCGGCCGTTAAGAAACCAGTGCCGGCACCCAACTCTGTAACTTTCGCTCCGCGATGAAAAGGTGCGAATGCCGCCAAGGCCTCGGCGAAACGACGCTGGGGAGCGGCGTGCTCATCGTAACTGCGAGCGCATTCGTTAAATCTCATAGTGACGACGGGGTATTTAAAAAGTCGGCCAAGTCATGTCCGACGCCTTCGATTATTTGGCAGCCGACTACCGCTTGGCAAACACCCTCTGGATTTAATAGTCGATCATCGGCACCTACGTACGCTTCCCAGCCCTCTGGCAAACCCTGTCGCGCAAAGGAGATTAAAGCAATTCCTGCTGGCTCGGTTAAAATACTTAAGCCCGCCAGCAAGTACTCTTTTTCGTAAGGAAGATTATTATCGGATGCCGGACGCAGTCCGGCACGTTGACGAAAATCAGCAAGCGCTGCTGCTGGCTCTTTCTCAATCCAACGCTTCAACCAATGCACCTGCGTTTCAGAAACTTTTCCACACTTTCCATGCTCCGCGCAAAATGATGTGAAGGGCGCAATTAATAAAACCTGCGTGGGCAATTTAACTCCGCGGGCAGCAGCTTCGAGTAATAGATGTGCACCAAGCGACCAACCGATCACCCGATCGCATCCTATTAAATGTTCAGCCGCGCCCAATACAGGCGGAAAAATTAAGTGCTCAGCATCCGGCGCATGTGCCACCGCCAGTGGACGAATCGCGTCCAATGAAATACCCCAACCGCCGATCCAACCTATCTTCATAAGGCCGCCTCCTTCATCGCGGTAATAAATTTATTTAGATGTGCTGACGTTAATCCACGTCGCAGTGAAATACGCAATCGCCCAGTTCCCGCTGGTACAGTGGGTGGACGAATTGCCGAAACCTTGATGCCGGCGTCTTTTAATTTTTTTGCAAAATGCACGGTGCGATTCGCATCACCTAGAACAATTGGAATAATTGCCGAATGCCCCTCTGGCACCACAAACCCTGCCGCAGTCAGTGCCCCACGCCATTCGCGCGACAGAACATGCAATGCAGCACGCTCCTCGGCTAATGCTTCGGCTCGTTTAATCGCCGCCAAGCCAGCTGCGGCCGACGAAGGAGCAAGGTAGGTTGAATAAATAAATTCTCCTGAAAAATTAATCAGTGACGCACGAACATCGGCCTCACGACTTAACACATATGCACCTTGAGAACCAAGGGCCTTGCCGAGCGTTCCAACCACAATATCCGCAGCCCCACGAACGCCCTGCTCTTCTTGCAGGCCGGAGCCTGTTGCACCATGCCAGCCCGTGGCATGTGCCTCATCCAATATCCAACAAAACCCAAATCGCTCACGTAATTCACTGAGTCTCTTCAAGTCAGGGCTATCGCCATCCATCGAGTAAACACTTTCGGTGACGACAAAAACGGCGCCGGTATGATTGACCGCTTCCGTTAATTTTAATTCTAAAGTATCGAGGTCATTATGCGGAAAGCGAACGAGCTTTGCCCCCGAAGACTCTATACCAGACAGCATGCTCGCGTGAATTAATCGATCGGCCAAAACTAGGTCACCCTCGCGCGGTATTCCGCCCAACACTGCCGCATTAGCTGCGTAGCCAGTATTAAAAATAATTCCGTGCGGATACCCATGCCAAGCGGCCAACTTTTTCTCCAGCTCCTCATGCAAGGCTGTATAGCCACTCACTAATGGTGAAGCAGAAGAAGATGCGCCCCACTCTCGCAATGCAGACTCAGCGGCAGCGATGACGCTTGGGTCTTTGGATAAAGCTAAATAATCGTTATCGGCTAAGTTCAAATGTGCCTCCGAACTGGTTCGCGCATGCAGCTGACGCAGCAAGCCTTGAGCCTCGCGTTCAGTGAGAGACTTTTTCAAACGACTGAGCCAAAGTGAAATCACCGAAGTAAAGTAGCGGAGAAAATTGGCTTTTGTTTTTTATAACCCGATTCACCTGCGAGTTTAATCTTCGATTGAATGATGCCATCGCGGTTCGCTTTTAAAACCTCCCTCGAGGGCCGCACGTGAGCTGCATTCAACCAAACCGCTACGGTGGTTTTAATTTTTTTAGATTTTAAATATGCCACCGCAAGTCGTGCCTGATTAATAGCGCCAAGACGATCTTCCACGACGACGACAACCAGGTCGGGCTGAATCGCTTTTACGAAATCGGCCCAATCTAAGCCCGAAGAATCAATCGGTACAGCTACTCCGCCCGCACCTTCAATGACACGATGGGTTGAGGATGGCAGCTTGCGATAGGCATTCACCAACCGAGGTAATGATAATTTCTTGCCCGCTCGCTCGGCCGCTGCGAGCGGTGCCAAAGGTTCAGGCAGAGAAAGCAATGTGTGTGGCTCGGCCCAACTTCCCGCTGCACGCGGCGCATCTGCGGGGCGACCAACGCCTGCGCCCGACTCCACTGGCTTAATCACTTGCACGCGACCTGACTTCGCCAAGCGACGCGCCAACAAACCCGACACGTGAGTTTTGCCCACGGCGGTGTCGCTCCCAGTGACGAAGATGACGGACATGAATTATTTAGATGAACAACCGCAGCCACCACCCTCGCAGGAATCGTCTTCGCCCTGCGCAGCGACGAGTTCAGCGGGATTGGGCCATGCTGCCGCCTTCGCCGATGCTGGAGCAATTTCTCCGCGGTGCACACGGCGAGCTTCATCGGGATGCAATGGGTGCAAGCCGAGTCGCTTCATTAAATTCATATCTTCTTCGATGTCTGGATTTCCCGTGGTCAAAAGTTTTTCGCCCAAGAAAATCGAATTCGCGCCAGCCAAGTAACAAAGAGCCTGCGTTTCATCGGTCATATTGGCACGACCCGCCGAGAGACGCACCATCGCTTTAGGCATAAGAATACGGGCGATGGCGACAGTGCGGACGAATTCAATCGTATCGACAAACTTTCTTCCGGCTAAAGGCGTTCCTTCGACTGCGACTAATGCGTTGATTGGCACGGAGTCTGGCTGCGGATCCAAACTCGCCAATTCAACCAACATCTTCAGACGATCATCCACGGTCTCGCCCATACCAATGATTCCTCCTGAGCAAACTTCGAGTCCAGCCTTACGAACATTCGAAAGCGTTTGCAGGCGATCATCGTAAGTGCGCGTAGTGATAATTTTGGAATAGTGCTCACGTGATGTATCAAGGTTGTGATTGTAGACATCGCAACCGGCCGATTTTAAACGCGTGGCCTGAGCTTCCGTAACCATGCCAAGCGTACAGCAAACTTCTAGTCCGAGGTCTTTCACGCCCGAAACGGTTTTTAGAACGCTATCAAATTGCTTACCATCAGCCACACGACGCCAAGCTGCACCCATACAGAAACGTGTCGCACCTCCCGCTTTCGCGCGTTGAGCATCCTTTAAAATGGTTTCCGTTTCCATCAACGCCTCGCTCTCCACGAAGGTGTTGTGGTGCACGGACTGCGGACAATAGGCGCAGTCTTCTGGACAGGCCCCAGTCTTGATCGACTTCAGCGTACACAACTGCACACCTGCGGGATCTTGGTGGGCTTGGTGAGCCTGCTGAGCCTTATAAATCAAGGTGTTCAGAGGCAAATCATACAGGGCACGGGCTTCGGTGAGGTTAGGCATAATGTTATATTTATTTATGAAAGTGTATCGGTTTGGAGAGTGGGTAAAACTTCATCCGCTGCTAATCGCACGGCTTTGATGAGGTGTCGGATTTCATCCGGCTTAATTGCAATCGGCGGAACAAATAAAATGCTATCACCCAAAGGACGAATAATGAGTCCGTGTCGACGTGCAGCTAAGGAAACTTTGTAGCCAGCACGTAAACTCGCAGTCCATCGACGCTCGCGGTTCGCTGGACAAAAATCAATGGCGCCAGTTAAGCCAACTTGGCGATAGCGAGCGACGTGAGTGTGAGTAGAAAAGGTTGATTCGATTTCCTTACCGAGCAATGCGGCACTTTCAGTGAGTTGGCCCGAAGAAATCATGGGGCGTAATTTCTTGAGCGAGGCACGTGCGACTGCACAGCCTAATGGATTTCCGGAAAATGTATGACCGTGGAAGAAAGTACGTCCTTCCGAAAAATCTCCTTCGAAAGCTTGGTAGATTTTTTCCGAAGTCAGCGTCGCGCCCATCGGCAAATAACCCGCAGTTAATCCTTTCGCTAGGCAAAGGAAGTCAGGCGTAACGCCTTCTTGTTCCGCTACTGTAAGCGCGCCCAGCCGACCAAACGCCGTGAATACTTCGTCGAGAATTAAGTGCACGTCGTACTGACGACAGAGCTTTTCGACCGCATTAATAAAGCCTTTTGGCTGCTGCATCATGCCTGCTGCTCCCTGCACGCGAGGCTCAATAATCAAACACGCCGTCTCCGACGCTTGTGCTTTTAAAAGTGTTTCAAGTTCACGCAAAGAGACTTTTGCATCCGACTGCTGAATCCTGCCGGCACATTCGCTGTGCGTGGGGGCTGAAAATTTATGCGAAGAAAAAAGCCATGGCTCAAAGCGTTGGTGAAAACCTCGGTGATCGCCGGCCGACATCGTACCGAACGTATCTCCATGATACGCGCCGGACATCGCAATGACGCCGCGCTTTGCGGGTCGACCCACTAACTGCCAGTACTGAAAAGAAAGTTTCAAAGCGACTTCTACAGCGTTACTTCCGTTGTCGGTATAAAAACAGCGTGCCAACTTTCCGCCGGTCAACGTCGACAAATCTTCCGCAAGCTCCGTCGCAACGACGTGATTCATGCCCAGCAATGTGACGTGTGCTACTTGATCGAGCTGTGATTTGAGTGCCGCATTTAAATCCGAATCATTATGCCCGTGCACATTCGTCCAGACCGATGCGTTGCCATCCAAATACCGACGGCCCGAGGTATCGATTAACCAACATCCTTCACCGCGCGCTAAATGGATTCGCGGATTATCCGCATACTCCTTCATCTGTGTAAACGGATGCCAAGAATGCTTCAGGTCGGAAGCATCGATGTCCAAATGTGGAGCAACGCTAGGCACACCCCTCTTTTATTAAAGGAAAACGGCATTGTTAAGCCTCAACTACCGATTGGCTTACAATAGCGATTTGAACTTAAGTTACTGTCATTCAGCAACTTAATGTTCAGTATGCCTATTCGAAGTCGTAAATTTTGACCGAGGACCAGTACGACTTACAGCTCGCGACAAACTCCTGGTGAATGGGGTCCACCTGGTACGCATCGTGCGCCGCCTTGTCCTTGAACAAGAACATCTCGGCAAAATCATAACTACTATCGACGACCGCACGCTCAATGGGCGCCGGGCGACCAATGGTGCATGAGCTGATGGACTGGATACGCGATAGGCCGCGTAGCTTTGTCTCAAAGTCCGAGCGCTGCGCAGCCGTCAGATCTTTACGTAGATAAAAGAAAACTAAGTGGTGAAACATGAATCTGCAACTTGGCTAATTTCCCACCGAGGGAAACTCTAAAAATTATTATGAAACCTTGCTCCATCAAAAATCTATCGCACGCTCACCCCCTACATGCAGGAGCTTCGTCCCATCTTCCCAGAAATCACCGAAACCCAATGGGAGCAGCTCACCGCCATGGCAGCGTTACATCGGGAGTGGAATGACAAAATCAACCTAGTCTCGCGTAAAGACATCGAAAATCTGGAGCGACACCACTACGCACCCTGCCTCGCTGCGATTAAGTTTTGGCAGCTCCAACCGGGAGCACGCGTGATTGATATCGGTACCGGCGGCGGATTTCCCGGACTGATCCTGGCCGTGCTCTACCCCAAGGCCGAATTCACGCTCGTCGATTCGGTCGGGAAAAAAATCATGGTCGTGGAAGATATTATTCAGCGCCTGGGACTTAAAAATGCCCAAGCCCTCAACGCGCGCGCCGAAACCTTGGGTCACGAACATGACTTTATTACAGGGCGTGCCGTCGCCGACCTCCGGACCTTCGTTCATCAAACAAAGCAACTCATCGTTCACGGCGTAAAACACTCCCTCCCCAACGGCATCCTTTATTGGCAAGGCGGCGATCCCGCCGTCGAGAAAGCGACCTCAGGGATGAGCCCGTTCTTCACATTTGAACTTCGACCCCTGCTCTGGAACGACGAGAAGTTCGAGGGCAAGCGTATCGTTCTCTACCGCTCTCAAGATTTGCCGAAGTGTAAGAAGCCCGACCTTCCAGAATGACACAGCAAGGCCCGCCTGTGCCTTGACCCTTGACCAGATAACCCCACGTTAAAGCCGATGTCATTCCAGCGGCTACCTTTGACCAAAACCGGCGAACAATTCGCTGAGCTTTTGCGCCAACGCATCGTCTACCTCGACGGTGCGATGGGTACGATGATTCAACAGCTGAAACTCCAAGAGGCTGATTATCGCGGTACACAATTTCTCAATCACCCCGGCGAACTCAAAGGGAATAATGATCTCCTGGTTTTAACTAAGCCCGAAGCGATTTTAAATATCCACCGCGCCTATCTCGAAGCAGGCGCTGACGTGGTTGAGTCGAATACTTTTAATGGAACCTCCATCGCGATGGAGGATTACAAGATGGGGCACTTGGTCCGCGAAATTAATACCGCGGCGATTAAGATCGCTAAACAAGCCTGTGCAGAGGTCATGGCCAAAAATCCCGGTCGCCAATGCTTCGTCGCGGGCGCTATCGGGCCGACCAATAAAACCTTGTCGATGTCTCGCGATGTTAACGACCCGGGCAAACGCGATGTGACGTTCGCTCAAGTCCGCGATTCATACCGCGAACAAGTAGAGGCCCTTATCGATGCGGGTGCGGATATTATTTTGTGCGAAACAGTTTTTGATACGCTCGTACTAAAAGCTGCTCTCTACGCCATCGACGAAGCCTTCCTCGCTCGAGGCTACCGTTTGCCGTTGATGATCTCAGGTACTATCACCGATGCATCGGGCCGCACACTCACTGGCCAAACCACGGAAGCATTCTGGAACTCCGTTCAACACGCTCACCCGATTAGCATCGGCATGAACTGTGCCCTCGGCGGCGAGCAGATGCGCCCGCACATCGATGAGCTTTCTCGCAAAGCCGACGTGTATGTTTCCTGCTACCCGAACGCCGGCCTACCTAATCCGCTTTCGCCCACTGGATTTCCCGAAGGCCCTGAAGATACGGCCGCCATTCTCGAAACCTTCGCACGCGATGGCCTTGTAAATATTCTCGGTGGCTGCTGCGGCACCACGCCCGCACACATTGCGGCCATCAAGCGTCGCACCGAAAAATTTCCGCCGCGTCAAATTCCCAAGCTTTCACCTGCACTACGACTGTCAGGATTAGAAGCCTTGAATGTTGTTGGTGGCGCACAATCTTTCGTGAATGTCGGTGAACGCACCAACGTTGCGGGCTCACCTAAGTTTAAAAAATTAATCGAAGCCGAAAACTATCACGAGGCTTTAGCGGTCGCCAAACAACAGGTCGAAGCGGGTGCTAATATTATCGATATTAATTTCGATGCAGGCCTGCTCAACGGCCAAGCGGCGATGGTTAAATTCCTTAACCTCATCGCGACTGAACCTGACATCGCCCGCGTGCCCGTGATGATTGATTCATCCGACTGGTCGATCATCGAAGCCGGACTCGGCTGCGTCCAAGGCAAGGCCATCGTTAATTCCATCTCCTTAAAAGAAGGTGAAGCCGAATTCATTCGCCGTGCAAAACTTTGCGGACGCTACGGGGCCGCTATTGTGGTCATGGCCTTCGATGAAAAAGGCCAGGCCGCAACTTTCGAAGACAAGGTTCGCATCTGTGAACGAGCGTATAAAATCCTCGTCGAACAAGCGGGCACCAATCCGCAGGACATTATTTTCGATGCAAATATTCTGACCGTTGCGACAGGCATGAAGGAGCACGATCGCTACGCGCTCGATTTCATCGAAGCTGTGCGCGAGATCAAAAAGCGCTGCCCTGGCGCCCGTACCTCTGGCGGCCTATCCAACATCTCCTTCTCCTATCGCGGCAATAATCCAGTACGCGAGGCGATGCACTCCGCATTCCTTTACCATGCCATCGCGGCTGGACTCGACATGGCCATCGTCAATGCAGGCATGCTCGAGGTTTATACGGATATCAATCCCGAGCTTCGCACTTTGGTTGAAGACGTTCTGCTCTATCGCAATGAGCAAGCAACGGACCGACTCACCGAAGCCGCACCACGTTTCGCCGGAAGCAAAACCGAAGTCGATCAGTCTAAGAAAAACGAGTGGCGCCAATTGCCAGTCGCTAAACGCATCGAACATGCACTCGTCAAAGGCATCGATGAACACATCGTGGCCGACACCGAAGAGGCGCGCAAAGAATTAGGGCGACCGCTTCTCGTTATCGAAGGTCCGTTGATGGACGGCATGCGCGTAGTCGGTCAACTTTTCGGTGAAGGAAAAATGTTCCTCCCTCAAGTGGTGAAGTCCGCGCGCGTCATGAAAACCGCCGTAGCCCACCTCGAGCCTTTCATGGCCGCCGAAAAAGTCGGCGGCTCAAGCCAAGGACAATTCCTCATCGCTACCGTACGCGGCGACGTGCACGACATCGGCAAGAACATCGTCGGCGTGGTGCTGCAATGTAACAACTACGCCGTGACTGACCTCGGCGTAATGACGCCAACTGAAAAAATCATTAGCGAAGCCCAACGTCTTAAGCCCGATTTCATTGGTCTCTCTGGACTCATCACGCCGTCACTCGAGGAGATGGCCACAGTAGCCAAAGAATTAAAGCGCGCCGGCATCACCACGCCTCTGCTCATCGGCGGTGCCACGACTTCAGCTGATCACACGGCCATCAAACTCGCGCAACATTACAGCGGCCCCGTTGTTCACGTGAGCGATGCTTCACTCGTCACGGGGGTTTGTAGCGATTTACTGAATCCTGCGAAACGCGAAAGCTACGTCACTGAACTTAAAGCTGAGCAGGATGAGTTGCGCGAAGCTTACGAAAAGAAGCAGCCGGCAGTTATCATTCCAATCAACGAAGCACGTCAGCGTCCGCTCGTTATCGACGCCGCAACTCCGCCTGCACCACATCAGCTGGGCGTTACACTCTTCGAACGCATCGATGGTGCCACTGTTGCAGAAATCATTGATTGGACGCCTTTCTTCGTAACCTGGAGCCTAAAGGGTACTTTCCCGAAAATCTTTAAGTCGGATAAATACGGCACCGAAGCACGTAAGCTTTTTGATGACGCCCGTCGCGAGCTCGACCTCCTTATAAAAGAAAATCGCTTCCACCTCCGCGGTGCTGCCGGACTTTGGTCAGCGCGTCGCATCAACGATGATGTAGCTGTTTTTGCCGATGCGTCGCAGAAAAAAGAGTTAGGTCGCTTCCACTTCTTACGCGACCAGCAAACACGTCCGACCGTAAAAACCTGCCGCTCACTGGCCGACCTCATCTCCGATAAACCCGGCGATCACATCGGCGCATTTGCGGTAACTGCCGGACAAGAAATCGAGACCTACGCCGCCTCCTTTAAAGAGACCGACCCTTATCGCCAGATTCTCATTCAAGCACTCGCTGATCGACTCGCCGAAGGCTGCGCCGAGTGGCTCCACCGCGAAGTTCGCACCAAACTCTGGGGCTACGCACCGCAAGAAGCTTTCACGGTCGATGAATTGGTCGACGAGAAATATCAAGGTCGTCGCCCCGCTGCCGGTTACCCCGCCTGCCCCGAGCACACCGAGAAAGGCGAAATCTGGCGATTGCTTGATGCCAACCGACTCGGCTGCACGCTCACCGAATCATTTGCAATGAATCCTGCGGCTTCAGTGTCTGGTCTCTACTTCGGAAGCCCTCAGTCGATTTACTTTGATGTCGATGCCATCGGTCGCGACCAAGTTGAAGATTACGCAAAGCGTAAGGGCTGGTCTGTAGCCGAAGCCGAAAAGTGGTTAGCACCCGTACTTGGTTATAAAACCTAAAATGGAAGAGCGTGAGTTTCAGAAACTAGTCACCGCTATTGGGGCATCTGACGCCGAAGCCGTTCAAAGATTTTTCGGTGATAGTTGCTCGCTATGCCAAATCACTGAGGTCGCCGACCAGGTTGAACTTGATTGGCCTGAGTGGGCGAAAGCTGCTGCTGCCCTTCAGCGCTGGCTCGAAGCGAATCAACGCACCGCAGATGTGAATCGAAAAACCGGCTACCTTTCCTGCACCATCGAAGGTTTTAAAAACGTCCCTGCAAACATGCGACCCGACCCCACAACCGGCGTCGTTCGCATGTTACAGCAATTTGGCTTCGCCGAATAAATGGTCAACGTCTCTCAAGTGGCGGTAATTGGCGGCGGTGCCGCGGGCTTCTTTGCCGCCATTACATGCGCTGAGAAATTAGGCACACGCGGACAGGTCACACTGTACGAAGCCACACCGCATCTATTATCAAAAGTTAAAATTTCTGGCGGCGGACGATGCAATGTCACTCATGCCTGCTTTGATGCCGCCGAGCTTATTAAAAAATACCCGCGCGGTGGACGCGAACTGCTTGGCGCCTTTCACCGATTCCAGCCGCGCGATACCATTGCGTGGTTCGCCTCTCACGGCGTTGAAACTAAAACTGAATCCGACGGACGGATGTTCCCCGTCTCTGATGATTCAGCGTCAATCGTGGACGCTCTCCAAAAAGCCGCTGACCGCGCGGGTGTTAAAATTATTACGTCGCTAGGCGTCCGCGAAGTTCTGCGCGAAGAAAACCGCTTCAAACTTACCTTTAATAATCAATCCACAGCGACGTGCGATCGACTGATTATTGCGACCGGTGGCAATAAATCATCGGGCGGCCTGGCCATTGCTGAGTCCTTCGGCCACAGCATTATCCAACCCGTTCCGTCGCTCTTTACTTTCCACATCCAAGATACACGTCTCGCAGAACTCTCAGGACTCTCTGCTGAAAATGTTTCCGTTCAGGCTATCGGCACAAAATTAAAAACCGACGGACCTATTCTCATTACCCATTGGGGTCTCAGCGGACCTGCGATCTTAAAATTATCAGCCTGGGGTGCGCGCACTTTTGCCGAAGTAGATTATAAATTTAAAATTCTGGTTAATTGGATGCCAGCGCACTCCAACGATTCTGCGCTAAAAGAATTAAATGCCGTTCGCGAACAAAACGCTCGCAAGCAAATCACAACCTTCAGCCCCGTGGCCCTCCCGCAGCGACTCTGGGAGCGTCTTGTTATCTCCGCAGGCATCGCGCCGACCACCCCGTGGGCACACGTCAGCAATAGCGGATTACAGAACTTAATTAAACAACTCACCGCCAGTGAATTCACGGTCGACGGCAAAAGCATGTTTAAAGATGAGTTCGTTACCTGCGGCGGTGTTAAACTTTCTGAAGTGAATTTCAAAACGATGGAAAGTCGCCAACAGAGTGGACTTTACTTTGCGGGCGAGGTTCTCGATATCGATGGCGTGACGGGCGGCTTTAACTTTCAGAATGCTTGGACCACTGGCTGGCTCGCCGGGCAGGCCGCTGCGGAGTAAGTCGTCTCCATCCTTGGCTTTCTCGGCTTTTAGATTAACTTTAATCTATGAGCGAATCTTCCAATCATGAACCTGAACTCGGCGCCCTTGAAAATGGCCAAATACTTGTCGCCGTAGGTTTAGATTTTACGTTCACCGATATCCTCGCGTCGCACGATGATTTATTTAAAACCCTCGATCAGTGGCTCACGGGAATTCGTACCTACTCACTCGAAGATGCTTTTGAAACCGATGCCGTTCTTTGGGATGAACTCGAAGACTGTGGTTATGAAATTGGCGAAGGAGAAGTAGAGGACGGAGATAAAGTTCTAAAGATTTACGATGTCTGGGTGCCCGCGGACGGATTGCCTGTAGCGCTTAAAAATGTTGAGGCGCTCATCGCTGACCTAAAAGCTCAAGCCATTCAGTTGCTGCCACCCGGGTTACACGCCGCCACGCAGAATCTAAAAGAGCCCGCACAGATTATCGAGTTACTGGCCAAAACTTCTGAGCCCGAATAAGAGACTGCCCTTGAAACCGACCAGCCGTCCGTTCTTATATCAAATGATGCGCACTTTACTCTGCCTGCTTTTCGCAATCGGTTCGCCAGCATTCGGAGGCGAAGTCACCGCCACAGTTAACGTGCAGGCCGATAAGCCAGGATTAACCATTCCGGCCGATTTCATGGGCTTGAGCTACGAAAAGACGGCCATCGCAGAGAAGCACTTCCGCGCAGACAATAGTACCCTCATCAACCTCCACCGCAACTTAGGCGACTGCGTACTGCGCATCGGTGGCAATAAAGTTGAACTCAGCAAGTGGCAGGCGGGCGAAGCGAGCGGTAAAGAGTCGAAAGAAATGACGCTCGTCACCCCAAACCATGTCGATCAATTCTACGCCTTCATTCAGGCCATTAACTGGAAAGTTATTTACGGCGTTAACCTAGCGAGCAACGACCCCGCTAATTCCGCTGAAGAAATTAATTACGCATCTAAGGTGGGTGGAAAATCTATCATCGCTTTCGAAATTGGCAACGAGCCCGACCACTACTATCTGCCTCCCAAGAAAACCTTCCGCGAGAAAGGCTACAGCTACGCTCAATATAAAAATGAGTTGAGCGAAGCATTGCGCGTCATCCAAGCGAAGAATCCCGGCGCACCACTTACAGGTCCCGCTAACACCTCGGGCGGCAATACTAAGTTTTTTGAGCCATGCCTGAACGACTTTAAGAGCAAACTCTCTTTCGCAACGTCACACTTCTACCCAACCACAAATAAGGAGCCCTTTCCTACGATTGAAACACTCCTGTCCGATAAAGCCGAAGCTAAAACAATTAAGATGGCCGAAGGCAATATGGCCGTGGCTCGCAAGGCTGGCCTGGCCTGGCGCTTAGCCGAATGTAACTCCACCTCACTCGGCGGTACCGCTGGTGTAAGCGATGTTTACGCCGCTGCCGTCTGGGGCTCCGACTTCTTGTTCGACATCGCCGAACGCGGTGCTGCAGGGATCAATTTCCATACTATCTTCGGACTGAATGGCTACACCGCCATCGCCTACGATAAAAAGACCACCAAGTATTCTGCACGCCCGCTTTATTACTCACTTCTTCTCTTTAAGGACGCAGGACGCGGAAAGCTGTTACCTGCAGAAACTAAATCTAACGCTAACGTAACCGCTCATGCTACTCTCGGTGACGACAAAAAAATCCGCGTAGTCGTAATTAATAAAGACATCAATCAAGCAGCGACCGCCACAATCAACACCGGCACAAATCAGGCCGCTGGCACTGTCGCTCGCTTGGTCGGAAAATCGCCATCGGAAAAAGAAGGTATCACTTACTCCGGCATGACCGTGACCACCGAAGGCAAACTCACTTCATCTCAAGTTGAGACCATCAAAGGAGCGGCAGGAAAATTCGAAATCACCCTGCCCGCCTGCAGTGCGGCCGTACTGACAATCGACGCTAATTAATAGTCGATGAACCTTCTGCTACTTCCTTATATCGCTAATATCGCGATTCTTGTTCCAGTAGCTCTAGGGTCGCTGACCGGATTGTTGCCGATATCCAGGGGGCACTTCCCCGAGAGTGCTGGCTGGCGAACCATCACTGGCTCACTTTGGACCGCTATTTTAATCTGCTCAATCGCAGGATTATTTCACCCCATTGTCTTTGCACCCATTCTACTTCTCCAAGTCATCTATAAGTCGGTCTGGCTAGTTTGCTATGTAGCACCGAGGCTGGGAAATGCCGATTCTCGAAAAGAGATTCACTGGGGTATCGCAGTTTCATTCCTGCTCATCGTTATTTTCTACCCCATGGTAATTCCTTGGGGTGCCCTGTTCCCGTAAGAACTGGAGGGGAAGATGCGGATGTGACCTCAGATTCGACGGGCGACTAGGCTGATCAGAGCCGAGGGGCCGCGATGGGCAGTCCCTTCAGACAGGTCTGCGCGATACTCAGCGATTGAATCGATCGTCATTTCGGCGAACTCACGAAGCAGGAGCTCACGCGAGTAGAGCCGTGCGATATCCGATGGTCCGCCCGTACGCAGCCCAAGCTGGGCCTCAGCGTAACCCAATAGATGCAAGGTGCCACCCGTCACCAAAGCCGAACGCATGCGTGCGAAGAGCCGGGTGCGCTCCTCCGGCGGGCTGAACTGGATGAAAATTGCGACGACGTGATCATAGCCTTCCCATGTAGGCCACCCTTCCCATCCGCAAACGGCACGATGAACCGTGACTCCAAGACGTGTATCCAAGATCCGCGCCTGACGATCGGCTTCTGGCGAGACATCGAAAGCATCGACCTTGAGTCCTAAGCCGGCCAACCAAACCCCGTGACGGCCGGAGCCATCGGCGATAACCAAGACCTTCTGCCCCGGAAGGAATCCTGCCTTTCGGGCGACAAGGAAATCGTTCGGCCGATCGCCGAAAAGCGAAGATGAGTTGGCATACTTACGGTCCCAGCCGTCCGTCGGATCCGAAGTTTCGCTCATACCCCAAAGACTGACCAGGTCGTCAGAAATAGTAAAGCGGTAGCATGACCGACATAAAATGGCGGAGACGATGGGATTCGAAGGAATGCTTCTCGTCTGTATGTCGTTGAACTCCAACAACCGAGAAACTTTGCGGACAGTTTGCGGACAAGTTAACTGCCAACTCTGCTAATTTACCCGACTGTTTTTAGCGCGCAAGTTTTATTCGGTTAATGCTCAAGTTTACTGCCAACCCTGGGGCTTCGAAGGCGGAGGCGTGACGACATCGGGAGGAATAACCCGCACGGCCTCCTCGTCTTCTCGCTTCCTGAGCTCTTCTAGGCGTGCCTCACGCCAGCACAGTTCCTCTCCAATCGACTCGGCGGTGTAAGGAATAAGATCTCCAGACCGGCCCATCAGCTCGTGGATGCCTGGCCAGGAAGAGTAACGCTGGATTTTCGTCCGACGCACAGCGGCTTCCACGAAAGGACCTTTTCCTTCATCCATTTGCTGCAAAATGTTCGTGCGAATTAATTCAGGTAGCATTTCCGGCGCCCCTGGGAATGAGGCCCCAGTAACGTCGATAATCCTCACATCGTCCTTCGATGCGGTATGTCGAAATACTGCCATTACCTTTTGAGAAATACGGCTTCCAAACAATGCACCAGGGAGCTGAACCATAACATCAAGATACTGAGCCAAAGGTGAATTACTCTTAAGTCCAAGTTTCCAGATGTCCGCAGGATCGCCAAGAACCACCAACATGCCGTTTTTCCTGACAAGGTTCATGGCATCTTGCCACATTACGCCCTTCATCGGCCTTTCGAAGTCAGATGCGGAAGAGTCCGAAAGCAAAGCGAATACGGCATGATAATAACCGGTCTCCGGCTTCTCGCTAAGATAAAGACTTGGTCTATCCGAGATTTCAACCCGGACATCGGGGTTAGAGAAACGAACGCGTTCGGCGGCAACCTTCATCTGGCTACCATTCTCAGACCACATCGTTAAATTCGTCATTTCGCCATCACGCCTAGCCAGCAGAGCCATAGCGGAAAGCAGCTCGCCTGAGACTTCCCCTATCATCCCCACGTGGGCGTTGTCCTTTGCGAGCTCAGCGAGAAAACGGACCAGCGAGGGGCACGCTAAATCTAGCCCGAGCGCCTGGACATCCGCAGCCCTTGCGAGCTTCCGAGAGATATAGTGCCCTGGCCCTAGCGCCTCCAGCAGCTTTCGGCCATTTAGATGCCGCTTAGCCCAGCCGAGGAATTCATCAGTAAAAACAGGCGGCACCATGCCGGCGTCGGCATACAACTTAACAATCTTATCGGCGGAAACCTCATCGGAACACCCTAACGCAGAAGGCAAATCCTTGTCACAAAAATCAAAGGCATAAGACGCGGGGTTTTCCAGGTTGCGCCATATCGCCTTGGAAGTCCGATTTGCACGCATCTCGGCGATCCTGCGGCGAAGCTGGATTCCTTCATTCATCCGATCGCGCAAACCAGCAAAGTATCTGATATCAAAATCAAGGAACTTATCGGGCAACTCCAGCTCCTCCAACTTGTCCTTGGTCAAGACCAGTTGGCCGTTCTTAGCAGGCTTCAGACGACCAAAGAGGGTCTTCTTTGTGCCTTCGGAATCAAGGAACCACGCGAGACGTTCGGCGTGCTCTTCGTATTCCTTACGCATCCTCACCAGCACAATCGTCATGGAAGGAACCCAGGGCATCGTGGCGTCTTCCTTAACGCCATATCGATGATCCGGCATGATGGGCCCAACAACCCTGTAGTGACCACGATTTGAGATCAAAATGTCGTTAATGCTCAGGTTGTAACTAGGACGTTGCTCGCTTCTTTCGGCCAACAACGTCTCCTTGATCATGGCCCTCTCCATATTAGCCGGGATAATCAGACCCGTGTCCTGATCCAGGCAGGCCAAAGTAATAGCCCAGCATTCCCTTTGGCCCTTCGACTCCTTGGCGACAGGCAAAGCGGAACCTTCCTTGCTTGGCTTCAAGTCTCGCGGGCTAACGCCCATGTAGACATGGGCGATGTCTTTCAGTTTGTTGCGCGACACGGTTAATCGTTCCGTCGAAGTTGGTCGCGCAATCGGAGATTGGCGAGCGCAAGCAAAGCAAGTTGAGGGTTAAGCCCCTTGCGCGAAAGGCCCCTTGCCACCTTGTCCTCGGTATCGGCCCTAAGGACAACAGAAGGCCCGAGAACAGGAACCCAATAGCCAGAGACGACCAAGCCAGAAATCCCAGCGACCTTAACAATCGCGGTTGGCAGATCGGAGTCGGGCGGGGCCACGTTCTTTCCAAGGGTATCGTCCAGAACTTCGTCGGCCATACCGAGAGAACCGGGCCCCGTTGAACGCAGCCGCGAGTAGGCGCTAGCCCAGCGACCTATGACCTCACCGGTGAAGGGGTCCTCAAAAGACCCTTGGGATTCACGCTGAAGCTTCGGGTGGTCGGTCGTACCCTTCCGCCTCGGCAAAACCTTAACCTCCATGGCGAAGGCAATAAGGTCCAAGCAGGCAGAGTCCTCCCAAGTGCCAGGCTGGGACGCTGCCTTCGACTTCACCTTTTCAATAAGCTTAGCGGCCAAGACCTGGAACTGGCCCGGAGGGACGACGGGGCGATACATCCGCAACACCCGAACCAGGACACCCGAAACAAGCGGAGCCAAGGGGGTGATCACCAAGGTGCAGGTCTTACCAGTGTCAATTTCGTCCGCCTCCGAGCGGATGACCTGCAGGCCTTGGGCCCGAAAAAGAACAGGTTCACCGGCAGGGGTTTTTAGGACGATTTCATCATGGCGTCCCGCTTTCAGCGAGGCGCCAAGCTTCAACAGGATATCTTGGGCGGAATGCATGATTGACAGCCTCACCTTAAAACGCATACTTTGAAGTTGTCAATGAATACCTACACCCTCCACGGCGGTTTCTCTAGCCTCAGCGAAGCTTTGGCTAACTGGCTCCGAACCTACGACGGAAAAAAGGTCCTACCCTACAAAAATGAGGCCGGAACCGAGCTCCGACTCACCTCCCTCGGTAGCACCAACAACGGCACCATGCGCTACATCGACCAGCCTGGATGCACCCTGACCCTAAACGGACTACTGCTACACATCAGCTGCGCTCCGTCGGTCGTCTGGATTGAAAAAGCCGTCCTCAAAGGACTGCGAAAAGCCGGAGTCCACTGCACCCCCATCCTCACCCCGAAGCCCCTTGTCCGCGCGACGATCACTCGCCAGACAGTACAACACCCCAAGCCCAAGCTCATCCCCGCCGTAAAAGCTAAGAAGACGACGGCGGTGATTAAGCGCTCGGGCACCTACGCCACGGTCGAGGAAGCATGCAAGGCGGCTGAACGTGACTCCAAGGGTTGGATTGTCTTCACCAACCGCGCGTGGGACACCGCGATGGAATCCAACTACGACGACCCTGACTATGTCTACCGTGCTCTTGTGGCACTTGGACGGACCGCCTTTCTCAATTCCAAAGGCGGCCTAGGACAGTCCTGGGAATTTCATCTCAAGAAGAACGGGCCCCACCAATACTGCGCCCACTCGTCTGAAGGGGCCCTGGCCCAATTCCCCGGGGAGTATCACGTCAACCACGAAGGCCGACGTTACTGTATCGAGTCGCACATCAAACGCGGGAACGGCAGCGGGTCAGACTCCATCCGGATCTACGTGAGCCAACCTCAGGCCCCAGGCCAGCCCGTCATCATCGGTAGCGTGGGCCCTCACCTTCCCATCCCAACACGCGGGCACTGATCCAATGCGCCCCAATACGCCATCGCCGCCCAAGCCTACCATCAACAGGCCGACGAAACCGGGCCGTGAAGCCGACATCCCTGCGGATTATCGGTGCAATCTTTGACGGCGGAACGAGTCCGCTGCGCCAACCATAAAAACAGAAAGGAGAAACCATGAACGACCCCAAGAGCGACCGGGACAACCACGCCAACCAGTGCAACCCGAACAACGACGAGTACTGGAACAGCCGCGATCAAGACTAACGACCGGCGCTGAGTCACAAGGGCCCCTCTGCGAGGGGCCCTTTTATTTATTTTAGCGGTGTTGTATACCCCTCTTCTATCAGTCTCAGTTAAACCAAAAATCAGTGACTAACCCTATTTCAAAAAAGAGCCTGTTATGGGCCTCCGGCATATTGGCTATTACCACGCTGGTTCTGTCTTTTTTTATTAATTCTGAGCCGAAGCCTGAACCTTTCCTTAGATTCAAAGATTACAAAGTTCTTGCAGAGGGCGGGGATACAAAGTCGCAGTGGATCCTTGGGAGGTACTTTTACAGCGGCGTCGACGTGCCTCAAGACCTTGCCTTATCCACATACTGGTTCAGGAAAGCTGCCGAAAAGAACTATCCTGACGCATGCTATGACCTTGGAACTCATTATTGGGATGGTATAGGCGTCGAGAAGAGCCACGTCCACGCAGCATTCTGGCTTCTCAAGGCTGCTTGTATTGCCGATTCATACATTGCAGGCAAAGCACAGATTGCCCTCGGAGACATTTATAGCCGAGGCGGCCATGGACTAGAAAAGGACCGGCTTGAGGCTTACGCGTGGTATGCGATTGCATCAAGGAGCAGCGACCAAACAGTCAAGAAGAGCGCCGAAGACAAGTTGATCTCTTGGGGCAAATACCTTGTTCAAGGTGATGAATATCCATTAGCACATGCGCGCCTAGAAAACCTCGAGCGACGAATCGATAGAATGAAAATTGACGACCAACTTTTCGTGCGAATTAATGGCGAGAACCCAAGAAAATAGCACTGCACTGCTTCATTACAATATCACTTGCCTGCCTTTTGCTCAAGTATGCCGCTCCTGGGGCTTGCCTTGTAGATTTCAACCAATCGATTCGTTGCCTCCGGGAATGCTTTGATCTCTATTGGAAACAAGCGCCGAGCGTCGACCTTAAGGGAAGATAGTCTGGTTTCATAAGCGCGGGCCTTATCGAGCATCCGGCGGTCGTACGGGCTAAGACCATCGATAAAGGCCTTCTGGGAGCCATCCTTTGCCGATAGTTCAGCTAGGGGTTCGGATGCCTTAATGCCCTGTTCGAAGCGCTGAGCGGTGAAGCCGTAGCCCAGAAGCCGGACGTACAGCCGCTTGGCTGCCTCGATATCGCCCGCGTAGATTGATCTGCGGAAGTTCCGCACGAATCTTTCCAACCCATGGGGACAAACGCAAAAGCCTTGGCTCGTTGCGGACAGTTTGCGGACAAGCTTTTGCCCAACTGCGCTAAATTTGCCTAACTCTGCTAATGGCTCACCCCTAAATTCAGGGGTTTTAGCCATATAACAAAATGAAATTGGCGGAGACGATGGGATTCGAACCCACGATGCTGCTTCAATCACAAGATGAGCATCGCGTCGCCGTAACTAAAGAAGCGGTACTCTTTCGCGATGGCTTCAGCGTAAATCTGCTTAAGCCAAGCGAGGCCTTTAGGGCTTTATTTTGTATGCATAGATTCTCAAAACCCTAAATCAATCATTGTAAATTATCTAGGCCATCTCTTGCAAACAATGTCATACAGCCAATCCGATCGCTCTTTCAATGCATCTTCGCCAAAATACTTGTGTGTGACTAATGCTTCTCTAATCCATTTAGCAGTCGCCCGAGTTAGTTTATATTCACTGTCGCTCCGCTCGTAGATGGGCAACTTTGCATCAAGGGTGCGACTCCCGAGCTGAGAATTTTCATCATTTCGAACAATTGTAAGATTTCCTATTACATGCATATTATTCTCGAGGAATGAATCAATATTCGCGACGGACGAGAAGTAATCTCGCCACTCTCTGGAACTTCCTGCTGACTGCGGAATAATATGTTCAATGGAGTTCATGCTCTCTTCGTAATTCTTCTGCGTTCTTGGATCTAAGAAACGGTCTATCTCACCAATTACAAAGAAGCGCTGCCCGCTCTTTCCGTTGGTATAAAAGGAAGAAGATCGCATCATATCTCTCAGCCTTTCGTTCGTAGGCCATTCTAAATCAGCCTCAGCTGATAGCGCTATCTGCAACCTTGATACAGGATCAGATCCAGCAGGCAGTACCGCTAATTTCTTAAGGATTTTTCCATTGGAGAGATTGAGGTTATTTGGAGGTAGGCCACACAGAAACCGGCGCACAATATAACTCTCTAAAAACTCGGCACACTTAACAATGCCTTCCTCACTAATTGCACCATTCTTTTTCAGTCGGGATAGCCACAAGAAGAAGGGTGTACATGTTGAACCTCCAGCTCTGTAAACTCGAGAAATGACATCTGCTTCCTGGCGTGAAAAATTAGCAAAGCCGTCATGTCGCTTTGCAGTCTCAATTTGCTCGAGCTCGGAGTAAACTGGAGCCCATTCAGCAATTGTCTTTAGATGCTCCCTCATCTTCTCTCCGTCTTCACGTGCCCCAGAATTAAGAAGCTCCGATTTAACGAGCCCATAGACCTTATTCTGCATAGCATAGGTTCCACGGGAAACGTAATACGCCCAAATAAAATGCTGCTGGGATGAGTCCTGCGGGATGCAGCTTTTAACCCTCCCCCAATGCGTGGACATTTCTTCGTCTGCACTATTAGAATTCAAGAGCATATAGTAGTAGTTCTTGATTAGTTCGATTTGGGCCAGTGGTTCACTTTTTGCATTCAGCGACTCAAAGATGCCGTTAACGTCATCAGCATCAGCCGTTTCAATTTGAATAAAAGTTAACCGCGTCGTCACGACTTCTTCGAGATCATCTAAATCGAGGGGGAAAAAGTCTTCAAAGCGTTTTAACTCTCCATCGTTCGCAACATCTTCACGCGTCCTATTAATAAGCTTATAAAAATGTTTATAACTATCGTAAACCAAGTTCTTATCCGAACTAGATATGGCGCTTGGCTTTCTCTTCAAAACTACCGCCTCTAGCGCGGAGCGATCCTCCGCTTGAAGGCGAATCCTGAATCTATGTTCGTTTTCTTTAGCACGAGCATTAACAAAAAAGTCGTTGTTAAAAGAATCAAACTGCCTCTTTTCTTCGTCAACTCCGGCTTTAACAGTCTTCTTCTTCGTCGAAACCTCCTTTACTTCATTCATATGTTCCTCCTTGGGCGGCGAGTACTTAATTTTACTATCCCTGATTGCGGCCAATAAGGTGAAGAGCGTAGTGAGGCGCTGCTGTCCATCAATTACCTCCGATGTAGCGACCCCTTTCAACTGTGATGGTCCAGCAAATACGAGTGTCCCCATATAATGGGTCGGAATAGACTTCATTTTTGTATCCGAGTTTTTTGCTCGGATAACTTCGTGGCATTTTTCGTACTGGGTAAGTATATCGTACCACAGTTCATCTCTCTTATCTTTTCCCCACTTATACGGCCGCTGGAATGGCGGGATTACAAAACACTTCGTTCCTTGTATAATTTCCTGAAAATTGGCCGGGGATGAGTCCATACATAAAAACCTAATTACAAAGGACACTCCAGCTAGCTAAAAGATGCTTATATAATTATAATATAAGTGGTAAATTATAAGCCTAGAGGTCCAGCGTAAAACTTTTAACTAACATTTTACATTTTCCTACAATCCCGACCAAGTCTCATTGTTAAATAATAATTTTATTTCCGTCTAATTAACTAAGCTTTGTTTAGATTAAAGCAGTAACCAAGCCAGTATCTTTTCGCCACAAACTTGTCTAGCTTCGTCCATCACAAAATGAGCATCGCGTCGCCGTAACTAAAGAAACGGTATTCTTTCGCGATGGCCTCAGCGTAAATCTGCTTAAGCCAAGCGAGACCTTCAGTGCTACCGGGAGTTAAGAAAGCGGCAACCAAGCACAGCAACGTAGAGCGAGGTAAGTGAAAATTGGTGAGTAGGTATTCGCAGCTATGCACGGTATCACCGGGACGAATAAAAATTCCCGACTCAGCTACGAAGTCTCCCACTGGGAGGTTTTGAAATTCAGGAAACTTCCGCCAACAATCCTCAGTGGATCGCAAGGTCGTGGTGCCAACCGCCAAACGGGGACGACGCTCGCGTAACGCGGTCAAGGTTCGAGCGGGAATGGTATACGCCTCCCAGTGCATCACGTGCTCATCGAGATTCTTCACCTGAATGGGCTGAAAGGTTCCCGCACCAACATCTAGAATTAAATTATATGCGGGATGTCCACCCTGCTGCAGGGTCTTCAGCAATTCAGGCGTAAAATGTAGACCCGCAGTCGGCGCAGCCACTGCACGCGTTGATGCCTTCTCTGCGTAAACTGTTTGATAACGTTCATTATCATCAAACGAAACCCCTCCACGCTGTTTGCGCGCCTC
>CANCLQ010000002.1 GCA_947378845.1 Opitutia bacterium | reverse complement strand
GAGCTGTTTAAGTGAAACGAAACAAACAGCGGCTTGATTGCAGGTGATGGCACCCAGTTGCTGGGGTTGTGCGTGAACCAGCCGTTAAGGATGAGTTGTGATTCGGGCCCGGTGAAATCGGCCATGGCCTCGCGGTTAATGAAGGAGTCGACCTTCGGGAGGTATTGGCGGGCGGCTAAGCTCTGCACATTATCACCAAGGTTATAAGTGCCATGGGTCGGGGTGTAAGTGAGAAGTCCGTGTTGCATAAAGATTATTTGAGGCGTCGTAGTAGTCGCACCAGGCCACGCCCTGTGTTATAAAAACGTGGGAAGCGAACGCGGGCAATAAACTTCCAGCGGGCTAGGCGATCAAGCCATGGGCGGTGATTCCGTTCTAGCGCGCGATTGATTTCGCCGTCGGCGATACGCTTGATGAAGTCGGTTTCTACTACCCGATTTTCTAAAACAAAAAATCGGCCGGATTGGATTGAGGCTTGTGCAGCGTCGGATATCTCGCCCCAAAAAAGCCTTAAGCCTGCGGAGGCACGAATATTACTTAGGCAATCCATTAAGTCAGCGTAGGTTTTACCTGAGAACGGGAAGCCAAACTCCCGCGGATCAGCTCCTGAAAGAACTAGATTCATTATTGAACGATAGCATTTTTCGCAGTGACCGCAGTTGCCGTCGCGCTGTACCTCTGAATAACAAACTCGAAGTTGAATAGGTTTTTGGCGCTCTTTCGCAAAGGCGGCAATAACCTCGGCTTTAGCCTGACGGCTTAGTTCGGCCGCATCATGAATAACTCTTAGTCCGCCCCAGTTGATTTTTTCGTCCGAAGCTTTTGTCGAACCCCAGACCATCGGTACATTATAAGATGATGCGATGTAAGCCGCGGAAGCCTGGCGAACAAACGAGAGCGGTGCCAACAGTCCTATGAGTCCTGGACCGTGCTGCACCTTGCCCCACCAACCAAAAATTAAATTCGCTTCTACATTATCATTATAGAAGGTGCGCATATTCGCCTCGATGATGAAGTGCGGCAGCCGACCGGAGAACGGCTCAGACTTGATGTGATTGAGGCACCGATTCCATTGTACGGTGTCTGCAATTTCAATGTCTGCACCGAGAATTGTCACTAAATCTACTTCTTCATCATGATGCCGAATCAAAGTAGTGTAAGCGTCCATCCCACCACTAAAGAGCATTAAAGATTTTTTGCCCGACCAAGTATGTGTTGTGACTTTTTTGGTTTTAAGCCCGCTTGTTAGATTATACTGCGGATGCATCGCTTGGAATTCGGATCGCACACCAGACATCGAATCTAAAAAAGACGCATCAACTTCTGGCACGGCCAAATCAAACTTCCCAAACCAGGCGATAGTGATGAAATTGGATATAAATGGAATGACGGCGATACCCGGCGGACAGGTCGAAACATCTTGGTCGTATCTAACGTAAAAAGACTCACCTAGATTCAAAAACTTTGAAGCAACCCCGGTGGCCGTGTACTGATAATTAATCCGCTTTCCACCTTCCGAGAAAGTATAGCTGTTAAGTGTGATCATCGATTGCTCAGATTATTATCTTCGAAGAATTTTATTCCAAATGGACCAACCCATTAGCTGAGAGAGATTATTAAAACAAATGAAGCTAGCAGACGCAGCCAGAGTTAGGCCAATTGTCACTCGCAACCAATCGGCCGATACAAAAGCGTGATTCACCCACAGTCCTGCAAGTATCGCAGTCGACCATAAGACCAAATATTTGTTAGCAAGTGAAACGGATTGGCCAACAAGGAATGGTAGCACGAGAGCCAATACAACGCCTGAGCCTAAATGCAGCGCGGTGAAGGCCCAACCGCAGCCCAACAATCCCAGGCGGCCTGCGAAGAAACTAATCAGGGCAAACCCAACGAGAGCTGAAATTAGTTCGACTGCAAAAATGGTTTTGCCCTTACCTTTTGCTAACAAGGCCAGTCGAAGCGGTGCCGCTAAGATGCGACCCAGCACACCGATGATCATGATGCGCAAGACTTCGCCCGAAGGAGAAAAAGCTGAGGAATATAGAATGGAGGTCGCTCGCTGCGAAAGTACGGCCAACCAAACAAGGGCTGGAATGGAAAGCAGTAAGGCGACGCGCAACTGTGCATTCATTTCCTGATTAAAACGCTCGGGCTCATCAACGTGCGCGACAAGCTTCGGGTAATAATCAGCCGACATCGCGGCTAACACAAAAGTAACTGTAAAACCAGCGAGCGAAAAGGCCGCCTGGTATTGACCGACTGCATCAAGCCCGAGGTAACGAAGAAGAATAACGCGTTCGACATAGGGACTAAAGGTACCAACTAGTCCCGAAAACATAATCGGCAGACCGAAAACAATTAATAGTCGTGCCTCGGCACGGCTATCCGCAATCGAACACGGAACATCGGGAATGGGAACGCGTCGCGAAAACCACCAGGTGACAACTAATGTCGCTGCATAACCAAGAATGACCGCAACTGCGACACCCGCCATGCCTAACCAATAATAACAAGGTATGGCGATAATCACTCCAACAAAAGCTGAGCCAACGCTGATGCGCATGTAATCACCGACGCGCCGCATGCCTTGAATCACACAACCTTGACCAGTAAACAGCGCGCGAAAAAGAACCGCCAGGCCTAAGCAGGCAACCGGGATAATATATTTAGGCGACTCTGCTTCACCAAAAGTTGCTCGAGAAATGATGCCGCTCGTCAGCACCAAGAAAGTAGCACCCGCAAGTCCCGTGATCCAAACAGTGCGGCGTAAAGTTTTAACGATGCGCGCCAATCGTTGGTCGTCGCCTGACGACGCACTAGATGCGATTTGCCGGATGCCGCTCGTTCCTAGTCCAAGACTGAATGCGGCGCCTACTACCTCAATGAGCTGCGTAAAAATTCCTGCTAAAGCTATCCCCGCAGGCCCAAGTAAAACAGCGATAAACTTATTACGCACCAGGCCGATGGCCATATTGGCCAATGCTCCGCCGCCGACCATCACCGTCTTGCGGAGAATATCAAAGAAATCAGGTGAACCCGGCTGATTAACAGGCTGAGCGGCTTCGGACATTTAAATTAAACGATTACGGCTGAATCACACAACGGGCCGACCAGAAGAAGTGCTTCTTCGTCCCAAGGTCCGGCGTCAAAATGTGTTCCAGTAAAAAGTATCTGTGCGGCCGCGATTGCAGGACGACTGTCACCCCTATAACAGCCCGATAAAGAAAATAAGTTGGGCGTGGCGCGGTCAGCGGAAGCTGGGCTTGCCGCAAGCACAACAAGGGCACGAATTTTTCGGTGCAATGACTCAGGCAGACTTTCTCTTTCGTTTTCGCAGCGTAGAATGAGTTCAGTCAAAGTAAGTATTTCCAAAACTTGGCCCGCAGAGTTTGAATTGATGCCATTAAGGCGACCGTCATCGCTGATCAGCTCTTTGCCCTCATTAATTAAGTGCTCTAGGCTATGCGAACGCCAGATGTCAGCCTCAGGCAATTGCGACCAAAGAGCACCAGCGGAAAACAGCGCCAGCGCAGAAGTGAGCCCAATTAAAGCGGAACGCGTACAGATGTAATGATGCGTTAAGTGTAGACGCGTTGCAGAAGCCGAAACAAAACGTGCTACTTTTAGAATACGTGCATCGGTTGTCGCCGAATGAAACCGCAATACTTGTGCCGCAAAGATAACTGCGATTAATCTTTGAGCGATGGCTTCATCGCGTACCCACTGAGGGCCACGATTGGGAGGATTTTTCTCAATCCAGTCTTCAAAATAATTCCAAAATAATTCTGCGTAAGTATCACTTCCTGTTAGAAGCCATGCACGGACCAAAGTGTATGCCCAATTGAACTGCGAGGCACTGCTGGCGGCGACCGCCTCTGCATCGGAGTTAAGAATTACCTTAGTCCAATGAGCCGACGTCTGCGTTTGTTGACCGCGATTCCATTCAGGTGGCACGCCGAGGCTGGTGAATTCGTTGTCTAATGTACGGAATCGGCCCGATGAGATTGCCTTGGCCTCAGCTTCTGGTGAATGCCCTAGTGCAACCGCGTATTGCTCTAAGTGCGGTGCTAAAAAAGTCCGGTCAAGTAGAGCGATGGGCAGGCTTGGTGATTTACTTTTCCACTTATGTAAAAATTCGGACTCCGCATTAGCGGCCAGCGCAACAGATGACCAAGAAGCAGCTGGAGATTGGCGCTCAAGGATTCCCAAGCTGCGCTTTAGACCAAAGGCCGCATTTGCTGCTAATTGTGTGAATCGCGATAGAGCCATTATTTTCTCAATTATTCAGACTTATCGCCTTCACGTAATGAATCATCCACAAGGCTGATCATCATTGCCGCAACGAATGCGAGAGAGAATAGCAGCGGCGTGAACCAACTCGGAAAGTCTATCCACATGTTAAAGAGAAAAAGCAGGAATACCCCCGCGAGTGGAATCGACTCGGGGCGTCCGCGTCTTAAGGTTTTAACCGACCAAGCGAAGAACCATACGACGCCAGATAAAACAAGGAGCAGACCGATGATTCCCCACTCGGCTAAAATCTGTAGCCAGTCGCAATGAGCGTAGGTTGCTCGCATCGCTAATTTTCCTTTGGCGTCCTCTAATTCTTTTTCTTGTGACTGGAAATAGGGCGACACCCAACGGTAAGAGCCTGCACCCCAACCCATCCATAGTCGGTCCGTGCCGCTCTCTGTAGCCATTTTATATGTGCTACTTCGCAGGGGCGCTCTTCCATCGGAACCACCTTTGCTATACTGCTGAACCTTAGTCGTGGCCTTCTCTTCCAACTTCTTGAAGTTGGCCGAGAATAAAATTGCGAAGGCCAAACCCAGAACTGCAATCAGCGTTAATGAACTACGACGACTGTATTCGCCGATTTTAGAAGGCATGCCTAAGAAGTAAGCAACAGGCGTTATAAAAACTATTAACGTTAAAGCTAAGACCGAAGCGGCGACACTGTAGGTTAAAAAACTAGCGGTGACCAAAAGTATAGCGACAAAAGCCGCCAGCAAATGCGGGCTGCCATGAGTGGCGCTATTGCGACTGCGGCGGAAGTGCCAAAAACCCAGCGCAATGGCGATGGCGGCCTGTAAATAAAAATACACGCCGGCGTGGTTTCGGTAAATAAATGGTCCGAACGGTGCGGCACCCGCAGGGACTGGAAAGCCCATGGCTTTCTCTCCGTAAACTGGCTGATTGGTGAAACCAAATCCAGCAATCGCAACTGCAGTGATGACCGCAACCCATCCAAGAAATACATATCCACGGCGACGGAGTAGTCCGACGCGCAAGGCGCAAAACAGCAACCACGGCCCAGCTAAAATCAAGATTATGCGCCATGCATTCATGCCGCCTGGATCCATTTCCTCCGAAGCAAACGGGGCCTTTAGCCCACTAGGCAGCCACTTGATTGGATTTAATTTTCCAATGCGCCAAAAAATATCTCGCTCTACTATATACCCCCAAGCGTTGAGATCCTGAATTGCAAAATAAGAAAAGAGCGCGAGCCCAATCCAAAAAATCGGGATTCGAATGAGTGCGCGGAATGATTCTGCACTGCTGCGTGATTTAATGTCATCGCGCAACAATGCGGCGGCAACGATTTGGCCAAAGAGAGCAGCCAATGGAAACGCAGTCGCCTCGAGCCAGAAGCTGCTGGCAACTGCGGCATCAGCAGGGACATTCCAGGCTCGATAAATTAATACTCCAAACCAAACGCAGGCCGTAGTGATTTGTGTTTTATAATCACCGATGGCTGCAATGAGTGCCGAGAGGGCCAGGCCAAAAGTAAAATAGACACACCACAGAACCACACCGCCCCAGGCCCACGGCATGAGGACTAATAATAGACTCGCGATGGAGGCTACTGCTAGCTCACGCGGTGCCAGTCGAGGGCGACGAGCCTTCGAGGAATTAAAATATAAATGCTTAGACGGAATCATTCAGCTAAAGTCACACAATGCCGGCCTGATAAATATCGTGGATGCGTAAAAGGCCGAGACAGCGGCTGCTTGATGCGTCGACGACCGGCAAGACAGAGATTTGTGAAGGGCGGTCTTCCATGATGCGTGCCGCTTCCGCTAATGAAGCCGTTGGGTGTGTTTGCACAGGTCGACGTGTCATCAAGTCGCCTGCCGTGGCCGTATTAAGGTCGACGCCTCGACTGAGTGCGCGACGAAGATCACCGTCGGTGATTAATCCCGCCAATGCACCTGCAGCATCAAGGACGCATGCTGCACCGTGCGGATGCGAAGTCATAGCAATTACGGTTTCGCGCAGACTCGCTGCCGGAGAAACTTTCGCACAACGTTCAAGCGGTTGAAAAACTTCGCCAACGGTGAGGGATAAATTACGTCCTAACTGGCCCGCGGGGTGAAAACGTGCAAAGTCACTTTGACTGAAGCCTCGCTTCGTCATGAGCGCTGCTGCTAAAGCGTCGCCCAATGCCAGCGTGAGCAAAGCGCTGGTTGTTGGAACTAAGCCTAATGGGTCGGCTTCGGGGCGTGCTCCAATATCGAGAACATAGTCGGCCTGCGTACCGAGGGCCGACTGTGTGTTGCCCACAATAGCGATGATGGGTGATTGAAAATTGCGGAAGACGGGCAGCAAGCGCACCGCTTCGGCGGTCGCACCTGAGCGGGAAATTAGGATTACAGGGTCACCCGACTGAAGTATCCCGAGATCGCCATGAACCGCATCGGCCGCGTGCAGAAAAATTGCTGGCGTTCCAGTGCTGCAGAGAGTCGCTGCAATCTTTTGTGCGATGAGGCCTGATTTACCCACGCCACAAAGAATCACTTTGCCCGAATGGGCGGCAATGAGGTCAACGACCTTCGTAAATGTCCCGTCGAGACGAGTAGCGAGCTCAGAGAGCGCGGCGGCCTCGGCAGCAAGAAGCGCTTTGGCGGATTTAATAGGATTTTTCATAAAATTTATTTAGTTAAAAGTCTGGCGGCTTCTAAATCTTCAGCGGTGTCGATTGCGACAGGATGATAGTTTGTGATTACCGTTTGAAAAGTTATGCCGTGTGCAAGGAAGCGTAGCTGTTCGAGTGATTCAGTGGCTTCAAGTTCTGTTGGTGCAAGCCTGGCGTATCCGGCTAAAGTTGCGCGATCATAGCCGTAGACTCCGATGTGCGACCAATAGTCTTTTTGTTTTACCCAATCAGTAATTTCAACCCCGCGCAAAAAGGGAATCGGGCTGCGCGAGAAGTAAATAGCTTCTCCGTTTTCTGCACGCACGACCTTCACGACGCTCGATGCTTGCAGGCGCTCAGTCTTCGTGATTTTTGAAACTGCTGTTACCAGTCGACACTTAGTTTCTTTCCAGCGCGTGATGAGTTGATCAAGTAAGTCGGGCTCAATAAATGGCTCATCGCCCTGCACGTTTAAGAAGAACTCGCCAGGGAGCTGATCTAGAACGCTCGCAATTCGAGCAGTGCCCGACGGACAGTCTGGCGAAGTCATAATCACCTCGGCTCCAAAACAGCGTGCAACTTTAGCAACTTCCTCGGCGTCAGTTAAGATAACAACGCGCGTCGCTTGCTTTACTTTTTTGGCACGCTCCCAAACGTGCTGCACGACGGGCTTGCCGCCAAGATCAAGCAGGACCTTGCGCGGGAGACGCGTTGAACCAAGACGAGCTGGGATACAAAGAGTGGACATGAAAATTACAGGGACGAGGGTTATGGTGTCACGTGGGCACGAGCGAAAAAGCGCCCGGACTATTTAGCCCTTACGGGCGGTTTCTAAATTTTTGAGATACCAAGCATAGACGCCGGCTACACCATCATGGAGGGAAATTTTTCGCTTCCAGCCGAGGGCGGCGATACGGGAGTTATCCATTATCTTACGAGGCGTTCCATCGGGCTTCGAAGAATCAAATTTAAGCGTGCCCTTGAAGCCGACAACCTTCGCAACCATTTCAGCGAGATCACGAATTGTGAGTTCGTCGCCTGAACCGACATTAATGTGTCCGGCTTCAGAATATTTATCCATCAGCATTAAGCTGGCGTCGGCTAAATCATCAACGTGAAGAAACTCACGAAGCGGCTTGCCGGTACCCCAAAGCGTCAATGTTTCATCACCGCGCAATTTCGCTTCGTGCATTTTGCGAATCATCGCCGGAAGCACGTGGGAGTTTTCTAGCGCAAAATTATCTTCTGGTCCGTAAAGGTTGCTCGGCATCGCGCTGATGAAGTCGCATCCGTATTGCTGACGAGCATGCGTGCAAAGTTTGATACCAGAAATTTTCGCAATGGCGTAAGCTTCATTAGTCACCTCGAGCGAACCCGTGAGTAGGGCCGACTCTTTAATTGGCTGCTCCGCGAGCTTCGGATAGATACAACTGGAGCCAAGAAAAAGTAATTTTCGCGTCTTGTTTTGACGCGCGGCCTCAATCACGTTGGCCGACATAATTAAATTATCGTAAAGGAAGTCGTACGGCGCGGTTGAGTTATAATAAATGCCTCCCACGCGAGCCGCGGCCATGATGACATAGGTTGGTTGCTCGGCGGCGAAGAATGCTTGAACGGCACGCGAATCGCGTAGGTCGAGTTCCTTAGAGCTACGACCGATGATTTGCGTGTGACCCGCGGCCTTGAGCGCACGAACCAGTGCCGAGCCCACCATGCCGCGGTGACCAGCTACATAAATTTTTGCAGCGCGGTCCATTTAGCGGTACTTGTGCGTGAGCGCTTTAATATCACTATCAACCATGCGGTGCACTAGTTGTTCAAAAGAAGTTTGTTGAGGGTTCCACTTAAGTTCGCGGATTGCCTTAGCAGGATTACCGAGAAGCTGTTCAACTTCAGTAGGGCGGAAGTAACGAGGATCAACGGCGACGAGCGTACGACCAGTTTTCTTATCGATACCTTTTTCGTCCACGCCTTTGCCCTTCCACTCTAATTCAATGCCTGCGCGCTGGAAGGCGTGCGTACAAAATTCGCGCACCGTGTACATTTTGCCGGTAGCGATAACGAAATCATCAGGCTGATGGTGTTGCAGAATCAACCACATGCATTGCACGAAGTCGGGGGCGTAACCCCAATCGCGCTGAGCGGAAAGATTGCCGAGGTAGAGACAATCCTGGCGACCGAGAACAATATTAGCGACGGCCAAGCTGATTTTGCGCGTCACAAAGGTTTCGCCGCGACGTTCGGATTCGTGATTAAATAAAATGCCGTTACTTGCGAACATGCCGTACGCTTCGCGGTAATTGCGTGTAATCCAGAAGGCGTAGATCTTGGCGACGCCATACGGGCTGCGTGGATAGAATGGAGTGGTTTCAGATTGGGGAACCTCCATCACTTTGCCGTAAAGTTCGGAAGTGGATGCCTGATAAATGCGGACCTTCTTCTCGAGTTTGAGAATGCGAATCGCCTCCAGCAAACGGAGCGTGCCCACGCCATCGGTGTCTGCCGTGTATTCAGGAACCTCGAAAGAAACTTTCACGTGCGACATCGCACCAAGATTATAAATTTCGTCAGGCTGAACTTCTCCAATGATGCGAATGAGATTCGTGCTGTCGGTTAAATCGCCGTAATGAAGTTGAATCTTCTTGTGGTGAATATCGCGAACCAGGTCCTCCATGTAGAGGTGCTCGATGCGCTCGGTGTTAAAACTCGATGAGCGACGAATGATGCCGTGAACCTCGTAGCCCTTTTCGAGCAAGAACTCAGCGAGGTAGGATCCGTCTTGTCCGGTGATACCGGTAATCAGTGCACGTTTTTTCATTAGGATTTTGTAGAATTGTTTTTAGCTTCGGCGATGATGCGCGAACTGCTGTCGATTTTTGCACCCAGCCCTTCGATGAGCATCGCTCCGTGTTTCTTGAGAACAGTCATCTCGGGTATGTTTCCGGAATTACGATCTCCGCCTTTGCAAAAGACTGCTTCGCAGCCGAGGGCTTTAGCTTCGGCAATTAATTTATCGAGCGTCGCACAAACTGAGCCGTCGGTGTCGATAGCGAGCACCGCACGATCCACAACGCGCAAGGCGGCTGTAACGGCGAGTCGAGTGTCTTGATCAATAAACGCTTTGCCCTTCTTGAGAGCTGCTTGTGCGTCGGTATTCACGATAACCCAGAGCACGTCACCTTGTGCGCGCGAAAGTTGTAGCAACTCGAGATGGCCTCGATGCATAGGATCGAAGTAGCCGCTGGTGATTGCGATGCGCATGTTAATTTTAGTAATTAAATTATTGTGAGATGAAAACGGTGAACTCGCACAGGCTACCGCTCGTGCCGGGGGTTTCGGCGCGTATAGTGTAAGTAGACTGTCGGACCCGCATCGAGGGATGCGGGCGAAAATTTTATTCGTCGGCCGGTGGCGGCAGCAGCAAGGCGGAGAGCTCAACGGCTCTTGAGTTCCAGCGCTGCAATCGGGCGATGCGCTCGATCACTTCGGGGGCAGCCGCGCGTGCGGTGGCAAAATCGAGTACGTTCTGCAGGGTGGGCTTGGATTTCTCTAGGCTGGGCAGCACCTGGCTGCGCAGGATGTTTACCAAAGAACCAGCCAATGATGGGGTCGGCTCCCAGCGCTCCCGCTTGGTTCCCTTCTCTTTTATTGCCAGTATCATCCCATGGTCACGTAAGAACTTAAGTCCTTGACTGACAGAGCCTTTACTCATTTCCAGCCTTCCTTGAATCTGGTCAAATTCCATCGGTTTCGGGGAAGCATAAAGCAGCGAGTAGATCTCGGCTACTGAGCGCTGAATCCCTAAAATATTGGCCATTCTAACGAAAAATTGGGCCAATTCCACCTCGTGGGCGGCCAGCGGGGCGTAAAGCTTCCGATTTACGGGCTTTCCGTTCGATTTTTCACTAGGGGTCTTCATGAAATTCTGGTTTTACAGCCAGAAACCAGAATTTTCATTAAAAATTGAACTTAGGCAATAGGTAAGTGTGTGCCTTTGTTAATAATTTAGCCGAGCACCCAAAGAAACCCCATCCGGCCACTGGCCGCGGTTTCGTTGATACTTTAAATTTATCCACCCTGGCGCCCCCTTGGGGATTCGAACCCCAGTTACCTCAGTGAAAACGAGGTGTCCTGACCGGGCTAGACGAAGGGGGCACTCGGTGGAGAGTCGGAACTTACGCTCGGGGACCCCTTGGTCAAGTTTTTTGAAAAATACTAAGCGGGCCAACTATACTGCGGATCAAAGCATCCAGCCGCTGCCCGATTATCGACCAAACAAGCTCTGGTTTTTTATAGGGTCGGACGATGGCTGACTCTGTCTCAGTTCGGCATTCTTCGCCAAGACATAGCCTCCCCATGCCGCCGTCCCAATAAACAAAATAAGGAACAAGATAAGCGCCCAACGTGGCGATGGCTTAGACGAATCTTGTGCGGTCATACTGCCGAGTAAGGAGAGATTTCGAGTCTTGGCAATCATCACGAAGCAATTAGGGTGACGGCGTGCTCGAATACCCCTCTGGCACATAACGCGTATTTACTCCCCGAAATACCGAACCCATGAGCCCAAAGCTTAAACCTCTCATCGTTATCGTTAAGGAGGACCGTAGCTTGGCGACGGAGTTGGATCAGCGACTTGAGGCCGCCGGATTTCTGACGCAAATTTTTCACAAGGGAACAACCGCACTTAAATTTATCAGCGAGCATTACGTGCACGGCGTCATCGCGAGCGCAGCCCTACCCGACATGAGCGGACTGACTCTCTTGCAGGGCATCAGAAAAGTTTCTGCTTCGCCTGCTGTAATTTTACTTTCATCCAAGAAAGATGTCTCCGATGTCGTAGAAGCACTTAATGAAGGTGCCGATGACTTTATCTTAAAGCCTTACCAAGCCGAAGAACTCATCGCGCGCGTGAATGCTGTTCTGCGTCGTAGTGAGGTTTCGGAAGATCGACGCCTCACGCGCAATGCAGACCTCTTAACGACGTCATTTAAATTTAATGGAGCCGAAGTGCATCCTGACCGACTCGAATTAGTCTTCTCACCCACCAAGCGCTGTAAGCTTGGACGCAAAGAATTAGGCATTCTTTATCACCTGCACGCAAATCCAGGCGTCATCATCAGTCGCAACAGCCTCATTCACGCCGTATGGGGCGTTCACGCCAACGTTCGCAGTCGATCACTCGATCAATATGTCGCCAAGATTCGTGATGCCTTTGAAATTTACGGTAATCCCTTAGACTGCCTCCGCACGATTCACGGCATCGGCTTTTGGTACGAACGCGAAGACGTAAAAGGTGAGGTACCAGTGGCAAAAAGAGCCCGTCGCTCTTGATTTCTAAGCGGAAATCATACATTGCACAGGTATGATCACAATTAAGGCATACCTGAAACCCAGCTGTGGCTGGAGCAATGGCGTACGTGCAGTTCTCCGTAAACACGGATTAGCGTTTGAGGACGTAGATATCATCAACAACCCAGCTAACTACGCAGAGATGGTGGAGAAGACCGGCCAACGCCTCTCGCCTTGCGTTGAAGTGAATGGCGTAATGTTGGCTGACGTCTCGGGTGATGAAGTTGAAGCCTACTTGCTGGCCAACGGACTCGTGACGCCAACCGATAAAGCAGCAGACGTGCCGACGAACGCACCTTGCACCGACGACGAGCACGCAAAGATGCGCGCGAAGACGATTCGGTTTTTTTGAGCTTAGGCGTTCTTACCTGCAGCAAAATCTGCGAGGGAAGTTGCTACCCACTTCCGCTGTTCTTCCGTAATCTCGGGGAACACTGGAATGCTTAGCACTTCTTGCGCAAGCGATTCAGCAATCGGGGCGCTATCCGCACCGCGCCCTACTCCGACAAAACATTCCTGGCGGTGTAAAGGTACTGGGTAATAAATTTCGCAGCCGATTTTTCGGTTCGTTAAGAATGCTTTTAGTGCATCACGCTTGCCGTGTAAGACGCGCAATGTGAATTGATTCCAAATGCCTTGGCCGCTGAAATCAACAGGGAGTAGAATCTTTGCGTCTCCTGCGCCTGGACGATTTTCGCCGATACCAGCAACTCCGCGCAACGTCTCGTGATAGAAACGTGCATTGCCAGCACGTGCACAATTATAGCTGGGCAGGTGCGGCAGTTTAATGTGCAACAACGCAGCCTGTAATGGATCCATGCGAAAGTTCGCACCAATGAATTTATGGTAATACCTTGGCTGCATGCCGTGAACGCGCAAAATGCGTGCACGTTCAGCCAGGGCGTCGTTTTGCGTAGTCACTAAACCCGAGTCACCGAAGCCGCCTAAATTTTTCGAAGGGAAAAAACTCGTGGCTCCAAAATCGCCGACCGACATTGTGGGCTTATCCTGCCAGCGCGCGCCCATCGATTGAGCAGCATCTTCGATAATAAAAAGTTTATGTGCGGCCGCAAATGCCTGCAGCGCAGTCAGGTCGCAGGACTGACCAAACAGGTGCACCGGCATGATGGCTTTAGTGCGCGGGCCGACTTTGCGAGCGGCGTCAGCGAGGTTTATATTAAATGTATGAGGGTCGACATCGACCCACACTGGTACTGCACCCAGACGTGCAACCGAGCCGGCGGTCGCGAAAAATGTAAACGCCGGGAGCATGACCTCGTCTCCTTCGCCGATGCCCAAAGCCATCAACGGTAGAAGCAATGCGTCCGTTCCCGAAGAAACGCCAATCGCGTGCTTAACCTTTAATGCTTCAGCGCAGGCTTTTTCAAAAGCTTCAAGGCGCGGGCCCATGATGAACGCGTTGGAGCGCATGACCTCGCGAAAAGTACTTTCATAAGCAGCTTCAAGTGCGCCGTTCTGTGGCGCGAGGTCGAGCAATGGGACAGTGATCATGGCTTAGGGGGCTTCTCCCAAACTCATCCCTTGCGGGCAACATCATTCGAGGTGCGACGACTGATAAGGATTAAGCTTACGCCCAACACTGCGAGCGGCAACGTCCAGAATTGTCCCGCGGTTAAGCCAAAAATAAATCCATCTTCAGGGAGTCGGAATATTTCGGAAATAAAACGAGCCGCAGAATAAATCAGCAAGAACTCGCCCGCAATCTGTCCAGGTGGAAGTTTCTTAGGGTAACGCCAAAGCACCCAAAGCAATGGGAGTAGGCCTTCGCCGATGGCTTCATAGAGCTGCGAAGGGTGACGAGGCTCCGAGCCTTCGCGTGGGAAAATTACCGCCCAGGCGACTGTCGAAGGACGGCCCACTAGTTCGCCATTCACAAAGTTGGCGAGACGCCCGAAGAAGATTCCTGCTGGCGCCATCGCACAAAGTAGATCTCCGACTTTAAGAAAAGAAACCTTTCGAGTTTGGGAGAACCAAACGGCGGCGATGATGACACCTAAGAATCCGCCGTGACTCGCCATGCCACCCTGCCAGACGCGGAACAGCATCGTCGGGTCGGCCACGAATTCATCGCGGGCGTAAAGCAATACATGTCCGAGCCGTCCGCCCAATACGACGCCGATCATGATAGCGGTAATTAAACTCGATTCATCAGCGATGTTGGCGACAGGCGCAAGTCCTCGGCGGCGCCAAAATGAAAGCAGAAACGCAGCGACTAAAAATCCTGCGGCATAGGCGAGTCCATACCAATGAATGCCGTGCAGAAACCAACCTTCGGGAAAATGAATCGCGACGGGATCAAGATTATGAACCCAGTAAGCGATACTGGCGGCAGCGATGCACATTATAATTTAGGCGATGAAGCGTCGCCGCCTGTGCGACGTCCAACACGATGGCCGCGTTGACGTGCGAGCTCGCGCATATCGGGGTGCGGGTCGTCTTTTTCGTAAATTTCTACACCGAGTAATGATTCAAATACATCCTCGAGCGTTATCACTCCCGCAAAAGCGCCAAACTCATCGACCACAACAGCGAGGTGCTGGTGTGCGCGCACAAGGTCGTGGAGTGCATCCGAGAGCGTAGCATTCTCTGGCACGATATGTGCCTTTGACATTAATTCGCGCACCTTAACTTCACGACGGCCTTCGCCCGCAGCCTTAAGAATATCGCGGCGACGAACCACTCCAACAATGCGGTCGGGATTATTTTCCCAAACAGGCAGACGTCCGTGAGGAACGTTTGGGAAAAGTCTCAACACGTCGCCTACTGTAAGCCCAGCTTCAATCGCCGTGACGACGGGACGTGGCGTCAAAACCTGAGAAACCGGAATGTCGTCCAGTCGCACTGCATTAGCGACGAGAGTACTTTCAGCCTGTGTAATTTTTCCTTCACGTGCGGCGGCGAGGGCAAGACTGCCGATATCCGCGTCTGCGCGATCAAAACCGACTTCTTCCGGGGCGGCCAATGTATCGTGAAACTTTCCAATGCGTCGCAGAATAAAAGCTGCACCGCGCACCAACATCAGGCTCGGGACAATGCGGGGCGCCAGGGTGATGCGAAAGTGAACTCCCAATTTGCGCGGGAGCATAATCGTCAGCCACGCCATGAAGAACGAGAGAACGATGATTGCACCAGCAATCACGCCTGCGATTTGCCAACCACCGTCGGCTTGTTGAATCAAGCGTGTGCCGATTAGAATGCCGCCTAAAAGTGCGCTCATGCCAACAAATGCTGCAGTGAGAACTTCGAAGGCGGCCAAAGTGTTGCCTTGATCGCCGCGACAACGCTCGAGGGCCATCGCGACTTTGGCATCGCGGCGGCGCAGCTCTTCAATCTCACCTAACGAGAAAGCGGAGACAACGCCCGCCACCAATGAAATAGCGGCGGCGGAGCCGTTAAGCAGGATAAATACCGTCCAAAGAAACCATGGCTCCATGGATGAAAAACGTAGGGTGAAAGTGTTAAATAAGCGAGGGTGAATCCTGACGTTGACGAAGCGGCTGGGGCATTAAACATCGCCGCATGAACCCACGGGAACAAAAAATCGTGTCAGCGCTCGCTGTCTTTCTCACTGCGGCCTTCCCAGTGGCAGTAGGTGCAGTCACTTTTCGCGCGCAACCTGTCTTCGTCGGCCTAATCAAAGGCGAGCCGGGCGCGCTGCCGGTTCTAACTAGTTTATTCTTTAATCACTTTACCGGCATGTTGGTCACGCTGCTGGTACTGGGTGCAGTATCGACCTGGATTGCAATTCAAGCCCTTCGCCAAAAAGAAAACGAAGGTGAAACTAAGTTGGCGACCCTATTGGTTGCCGTCGCTTTTTCTGCACTCGTGAGCGTTGGATACTTAACACTTTTTATTTTTTCCACTGCCCTGCCGGTCTACGCTAAGTTCATGGAGCGCTGAGAGCGCCAATCACTGAGAGCGCGCATTTGTGCCGTCGCGTGCTGCTGATCAGCAGGAGCCTGCCAAATAATCTGTCCGTTGGTTGATAGCACCTTATTCACCAGGTTCGCCCCTCCGGATAAAGTAGAGCGAAGAATCAGAATGCTGCGGGCGTCTTTAGGAAATGGTGCAGCAACATCGTGAAATGGAACCTTTGCCTGAGTTAAGACACCGCGAAACTGATTTGCGGTAGTGCTTGGCAGGCAGCCAGTGGAATTCGCTGGCAATGACCACATGTCTCCATTCCACCATGCAATCGCACTGCGGGTGCATTCGGAAATATTTCCGTTTGTATCAAGCTGTATGCCTTCAACATCGTGACGCGACGTGAGGGCTTTTAGTTCCTTCAAGGCCGCTGAAGAATTTTTCCAAGGGCCACTCTTGGGTCGGGGCAACCATTCAGGTTTATCTCGCGTGGTCTTTAATAAATATAAATCTACCGATGGCACGGCGGGTGGCAGCGGTCGAACCGTTACCCACTCGGTGCTTAAACCGTCGGAGCGTGGCACAACGATAATTCTAACAATTGCATCCGTGAGATTGGCGTTAGTTAAAAGTTTCTTAAGTACTGGCGACCAGTTCTGCGAATCAATCGATTGTCCTAAAATTAATTTCTGAGCGTTAATGCCAAGCCTTGGACAGCCGATAGCGAGACGATGCCAGTGATCGGCAAGGCATTCAACTCGCCCTGCCCTCAGTGCAAAAGTTTCGAACAATGATGGCCCATCATGAATCTGCGAAACTTCGGCACCATCGGGCACCGAGATATATTCTCCGTTTCTCCAGGCTAGCATGGTAGCGGTGCTGCACGAGCAGCGGCAATAAGCGGAGCCTGTGCCTTGCGAATCGACTCAGCATACTCTTGTGCAGGATCTGAATCTGCCACAATGCCAGCACCCGCTTGGGCGAAGAACCGGCCTTCGTAAGACCATAGAGAGCGGATAATAATATTAAGGCAAAGATCGCCTGAGGCGCTCAGCCAGCCGATTGAACCAGTGTAAAAACCGCGAGCAACTGGCTCAACCTCGCCGATGATTTGCATCGTACGAACTTTCGGCGCGCCCGTAATCGTTCCGCCAGGAAAGAGCGCACGGATGATTTCGGCCGGTCCGGCCTGAGGATTAATGTGTCCTTCGACTTGTGAAACTAAGTGCATCACGTGCGAATAGCGCTCGATGGCCATAAACTCGGGGACACTCACCGTTCCAGGTAGTGCTACGCGGCCAACGTCATTACGGAGAAGGTCCACTAACATTAAGTGCTCTGCACGCTCTTTGCTGTTGGCTGACAGCTCTTTCGCCCACGCTTCGTCAGCGGCATCATCAGAACCACGTGGACGCGTCCCGGCAATCGGTCGGGAGAAAATTTTCCCTTTAGAAACTTCGACTAATAATTCCGGAGAGCCGCACGCCAAGGCTCCACCAGGAAAACGTAAGAAGCCCATGTAAGGCGATGGATTTGCTTGTCGCATCGCTTCGTACGCAAGCGCTAGATCTGTGTTCGCAAGCTCCAGTCGCGTGGATAAATTAACCTGATACGTATCACCGGCAGCGATGTAGTCTTTAACTTTTTTAACGGCCGACTGAAAAGCAGCTGATGGCAAAGACTCCGCAATCGGCACGGCCGGATTTTTTTCTTTTGCGAAACTAGGCGCAGGTGACTGCAGGGCGCCGACCCATTCATCAGCCAGTGCTTGCGCTCGAACACGGGCAATCCGCCAAACGGCTTCAGGTCGATCGTGTGCCGCACAAAGTACGACAACCGTGAGCTCGTCGTGAGTCTTATCAAAAATACAAACTTCGTTGGCTTCTAAAATTACAGCGGTCGGTGTGGCAGGCTGAGCGGGGGCTGGTACCACCGGCTCAAACTGAGCCGCGAGTTCGTAACCGAGGGCGAGAATTAATCCGCCCTGAAAATCAGGCCAGCCCGCTAGGCGCGGCGCGCGGTGCTCTTTCGACCAGAGCTTTAAATAGTCGAGTGGTTTTTCGGCGGGCGATTCATACGCACCCGATGAAGCATGTGTGACTACTCTTCCATTTGCTGAAAAAACTTTGACGCTTTCGGAATTAGGTATCGCGAAACAAAGGCTACCCGTGCGACCGCTTTCAAGAACAGCGGCAAAACGACCTTTGAGAAATGTCCTCCAATCATTGGGCAGGCCGTCGACTTTGAAACGCACCATGTAGGGCCAATGCGTCCAGCCACTGCCAGCTGCTTGCCAGTCGGCGGGCGTGACTTCAGCGACAATGGTTGGAGCGTTATTCACCGACGAAGTTTATCAAGTATCCGCTAAACTCTGTCGACGTGAGAATGGTTTGAGCCTTGGGCAAAGTAATGCCGTAAACATGTAGTTCTTGGCGTGAGCCCTTTGAGACAACAGTGATGCGCAAACAGCCCGGCAAAGAAACTACCTTTATCGAGTGTCGACGTGCACCCACGCGCGCTTGAATAACTCCACGAGAAACTCGTCCGTGCTTTTCGAGGGCTTCAACCACGGGGCGAGCAGCCTCGGTCAGGGTCGTATGCGATCCGGCTCTGCCTTTGCCCTTGGACATTAAGGAATCTCCCAGCGGTAAGGGTGACGCGATAGCATTGCGCAGCCCGTCTTCGTAACGACCACACAATCTTCGATACGACAACCACCGATGCCTGGATAATAGAGTCCAGGCTCAACGGTGACGCATTGTCCAACTTGCAGCGGTTTAGGGAAGCGAGCGGACAGGTAAGGCTCTTCGTGTAAATCAAAACCAACTCCATGACCTGTGCCATGGAAGAAGCCAACGTACTGCTCTCCTGATTTGCCGGTCACAAAGCCGCGCGATATAAAATAATCGACGACTACCTTATGGACATCAGCACCCGTGATGCCGGCACGAATAGATTTGAGTGCAAGGCGTTGAGCCTCACGAACCGATTGTACCATGCGACGTTGGATGGGCGTGGCTCGTCCCTTTAAATACGTGCGAGTCATGTCGCCGTAATTACCTGAAGCACGGTCGCGCGGAAAAATATCTACGACGATTAATTGTCCCGCGTAAATGGGGCCCGTTCCTTCGCTGTGGCAATCGACTGCTTGATCGCCCGGCGCGCAAATCATGCCGGCATCAAGCTGGCCGCCCGCTGCTGTCACCGCTGTCTGAACATGCGAATGTAAGACTTCGGCGGTTAAAGGTTTTTTATTCCAATGTAGTTTGCCCGAACGATCGACCTTGGCTGCGGCCAGAATTTTTTCGACGGTTTTAAATCCCGCACACGCTGCGCGGTTGCCTGCTTTAATTCCTGAAATTTCTTTTTTGGTTTTTATCCAACGATTCGCAAATAAGGGCGGAGCCGAACGTTCATCTTGGGCCGAGCCAACGGAAACAATATTTAGTCCTAATTCTTTTAAGCGTAAGAATAGTCCGACAGGAAAATCTGCGGGCACGCGAAAGTCTTGAATGCCTTCGCGTAAGGCCGCGAAAGTGATGGCGTCAGCAACACCCGCCTGCGGATTCGTGCGACGAAGATCGGTAATAATTTCTGTGAGGTTAAGCACCTCGTCGAAGGCCGACTCTTTTTGGGCACGCCCTACTTCTAATAATGGTAGCAACCCAATGCGCTTTCCACCCGCACTGAAGGCTGGAAACGGATCAGCGGCTTGGAAATCTGAAAACCATCGCAAGTCTGCGCTTTTAGATGGCGCCGCATAGAGCAGCACCTCGCTTGGCTTTTTTTTGTTTCGTACTCTGGGCATGTCTAGGAACGAACCATGCACCTCTGGGCTTAAAGTGCAAACCGATGCCATGGCACACGGTTAATATTATGAACCGATAAATAACTGCCATTCCGATATATTTAAGGCCCAAAGGCTTTAATTATGGAGACGAGGGAGGCTTGACCTTCACGCCGTGCATTGGAATAGTTCGACTCCTTGGCCACGCGGGTATCGTTCAGTGGTAGGACCCCACTCTTCCAAAGTGGTGACACCAGTTCGAATCTGGTTACCCGCACCAAGGCATTCGCTCAACTCCGCCAAGGCAACTGGCCGGCGGGAGCGACTTCTAAAAATTCCTTCCAGGCTTCGATTTCTTCCGGGGCTAAAGATGACGCGGTCACCAATCTCCACTTGGGCTTGGTGGGCGGGCGGCGCAAGGTCATGCCCGCCTGCTCAGGCAGGCGATTGGCTTTTCGTGAATTACAACGAATACAGGCCGTCACGATATTTTCCCAGCTGGTCTTGCCGCCGACATCGCGCGGGACGACGTGATCGAGATTAAGTTCTTCTTCGCGGAATCCGCGACCGCAGTACTGACATTGATGCGCGTCGCGCAGGTAAACATTGCGGCGGCTAAAACGTATTTCCCGACGAGGGACTCGATCATAGGCACCCAGCAATAAAACGCGTGGCATACGCAGTACAATGCAGGGAGAGCGCACAGCCAAGGCATCAGGCGGCGGATGAGCGAGAGAGCGCGTGACCCACTCTGCTGCAGGATAAACGCGGTGCCCACCTTCGTCGGAATGCACAACTGATGCGCGTCCGCGAAATAGTAAATTCATCGCACGTAATACGCCAACGATGTTAACCGGCTGCCATAGTCGGTTTAAAACAAGTACGCGATGGTCGAGGCGGGGTGCCAAAGTAAGCACACCTTAACTCAGTTTACTCGGCGGTCAATCGCGTCTCAGCGAAAGCCGCCAGCTGTTACATGAATAAAACTAAAATGACTAAGGCGAAGATCGCGATGCCCATCACGCCCCAAATAATTGTGTCGCGACTCATCGGCACGCTCACAGGAGCAGCAGGCGCCTGAAAAGTCGTTTCTTCTTCTGGAATATCTAATGGGCGACGCACCACGCGAGCAGAGTGGAATGCATTATAATCTGCACAGGCCTTCTCGTCGTCTAAGCGCAAGTAGCGGGCGTATACTTTTACAAAACCACGACGATAAACATCGGCCAATGGAATGGATTCAAATTGGTTGGCTTCCATGGCCTGCAAGTAGTCGGTGCGCAATTTGGTGAACTCTGCTGCTTCGCGTAGAGTAACACCGAGACGCTGACGTGCTTCTTGTAGTTTTTCGCCGAGGGTTTGCATAGCCCGAGCATCAGCAAGCCCCCTAAAATAGGCAAGCCTCTGATAGACCTTTTAAACGAAGATTCCCCAGAGGAGGAGGAATGGAAAGGCCAGGAACTCGATAGCCGTGCCCATCGCCTGCTGGAAGAACGGTATATTAATTAGGACGAGCAGAATGACGAAGCCCCATCGGGCTAAAGTGTAAAAGATTTCTTCCGAAAAAATGCCTAATCGTACAGCGAGTCGGGACCCATCAAGCGGCGGAATCGGGATAAGGTTAAAGACGACTAAGGCGGCATTCATGAATATGCCGGTGAGGAGAAAATGGATAAAAGTGGCGTCACCTGCCGACTGCGAACCGACTAGGTTTAATCCACTTAAACCGCCAATAAGTGCAAAGCTCAGGCAGAGCACGAGGTTCATGGCGGGGCCAGCGAGCGTGATAAGGATATCGTCGACGCGTCGAGTCTTGGGGTTTGGCAAAGAGATTTCGACAGGCTTGCCCCAGCCAATCATCGCAAAGCCTCCCGAATACCCGGCCAATATGGGAAGGAAAATCATGAGGGCCGGAATCGCAATGGTGCCGATAGGATCGGTGTGCGCGAATGGATTGAGACTCACGCGCCCCTGAGCGCGCGGAAGAGGATCGCCGCGATGATCCGCCATCCAGGCATGGCCAAACTCATGGAGGCCAATCGATATAATTAATAATATAAGCGTGAGAGCGCCCCAGCGAAGTTGGTCTAGCATTGCAGCATCCATGAGTATGCACCCGAAGTTGTACGATGTTGCACATTAGCCAATCCGAAAGACCTGCATAACCCTTGAGGCATTAAGAAAAATCCTTTAACAACTGATTATGTCCCTCGCCTCTCGCATCCGCTTAGCCCAAGAGCGCGGGCTATCGTTAAAGCAGGCGCGGTTGTTGGCTAAATTAGATACGCCAAAAAAGATTCAGGATTTTTTGGTGAGCTTCCCGCAAAACTTTGAACCCGAAGGCGACACGGCCCGCTCAGTTCGTGCCGCACTGGATGCAAATTGTGCGCACTGTATTGAAGGCGCAATGATCGGCGCTTTTGCACTTTGGCTTCAAGGTCACCCTCCCCTGCTGATTGATCTACTGGCGCACCAAGACATGGACCACGTGATTGCGCCCTTTAAATATAAAGGTCGATGGGGCGCACTTTCGAAAACGAACTACGTCTGCCTGCGTTGGCGCGACCCTATTTATACGAGCGTGCGCGAATTAGTCATGTCGTACTTCCATGAGTACGCCAAGGGTCCGCGTAAAACGCTGCGCAGCTATTCACGTCCATACGACCTCAGTAAATTGCCGCTTAAGAAATGGGTGACGCGGACCGAGCCGTGCTGGGAAATTGCAGATTTAATTACTGCCGCAAAACATTATGCAATTGTGACGGACGAACAGGCGCGCGCGTTGCGTCCGCGCGACGACGTCGAAGTCGCCTCGGATAAATTAACTGTATTTCCAATTCCTCGCTGGAAACGTCAGCGTCTTTAATTTTTCTGCGCAGCCTCGAAGGCGCACGCAGCCGCTCCAACTACTCCAACATTTCCGCCAAGACCAGCGGGCACGATCGAGCAAACGGCGGCTAAGCGAGGAAATGCATATTTCAGCGCCTTCGAACGCATAGGCGTGAAAAGCACATCGCCAGCTGCTGTGACGCCGCCACCGACTACTATCATATCTGGATTAAAAGTGTTGATGATAACCGCTAGGCCGCGTCCGAGGTATTCAGTGGTCTCGTCCCAAATCTGAATTGCTAATGCATCTCTCTCAGCGAGCGCCTGTAATACATGATGCGTAGTCACGGCATCGAGAGAGCCTGCGAGTGTTAAAATTTTTGATGACGCACCGGCTGCGAGCGCTTCGCGTGTTCGTCGAGCAATCGCTGTGCCTGAAGCCATAACTTCGAAACACCCGTTGCCACCGCAGGGACAAGCTGGACCTTTAATATCAAGTGTGAGGTGTCCGAGTTCCGCGGCGTTGCCATTGGCGCCGCGCATTAATTTCCCATCAACAATCGCACCGCCACCAATACCTGTGGAAATCGTGACGTACACCATGTTTCGTTTTCCGCGCCCAGCACCAAAGAGGTATTCGCCCAGCGCTGCGGCATTGGCGTCGTTATCGATCCGTGCCGGCAGACCGAAGGCCTTGCTGATTTCGCCTTCGATGCTGTAGCCAGACCATCCAGGTAAATTAGGCGAACCATCCACACATCCACGCGCGATATCCAATGGCCCCGGTGAAGCGATGCCGATGCCAAGTAGATCGCTGGGTTTTAGATTTAATTCCTGTAAGAGTTTTTTGGCGCCATCGACCGCACGTTCAATGGCCTGCGCAGGCCCTTTATTTGCAAGCGTTTCTACGCGATCGGACCTAAGCACGCTCCCGTCTTCAGTCACAACGCCATAGGCAATTTTGGTGCCACCTAAATCAAAAGCTAAAACTTTGCGCATGGAATTAACCGCGGGCGGGCCGCGAAAAATCATCCTGCAGTCGGACAATATCGGTCAAATCTGGCGTCGAGCTTTCCAATAAAATGCTGTCTTCAATCGCTTCAAAACGGTGAATCGTGCGTACAGGGATGTGTACGGTCTTACCTGTTTCCCAAATAAATTCATCACTCGCGGTCATTTTCACCGCAGCATGTACTTCACCAGGAGCCATCTCATGGAAGACCAACTTCATTTTGCCCGACATTAAATACAGGGTTTCTGTTTTGCGTTCATGGTACTGCAAACTGAGTCGCATTCCTTTTTTAACTTCTAGAATTTTGCCAGCATAGGCGGCTTGATCAGCAAACCAGATTTCGCGACCCCAGGGCTTTTCTACAATCTTCGGCTGGAGGAAGGGGTTCGGCATCCTGCGTGTGTTATGTAAGAGTGGTGGCGATTCGCCAAGCAAATCTAGCGCCCCCAAAGCTTACCAGTGTGGCGGGCGTTCATCAGCGGGCGGGCCTGCCTCGCTATCGCCGGCCTGCTGTGCTTTGGCCTCTGCGCGTGCTAATCGTTTCGAAATCTCTGCCACTTCGCGCGAGAGCTCCAAGATCACGCGATCCTGTTGCTCAATGTGGCGCTGCATAAATGCCAGTCGCTCTTGTAATTCACGAATCGCCGCGTCCATGCCACCACCTTACGGCTAGTGCGGATGCGGGCAAGCCCCCTTCGACCAACCGAGCGATTACTCGCTCAGGCCACTCGAACTGCGTCCCTTCACCATACGCTGCACCGCTGCGAAACGAAGGATTTGTTCAATCTTCGCAACTTCAACTGGGTCGATTTCTTTTTGCGTACGAGCGGCCTCAACGGCTTTGCGTGCACGATCTTCTGCTTGCTCGATAGCTTTTAAATCAATCTTCGCTTCGTCGATGGCGGCTTCGGTGACGACCGAAACTTTGTTTGAAACCACGCGCACAAATCCTTGGTCAACCGCGAGGCGACTCACCTTGCCGGCATTCGTAACAGTGATTTCTCCTGCGGCGATGATTGCCGTGATAGGCAAGTGACCAGGTAAAATGCCGATGCTACCCATGGCCGTAGGCAAGTTCACGCTATCGGCCGCACCTTGGAAGGCGCGGCGATCGGGAGTGACGATTTCTACGGTGAGCGACATGTGTGATTACTTAGCGAGAGCCTTGGCTTTAGCCGAAGCTTCAAGCACTTCGTCGATGCCGCCCTTCATGTAGAAGTCGTTCTCGTTCACGTGGTCGAGTTCGCCCTTCAAGATCATGTCGAAGCCCTTGATGGTGTCCTTCAAGGCAACGTATTTACCAGGCGAGCCAGTGAAGACTTCAGCGACGTGGAAAGGCTGCGAGAGGAACTTCTGCACCTTACGAGCACGGAAGACGACGAGCTTGTCGTCAGGGGAAAGTTCATCGAGACCGAGAATTGCGATGATGTCTTGTAAGTCTTTGTAACGCTGGAGGAGGCCTTGAACGCCACGAGCCACGCGGAAGTGTTCTTCGCCGACGACTTCAGGTGCGAGCGCGGTAGAAGTCGAAGCGAGAGGATCCACTGCAGGATAAATACCGAGCTCAGCGATACGACGTTCGAGAACGACCGTAGAGTCTAAGTGAGCGAAGGTGTTAGCAGGAGCTGGGTCAGTTAAGTCGTCCGCAGGAACGTAAACGGCTTGGAACGAAGTGATTGAGCCCTTCTTGGTCGACGTGATGCGCTCTTGGAGATTTCCCATTTCGGAAGCGAGCGTTGGCTGGTAACCCACGGCCGAAGGTGAACGACCGAGAAGCGCGGACACTTCAGAGCCAGCTTGCGAGAAGCGGAAGATGTTGTCGACGAAGAGAAGAACGTCGCGATTTTGTTCGTCGCGGAAATATTCAGCCATCGCGAGAGCGGAAAGAGCCACGCGCATACGAGCACCGGGAGGCTCATTCATCTGACCGTACACGAGAGCCACTTTGGACTTCGAGAGATCCTTCTGGTCGATAACGCCCGCTTCGGACATTTCGTGGTAAAGGTCATTACCTTCACGGGAACGCTCACCGACGCCTGCGAAGACGGAGAAGCCGCCCTGCTTCATCGCGATGTTATTGATGAGCTCCATGATCACAACGGTCTTACCTACGCCAGCACCACCGAAGGCGCCGACCTTACCGCCCTTCACGAAAGGACAGATTAAATCGATAACCTTGATGCCCGTGCCGAGCAATTCAGCCGAGGTGGATTGCTCGGTGAGAGGAGGAGGAAGGCGGTGAATAGGGTAACGCTTGTCGGCCTTAACTGGGCCGCGTTCGTCAACGGGGTCGCCGGTGACATTGAAGATGCGGCCGAGAACGCCATTGCCGACGGGCACCGAGATAGGCGCGCCAGTGTCGAGAGCGGCGGTGCCGCGCACGAGACCTTCGGTGGTGGTCATTGCGACAGTGCGCACGAGGCCTGCACCTAAGTGCTGCTGCACTTCGAGGATGAGGCGCGTGGGCTTGTTCTCGACTTTGTAGTCGATCTGAATCGCGTTGTAAATTTCAGGTACCTTGTCGGCAGGGAATTGTACGTCGACGACGGCGCCGAGTACTTGAGTGATGGTTCCAGTGGTGCTCATGATATTATAAAAAGATTAGGGTATTAGTTTTGGGAAGCAGCGGCAGTGATTTCCAAGATTTCTTGGGTGATCGCAGCCTGACGTGCCTTATTGTATTCGAGAGAAAGTGCGCCCGCGAGTTTCTTGGCGTTATCTGTCGCGGCCTTCATCGCCACCATGCGCGCACTGTGCTCGGAAGCTTTGGCTTCGAGGATCGCTTGGTGCACAGCTTGCTTGAAGAATAATGAAGGGAGCTCGTTGAGAATCGCTGCGGCCGAAGGCTCGAAAATCATTTCGCGCTCGTCGGCTTCAATTTTCGCTTCAGGGAGACCGAGTTTTTCGCGTAAGTCGCGAGCCTGTGCGACAAGGCTATTTGCAGGTAGCAATTGCTGCAGGCGTGGCATTTGCACCAAGGTGTTCTTGAAGTGCGGATAAAGAATTTCGACTGTGTCGACGGTTCCTTCAGCAAAAGCCTTGAGTAAGAATTCGGCAGCTGGGCGAACCTCGCTGAAGTTCGCGCGATCCGAAACGACGAAGTCGGCGAGCAACTTACGGCCCGAGCGAGCAATCGCCTGGGCACCTTTGCGACCTACGCAAACAAAGACAGCGTCTTTGATTTCAGCGGCTTGGCGAATTAAGTTTCCGTTGAGAGGTCCGCAAAGACCTTTGTCGGATGTGACTAATAGAATGCCGCGAGTCTTAACCGTGCGCTTCGTTAAAAGCGGGTGCGAGAATTCGGAAACCTTCGAGACGGCGGTATCGAGAATTTCACCGAGTAACTCAGCGTACGCGCGACTGCCTTGAGCGGAGTCTTGTGCGCGCTTCATCTTCGAAGAAGCCACGAGCTGCATCGCTCGTGTGATTTGAGCGGTGCTCTTCACCGATTTAATTCGGTTCCGAATCTCGCGTAATCCTTTAGGCATCGAAGGTGAAGTTAGAGGGAGTTTTTAGACTTAGGCCTTGAAGCTGCGGCGCCAGCTTTCGCAAGCGGACTTCAATTCAGCTGCACCAGCGTCATCAATCTTCTCGCCGGCGCGAATCTTCGAGAGAACGGCAGGCTTGAGAGATTCGAGGTGTGTTTGCAGAGTGGAAGCAGCCTTGGTGACGGACTTAACAGCGACGTCGCTGAAGAATCCGTTTTGCATCGCCCAGATGAGTGCGCACTGAATTTCAGCGGACTTAGGAGCGGTTGGGGGCTGCTTGAAGAGTTCTACGAAGCGGTCGCCCTTATCGAGGACGGCTTTGGTTTGTGCGTCGAGGTCGGAACCGAATTGAGCGAAGGCTGCGAGTTCGCGGTACTGAGCGAGTTCGCCCTTAACTTTACCGGCGACTTGTTTAAAGGCTTTGATTTGTGCGGCGGAACCGACGCGCGAAACCGAGAGACCAACTGAAACCGCAGGACGGATACCTTGATTGAACAAATCGGTTTGGAGGAAGATTTGTCCGTCAGTGATCGAAATCACATTGGTTGGAATGTAAGCCGAAACGTCACCCGCTTGTGTTTCAATGATTGGCAAAGCGGTGAGCGAGCCCTTGCCGTTGAGACGTGCGGAGCGCTCGAGCAAGCGAGAGTGCAAGTAGAAGACGTCACCAGGATAAGCTTCGCGACCAGAAGGACGCTTCAAGATGAGTGAGATTTGGCGGTAAGCGGCAGCGTGCTTTGAAAGGTCATCATAAACGATGAGTGCGTCTTGTCCGTTTTCCATGAACCACTCGCCGATCGCCGTACCCGAGAAAGGAGCGAAGAGTTGGTTCGCAGCGTTGTCGGCAGCAGGAGCAGCAACGACGCAACAGAACTCCATCGCGCCAGCTTTTTCTAAAATGCCAACCGTACGAGCGATCGATGAATTCTTTTGTCCGATTGCAACGTAGATGGAGTAAACGGGGCGGAACTTAGCATCACCTGAAGCGAGACCGACGCGGTTGGCGTTGGCTTGGTTGATGATTGTATCGATGGCGATGGTGGTCTTACCGGTCGCGCGGTCACCGATGATCAACTCGCGCTGACCACGACCGACTGGAATCATGGCGTCAACTGCCATGATGCCGGTTTGCATTGGTTGGTCGACCGACTTGCGAGGTGTGATACCAGGAGCAATTTTTTCTACAGGGTAGCGTTCGGTGGATTGAATGGGACCTTTGCCGTCGACAGGATTGCCGAGCGCATCAACGACGCGACCGAGCAGGCCTTTGCCAACAGGAACAGAAAGGAGGCGGCCAGTGGTCTTGGCTTCCATGCCTTCTTTGAGGCCGGAGATGTCGCCCATGACGACGCAACCCACGGTGTCTTCGGCGAGATTGAGGGCGACGCCTTGCAGGCCCCCTGGAAGCTCAATCATTTCGTTCATCATGACGCCTGAGAGGCCGTCGATAGCGGCGACGCCGTCGGCGAGGGTGACAATTGTTCCGACGTTGGATTTACCAGCGCGGGTGTCTAAGCCTGCAATGGCTTTTTGAATTTGGTCGATCACGTTACTCATAGTTTTATAAATTTAGTTTTGGGTTAATGAATTAGGAAAGGGATTTAGCGAGGTTCGCTAAGCGCAGCGCGGCAGTGAGATCGGTGACGTCGTCGCCGACGCGCACACGGAAGCCGCCGATGAGTGCATCGTTACGGCGAAGTACTGGGCTGACCTTACGACCAAGTGCTTTGGTGAAATGTGCAGCAATCGCATCGGACTCAGAAGTTGAGAGAGGGCCGGCATGTTCAATGCGGGCTTCGCTGCGTGCGAGTTCACGACGAACATTCGCTAAGTACGCACGGAGCAATGGACGCAAGGTATGTGCGGGGCGCGACTTGCTTAATGCCGCCAAGACTGCACCGACACGTTCAGCCGAAACAACTCCGCTCTCTAATGAGAGTGCGAGAAGGTTTTTAGCTTCAGCTCGGATGGAGGCAGCGGACATAAAAATTATCGGGAGGCGAGTTGCTTGGTGGCGGCTTCGTTCAGGCGAGCGCGCTGTGCGTCATCGAGATTTTGCTCGAGCACTTTGGCGGCGGTATCAACCACGAGCCGGGAAACTTCACCGCGAACTTCATTCATCATCTTGCGACGATCGGCTTCGATGGCTTCAGCACCTTTGCGTGCGATGTCAGCTTGTGCAGCGGCCGCTTCAGCCTTGGCAGCTTCGACGGTTTGCTTTGCGGAATTACGGGCATCGTTCAGCAACTTCGCGGCTTCATCAGAAGCTTTGATTAAAAGTTGTTCGGCGTGCTTACGGGCGTCAGCGAGTTTTTGTTCGGCCGATGCGCGATCGCTTTGCAATTGCTCGGCTTGGCGAATGCGCTCTTCGAGTTGTCCGAGCGCAGGCTTAATAGCGAAGCGATAAAGGACGAAGGCGAGCAGGCTGAAATTGATTAACTGGGCGAGAAGGTGTGGACCATCGACGCCGAAGCTGCCGAAGAGTTTGATGATGGAGTCGACGGGGTTGCCTGAAGCTGCGTGGGCTTCGGTGGTGGCGGCAGCGGCGTGAGCAGGCTCCGCGTTGAGTAAGAGTGAGAGTGTAGACATTTGATTTTAAATTAATCTGCGCTGTGAAAGAGAAGCGGCGTGCTCCCGAAGGAGCTTCGCCGCGTTGTGGTTACTTCGTGAGGAAGATCGCGTAGAACGCGACCGCTTCAGCGAGAGCCATGCCCAGAATGGACTGGACGAGGATCTTACCTGAAGCCTCAGGATTGCGACCTACGGATTCTACTGCCTTTGCTCCGACTAATCCTACGCCAATTGCGGCGGCGAAACAGCCGATAGCGGCAGGGAGTGAACCAGTGATTTCAGCGATGATCATGTTGTTTTATTTTTTGGTTTTTTCTCAACGCACCGCTTGGGGGATTCCCAGCAAGTCATACGCCTTGAAAGTAAATTAATGAGCGTGTTCGTCGTCGGCGTGGCCGCCTTCGTGGTTACAGATGAGGCCGATGTAGACGGCCGAGAGAAGGGTGAAAACGAAAGCTTGGATAAGGCCCACCAGTACTTCGAGCAAGCCAGCCAGTGCTGGGACAACGTAAGGCGCGATGCCGCCTAAGGAGTGGATTAGATTTTCTCCGCCGAAGACGTTACCGTAGAGACGGAACGAAAGTGAGATGAGTCGGAAAGTAATGGAAACGACTTCGATGCCGCCGACGCCCAGGAAAATAAAGCTGAGCATAATCCACATCGGCCAACCCACTTCTTTACGGTCGGATTTATTGCCAAACAAATCGAAGATTAAAACTTTCACGCCGGCGTAACGCAGCACGAAGTATGTCCAGGCTAAGAAGGAGACGACGGAAAGTGCGAGGGTGGTGTTGAGGTCCGAAGTTGCAGGGCGAATCGCATCGATCCAATGGCCACCTTCATTGTACTTCAGTGTGCCGACTCCTGGGAGGAGTCCGCTCCAGTTCATCAGAAGAATGAAAACAAAAAATCCGCAGAGCGTAGGGAATACTTTGCCGATCATGTTCTTTCCGACGATGGGCTCGAGTGAGCTGCGCAAACCCGAGGCCATGTCTTCAACGAGGGCCTGACCCTTCGAAGGAATAATTTTTGGGGTGCCTACTAATAGACGAACGGCGACGATAATGAGCACGGCGATAATCCAAGTCGTCAGCACAGAGTTCGACACAGGGAAGCCGCCGATTTCAAAAAGGTTTTCGGCTTTCTGGCTGACGCCGCCTCCCTCGTTCGCAAAGGCAAAGACGGGGGCAAAAATGGAGAGTAAAAGTGGAAGGCGCATTAGACGCGGGAAGGTAGGTGTGAATGAAACCGAGCAAATAGGTCAACCCTACGCTATTCCCTACTTCACGAGTTAGGCCACTCCCCCTTTCCTATTAGGAATACTAATCTCCGGAACGTCTACGGACTCAGCCTCTTTATGCCCCAACTTCCTGCGCTCGAAGTGTATAAAAAGCGGTCGTGGAGGCGGTTTAGCCTGCCCTGCCAAAACTCATATGTATCGGGAATTAAGCGGTATCCACCCCAGTTTTGGGGCTTCGGGACCTTACCTTCGGGGTATTTTGCCTTAAGTTCTGCTAATCGCACCTCGAGAACGCTCCGATCAGCAATCACTTCGCTCTGGTCGGAGGCCAAGGCGCCCAGCTGGCTACCGTAGGGTCTTTTAGCGAAATAAGCGATAGACTCTTCTTCGGAAGTCTTTGTCACTATGCCACTTATGTGAATCTGACGCTCCAGCCCGTACCAAGGAAATAACAGCGATGCCCGAGGCTCATGATCGAGCTGAAGGCCCTTACGGCTGTGGTAGTTAGTGAAGAAGGTGAGCCCGCGATCTTCCGCCGCCTTTAATAGTACGGTGCGCGAGTGGGGGGCTCCGGCGTCGTCGATGGTGCTCAAGACCATCGCGTTGGGCTCGATGATGCCTGCCGACTTCGCCTGCTCGAACCAAACTTTGAATTGGGCCAATGGACACGGCAGCAGCTCGTCGCGGTCGAGGCCGTGCGTCGCATACTCCTTACGATGGTCCGATAAATCCATGGAGCGAAAATACCGAAGGTGTCCCCGCGTGCAAGCGTTTGCCGCCCTTCCCTCTCGCTTCTTCGCATGAGCCAAACAAATTATGCGTCCGTGAACTTAGTTTTGCTCACCGAGAAAGAACTAGCCGATGGCCTCGGACTTGACGATGCCCGCGCCGTACACCTGCTCGCGACGGTCGGCTTAAAAGTCGGCGCCACATTTCATATCGGAATTAAAAATGCACGACGCGGAATCGCAACCATCACGGCGACTCATCCTAAACTCACTTTCACTGTGACTTTCGAAGATGGAGTTCAAAAAAGAATTCCCCTCACCGTCATCGTCGGACTCCCTCGCCCGCAAACTGCCAAAAAAGTTTTGCACGACCTCGCGAGCGTTGGGGTGGATAAAATTATTTTCTTCGATACTGAAAAAGGCGACGCAGGTTACGCAACCAGCTCACTCTGGAAAGACGCTGAATGGGGAGAGCACGTTACTAAAGGTGCCGAACAAGCATGCTCGGCTTTGATCCCCGAAGTCGTCCGATATGATTCTTTAGAGGGAGCGTTGACTCACATCAAAGCGAACGGCTGGAGAATTGCGCTGGATCCATACGAGGCTTCGCAAGCGCTCGGCGGCGCTGCGCCGACTGCGACGTATGCCGTTTTAGCGATTGGCCCCGAACGTGGATGGTCGGCCGCTGAACGAACACTCTTATTAAAAAATAATTTTGTGCTCTGTCACTTGGGCGACCGCATTCTGCGCGTTGAGAGTGCTGCGCTCGCTGGGAGCATGATTATGCTTTCGCAATTAAAGGCCTGGGAAAAACATCGCCCACTCGCTCCGTAGCTTAAGCGGCGGCGCGCACGAGAATCGATGCCGCAGGCTGTCCTTTGCCTTTACCAATAATTTTTTTGAGTTTCCAACCCTCAGGAACTGGAACTTCAAATCCGCCTGGTGCTTCTAAAATAACTCGCGCATCGGCAGTTAAATTTGCGTAACCGACAGCGGCCTGGGCAATCTCGGCAGCCTTCGTTTCCCACAATTCCCATGGCGGATCGGCGAAAACAATATCAAATGTTTCATCAAGTTTTACGGGCTTAGTCGCATCGCCCGTAATAATCTTAAGTGGTAGCTGCGGGAGTTGCATCGACTTCGCTACAGCCTGTGCGTTCGCATCTAATTCACTGCCCGCACGAAGGTCGACGCATGTAGCTGATTTTGCTCCACGGCTCAAAGACTCGAGCGCATAAGCACCGGTGCCCGCAAAAAGATCGAGCACTGTGGCACTTGGAATAAATGCAGCCAATGAACTGAAAACGGCTTCGCGAATATAGTCCGTGGCGGGTCGCACGCCGCCCTTGGAGGGAACGCGCAATTGAATGCCGCGTGCAATGCCACCGGTGATGCGCATGAAATTAAATTTCCTTATCGCGGAAGAAGGTCAACGGCGTTCCGCGCCAAGCTTCTGTTTTGCCGGAGACCAGCATGTTGTCCGGCCGCCAATCTCCGTGCGCTTTAAATGCTGTTTAGAGTGTGGGCACTTTCCGCCGTCACTCCAGCGATGATTAAACAGCCAAGTGCGCGGAGGGTCGGACCAATCCTTGCCGATGACGCGCATCGCGTCCGTACAAACTTTCTTCAGGGTCGCGGTTAGTTTCTTAATAGCAACGGGTCCGAAATTTCCTGCCTTCGCTGAAGGATGAAAACCTGCACGCCATAAAACTTCATCGGCCATCCAATTACCTATGCCAGGAAAACGCTCTTGCATGAGGAGCACGGCTTTAATCGGTGCACGCGAACGGCGCTCGAGAAATGCGGCGACCACTTCGGCATTAAAAGCCTTAGAGAGAATTGGCGGCGCAATTTTTGCCCACCAATCAGGTACGCCGTCGCCTTGGTAGAATAGTACGCGTCCAAATTGGCGAGGGTCGACAAAGAATAAATTCTTTCCGCCGGACATTTTGATAACGAAATGATCATAGGGCGTGGGCGCACGCTGTTCGTCACCGCACTCGAGTCGACCCGTCATACCTAGGTGCAGACCAATCCATATGCCGTTGCTAAAGCGGAACGCCATTTGCTTGGCGGCAGCGTGCGATGAGTAGAACGTCGCGCCCTTGAGGAGTCGGCTAATCTTCACCGTATTTAATCCACGATTCACTCGCGCAGTCTTATGCCAGCTTACTCCCACTACTTTCTTACCAATACCTGCGTTCCATTGACGGCGGAAATATTCAACTTCGGCTAATTCAGGCATAGGTACTTTGATTAATCCAAGGTTGAGCCTGACACATTCTCTTACAAGGTGGATTTATGTCCGCGGCCCCCGCCCTCCCATTTAAGATCAGCGTCCTGGTATTTATCCATGACGATGCAGGAAAGTTGCTACTCATCCAGCGCACCAAAGCTCCAAACCAAGGATGCTGGAGTCCCGTCGGCGGAAAATTAGAAACCAGCGAGGGCGAATCGCCCTTCGAATGCGCCGTGCGTGAAGTTGCCGAAGAAACCAATCATACCATTACTACTTCCGACCTTCACCTTTTTGGAATGATTTCAGAAAAAGGCTACGAGGGTCAGGCTCACTGGCTGATGTTCCTTTTCGATTGCCGGAAGCCTCTTCATAAAATTCCGACCACAATTGATGAAGGCCATTTCAAATTCTTTTCGCGCGAAGAAATTAATGGCATTCAAATTCCTGAAACCGATGCGACTCTCATCTGGCCTATTTATGATCAACACCGCCGTGGCTTCATTGCTTACCGCGCTGAATGTCATCCAGGCGCGCCCCTGAAGATGACCATTGAAGAGTCGAGCCAACGTCCCAATCTTGATTGAACGATGGATGACGCAGGCTTTACGGGGGAATTTAAACGTACCAATCGTAAGCCTACTTTTGCTATCGGTGAAAATTTGCGCGAATACTTAGCGCGTGAAGGTCGAGAGGTCGCCCTTCCTGTTACTTACGCAGATTTAAGCGCTTACTCCGAAGCGATACCGTTATTGGATCGCGGTAAAGATACGCTGTGGGAAACCGTCACCTATCCTCCCGACGTAATGGCCAAACTCTCGCAGGGCTTGCTGGAGATTTATGCGCTATTGCGCGGCGAAGGCGGCATGCGCGTGTTTCGTCACGTCTACGTTGACCGCGTTGATTTCTGCTCGTTCGGCAACTCTCAGCCATTCCGCATCCGCATCGTCAACGCGACCAACGAGAATCATGATTACTTCTATATCAAGAAGGGCGATGCTTCGCGGGTTTGTGGACTCGAGCTTGAGCACCTGCTCTCTCCGAATCGGATTCACTATCTTACAGGCGGCGAATCGCTGGTGGAAGAACACGTCACCGGCATTCCGGGCGATGTCTTTGCAGAAAAATGGCTCGCCGCGGACGGACATCACCCCGTTCGCCTGGCAAAAGAACTTATAAAATTTGAGGAACGCTGCTTGGTCCGCCTACTGGGTGACATGCGGGCGTATAATTTTGTGGTCGCCGTGACGCCCGACTTCGATGCCACAGCAATCCGAGTTCGTGCCATGGACTTTGACCAACAATCTTACGACGGCCGTATTCGCTTTTATTTACCCGGTTCCTTTAAAGAAAATCAGCCGTTCACTGAACTCTGTCGCCAACACATCAACGCGGATTCGGCGGCGCAGTACCGACGTGAAGAGCGGTCACTCATACACCGACGCTTACTAGCCGCCCCTGATCGCGTGCGCGACTTACTCCAAGCGATGGAGTCTAATTTATTATCAACCCCCGAGAAGGCCCGCGAACTGGCGGAGGGTTTAGCCGAGTATCATAAGGACCCAGCGTTTCGCAAGCATTCAACGATGGCTGGGCTAATTGCGGAAAGTTTAGCCCGTTTGGACAAAATCTTGCGCACTTAAAAGAGTAAGCGCTGGACAGGAAGCGCGCTAAGCAGGCAAACTCGGAAGCCTGCGATGAGCGACTCCTTAAGGCACGAATGTGGCATTGCCCTGGTCCGACTGACTAAGGACCTCAAGTGGTATCAGGAAAAGTATGGCACGGCCTTACACGGCTTTAACCAACTGTTCCTCTTGATGGAGAAACAGCACAATCGCGGACAAGATGGTGCCGGCATTGGAAGCGTGAAGATCGGCGCCGAAAATGGTGAAGCGTTTTTATTCCGCGATCGCGAGATTGGCGCCCAGGGCCTGACCCAAATTTTCACCCGTCAGATCAAAGCCTACTCCGACATGGTACGCGAAGCGACCATCGTCCCAGAGTTTCCTGAAACCGTTAAGCGCTACTTCGATTTCGGCGGCGAACTCTTACTCGGTCACCTGCGCTACGGAACCTCGGGTAATTTCGATTCCGTTTCCTGCCACCCCTACGCACGTAAATCCATTTGGCCTACTCGCAATCTGCTTGTCGCAGGCAATTTCAATCTCACCAACACGCCAGCGCTTAATGCTTCGCTAACTGAACGCGGTGCTCACGTTATCTATTCGACCGATACTCAATCCATCCTCGAAGAAATCGGCTTCTGGCTCGATGAAGAACACGATCGCTTATTTAAGGCGTTTCGCGACCAAGGACTCGAAGGCGCTGGAGTACAAAAAGAAATTTCTAAGCACCTCGATGTTGGAAATGTATTACGCAAGGCCGCAAAGAATTGGGATGGTGGTTACGCAATTGCTGGGCTCGTCGGCAACGGTGACGCGTTTGTGGTGCGCGATCCTAATGGAATTCGTCCTGCATGGTACGTGAAGACCGACGACTTAATTGCCGTCGCCTCAGAGCGCGTAGCTTTAATGACGATTGTTGGGGTCAACCAAGATGACGTGAAAGAGGTTCCTCCAGGAACTGCCTTAATTATCAAGGCCGACGGACGTCATGTGCTTGAGCCTATTCATACGCCTGGGAAAAAACTTCACTGTTCATTCGAACGAATTTATTTCTCGCGCGGCAATGATCCTGAAATTTACGCCGAGCGAAAGGCACTGGGCGCGGCCCTCGCGAATGATGTTTTAGAATTAATAAAAGAAGACCATGACCGCGCCGTCTTCTCCTATATTCCTAACACTGCTGAAATTGCCTGGTACGGCTTAATGGAAGAGCTCCGCCGTCGCCGTCGCGTTCAGGTGCGCAATAAATTAGCCGAAGCGCTTCGTGCCGGAAAACTCGATGAAGCCGCAATCGATCGGCTAGTCCTCGGCGGGTGGCCGCGCGGCGAGAAAGTCGCACATAAAGACGTCAAGCTTCGTACTTTTATTTCGCAGGAAAAGAATCGCGTGCAAATGGCATCACACGTGTACGATATTTCTTACGGCACTGTTCGCGAAGGTGATACTTTAGTTTGCGTCGACGATTCAATCGTTCGCGGCACTACGTTACGTCAATCGATTCTCCGAATCCTTGCTCGTCCTAATCCTAAGCGAATCGTCATCGCCTCTACGGCTCCACAAATTCGCTACCCCGACTGCTATGGCATTGATATGTCGGAAATGGGTAAGTTCATCGCCTTCCAAGCGGCAGTCGCACTTTGTAAAGAGCGCGGCATGAATGATCTACTGCGCGATGTTTACGAAGATTGTTTAGCACAAGCCAAAGGCCCTGCGAACTTAATGAAGAATCATGTGAAGCGCATTTACGATTCTTTCACCGACGAAGAAATTGCGGCCAAAGCGGCTGAATTAGTTTACCCTCATAAATCCACCTGGAAGGGCGAGCTGGTGATTGTCTTCCAAAAGATTGAGTCGTTGCACAAAGCCTGCCCGCAAAGCTTGGGCGACTGGTACTTCACCGGTGATTATCCAACGCCTGGTGGTTATGGCGTCCTCAATCAGGCTTATATTAACTACTGGGAAAAGCGCGAAGGTCGCGCCTACTAATTAAGAGTAGAGTCGGAATGGTGCCGTGCGAGTGCGGAACGCCGCAGATTGCGCGTCCCACTTTGCAAGCCACCCGCCAACATCGATTGCGGCTCCCTTGGTTTTTAATTCATCAAAAAGTGCTTCGCTGCCGACGTGCTTAATAAATAAATCGCGCTCGGTGTTGGTGGCCTTAGCAAAAGGATTGGTCGCGCTCCAAGCACAACATTGACGCATCATATAAAGTGAAAGCGCTGAAGGCTTTAATTTATTCCAATCACTCACCTCTGTGTAAACCCCCTGCGTGCCATCTTGCATCACCATCGGCTTCAATTGTAATCCAGGGACCGTGTTGCCGAGCGTGCTGATTAAATCGGCCGAGCGCTTGCGACTATATTTAAGGAAACGAAAATGCATCTGATTCCCAAAGCTGTGGCTAAAATCACCGATGATACAGCCTAAGCCCACCATTGCGTAGCCAAGCGTTGCTTGAGGCGATGGAACGCGGGGAGAGGTGGGCACCCAAGTTAAGCCTGTACGATCCCACGTCATGCTGCGTCGCCAGCCACGCATACTAATAACTTCTAGTTTGCCGCGTTGGCGTTGAGCTTCGGAGACTTCTAAAACTCCGGGCGTTGCAGCAGCCCAGCGTGCGATTTCGCCGATAGTGAGTCCGTGCACATAGGGCATTTCATACGCACCCACATAACTGCGGCGGGCCCGATCAATAAATGGTCCATCTACTTTTTCTCCGCCGAGTGGGTTAGGTCGATCGAGTACGATGACCTTAATCGGGCGCTCGAGAGAGAAGCATGCTTCGATGACGTATCGCATGCAACTGATGTACGTGTAGGAGCGAGATCCGATGTCTTGGAAGTCGATGACGATGACATCGAGATCGGCGAGCATCGCAGGTGTTGGACGTCGCGTTGCGCCGTACAAAGAATAAATCGGTAGACCCGTTCGAGCATCGCGAGCATTCTTAACTACAACTTCAGCGGCGGCGTTGCCATCGATGCCGTGTTCGGGACCAAATAATTTGGTGAGCTTAACACCTGGTGTGCTGGCTAAAATATCAACCGTGCGAACACCGGCACCATTAACTCCGGCTTTGTGCGTTACCAATCCGCAGCGCATTCCTTTGAGCGGCGCAAAACCGTCGGCAGCTAATGCATCGATGCCGAGCATAACCTTATTGCCGGTAAAATCTTTTTCGCCTGGCAATGAGGCTGTGCCGCCTGAAGAACTTGCGCCTCCTCCAGTACCCGAGGTACAGCCAGGAATTAAAGTTACGCCAAGAGTGGCAAGTGCGGTGAGGCGGAAAAAATCGCGACGGTCCATGTTCTAAATATCTCTCTATCTTTCGTCTAAAACGAGAAGGTTCAAATTTGTTTTCGATTTATTATAAGAATAGTAAAATCGATTTGCCGAGCGGCGCCATCTGTCGCACCTTAATCCATGCGCGTTGCACTTTTAGGATCAGGTCGCGGCTCGAATGCCGAGGCAGTTCTGTGTGCGCAAGCGGAGGGACGGCTCGGCAAAGCCAAAATTGTCGGAATCTACTGTGACATCCCAACCGCACCAATGCTGCAACTGGGGCCTAAGTTCGGCGTACCTGCCTTCTTTTTAGACCCTGGCCCCTTTAAGACTAAATTCTCCCCAGAGCAGGAAGCGTTTTGGGCTGATACTTTATCGGAGCACAAAGTAGACCTGGTCGTCCTTGCCGGCTTCATGCGCGTCGTAAAAGCCCCGCTCTTAGAACGCTTTGCGAATCGAATCATCAACCTACACCCTACTTTGTTGCCGGCGTTTCCTGGACTGGATGGCATTGGACAGACCTGGCGAGCAAACGCTCCCGAGGGAGGCTGCACGGTACACTGGGTGACGGCGGAAGTAGACGGCGGAAAACACTTAGGGCAATCGCGCGTCGTACGCGAAGCGTCCGACACGCAAGAAACGTTCGCGAAAAAAATTCATCAAGCTGAGCATGCCTTGCTACCAAAGGTAATCGCCGAGCTAGCCGAGAAATTTTCTGGTCGATGATTGAACTTCGCTGCCCCATTCACGAAGACCTCGTGCAGCCCATGGAGGATTACTTCTGTGAACTAACGCGTTCGTCGTGGATGCTCTTTCACGAAGGTCCAGGTAAGCCACATTTTGTGATGGGTTACTTCGAAACGAAACCTGATGCCGATGCGGCCTGGGCTGGACTGCGCAAGGCGTTCAAAAAACTTCCGGAACAATACGAGTCGAACACACTCGAGGACAAAGACTGGAAAGAAGCTTATAAGGAACATTTGAAGCCCTGGAATCAGGGTCGCTTGCATTGGGTGCCCGCATGGATGCGAGGAAAGCATTCGGTGCCAGCCGACGCTGCCGTCATTTGGTTTGATGCGGGGCTCGCTTTTGGAACGGGCGATCACCCGACTACTCGACTCTGCGCAATTCGCTTAATGGATTTCTTAGAAAGTCATGCTGCTGAAAAAACTTCTGTTATCGATGCAGGTTGCGGTTCGGGAATCTTGGCGCTCTCCGCGGTGCAACTTGGTTGCGGCAAAGTAAATGGCTTTGATCGTGACCCTGAATCGGTGCGGGTCAGTTTAGCAAATCGTGCCGACAATGGTATCGCAGAAAATAAAGTTTCTTTTTACCACGCTGGTCTTGAAGAAGGATTTAAATTAACGGGGCCCGCAGATCTCGTACTCGCTAACATCATCAGCGACGTATTGTGCATTTATGCCGACGATTTAATTGCTGCCGTTAGTCCAGGCGGCGTGCTGGCCTTGAGTGGAATATTAGCAAAGGAACAAACTGCTGTGCAGGCACACTTTGAAGCTAAGTGTATCGCCGCATGGGGCTCCGCGAGGGCTGATGGACGCGTCATGGGCGAGTGGAGCGACGTAGCATTGTTTCGCCCGTAAACATTGGGCTGGGCTTGCTATCAATAGTTAACCGTATTCGCTCCGCCTTATGCATTCGTCCACACTTCGCGGAATCCGTTATGCCCGCTGGGCCAGTTACCTTTTTGCGTCCGTTATAGTTTTCTTAGCGATTTTAGAATTAAATGAAGGCCTCAATCTCGGCTTCATGCATTTGGCGCCGCGCTGGAAGCCAACCGATGTAACCTTTCCGCTAGCACTTCAAGTGGAGTGTTGGTTCTTTATTTTTTATGGAGCGCTGATCGCAAGTCCGTGGGAAAAAATTCGCTCAGACTCGACTTGGAAAAAATACTTTGGGCTACTTTGCGTCGCTTCAGTGATATTCGCTTTTGCGATGATCTCGGAAGTGATGGCTAAAAACTACATCGCCTCGGCTGCTAAAACGAAAGCGCGACTCCCCGTCTTTCAGGCTATTCTTCTTTTCAGTGCTTTAGGACAAATTCCTTCCCTGCTCTTTGTTCGTCGTCCTGAGCTGCTCGACTAATTACTTTGTAAGTGCGGCAAATAATGCTTCAGCTTTTTGAAGCGCCGCTTCAAGGGAGTCTGCAGTGACCGTAATGTGGCCCATCTTGCGGCCTGGTGCAGCTTGTCCTTTATCGTACAAATGAAGTTTTGCGGCAGGCTCTTTAAGCACCTTCGACCAGTCGGGGGTTTGCCCATTGCGCCATAAGTCGCCCAAGAGGTTAAGCATAACGGATGGCTTAAGCATTTCTGTGCCACCCAATGGAAGTCCACAAACGGCTCTCACATGCTGCTCAAACTGACTCGTTTGATTCGCGTCGAAAGTTTGGTGTCCGCTGTTGTGCGGGCGCGGTGCCAATTCATTCACGATGATTCGTCCATCTTGTACAAACATTTCTACTGCCATAATGCCGACGAGTTTAATCTTTTCGGCGATTTGAAGGGCAAGGGTTTGTGCCTCACGACGGGTAGCATCGCTGATGCGCGCGGGTGAAAGTGAAAGGTGTAAAATGTGGTTACGGTGAATGTTTTCGGCGGGATCATACACCGCGGTGCGTCCGTCTTCGGTGCGCGCAACAATCACTGAAATTTCTAATTGGAAAGGCACCCATGCCTCAAGCACGCCTACTCCGTCGCCGATTTTTTCCCATACGTCCTCAAGGTTTGTATCGGTGTTAGAAATTTTTACCTGTCCCTTGCCGTCATAACCGAAGTCGGCCGTCTTCAACACACACGGCACGCCAATCTTCTTCACTGCGGCGCTTAATTCGTCGTGCGATGATACTACTACGAAATGAGCACAAGGTATGCCTTGGGCTTTTAAAAATTCTTTTTCGCGGCGACGATTTTGGCAAATCGCCAGAACCTCAGCCGAAGGATGGCACGGCACCCATTCGTTGATTTGCGATACGGTGGCTGGTGGAATATTTTCGAACTCCAGTGTCACGCGCTCGCAGCCCTCGGCAAATCGGCGCAACGCCTCGATATCGTTCCATGCCGCAGTTGTATGACTATCGGCCACCATTGCTGCACATGCGCTACTCGATGGATCAAAGGTTTTAACTTTATAACCCATGCGACGGGCCGCGATGGCAGACATACGGCCCAGCTGTCCTCCGCCTAAAATTCCAATTGTTCCTCCCGGTAGCAATGGTGCGGACATGAATTATTTTTTCTTTTTAAAACTTGGGCGTGGGTTTTTTAAAACCGCCTGCGTTTGTTTGGTTCTAAATTTTGCGAGTTGTGCCGCTATCTTTTTATCACTCAGCCCCAAAACCGCCGCAGCCGCTAATGCGGCGTTGATCGCACCCGCACGTCCGATGGCGAAAGTGTGGACAGGTATGCCTGCGGGCATTTGCACGATTGATAAAAGGGAATCAATGCCGTCGAGCGTCTTCGATTGCACGGGTACGCCCATGACAGGCAAGAGCGTCATGGCTGCAGCCATTCCTGGCAAATGCGCGGCACCACCAGCGCCCGCAATGATTACCTTTAGTCCGCGCGACTGAGCACTCAGTGCATAATCTTTTAATTTAAGAGGTGTTCGGTGTGCGCTTACGACCTCGGCTTCAAATGGAACGCCGAGCGCCTTTAATGTGTCGGCTGCGTGCACCATAGTTTCCCAGTCAGATTGTGAGCCCATAATGATGCCCACCGAAACGCTGGATTTTTGTTTTTTCGCCATAGGCCTAACATGAACGGCGGTTGCCCTTCTGTGAAGCCCGAAGCACAGAAACTAGTCTAGATAAGGGACGTATTCTGGCACCAATAGCTTAATCCCTTGTTTGCACCGCTCTTTTTCTTGGGGAATCAGTTCGCGCACAGCTTCAAGAAATTCAGCCAATCGCTCGTAAGGCAAGGGCGGTCCGACGAAACGGAAAATACGATCGTGGGTTGTTTTGTGGTACTGCTCTCCCTGGTGCTGCAATTCTTCAATCATCTTTTCTCCCGGGCGTAAGCCCGTGATTTTAATTTCGATATCAATATCGGGACGCAAACCGCTCAACTCGATGAGCTGACGTGCGAGGTCGACAATCTTCATGGGTTTGCCCATTTCTAAAACAAGAATATCTCCGCCGCGACCCTGAGTAGCGCTTTGCAGAACCAAGCCCACCGCCTCCGGGATAGTCATGAAGTAACGCTGCACGTCGGGGTGCGTCACGGTTACAGGGCCTCCGGCTAAAATTTGTTTCTTAAACATTGGGATTACCGATCCCGATGATCCCAAAACATTACCAAAGCGAACCGCGATGAAGCGTGTTAAGTTCCCTGGGCGCGTTTGTTGTGACTGGACAATTATCTCCGCCAAACGCTTGGACGCACCCATTACGTTGGTTGGATTAATCGCCTTATCTGTAGAAACTAAAACGAATTCCTTAACCTTATATTGCGAGGCAAGCTCTGCGACTAAAGCCGTGCCCAGTGTATTATTTTTGAGCGCTTCGCTCGGTTGTGACTCCATCATTGGCACGTGCTTGTGCGCTGCGGCGTGTAAAACGAGATCCGGTTTAAATCTAGAGAACACGCCTTCCATCCGGGTGCGATCCGTAACGTCTGCGATAATAGGCGTAATCAGTGCACCAGCTCCAGCGGCAATTAATTCCTGCTCAGTCTGATAAAGCAAAACTTCGCACTGATCTAAAATAATCAGTCGCTGGGGTTGGCGACGCGCCACTTGGCGACAAATTTCCTGGCCGATACTTCCGCCGGCGCCAGTGATGAGAACGGTGCGGCTGTGGATTAATTCTCCGATGGCGCTATCGTCTAATTTCGCGGGCTCGCGTCCTAATAAATCTTCAACGGAAACCGCCCGTAAATCATTTGCGCGAACGCGACCAGTAGCCAGGTCTGCACTCGATGGTAAAACCAGAACAGTCAGACCACTTTCTATGGCAATAGTGCTGATTTCCCTCACGCGACGCACTGCCTGCGATGGCAGAGCTAAAATAATTTCTGTGACGCCGTATTGGCGGGCAAGCTTTGGAATTAATTTTTCGCCGCCGATAATAGTTAAACCATGCACTTCGAGTCCGTGCTTAATCTCGGCGTCGTCCAAAATGCACACGGGTTTTAAACCATGAACTCTGCGTGATAATAAATCTGTAATAAGCTGCTCGCCTACTTTACCTGCACCGTAAATTGCAATTTTCTTTTGCGTAGCATTATTTTTCAGAACCGGTGCTTTCAATTTTTCGCGAACCGTGCGGATAATTACCCTCAGACCCACGAAGAGCAGGACGCTTAAATTAAAATCTGCGAGTAATATACTGCGAGGAACATCAAAAATGGCGAAAGTGAATTCGCGCGGCAGATCTATATCGATAATATAAATCGTGAGCGTTGCTGAAGCGAGTGCGAGTAACATCCCTTGCGCTTCATAAAATCTAAAATAGTAAATGACCCCTCGGAATTGACCCCAGAACCACAGGAGGCCTAACTTAATGACGATAAATCCTGCGATGGTACTGAGGCTTGGTAGCGGTATATCTCCATTACCGATAAAACGGATAACGTAACTAAGCATTAGGCTCGCGGTGGTCAGCAGCCCGTAGATTAGGAAAAAGATTACATACCTGCTGAGCTGTTTGGCGGGCGGTGGGTTAGTTAACGGACTCATGTGTGAGTTTTATTCGATAATGAAACGGAAGCCGAGGGTGCGGCTACGTTCTTTTTTCTGAATCTGGCGCTGGGGTAGGCCAGTTGTAGGTACCCAATTAACATTACCCCCCACAACGGTTGCAACACTTGTGTTGGCAGCAGACTCAACCCATTCCTCTACATTCCCTAGAATATCATAAAAGCCGATAGAGTTGGGCTGGCTGGTCGCCACGTCCATCACGGTGAGACCATCGGTGGAATCAAACGTCCATGCCTGTGCCCTTGCGGGCAATGCCGATAAGTTGCCAGCTGCGAGCTGGATCTCTGCGAGTCGCGGGAGTCGCACGCTTCGTCCGGTTAGCCATGAAATTTGTCGGCAGAATTGCACCGCATCGTCGTATGAAACAGACTCTGCGGGGGCGGTTCCACGAACAACGGCACTGGGATTTTTTCCAACAACCAATGAGTAGAGTGATTGTGCGACCTCGTGCTTCAACATCCGCTTATTGGGTTCACCAGGAATAGGTAAGACCAGGCGATCAAGCAGTGAGAGCAACACTCTCATGCTGCCTTCGTGTTTTGTGATATACTCCACCTCTTGCACTAAGGGCGCGTCCTGCGAGAAGGCGCCAGGATTATTCATTTCTATTTTAACCATCCGCGTCTGTAGCGAACGGGCTTTCGATAGTGCAGAATCAATCTGACCTCTTTGTAAGAGCTGCCGCATTTCTACCGCCTCCGCACGAATCCCCTCACCCTCAGGATGAGAGCGCGCAAGGTTACGTCGTCTGACTAATTCTGTTTCCTTCTTACGATCGGCATAAGCGCTCAAAGGATATTGATTAATGATTTTTGGTATTTGTCGCAGAGAATCTTCCCATAGATTAGCAGCTTTGGACCAATCATTAAGGGCCTCTGCTTCATTGGCCTGTTTCTGTGTTGTTTCTAATACAAGTTGAAGCGGCGAAGAGCGGATGGTTTCGAGACGAGCCGTAAGTTTATCGATGCGGTTAAACTCAGTATTTAGGACGTCTCTATACTTCTCAGTAAAATCTACCTCCAATCGAATCGATTCCTTCAAGCAGTCTTCCGCCTCAGCTAACTGTTGCTTTTTGAAAAAGGCTTCGGCTTGAGCTTCAAGTGCTCGGGTCTTTTTCCAAATGGGTTCAGCCTCAAGCCTCCGAATGCGAGTATCGAGTTGGGTAATTTTTCCCTTATCCACCATGCCGGAAAAATACCATTTCTGATCTATCTCTTTTTCGGCCTCGAGGGCTATAATTAATTCACGCTGGGCCACTCCCGCCTCCACGGCATCTTCCTGCCGCGCGGATGCTTCCGCTTTTTTGGAAATGGCGCGCAGTCGTTCAGCATGGATAACGTGTTGGCGTCGGCGCAATTCCTCCAAGCGTCGGACTTGTTCGATATCGCCAGGTTCTGCGTCGATGTATTGTTCGAGCGCCTTAACTGCATCATCAAACAGTTCGATGTCGGTGAGTGTAATCTCTGCTTTGTTTAATTTTATCTCTTCAAAAGCAGCTTCTTTGGTTTTGGATATTTCTCTTAAGGCGCCTGTCTTATTAATGCCCGTCTTTGTGGTGGCCGATTTCAAGGTACGCTGACGCTCCCTTACGTACAAAACGGTAAGGCCCGAAATTAATGCCAAAAAACCCATTGCTATCAGCCAGTTCACCAGTCGCGTGCGTTGTACAATCGGCTCCTCGGGCTTAGACCTTAATCGCCGTGGGATACGCTGGCCCGTTCCTTGCTCAAAGCGCATATCGGATGGTAAGGGGGGTTGTGACATGACTGGCGGTTGACTCTATTTTATCGCTTGGTGATTTAATACTTTAATAGTTTCCCGAGGGGAACCATCAACCATAGACCGCTCTATTTAAGCAATGTCTCAATTTAACCGCATCGCCGTCATTGGTACCGGCCTCATCGGAGGCTCGGTTCTTTTGGCTGCGTCCAAACGAAAAGCGGGTCTTTCATTTGCAGGATGGTCTCACTCGAAACAATCCCGCGAGCACCTAAAGACCTTCGCGGGCGTTGAGGTCTTTGAGTCCGCCATTGCTGCCGTTCAAGGTGCAGACCTCGTGGTGATCGCAACGCCTGTGGATAGAATCAAAGAAACTCTCATCGCCATCACACCTGGATTAAAAGCAGGTGCGCTGGTAACCGACGTCGGGAGTGTTAAAGAGTCGGTTCTTAATGATGCATCGGTTTTGCCTAACACCGTAACTTTTATTGGCTCACACCCAATGGCTGGATCCGAAAAAGCAGGCATCACACAGGCCAAGTCCAATCTCTTTGACGGCAAAGTTTGCTTCATCACGGCCGCGGGAAAAGAAAGTGCTGCTGGCGTTTCTCGCCTGCGTGATTTTTGGAAAACCCTTGGTGCTGTAACAAGTGAGTGCAGCGCAAAACAACATGACGCAATTGTTGCCATTACCAGTCACGTGCCGCACGCAAGCGCTGCTGCACTCATGTTGGCCGTGGCCCAATCACCAGAATTCACCATCACTGCAGCCGGCACAGGTCTTCGCGATGCCACGCGTATCGCGGCCGGTGAAGAAAATCTTTGGGTAAGCATCTTGCTCGCCAACTCCAGTCATGTTGTTGCGGGATTAAATGCGGTTGAGAAAAACCTGGTTGAGCTCCGCGAGGCCATTCAGTCGGGCAACAAAGAGAAAGTCGCCGCACTTCTTAAGGCCGCGCGCATTGCCCGTCAGTCTCTAGACTCCTCGCGATGAACGACTATCTTTTGATTAAACCCTTTCGGTCGCCTGCAGTAGGTCTCGCTCAGGTACCTGGCTCCAAGAGCATCACCAATCGTGCACTTATTTTAGCCGCCCTGGCCGACGGCGAAACTCTGTTCACGGGCGCACTTTTCAGCCGCGATACTTTAATTTTAATTAAGGCGCTTCGTTCACTTGGTTTTTTAATCAAGGATGATCCTGCGGCCCGCACGATCCGGATTAAAGGTGAAGCAGGAAAAATTCCTGCGTCATCCGCGGAGATTCACGTTGGAAATGCGGGTACCGCCGCTCGCTTTCTCACCGCCTTCTTAACGCTCGCACCCAATGGTTCATACTCGCTCGACGGAGATACGGCAATGCGGGCACGTCCAATGGGCGGACTGCTTGAAGCGCTCGAATCATCAGGACATAAAGCAATCACGGCCGACGGAAAGCCTGCGCGTGCTTTTCCATTCATCTTAAAAACCACCGGGGAATTAAAAAATCTCGAAGTCGATGCTTCAGCGAGCTCTCAATTATTGTCGGCGCTTTTAATGGTGCTGCCACTTTGCCCGGGTGGTTCAGTCAAAATGCGTGGCTCAACAGTTTCAGAGCCGTTTGTTGAGATGACTGAAAAAATGTGTGCTCAGTTTGGTCGACCGCTCCAACGTGACGCCAACGGAAGCTGGAAGTGCAATCAACCGGGGGCTTACCACACGCCTGGCGTCTACGAAATTGAGCCAGATGCCACGGCCGCCAGTTATTTCATCGCCCTACCCGCTGTCACGGGATCGGGTGCGTGCGTTCGCCTACAAGGATATGTAAAGGGTGCGCTTCAAGGTGACACCGCCTTTGCGGACGTTGCAGCTGCTTGTGGTGCGGATTTAATTCCGGAAGCCGCTGCAATGGTAGTGAAAACTTGGCCGACCATTAAAGGTGGCTCATTTGATTTTAATAAATTCTCCGACACGTTTTTAACACTAGCAACTTTAGCGCCCTTAGCGTCGTCGCCGACGGAAATTAAAAATATCGCACACACGCGCAAGCAAGAGACCGACCGCTTGCTGGCAGTCGCAACCGAACTCGAACGACTCGGTGTTCGCGTTGAGCCTTCCGCCTCCAAGCTTAAAGCAGATGCAACGTTGGCTTCGTTCACAATTTATCCCGCACGCGACGCACTTCGTAAGTCCGCTGAAAATGGTCCCGTTTCAATTCATACCTATGAAGATCACCGCGTCGCGATGAGTTTCGGAATCTTGGGTTCTTATGATTTATTCGGTGATGGCCGCTCATGGATCAAAATCGAGGACCCGGCGTGCACAGGAAAAACTTTCCCGCTTTTCTTCGAGGCGCTAGAGGCTCTTCGTTCCAACTTTATCTCAATTGCAGTCGATGGAGGCGCAGCATCTGGAAAATCAAGCACCTCTAAAGCCATCGCTTCACGCCTCGGCCTTTTACACGTCGATACCGGCGCACACTACCGCAGCTTAACTGCAGCACTATTGAAAGCAGGAATCTCTGCCGACGAAACTGCGCGTCTTGAAGAGCGCTTAGCAGATTTTACTTTGGGTACTAAAATCGTCGGCAACTCTGCGCAACTTACCATCGGCGGCGCGCCGATTGATGAACAAACCCTGCGCAGCGAACAAGTAAACGCGTCCGTTTCTAAATTTGCTGCGACAGCGTCCGTTCGTCGTGCACTTTTAAATTACCAGCGCTCGCAGGTAGATCTCGCGAAGTCGGCCGGCTTTGGCGGATTAATTATGGAAGGCCGCGATATCGGTTCCGTCGTTTTACCTAATGCTTCGCTCCGCGTATTTCTTGAAGCCGATGCACAGGCGCGTTCAGCGCGCCGTTCGGGCGAAGGACAAAATGATGTGATTGCACAACGCGACCTGCTTGATTCGACCAGAAAGATTGCCCCCTTGGTTTGTATCGAGGGTGCGTGCCGCATCGATAACACCAACCTTTCGTTGGATGATGTTGTAACGCTGATTGAGAAAGAAGTTCGAGGAGTGATGCGCGTGGTATGATTTTAGATTCGAAAAACCTCGTCTATAAAGCGGTCTATCACGGCGCGCGTTCTTTCGTAGAAGTTTTCTCGACACTAGAAGTTGAAGGTTGGGAAAATGTTCCGTCGGGCGCCTGTCTCTTTGCGTCTAATCACCAAAGCATGGTGGACCCTCCCCTGATTGGATCCTGCTTGCCTCGCGAAATTTCCTACATCGCTCGCCGTACATTATTTTATAATCCCCTTTTCGGTGCGGTGATTCGCGCGTGTAATTCTATTCCGGTTGATCGCGGCGAAGCAGATGTCGGTGCAATCCGTGCCGCTCTCGGTGCGCTGGCCGATAATCGCGGGCTTCTTATTTTCCCTGAAGGCACGCGAAGCTTTGATGGCATAATCAAAGAACCAAAGGCCGGAGCAGGACTACTGGCTTGTAAGTCTGGAGTTCCGGTTGTCCCCATTCACATCCGCGGCGCGCGCGACATTCTTCCTCGTGGTGCCTACTTTCCTGCGGGTGCGGCGCGCTTACGCATACGGTTTGGCAAGCCGCTGATGCCTGCCGACTATGATCCAGGCGCAGGCGCACCCAATCGCTCCCTTGAGGCGTCTCGACGCATCCTGGAAGCCATTAAAGCCATGCCTGATTGCTCGGATCCTGGACTTTAAGAAATACGCTGCGGCATAACGACGCAGAGGAAGTCTTCTTTTAATCCACGAATAACGCCAGGGGACATGTCGTCCTTAAATTCGAAATCGAGTTCGTCTTCAGTGACGGCACGGAGTGGCTCTAAAACGTAAGTCGGGTTAAATGCAATGTTCACGTCAGGACCATCGTATTTAACTGCGATAGGTTCGTGTGCTTCACCACTGTCAGACTTGGCAGAAATTTCTAAGTTCTGCGTCTTCTTCGAAACGCTCATGCGGATCGTGTTATTGCGCTCGTCGCACATCAAGCCAGCGCGTGCAACGCTGTCCAAAAGTTTTTCGCGCTCAACACGCACTTTGCTGCCCGCGTCTTTGGGAATCACTTGGCGGTAGTTAGGATAATTTCCTTCAACAACTTTGGAAACTAATTGAATGCGATCCACGAGGCCTTCTTCGTTCTTTGGAATGTCGATAGTGAAACCCACTTGGCGTTCGTTGTGCACCACGTGAGCCTTGCCGCCGACCTTAAGCAGGCGTTGGAGCTCGGTGATTGTGCGTGCAGGTAAAATCAGCGCGAGTGGCTTTTCTGGGCCCTCTAATTGACGTTCGCACTTAGCGAGGCGACGTCCGTCAGTGGCAACAACAGTAAGTTTGCCGCCAGCAAATTCAAAGAATACGCCGTTTAAAATGTAACGATTTTCGTCGGTCGATTGTGCGTAGCTAACTTTTCTTAACATCGCACCAAGGTCTTCTTGTTCAATCGCAATGGCGGATTGTCCTGAGAAGCTTGCGAGTGGTGGGAATTGATCGGCAGGTAATCCAGCAACATGGAACACGGAACTTCCGGAAGTAATTTTCACACGGTCTTTGCCGGTTAATTCTACCGTCGTCTCGGCGCCGGATAGCGCACGGATAATTGGGACGAGTTTTTTAACAGGAAGTGTGATGCGTCCTGGTGAAGAAATATTCGCTTTGATGCGGCAACAAATTCCTAGATCTAAATTTGTGGTCGTCAGAGTTACGATATCACCCTCGGCCTCGATTAAAACATTTTGTAAAATCGGCATGGTTGCGCGATTGCCAACAACGTTGGTGACGCTCGATAGACCGTTGAAGAAATGATTTCGGTTAACTTTGAACTTCATGATAAATTAGATTTGGGGTGATGTGGGGGTTGAGGCAACTGTGCATTGTTTGCACACATGTATAGGTATTAATAGAAAGAGAGTTATATAAATACAGTAGTAGTAGTAAAGGTCGGAAGGGCGTGTATAGGTGTGTAAGTTGTTGTTTGTATTATATTTAGGAATTTTTAACCCCTGTGTAGAATGTGTGAATATACCCTACCTTGTTAACACTGTCTTTCAAAACCAAACCCTTCACGGCCTATTCACAGTTAAACAGCTGGCTCATCATCGTCGGGCGCCGGATCTGTTTCTTCTTTTTTAAGGATGAAGGCATGACGAATAACACCGTAGATAATGTAACCCAAAAAGATACATGGGACGGCCACTTCGCTAAAGAAGTAAACCGCAGCAGCGCCGAGAATAATTAAAATAAAGACGCGCGTTTTTGCACGCACATCCCAGTTGATCTTCTTCAAGCTCGGGAAGCGCACATTGCTCACCATTAAATATGAGGTGACCAACATGAGGGGTAGTAAAACACGCGACCACGATTGTAGGGTTTGATCAGGCGGGCTGGTTGGGTCGGCAAAACGAATTACTTTAGTCAGTGCTAAAACAAGCGAAGCCATCATGCCGGCTGCTGCTGGACTTGGGAGACCAACAAAATCTCCACCTGCCGCACGCTTTTCATTTCCGGGAACTAATGGACTCGTGAGAACATTAAAACGGGCTAAACGGACGCCCGCACACAGAAGATAAATGAAAGCCAATAACCAGGTCGCTAACTGAATATCTTTATCCTGATTAGGATTAATAATCAGAAAACACGCCATTAATGCGGGTGCGACGCCGAAAGAAACCGTGTCCGCGATCGAATCAAACTCCGCACCAAAGAGTGATTCGCGGTGCGTGGCGCGGGCTACGCGTCCGTCGAAGAGGTCACAAACGCACGCGAATAAAATAAACCAAACCGCATAAAGATAATGATCTGCACGAGCTGCCGCCGATAAATCTGTGAAGCGGGCTTCTACACAATTCTTGATCGCCAAGAAACCGCACAACATATTTCCGGCCGTAAATAAATTAGGCAGCAGGTAAATACGTGCCGCCTCTTCGGGCGTCTTATAAACTTTTGGTTCAGGAGGTTGGGCCATGTTAATTATTTAGGTTCGTCTAAGTATTTCCAAAATCCGCCCTCTTGCTCAATGCGCGCTTCGTCATCAGCGAAGGGCAAGCGGCTCCGGAAGGCGAAGTCTGCGTAGGTGTGACGGTGTAAAACATAGTGGGCCAAGAGAGCGGATTCGGTAGCCTCAAAATATATACGAAACTCGCCAACGCGTAGACGGTGATACGTTAATCCACCTCGATGAACGCGGCCTAAATCAGAGCGACCGCGCAAAAGCAGGTCAGGCGTAAGCGAAGTAAATGCCTCAACGACTTCCATTTGTTCTAAGGTCGGAAGCTTGGCCAACTCTTGCATGGCTTGGTCGCTAAAATTTACTTGGTACATCGAGAGAAAATTTAACTCCGCCAAGGTCGCAGGAGCAACCCTTCAGTTTGTATTTAACCACAGATTAACCAACGCATCCGCCCTTTGTTCGACTAAATTTAAGACAAGTTCAAATCCTTCGGCGCCACCGTAGTAGGGATCGGGCAGATTTTGTGTGCCCAAAAATAAAGCCAATTTTGTTTGGTGCTCTGATGGGCACAGCCGCAGTAGTTCATCAATATTAGATTCATCAGCAGCGAGAATGAGGTCGAAATATTCGAAGTCAGAGATCGTGACTTGTCTGGCGCGACGACGACTTAAATCATATCCGCGCTTCGCAGCATGATTGATCGAGCGTTTATCAGGCGGCGAGCCGACGTGATAATCTTCAGTGCCAGCCGCATCAATCTCGATGTCGAGCTTACGTGCGATAATTTTTTTATGTAGAACAACCGCCGCCGTCGGCGAACGGCAGATATTGCCCTTGCAGACAATTAGTATGCGCTGCGGCTTGGGCGACTTAGACTTTTCCGCCGAAGCTTTGGTGGTCATCAAGGTCGAGCACATCAAACCAGGTGAAAATATCTTCGCGGGCACCACCGGCAGGTGTTGATGATTGGTAGGCAGAAAGTCGTGAGCGTTTTTCAGGCGAGCCAGCCCCGCGCTGTTCGTGGAATGAGCTGAACGCAGCGATTTCCCAGCTGGTGCGAGCCTGCTTGGCATTTTTTGTCATCCAGGCAAAAATTTCTCCGTCGCCCTTCCCTTTTGCGACTTCAGCAAGGAGTGCGTCCGAATCAACGCCGAGAAAATCCAAAACGTAACGATCTAGGGAACAGTTATAAGTGTACTCCCCTTGCTTCTTGGCGACCGTGGCGCGGGCCTTGTCCAAGAGTCTCGGCAAGATAACTAACCCCCCCAGTCGGCAGCGTGGGCTGCGGGGCGGGTGTTGGGTGAGGTCGTAAGGGTCGTAGGACATGGGTGTATGCCTAATTAGGGGCCCATTTAGTGCAAGTTTTCTCGAAAATAGCAGATTCTGAGGGTTGCCAAAATGTCACACCCCTACATAGTTCCCCCGATGCTGCTTACGTCCCAAGGCTCCAGCTCCGGCGCTCCAGACTTTGCCTGGTTTTACTGCGCATGGGCTTTCGTTTTGGCGTACTGCCTTGATTTAGGCTTTCGCGGGAGCAACCGAAACTTCCCAGGTGCGGCCCTATGGCTGTTTAGGGCCAGCTGGTTGGTGCTGTCGGCCTTTTTGGCTTATCGTGGACTGGCGCTGAATACTTTCCCGATCAACGGAACAGGAGAAATTCTCTTATCCATCGCATGGGGCTTCGCCGGATTATCCATTTTCCTCGATTTAGTTTTTGAGCATCGCCTTCCCGTTTGGCTGGTCAGCATTTTAACGGCGAGTTGCATCTTCATTGCCGAGTGGACGAGCATTGAAGGCGCACCATCGGGTCACTCAGGTAAGCCGCTTTTAATGATGCACGTCGGCACAGCGATTTTGGCTTACATGATTCTCGCCGCCCAGTCGCTCAATTCGGCAGCGTATTTATTACAGGATCGTGCGCTAGCGAAACGCAAATTCGGCGGCGTCTATTCATTGCTTCCAGCTCTGGTACCATTGGATAAAATTGGTACACAGCTCATGGGTGCAGCCGTTTGGGTATTGGGAGTTTCACTTATTATCGGCGCGGCCGACTGGGTTCAGAGCTCATTAAATTTAGTGAAGCTGCCTAAATTGTTTTTTGCATCAGTAACTTGGCTGGGTTGTTTGGTTTTAATTATTCAACGCCGCCGACACCAAATGAGTGGTGCGAAATTTGCCCGCTGTTCGTTGTTAATTCTCATCCCAGCCCTTCTCGCTCTTTGGCTTTCTATGCCGAGCGCATCAAAATAAATGCGCACTAAAGTACCCACACTCGTCGCGTTAAGTGCGACACACCACACCGCAAGTTTAGACGCGCGCGCGGCGTTCACGCTTTCCGATGAAGGCAAGGCAGCATTTTATTTGGCGGCACGTGAGGCGGGCCTTGGTGAAGTAGTTTTATTAACCACTTGTAATCGCCTTGAAGCATACGCGGTGGGCGACGAAGCCGTTGCTCTGCATGCGCGTGCAGCTTTGTTGAAGGCAACAGGTGTTGAGGGAGCGATTTTAGATCCGCACCTTAAACCTATTCCGGGCCAACAGGCGGTTGAACATTTATTCTCCGTGGTTTCTGGATTAGACTCTCAAATGGTCGGCGAGTCCGAAATCGCGGGGCAGACAAAAGACGCATACGCGGATGCACTGGCGCGCGGAATGACCGGGCCCGTGCTCAACCGCATTTTCCAAAAAGCATTTCAAGCTGGAGCCTGGGCGCGCACCCATACGGGCATCGCGCAAGGTCAAGTCAGCCTCGGCAATGTTGCGGTTGATCTCGCGAACCGTGTTTTCGGTTCATTAAAAGATGCGCGAATTTTAGTTTTAGGAACGGGTGACGTTGGTCGCCAAGTCGTACAAGCGCTCGTTTCGCGAGGCGCAGCGCAAGTCTCCGTAGCGTCGCGTACGTTCGAAAACGCTCGTGTTCTCGCTGAAGAATTTGCGGGCGCTTCGTTCGCGTTGGCCGATGCGTTGCGCCAAGCGCACACGCACGATGTGATTATTGGCTGCGCCCAAGTCGATCGCCCACTACTCGATCACCAAAGTATTTTAGAAATTGTTGGGCAGCGACAAGACCGCCCTCTTCTTTTGGTCGATCTAGGAGTGCCGCGGAACTTTTCCGCAGAGAGCCGTTCAATCGACGGAGTTTATTTAAGTGACTTGGATGATTTGGCCGCCGTTGCGAATGCGCACCTGCAAGCGCGACTCGCAGAAGTCAGCCGCGCCCGCGAAGCCCTCGACAGGCGCGCTGAGCGCGTTTGGTTGGCAACTCACGATCAACCCGCGAATGATATTTTATGAAGCCCACCGTTCTCATCGTTGACGACGAAAAGCCCACGCGCGACGGACTTAGAGCCGCGCTTGAAGATAAATATGAAACATTTGTCGCCAAGGATGCCGCCGAGGCCGCACGCCTCATGCAAGATGTACCACCCGATGCGGTGCTCACTGATTTACGAATGGCCGGCGAAGACGGCATGGCAGTGATTGACCGCGCGCTCAAAATTTCACCGCAGCCGGTTTGTATTATGATGACGGCGTACGGCGATGTGGATACGGCAGTTAAGGCGATGAGTCGTGGTGCGTATTGGTTTTTACAAAAGCCCGTCGATCTTCGTCAGGTAGAGATTTTATTAGAGCGCGGACTTAAAGCGCGGACTATTGAGAAGGAAGTCGTCGCACTTAAAACCCGACTCGACCACAAATTCTCGCTCGGTGAAGTTATTGGATCTTCGGAGCCGCTGCAGCGCGCGATCGAGCAGGTGCGCACAGTTGCTGCATCTAATGCCACCATTTTGCTTCTAGGTGAGACGGGAACGGGCAAAGAGCTTTTCGCGCAAATGATTCACCAGGCGAGTCCGCGTTCCAAGGGGCCTTTTATGGCGGTGCACTGTGCGGCTATTCCTGCTAATCTTTTGGAGAGTGAATTATTTGGTCACGAAAAAGGTGCTTTTACGGGCGCTAATGAAAGACGCGTTGGCCGATTTGAATCAGCTAATGGCGGCACGCTCTTCCTAGATGAAATTGGGGAGATCGACGCCACAACTCAGATCAAGCTGCTCCGCTTTTTAGAAACGCGCAGCGTGGAGCGTCTGGGTTCACATAAACCAATCTCACTCGACCTACGTCTGGTTTGTGCGACGAACCGCGACCTTCGTCAGATGGTCGCCGAAGGAAAATTCCGCGAAGATTTATATTATCGTTTATCGGTGGTGCCCCTTCGCCTTCCGCCCCTTCGTGAGCGCAAGGACGACGTCCCGTTGTTGCTCACGCACTATTTGAGAAAGTTTGCTCAGGAAAATAAAGTAGCAGAAGCGAAGCTCTCACCTGCCGCACTCATTCCATTAACGGCCTATGCGTGGCCAGGAAACATCCGTGAACTCCGCAATGCATGTGAGAACCTTGCAGTTCTTCAGGCAGGCAAGACTGTGGAGCCAAAAGATTTAGATCCGCGGTTCTCGGAAGTCGCCATTTCGCGCGTCGCTCCAGCGGTGGGCTTAGCTGCCTTGCCGCCCGGGGTTTTTGATAAAGAGCAGAACGAGAAAAATTTATTAAAGCAGGCATTGGCGTCGGCCGCAGGTAATCGCACAAAGGCAGCAGAGTCTTTAGGCATATCTCGACGCACCCTGCATCGTAAACTATTACAATGGCCCGAGCTCGAAGCAGGCACCTCCACAGCACAATGAGAAAACTATTCATTCTACTTGCCGTCGCCACGCATTTATCGGCGGCGGACTTCGTGGGGACAGATTTAATTACTGGTATCATCACCCCTGGGCTCAAAAATATTCCCAGTGCGCCAACGGCCGATCTTTCGGGCACCATGCCTGGACGTCGCGCGCTTTGCGCAGGTAAAGCGAGCGCGGCCTTTTTATTTTTAAAAGATGGCGAGTCGGAACCTGTACCGCCTGAAGGAGTTTTCTTTAATCGTTACCTGATTGCGAATGCGGCCGTGGTTGTCGTCGTCCATAAGCAGAACGCAGTTACGCAATTGAAGCTTTCGGAATTGCGCGGCTTGTTCACTAAGGAAGCACGCGATGTTTATTTAAACTGGAACGACCTTTCCAACGGCGTGCTCTCTGAAATGGTTGCGCCTATTGTTTATGCGCCCGCGGGTGCTTTTACCGATGAACTATTTAAGGGATTTGTTTTAGAGGGATATGATTATCGCGTGGGCGTTCGGCAGCGTCTCGAGTGGTCGGCCATTTCGGAAAATTTAACAGCGCGCTTCGGGGTGGTTGCGATCATGCCTTCGATGCCTCCAGGTACGCCGGGCAAGGTGGTTCCGGTTGCCGACGGAAGAGCAGGCCGCTCAACGGTCGCTTATGCTCCTGACGAGATGAATATTTATAACGGGGACTACCCCCTCCGCCTTCCTCTCTATCTATATGTGCGGGCGGACCGGGAGAAGGGTCTGCGCGATGCGCTCATCTGGGTGCTCTCGGACGACGTTGCTAAGAAGTTTAAGGACCAAGGATTATACCCTGCGCCCAGGGCAATTCGTGAGCGTTTAACCCAAAGGCTTGACAGGTGAAGCCCTGATGGGTTCTGCTTCCCCTCCTGAAAGCGCGTGTAGCTCAATGGTAGAGTACCACCTTGCCAAGGTGGCTGTTGCTGGTTCAAGTCCAGTCGCGCGCTCCATTTTAACCCACCGCAAGGTGGGTTTTTTGTTAGTTTTGGGGCAACGTGACCGTGACCTTCAAGCCGTGTGGCCGTGTGTTGGCGGCGGTGACCGACCCCCCGTGCAGCTCGGCGACCTGTCTGACGATACTCAGTCCAAGTCCACTGCCCCCTGCTCGGCGGGATTTATCCGTCCGATAGAACCGATCAAACAGACGAGAAATTTCAGCGGGGGCCACGCCTGCCCCGTCGTCTTCTACTTCTAAAACCGCTCCAGATAAATTTGTCTGAGTTGTAATAGAAATCTTGGTGGCGCCCGCTGCGTGAGCCAAAGCGTTGTCGATTAGATTTTGGATTAGGCGACGCGCTTGCACGGGATCGGCCGCCGATGCTTCGTCGGCCGCCAATTTTAATTCTAAAATTACACCAGCCGCACGGCAGCGTGCGTCGAACTCTTCAGCGACTTCTCGGCAGGCTTTGTGAAGCGCGAAAGCTTCATGCTGCATTTGATCGGTTGCACTTTCCAGGCTCGCCAATGCCAAAAGCCCTTCAACGAGCCCCTGTAATCGGCCCACAGAGCCCACAATTTTTTTAAGGAAGCGCTCTCGGTCTTCGGGCGACATCGTTTTATGGTCGTCCACTAAGGTCTCGGCGTAGCCCCGAAGAATCGTAACCGGTGTGCGAAGGTCATGAGAGACGTTCGTCACAAATTCACGCTCCATCGACTGAAGTCGCTTGAGTGCGGTTACCTCCGTTAAAACAAAAATAACCGCTCCTTCACCAAATGCGTCTGGATCGGTTCGCGCTCCAGCGGCCTGGATCCATGCATCGGCTAAAGGCGCGCGATGCAGAAGAATGGTTTCGCTCGCCCTTCCCTCTTTTCGAACGCGACGCACAAGATCGATGAAGTCGGCGCTACGAACGAGCGGCACAACCGACTCACCTAAGTCGCCCGCAGATAAATTAAAAAGTGATCTCGCAGCAGGATTGGCGAGACGAAGCATATCCTTGGCGTCGACGACTAAGACCGCGTCAGTCAAAGGCGCGAGCAGCGCATCGATACGCTTGGCTGCGGCTAAATTGATTTCTTCTTCGGTGAGCGTGCGCCCCTCGATGGCCTTGAATAGATTATCGAAGCCCAGCCAACTGATTAACCAGCCGCGCGGCTGTTCATTAATTTCTCCACGCAGAAGCGCTTGTCTTGCCCATAGAATCGAACGCGCCAACCCCGCCGCACACCAGCCGACGAAGCTAATGATGAACAGCAATAATATCCAGGGCAGCCAATTCATTCGTCATACGAGCGTGCGGACCTACGAAGACTCAGCGAGCGAAAACCTATCCAGCGACGCGATAGCCAACCCCGCGGACAGTCTCGATGCAGTCGCCGCCGGGCCCAAGTTTCTCGCGCAAGCGGCGGACGTGCGTGTCGACGGTTCGCGTTTCGAGATCAGGCGAATAATTCCAAACGTCCGACAACAATTCTTCGCGTGATTGTACCCTGCCCTTTCGCTCCAGGAGAAGGCGGAGCAATTTAAACTCGGTGGCGGTTAATTCAATGGGTTTGCCTTGGGCGGTTACTTCGTGGCGCTCGATGTCGAGTAAGAGCGCGCCAGCGGCTAGACGTGTTGAAGGGCTTGCAGCGGCGGATTTCGCGCGACGCAGCAAAGCCTGTGCGCGAAGCAGCAGCTCACGTGCGTCAAATGGCTTTGTAACATAATCGTCGGCGCCGGATTCAAGGCCGCGAACTTTGTCCGCCGTCTCCCCTTTCGCTGTCAGAAAAATCACAGGAGTGTCGCTCAGTAATGCATCGCTACGAATCATGCGGAGTAACTGCACGCCCGTGAGCTCGGGCATCATCATATCTAAAATAATTAAATCCGGGCGAAAGTCTCTCGCTAGTCCGATGGCACGAAGTGGATCATTTAATGCACGCACCGCGTACCCTGCTTGACGGAATTTATAGTCTAATAATTCCGTCACATCGGTTTCGTCGTCGACCACCAGGATGCGCTTCAAAAGTTCGTCGGCAGAATTAGCCATAAGCCGATGGTGGCGAACTTTTCTGTAAAGCGCCAGTGTTAGGTGACAACTAAGGCGAACGTGTGACAACCAAAAATTAAACCATAAACCATTTAAGGATATAAACTTACAAAACTCGTAACCTTGTTTTAACACGGCATACGCCCAAAAGTAACACCGCCCTGTTCCACGTGGAACGGCCGTAGCCCCCTGCCCTTATTTCCCAGCCTGGGCTCTAAATAAAACCATCAGCAAAGAAATGTCGGCCGGGTTGACGCCGCTAATCCGATTCGCCTGCCCCAGCGTTTGCGGCTGGACCTTCGCCAGCTTCTGCCGCGCCTCTAGGCTTAACCCGTAGGTTTTCATGAAGTCGAAACCTACCGGAACCCTAAAGGCGTCTAAGTCATGCAGCTTCCGTGCGGATCGAGTTTCGCGTTCTAGGTACCCGCGGTATTTAACCTTATACATGACTTCGGCCTGTATTTCTGGGCTTTCCGTAAGGAATGACGCCGGTAAATCGGCCGGTATTGAATCGATATTGCGCCTAAGCACATCGCCAGCGATGCCTCCAGATATGGAGATTTTTTCTAGGTATTCGGTCCAATGGCTGATTCTGGATGCCTTAAATTCAATACGCTTTAGGCGTTCTGGCGGCACCAATCCAAACTCTGCGAGTTTTGATTTAAGCCGGATCTCGGCGCTACCATGATTAAATAATAACCGATATTCAGCCCGGCTAGTAAACATCCGGTAAGGCTCTTGCGTGCCTTTGGTAACCAGATCATCGATTAAAACCCCTATGTAAGCCTCATCGCGGCCGATAACCATGGGCGTTTGGCCCTTAACCTTGGCTGCGGCATTGATTCCTGCCACAAGTCCTTGAGCACCAGCTTCTTCGTAACCTGAAGTCCCATTGATTTGACCAGCGAAAAACAGGCCTTCGACCTTTTTGGACTCCAGCGTTGGGTAAAGTTGGGTGGGCGGCGCAAAATCGTATTCAACCGCATAGGCCGGACGTAGCATCACGGCATTTTCAAGTCCGTTGATCGAATGAAGCATTTCGAGCTGAACTTCGAAAGGCAGGGAGGTCGAAAGGCCATTAATATACCATTCGTCGGTATTTCGGCCTTCGGGCTCCAGATAGAGCTTATGGGACTCCTTATCGGAGAACTTCACAAACTTGTCTTCAATAGAGGGGCAGTAACGCGGGCCGACACCTTCGATTGCGCCGCCATAAAGAGGGGACCGATGAAGATTATCGTGGACGATTTTTCCGGTGCTTCCTTTTGCCTCAGTCATCCAGCAGGAGACTTGATTGCTGCCAGGCATCCAGCCGGGGAGGCGCTCGCCGGCTTGTTCTACGTGGAACAGGTCGGCTTCTTGGCGGGTATCGTAGAAGGCAAAAAGAGTAGGGGACGCATCGCCCGGTTGCTCCTCGCATTTAGAGAAATCGATGGAGGATCCGAGAATGCGCGGAGGGGTGCCAGTCTTGAGTCTTTGGAGTTCAATTCCAGCATCTAAGAAACTGCTGGACAACGACTTAGCACTAAAGTCTCCAAGGCGTCCGCCTTCGGTTTTATTCGCCCCAATGTGCATTAAACCGCGTAAGAAAGTGCCGGTCGTTACAACCACAGTTTTGGCGTGGAATGAGAGATCGAGGTTGGTGTTTACCCCGACGACTTTTCCTTTCTCAAAGATGAGGCCGGTGACCATGGCCTGGAAGATGGTGAGCCCGGGTTGCAGCTCACAGCGGTGCTTCATGCGGAACTGGTAGGCCTTTTTATCGCATTGGGCGCGGGGGGCTTGGACGGCTGGGCCTTTCGAGGAATTAAGCAGGCGGAACTGGATTCCAGTGACATCGGCAGTCAGACCCATTTCGCCGCCCAGGGCATCGATCTCGCGGACGATATGGCCCTTGGCTTGGCCGCCGATGGCGGGGTTGCAGCTCATCTGGGCGATGGTGTCGATATTGCCGCTTAACAACAAAACATCCACGCCCATGCGGGCCGCAGCGAGGGCGGCCTCGACGCCAGCGTGTCCAGCCCCACAGACGATTACGTCGTAGGGCCTTGATGGGCCGAGTCGGATTTGTTTGGCGGGTCGCATGGGAGGACTTCCTCCCAGCAGAGGAAATCACTTACCAATGCAGAAGGAAGCGAAGAGCTTGTCCAGCATTCGCTCATTGTCGATGCGACCAACGATTTCTCCCAGAGAGTCGAGTGCCTCCCGGCAACGCGTCGCGGCCAGCTCAGTCCGGGCGGGGGGCAGGAGGTGACTTACGGCCGTAGTTAGGGCCTCGGCGGCATGTTTTAGGGCTTCAGCGTGGCGGACGCTGACCACCAGTTCTTCGGCGCCCGGTGCAATTTCTTTCTTTATCAGCAGGTCAGCTAAATCATTGCGGAGGCGTTCGGCGTCGCGGCCATCGAGTAAGCAAGTTTTGAGGCGCGGCAGCTCGGGCATGAATTTTGCAAAACTCGAATGCTCGGGCAGGTCGGACTTATTGCCGATGATTAAGGATCGGTCCGCATGAATGACTTCCAATAAATTTTTCGGCAGGACAGGGGAGGGCGCCGAAGAGTCGACGACTAAAATAACAAAGTGAGCGGCGCTCGCTTGTTCGAGCGAGCGAGCCATGCCGGCTTTTTCTAAATCGGATCCGCCGTCGCGGAGGCCAGCGGTATCGACCGCGGTGATGGCGAGAGGAAGACCGACCACGGGCGCCTCTAGGTAATCACGCGTTGTTCCTGGTTCGTTGCTAACAAGGGCACGCTGGGCACCAGCGAGCGCATTGAGTAAGCTCGACTTGCCGGCGTTCGGTGCTCCCACGACGGCGATGCGCAAGCCGCTACGTAAAGCCTGATTGTGCCGCGCGGTCGCTGCGTATCCATTAAGTTCTGACGCAATTTTGTTCAATAAATAAAGGGGTCCATTAGGGTTCTCGACGGGCAAGTCTTCTTCCGGAAAATCGATATGCGCTTCGAGTATGGCGAGGGCCTGCAGTAGGCGATCAGTCCAGTCTGCAACACGCTTTCCTAATTCGCCGGCGAGCATACGACGCGCGGAGGCCAGTGCGCGTTCGGAGCTTGCATGAATTAAATCGGCAATTGCTTCGGCTTGAGTGAGGTCAATCTTGCCAGCAAGAAAAGCGCGACGGGTGAATTCGCCTGGTTCTGCCAAACGACAGCCGCGCGCTAAGCAGTCGGCGATGATGCGTTGCACCAAGAGTGGATTTCCGTGCGTGGTGATTTCTAAGGTGTCGCTGTTTGTGAAGGAGCGCTCGGCCGACCATAATACGGCCACGACTTGGTCAACAGGCTGCCCGTGGAGATCGCGCCAAATTCCAGGCGTCGCCTTTTTTTCTTCGAGAGTGTTTTTCCGGCCGAATGCATTCTGGGCGATGGCAGGTGCGAGTGGGCCATCGATACGGATGACAGCTAAAGCCGACCGACCCGCGGGGGTGGAGGTGGCAACTATGGTCTCGAGGGTCGACATCTTACGGGGTGCTATCCCAAGGGGGTCTAGCCGTGGAGGCAAGCGGTGTCATAAACTTGAAAAGGCTGGTAGGGAAGGGAGGGAATGGCAAAGTTGGCGCCAACACCGTGGACACTCACCGCTTCATAACCCCCTCAATTGCCCAGGCCATCGCCAGTGCCCATGGCACGCCGTGCTATGTTTATGATGAGGCGACGCTCCAGGCTCAGGCCGACGCTATGTTGGCTTTCCCCAACGCCTTTGGTCTGACCGCACGCTTTGCGATGAAGGCCTCGCCCAACGCCGCGATCCTTAGATTATTTTTGGCGAAAGGTCTGCATTTCGACGCCAGTTCCGGCTACGAAGTTCGTCGGGCAATTAAAGCAGGCGTTCCCGCCGAAAGCATTTCACTTTCATCGCAGGAACTCCCCGAAGATTTTGCCGAACTCCTTAAACTAGGAATTCAGGTAAACGCCTGTTCGCTCTTACAGCTGGAGCGAATCGGTCGTGCGCTTCCAGGACACTCCGTAGGCATTCGTTTTAATCCCGGACGCGGATCAGGCGGCACCGGTAAGACTAACGTTGGCGGACCCGATTCATCTTTTGGCATTTGGTATGAGTGGGCTGACCAAGTGAAGTCATTGGCGACACAATATAAATTAAAAGTTATCCGAATTCATACGCACATTGGTTCGGGCAGCGACCCCGTCGTCTGGCAGGAAGTTTCAGCTGCAAGTCTTGCGTTGGTAAAATTATTCCCCGATGTGCACACACTCAACCTTGGTGGAGGATATAAAGTTGCACGCGTTGCGGCAGAGAAGGGCACCGATCCGCAAATCGTCGGCGCACCCGTGCGTGCAGCCTTCGAGAAATTTGCAAAAGAAGATGGGCGAAAGTTGAAATTAGAAATTGAACCAGGAACTTTCTTGGTCGCCAACGCAGGCGCGGTCCTTTGTCGCGTACAAGACGTCGTGTCCACCGACTCACGAAAGTTTATTAAATTAGATTCGGGCATGACCGAAATTCTTCGCCCGTCTCTTTATGGTTCGCAGCACCCCGTGCATTTATATCCAAGCAAGCCCACGGCAAAGTCCGCCGACTACGTTGTAGTTGGACACTGTTGTGAGTCGGGCGATTTAATTAGCTGTGCGCCAGGTGAACCTGAAACATTAGCGACGCGTCAATTGCCCGAAGCACAGCCCGGAGATCTTTGTGTCATCGGTGGAGCTGGCGCCTACTGCGCAGGCATGAGCACAAAAAATTATAATTCTTTCCCAGAGGCCCCCGAAGTTTTGTTACAAGCCAATGGAAGCCCGCGACTCATTCGTCGCCGCCAATCGCTCGAGCAGATTTTGCAGAACGAAATTTTAGACTAATACGGAAAATTCGTGCGCCGAAGTTTGCCATTAGGATCAATGATACCGCCGTCGCCCCATGCGACCGTGGTGAGTTTGCCTACACTGGCCGATGTCGAAGGTTACGAACGTAAAGAACAACAAGTCTGGAAACACATCCAGGCCGGCTACCCAAGATTTGTACGCAATCAATTGGTCGTGCAAGCGGCCGAACGTGCCGCCAAAGAATTAAAACGCAGCGGAGAATTATTTCCTTTGGTTTCGCGACGCGCTGCGGAAAAATTATTGGCGTGGGCCGGAATTAAAGGCGCAAGCGTGGATGCCGTTGGCGACTGGTTCTTGGTTGCCACGCCTTCGGGCGAGGCAGCCGAAAAATTAAGCAAATTAATCCAGCACACCGGCACGTTGATTTCTTCCCGACAAGCTGAAGCATACTTAAAGAATAGTTCTACCGCCAAGCAGCCCGCCGCCGTGCCGATTGCAGAGATTCAACAAATCTGTTCGGCTTATTTCTCCGGCGTGACGAAGTCGGACATTTTAATTTCTCTTTCGGGCATGAATGCCGTTGCCGCAGCCATCGACGCAGTAAACGCGATCCAAGGTCCTCGCGGCAAGACGGCATGGATTCAGCTGGGCTGGCTTTACGTCGACTCTTCACGCCTGTTTGAAAAGGCGACACGCACGCAGCATGAATTCGTTGCAGATGTTCAGAACTTGGACGCGGTTGAAAAACTTTTAGCGAAAGGAAATGTGGCTGCCGTTTTTACGGAAGCCCCGAACAACCCGCAATTGGAGACAGCCGATATTTTAGCGCTGCGTAAGTTGTGCGATCGGTTTGGCGCAAAACTCGTTCTCGACCCCAGCTCCGTTGGGATAGTCACTTTAGATCTATTGCCGCACGCCGATATTGTTTGTTGTAGTTTAACAAAATATGCAGCGAGCCTAGGTGATGTGATGGCGGGGCTTTTGGTGGTGAATCCAATAAGACCCGACGCGGCTGAGCTGTTGCGAGTTTCCCGCGCCGAACTCGAGCCCCTTCATTATTTAGACGCCAAGGTTCTCGCCGAGCAGGTGAAGCAAGTTGGACAGATTAGCCAAAAGCTTTCGAGCAATGCAGCGGAACTCGCGCAGCGACTTGCACAACACCCCGCGATACTGAAAGTGCGGACCGCAAGCACTGGAACAACCGCGCAAAACTTTAAGGCTCTTCAACGCAATGGCACAGGCACGGGCGCGCTTATCACTATCGAACTAAAAGGTGAAATGCGCGAGGTGTACGACAAACTTGATTTGGTTAAGGGGCCCAGCTTTGGCGTTCAGTTCACCATCGCATCACCATTTCTTTGGCTGGCTCATTTTGCGGAAGTAACTTCACCCGAAGGACGAGCGTCGGTACGTGCAGCAGGACTCGACCCAGATCTTTTAAGAATATCTGTGGGGATTGAACCAGTTGACGAAATTTGGTCGGCCTTCGAGTCCGCATTAAAAAAATAAACCCGCAGATTTGCGGGTTTATGAGTTGAGTAATTTCTTGATCCTTAGCCCTGAGAAGAGTCGGACTCGTCTTCGTCGTCTTCCTCATCGAGCACTGCAACCTTCTTGTTGGACTTACTCTGTTTGCTGGCCCGTGCTTTTTCCATGCGTTCACGGAATGCCTGCCGCTCCTTGAGCTGCGTCGCTGCGGCTTCGGGGTCTAGCTTTTGCAGATTCTCATCAAATAATTTTCGGTATGCCGACTCGGAAGCCGTGGCACGGGTCCGCGCCTGTTTATAATCGGCTGCGGCCTTTGTTGCGAGCGAGCGATCAACCTTGGATTGTTGTTGGGCGCTCACGACTTCGGGGAGTTCGTTCACTTTGCGACGAGCTTCAACGAGGTTGATGTGGGCGGGGTCGCGATTTGCAGCCGAAGTTTCGGAAGTAGTAACTTCCGGACTTTTGGCCGCGTTGACGACGAGCGGTGAGATGCCGGCAACCAGAAGGGCTGCGGCGATGAGGGTGATGATTTTATTCATGGGTTTATGGAACGCACTTGAGCAAGTGAATGAACCTCTGTTGTATCAAGCGTCGCACCGTAAGGTTCATCACATGAAAATAATCCTTCGGGTTGTACTAAGCATTTTACTTTTGGTTCCGACTTCTGCGTTCGCCCAGAAGAAGAAAACCAAAATGGCTCCGGCCGCTGAATTGCCTGCCGTGCAGGAGTTTCCGAATGCTTTTCCGCAACTCATCGGAGTTTCATTGGTCGCACCAGCGACAAATGGAAAAACCGATCCAGTTGGAGAAGCGGCACCAATCATCGCACAGCTCGGCGCACGAATGGTGCGCCTCGAGGCGCGATCAGGAATGTCATGGGCCCCCATATTAGAACAAAAGTTTACACACCTCGTTTTAGTATTTCGGCCATTAGACGATTGGTCGCAGCCGCTCACAGCCGAGAAGCGCCGTGAAGTTTATAATGCCTATTATGCACTGGCGAAGGATTTACTGACGCGCCGCGAAACACCCGGCCGGTATATTTTTATCGGCAACAAATGCACCGATGATTTTTTCACTAAGAATAATCCAGAAGGAGAAGTGACGCCTGCAATGCTGTCGGCTCTCGTAGAATGGACAAATTTACGCGAAGAAGCGATTGAGGCGGCGAGGGCAGAGGTGCCGCAGTCGCGCTGTCGGCTTTTCACATATATCGAATTGAACAGCGTTTGGGCGGCCTACAAAGCCGATGAGCCGAGAGTAGTAAATTTGGGACTTACGAAAATTAAGACCGACTTCGTTGCTTATACTGCACAAGAAATCCAAGACAAGTCGGCTGAAGAAATCGGCGCCACGCTTGATTATTTAAACAAGCAACTTGTTCCGCGATCCGATTTGCCTGTGAGGCGTGTGATAATCAGCGAGTGCGGTCAGGCATGGGCGGCGTGCGGCAGTAACGCGGCTCAACATGGACAAAAGAACCGCGCCATACTCGCAAAGTTTCTCACCTGGCAGCCGTCGATGATTTTCTATAACGAAAGTTATTACGCTGAAGCCAAGCGGCAGACGGGTGCCAAGTTTAGATTAACTGAATTAAAGGATGCCCCCGACTCACTGTACAAGTCGTTGAGCGACTTATACTCTCAGCAGGAAGCCTTTGCGGTAAAAGCAAAGCAACGCGACGGAGCGCTACCCTCGGCCGCAAGTATTGCAAAGTTTAGCGGAAATTATCTCACGGCCCCAGCCATTAAGTAATGGCTTGTGATACGAAGGAATTTATAAAGATTAGTTGAATGCGTATCGCTTTAATCTTCGAGGGTCTCGCAACATTCTTCCTGTGCTTGGCAGCTTCGATGTCGCCATCACCTCTTCCGGTCGCCGCTACACTCTGTGCGCTCATTTATATGGGTGGAGCAGTTTCAGGGGCACATTATAATCCAGCGGTCAGCGTTGCGATGTGGGCACGTGGACGCTCGAGCGCCAAGCGAGCTTTCGGTTATATTGGCGTTCAGCTTATAGGCGCAGTCTTGGCTGCAATCGTCATTGGCCTATACAACGGACACAGCCCTGAACGTGCCAAAGATATCGTTGAAGCGATTGGCGATTCCCCGTTCGACGGACTCACTGCTGGGATCGCTGGCGAGTTTATAGGCACCTTCCTTTTGGCGTTTGTTGTTCTAATGGTTGCGACCTCGCGTCACACCGCGGGCAATAGTTATTTCGGAATAGCGATTGCGCTAACCGTATTAGGTATGGCTGGCACCTTCCATTTAGTGAGCCCATCTTTGAATCCAGCAGTTAAGTTAGCGGTAACCCTCGAAGGATTTTCGGCAACACTGCTTGCGGACTCATCGACCGGACGAGCATTCGCTCAAGAGTTCGCCTATTTCACCCACAATTTCATCGCTCTCTGTATTTATATTGGAAGTGCACTTCTGGGCGGGGCGTCTGCAGGGGCGGCCTTCACAAAATTATTCCCCGAAGATCGATAGAACACGAAGGAGGGCTTGATGCCCCTCGATAAAGGGTCAGTGTGCCGTCATGGAAATACTACTTAAGTCACACAAGCATTACGGATCGCTGTTAATCGCCCTCGTCCTTTCGGTTATAATTATCGCTCTCGCGAAAGGGCCTAAGCCAGTTTACCAGCGCATCGTCGCGGTGCTGGTCGATATCAATTTAATCGTCGGACTCGCCGCTTTATATTTCTCACACAAAAGCATTTCAGCACTGCACGTAATTTTTGCCCTCGGTGCAGTTGGCTTGCTTCATGCGGGAGCCAAAAGCGACCAAGCCGCCAAGGTTGTGCGCTGCTTCTCCATTGCTCTCGTTTTACTGATTTTAGCTTGGGCGACCAATGCCGCTTGGGGTCCGTCTCAGCTTAAAGGTATTTGGATGTTCTCGTTAAATGCAGCCGCCCCTGTGGCAGGCTGATTGTTGGGGTCGTTTGACTAATTTAACCGCTGCGTCTCGTTGACGCTGAACTGAATTAAGAATCTACTCTGTTCAGTCGCCAATGTTTCGTCTCGCCTTAAACATGCTCTTCGGGGATCGCGCTAAATTAGCGATGCTCCTTTGTGGCTTGGCGTTTTCCGCATTATTGATGGCCCAGCAGACGTCGGTCTTCTTCGGCATCATGAGTTGGACGTATACGCCGGTCGTAAATATCCGCGCGCATGTTTGGGTGAGCGATCCAATGGTGGAACAAGCGAACGATGCGAAGCCGATGCGCGATACCGAGCTCGGCCGCGTGCGTTCGGTCGATGGTGTGGCCTGGGCCGCCCCCTTGCATACTTCATTCCTTCAGGCGCGCATGGTGGATGGTAATTTTAAACTCATCACGCTTGTCGGTATTGATGCAGACACCTTTGCGGGCGCACCAGCACAACTGACACAGGGACGCATTGAGGACTTGCGACTTCCGAACACCGTAATCGTTGATGAGTGGGGCGCTCAGTTGATGGGTAAATCTGTTAAAGGTCCCGATGGTAAAATGCAAACGGTGGCCCTTAAGCCTGGAGATGTTTTTGAAATCAATGATATCGAAGCGCGTATCGTTGGAATTTGTAAAGTGCGCCGTGCGTTTACAGGCGGACCATTTGTTTACACCACTTACGATCGCGCGAAAACTTACACGCTCGGGGCGCGTCGCACATTGAGCTTTATGTTGGCCGAGCCAGCACCGGGTATCACGCCATCCGAACTTTGTGAGCGAATAGAAAGAGAAACTGGACTGAAGGCGTGGACATCGGACACGGTCATATGGGATTGGTCGGATCGCAGTCTGGCGAGAAACACATTTTGGTGGTTCTGGAAAAATACTGGTATCCCATTTTCGTTTGGTACGGCGGTTGCACTTGGACTTTTCGTCGGCATCGCGATTTCCGGACAGACGTTTTATTCCTTCGTCCTCGAGAACTTAAAATATTTTGCCGCGATTAAAGCCATGGGCGCAAGTATGCGCGTTTTGGCCGGCATGTTGATTATTCAAGCTGTTACCGCAGGATTAATCGGCTTCGGCCTGGGAGCGGGAATGGCTCAGGCCATTGGTCGAGTGATGATTGAAAAGGGCATGCCGCCCTTTGTGATGTTCCCGCAAATTCTCATAGCGACCTTGGTGCTCACGATGGGCATCAGCATTGTTTCTGCCATTATAGGCATCGTTAAGGTATCACGAGTCGATGCCGCAACCGTCTTCCGCGGATGAGTAAAGCTCACGACATCGCAGTCACCACTCACGGCGTGGATATTTCTTTCGGCACAGGAGAAACAAAAGTCACTGCCTTGCAGCAGACAGAATTCACTGCGCGACGCGGTGAACTAATCATGCTGGTCGGACCTTCGGGCTGCGGTAAAACAACTTTACTCTCCGTCATCGCAGGAACGCTCAAGCCGGACTCCGGCACGGTCGAAGTTTTTGGTCAGCGCTTGGATAAGATGAACCAGGCCGAGCTCACTGCATTTCGTCGTAAACACCTCGGCTTTGTTTTTCAGTCATTCAATCTAATCCCCACGCTCTCCGTTGTCGAAAACGTGATGGTGCCATTATTAATTCAAGGCATAAGCAACGATGAAGCACGTCGCCGATCCATTGCGATTTTAGAAAAAGTGGGACTCAAGGGCCGCGAAGATGGGAAGCCGAATGCACTTTCTGGCGGACAGCAACAGCGCGTAGCAATTGCACGTGCACTCGTACATGAGCCACCTCTGTTGATTTGCGATGAGCCCACCTCAGCACTCGATAAAGATACGGGAGCACAAATCATGGAGATGGTGCGCGAGCTATCCCGTTCGCCTGATCGCTGCGTCGTTGTCGTCACACACGACTTCCGAATTTTCCGTTTCGCCGATCGGATTGCAGAGATGGAAGACGGGCGCATTTCTCGCGTCGTCGACGATCCACTTTCAATAACCCAACAAAACTTTTAACCGCCATGTTCCAAAAACGTTATATTCTCATTGCGCTCGCATTGGCTGGATCAATTGCGGCGTGGCAGCTCACCCGCGGCACCGCCGCCGAAAAACCTGTAACTCCGCCGCCCTACGAGCCCGCCATTCGCGAGAAGGATGGACTGATATCTGCGGCTGGATTGGTCGAGGCGTCCGCCGAAAATACATTAGTGGGTTCACCCAATTCAGGAACCGTTCTCGCAGTTCACGCAAAGGTTTGGGACAAAGTAAAGGTGGGCGATCCGCTCATTACATTGGATGACCGTGAACTAAAGGCACAACTCGCGGTTCAACTCGCCGCCGTCCGGGCAGCAGAAGCTGAAGTCGAGCGCGCCGACGACCAAGCAAAGCGCTGGACCGGCATTAAGGATAGTGGTGCCGTGAGCGCATCCGATTTAATTTCCTACCAAATGGCGGCGAAGGCTGCGCAATCTAAGTTGGCCCTAGCCAAGGCTCAGGCCGACCAATTGGGCGTGATGATTGACCGCATGGTATTGCGCTCACCAATCGATGCGACCGTACTGCAAGTGAATGTTCGAGTGGGTGAATTCGTCGCTGCCGGCATGAAGGCGCCAGTTATTTTGGGCGATATTAGTCACCTCCAAATTCGCTGCGATGTGGACGAACAGCTTGCTCCACGCATGCGTGAAGGACTTCCTGCTAAAGGTTATTTAAAAGGTGAGAGCTCGCGCGTGGGCGCCGAAGGGCGTGCCATCCCGCTGAGATTCGTACGCATCGAACCATTTGTTATTCCGAAGGTTTCACTCACAGGTGCGAGCGTCGAGCGCGTCGACACCCGCGTGCTACAAGTTATTTACCAATTCGATCGTCCATTAGACCGAACCATTTTTGTCGGTCAGCAAATGGACGTTTATATTGATACTACAAAAACCTCAGTGACGAATGAAGCTGGTAAATAAAAAATTCTTTGTAGCCGCTGTGTTGCTGGTGGGCTGTGCTCATGAGGCAGCCGTACGCCCAGATGGATTAACTCCGGTTAGTGAATTTAAATACGCAGCATCACCCGGTAAAGTTGCTGGAGAGGCGTGGTGGAAGTCTTTTCAAGACCCCGCACTCGATGCATTGATTGAGCGCGCACTAAAAGCGAATCCAGATTTAGCGATCGCTCAGGCTCATTGGCGCGAAGCCCGCGCGGGTGTGGCTGCAGTGAACGCACAGCTCTTGCCGCGCGTGGACGCCCAGGTTTCGTATCAGTCGAGTCGAACCTCCGCGGAGTCTGGGAAAAATTTTCCGACGATGCCGCGTCGCTTTGATACATTTACCGTGGGCGGCCAGGTAAATTGGGAATTAGATTTATGGAATCGCAATGCGCTGAACTCGCAGGCGGCGCTAGCCGATGCAGTTGCTGCGGGATACAGCGCAGAGAACGCCAAGGTTTCATTAACAGCGGAAGTGGCCCGACTTTGGTTTGCGGTTCAAGCCGCGCGCTTGGACGCACTGTGTTTGTCGGATGAATTTAAAGCACGCTACCGCGAGATGGAAATCACTGAGCAGGCTGTAAAAGCCGGACTGCTTTCCACTGATCCGCTTTCTACGGCTCAACTGGCGGCAGCGCAGGCTAAATTAGATGAATCTAACGCAGCACGACGACTCGCTGGCTATGAGGGTGCACTGCGTGCATTGATCGGTGCCCCATCAAATGAGAAGTTGCCGGAAACCAATTTTACAGAACTTAAAATTAAGAAAGCACGTCCAGGTTTCGGCGCGGGCATTCCTTCACAGCTCCTTTTGAGTCGCCCCGACTTGGCGGCGGCTTCGGTAAAGCTGGATGCTGCGATGTCACGCGAAGGCGCGGCACGCACCGATTTTTATCCAACCGTTACTTTAAATGGTCAGCTTGGCTGGCAGGCGGACCCTGCATCACGCATTGGTCGCGGCTCGTCGGGCTTTTGGTCGCTCATGCCGGCGGTGGATATTCCGATTTTTGACGGAGATCGCCGCGAGGCTCAACTAGAAGTAGCTCGTTCGCGGATTGATTTGGCTGGTGCCGAATGGCGCAAGGCCGTCTTCAATGCTTTTCGTGAGGTCGAAGTCACGCTTGTGGATATTAAAGAACTCGAGGACGAAGTTAAATTAGCGGAGCGGGTTCTTGAAGCCGTCACGCAACGTTTGGAAAATGCTAAAACGCGTTTTGCTGCCGGTGTTGCGGATGAACGCGAAGTAGTGATTGCAACTCGCGATCAATCCTTGGCGCGCCGAACACACGCAGATTTAGAACTCGAGCTTTGTCAGGCGACCGTGCGTCTTGCTGCCGCTACAGGCGGAGGTTGGGGCGGCAATGCAGCGCGTCCGTAATTTCAAAGTCGGTCATTTATTTCAAAAGATTGCATCCTGTGAGGCGCGACTGACAATCGTCCGCACCCCACAAGTTTATGAAATTCAAAAAAGCATTTCTCCTTTTTGCTGCGCTTCTTAGTTTAAACCTCTCGGTGTTTGCCGAGGAAAAAGCATCCGGAGCGCCCAAGGATCCAAATTTCCCAGACTCATCAGTTCCCGGCGAGACTAAGGCGGCGCACGACGCTCGTATGGATTGGTGGCGCAAGGCTCGCTTCGGCATGTTCATTCACTGGGGCCTCTATTCATCGCTGGCCGGCTATTATCAAAATAAGCAAGTCAGTGGCTACGGAGAGTGGATTATGTTTTGGGCAAAAATCCCTTTAAAAGATTATCAGGCCCTCTCGCAAAATTTTAATCCAGTTGATTTCAGTGCCGAGAAGGTTGTGACGATGGCGAAGAACGCTGGAATGAAGTACATCGTCATCACAGCCAAGCACCATGACGGCTTTGCGATGTTTGATTCGAAGGCCAACGATTGGAATATCGTCAAGGGTACGCCTTACGGTAAAGACCCGCTGAAATTATTGGCCGATGAATGCCGCAAGCAGGGTATCAAATTGGGCTTCTATTACTCGCAAGCCCAAGACTGGAATCACGGCGGTGTTTTCTTCAACGACCATGGGAAGATCAAAAACCCCAAGTGGGATAAGGCGCAAGATTACGACACCGCTAAGTACGTTGATGAAACCGTGCTGCCGCACATTACGGAGCTGCTGACTAATTACGGACCAGATGTTCCCGCAGTATTTTGGTGGGATACCCCAGGTGATTTAGACAAGGACCTCGCACTGAAGATGGATGCGTTAGTCCAAAAATTACGTCCTGGGTTAATTCAGAACAACCGATTGTACGTGGGCGTGAAGGGCGACACCGAAACACCCGAGCAATATATTCCGGGCAACGGCTTCCCTGGTCGTGACTGGGAAACATGCATGACGCTCAACGACACCTGGGGCTTTAAGACTGCAGATGCTAATTGGAAGTCCACGACTTCGCTCATTCGCAACCTTGTCGATATCGCCAGCAAAGGCGGAAACTATCTATTGAACATTGGGCCCGACGGCTATGGTGCAGTGCCTTACGAAACCGAGGTGCGCTTGGCGCAAATCGGCGATTGGATGAAGGTGAACAGCGAAGCTATTTACGAAACCGGACCAACGCCGTTTGGTCCTGAAGCTGGAGAATTCAGCCCAACCGAACTCGATAAGAAAGGACGCAAAGTATTTAATTCGGATTGGTTCTGGCGTGCGACAACAAAGCCCGGCCATCTTTATATTACCGTGTTTGCCTGGCCGCGCGATGGGACGATTACGATTCCTGCCTACGCTCAAAAAATCTCAAAGGTCACGATGCTTGGTCATGCCGAAGCCTCGCTAACGGTAACACAGGACGACAAGGGCGTGAAGATTAGCGGCCTGCCTAAGGACGCTCCTAATCCTTACGCGACAGTCATCGACCTCGCTTACTAATGATACGTGGGGCGAAGGCCCCCACCTTTATGAGTTCACGGCGTTGATCGCAGTAACTCACAAAGAGCGTGCTATTTATAATATAATAAATCGCGTCCTGCTTAAAAAGGAGGCCGATGTCGCAGGCATCATCAAAAGAAAGTGCGACGCCCCAGCCATCTTCGGCATGCTTAGGGTCTTTCACGGAATAGCCAGTGATGCGAAAAGCCTTCACGCCGAGTTTTTTCAAAAAAGCTTTTAGTTTCTCGTCGGCCTTTTTGTTTTTGGCATCTGACCATATTTTGCCGGTCGTAGCGAAGCCAGTAATGGTAGCGAAGCATTGCGGCCAGCGGGAAGGGCGACGTGGAATGTCGAAACGAACTTCGGCGTAGGCTGCATGCATGCCTTGTTTAATGGCCTGCTTTAATTCTTTAGAAATTCGCATAAAGGAAACTCTATCGACAAAGCGTGCAGGTAAAAGAAAAACCCCAGCGTGTGCTGGGGTTTTGCGTCATAAGCAAAGCGGTTAAGCTTTGATTTGTGGCCGCTTAGGATCTGGCCAATCGATGTGGAAGAACTCGCCGCGTGGCTTATCGGTGCGCTCGTAAGTGTGAGCACCAAAGAAGTCGCGTTGACCTTGTAAGAGGTTTTGTGGCAGACGTTCTGTGCGGTACGAGTCGAAGTACGAAAGAGCCGAGCCGAGAGTAGGCACTGGAATGCCGTGCTTCACAGCGAGGGCGATAACCTTGCGCCAATTCTTCTGGGCCTGACGAACCGTCTTCTTGAAGTAAGGATCTAGTAAGAGGTTCGCGAGCTTTGGCTTCTTGCCGAAGGCCTCGGTGATCTTTTGGAGGAAGCGAGCACGGATGATGCAACCGCCGCGCCAGATTTGCGCTATTTCGCCGAAGTTAAGTTTCCAATTATATTCCTTCTGTGCTTCGCGCATTAGCTGGAAGCCTTGAGCGTAGGAACAAATCTTGGAGCAGTAGAGAGCGTCGCGAATTTGTTCGATGATCTTTGCCTTATCAGGATTCGTCATCGCGCGCTTAGGTCCGCGCAGGGCTTTCGCAGCAGCAACGCGTTCTTCCTTAACGGCGGATAAGCAACGAGCGAACACTGCTTCAGCGATGGTTGGAGCGGCGACACCCATATCGAGTGCGTTAGCGCTGGTCCATTTGCCGGTGCCTTTTTGGCCAGCGGTATCAAGAATTACATCAACGAGAGGAACGCCAGTTTCTGGATCCTTCTGCTTGAGAACCTTGGCGGTGATTTCGATGAGGAAAGAATTCAGGTCACCCTTATTCCATTCTTCAAAAGTCGTACCGATTTCGTCGGGAGTCATGCCGAGCAAGCCACGCATTAAGTCGTAGGCTTCGCAGATCATTTGCATGTCGCCGTACTCGATACCGTTGTGAACCATCTTTACATAGTGACCGGCACCATCGGTTCCGATGTGTGCTACGCAAGGTACGCCACCTTTGATTGGCTTACCTGGTTTCGCGCCAGTGAGCTCAACGCCGGTTTCGGCATCGACCTTGGAAGCGACTGCTTCCCAGATTGGTTTTAATTCAGCCCACGCAGCAGCATCGCCGCCTGGCATTAAGGATGGTCCGAAGCGTGCACCTTCTTCGCCGCCGGAAACACCGGAGCCGATGAAGCGAAGGCCCTTGGCCTTGAGGTCGCGTTCGCGACGAATGGTGTCGGTCCAAAGTGCGTTGCCACCATCGATGATGATGTCGCCCTTTTCAAAAACAGCAGCGAGCTCGTTGATCACGGCATCGGTCGGCGCACCGGCCTTAACCAAGATAACCGCTTTACGAGGTTTTTTGAGTGAAGCCGCAAACGCTGCCACTGTTGGGCAACCCGTCAGCTTACCTGGGGTGTTTGGGTTTTCTTTGACGAATTCGTCAGTTTTTGCCGTCGTTCGGTTATAAACCGAAATCGCAAACCCGTGGTCAGCGATGTTGAGGGCGAGATTCTGACCCATGACGGCCAGACCAATGAGACCAATGTCGGATTGCATAAGTGGCGCCCATCGCAAACACCCTTGCCCCCCTTGGCAAACCCGAAAAGACCCTTTTACCCCTATTTCTGATAGTTTTTGCTTTGGCGGACCGCCTTTCCCCTCGCCACTCGCTCAACTTCACCTTTCTAATAGCGGAAATGTCTCAACTTGTAGGCAAGCGTATCGTTCTAGGGGTCACGGGCTCCATCGCAGCCTATAAGGCGGCCGACTTAACCTCCCAGCTCATTAAGTACGGAGCCGAGGTCCAGGTGGTTATGACCCGCGGGGCCGCCCAGTTCATCACCCCCATGACTTTGCAGGTTTTATCGCACCGACCCGTCGGCGTAGATATTTGGGAAGAGGGTACGAACGGTATGCCGAGCCACATCGAAATCGCAGATTCGGCCGACCTCTTATTAGTAGCACCCCTTTCGGCTAATGTGATGGCAGAATTCGCCCACGGCCTCGCCCCCGATTTACTGACCTCGATTTATTTAGCCACGAAGGGCCCCGTGCTTTTAGCGCCAGCGATGAACGGCAAAATGTTGGAGCACCCAGCCACTCAGGCGAACCTCGCGACTATGCGCGCACGCGGTCATGCGATTGTCGACCCCGCTGAAGGCATGTTGGCGTGCGGTTATGAAGGGAATGGGAAGTTGGCGCCGGTTGAAGAAATCGTTTCGCGGGTCTTATCCATTTTAGGATAAATGACGGACACTGCTGCATTGCGTGAACGGCTACGCAAGGAAGCGGCAGCAATTGGACTAGATGCATTTGGAGTCGCGCCCATCGATGCGGATGTGCGTGCTGATTATTTTAAGAAGTGGATCGCCGAAGGTATGCATGGCGACATGGATTGGTTGGCAAAAAATCCTGAACGTCGCACGCAGGTGACACAGGTTTTACCTGAGGCGCGGAGCGTAATCGTCGTCGGCCTGAATTATTATCAACCACACCCGCCAGCAGATTATCGCATCGCGAAATACGCACTCGGTGCGGACTATCATAATGTCTTACTTAAAAAATTAAAAAAACTTTGCACGGTGATGCGCGAACTCGGTGGTGCGCAGAAGCCATACGTTGATACCGGTCCAGTCTTAGAAAAACCAATTGCAGCCGAGGCGGGATTGGGCTGGCAAGGAAAGAGCACGATTCTTTTGCAGAAGGGATTTGGCACGTGGTTGTTCTTGGGTGTGATCATCACGACGCTCGAGCTCGAGCCTTCGAAAAAAGAACCGAACCGATGCGGAAGTTGCACGCGCTGCATTGATGCGTGTCCGACTGCGGCGATCATCGCACCTTATAAATTAGATGCTCGAAAGTGTTTAGCCTACCTCACCATTGAGCACGACGGACCTATTCCATTGGAATATCGTAAGCCCATGGGCGACCGCGTTTTTGGGTGTGATGATTGCTTAGACGTCTGTCCTTGGAATAAATGGGCACAAATTACAAAAGAGCAGAAGTTTTCACCTCGAGTGCATTTACCGCTGCGCGAGACCTTAGCATGGACGGAAGAAGATTTCCTGAACCACTTTAAGGGCACACCCGTGAAACGACTCGGTCTGCATCGCTGGTGGCGTAATGCTTTAACCGTTTTGGGCAACAAGGGTGATGCCCGCGACCTGCCCGCGGCGACCGCCTTGGCGAATCACGAAAATGCAATGGTGGCCGAGCATGCAAAATGGGCCTGCGCGGAAATTATTGCGCGCAGCTAAAGCTCCTTATTGCGTCCGTGGGGCTCGGCGTTTATACCTTTAGGTGTGACGCTCATCCAAGCATACATGGCACTCGCAGCGGTGCTACTCTTCGCCGGCCGACTTTTTTATAATGCGGCACCGAGCCTCAAAACGTTTCGTCGATCCACGGGGGCGACCATGCTCTTACTGCTTCTGGCTGTCGGCTGGTTTACTTATCAACTTTTGAATTTGCCTGAGCCTGATTTGGCCGGACTTCCAAGAATCCCCGTCGTCGTCATTTTCTCGCTGGCATCATTGGCCACCTATTTAGTCATGCCCGACTTTCTTTCGGTGCGTTCGCTCGGTGTCTTAATGTTATTTTTGGCCCGACAAACTTTAGACGCAGGCTATCGCCACCTTCCTTACAGCTTACTCGATGCCAGCATCAGTTACGGCATCTTAGTAATCTTTGGTTTCTGGTGGGCTGTTTCACCTGTCGCCTTTAATGCGCAGTGCGATTGGGCGACCGCTTCGCCGGTGCGACACAAGACCTTGGGCGCCATTTTATATTCATTGGCCATCGCCTGCTTAGTTCAGGCCGCGCTTCTGCCGTGAGTCGCCCGCTCTTAATAGTCGTTTCGGGTCCAGCCGGCAGCGGTAAGACAACATTGTGTGCATCGCTCATGCAGGCGCACCCGAAGGCGATTCACCGCGTGATTACTTGCACCACGCGTGCACCGCGAGTGGGCGAAGTGAATGGAGTGGATTATCATTTTTTAACGAAAGAAGACTTTGCCCAACAAGTAGCGGCGGGCCAATTTTTAGAAAATGCGACCGTGCACGGAAATTTTTACGGTTCACGCATCGCTGATGTCTCGAAGCATTTGAATGCGGGCTATGACGCGTTATTGAATGTCGACGTGCAAGGCGCGGCAACAATGCGCGAGAAGGCCAAACAGGATTCACGTCTCGCCGCTTCGCTGGTCACAGTTTTTGTCCGCGTGAGCGATCATGCAGAGTTGCGTCGGCGATTAACGGGACGCGGCACAGATCCAGCCGACGAAATTGATCGCCGTGTCGCAGCTGCTGAATGGGAGTTGCAGCACGCAGGTCATTATCAGCACGTAATCGAGAGCGGCCCACGCGAAGCGGACTACGCCGCACTGGAAAAAATTTATTTAGCGGAGAAACAGAATCACGCATGATGGAAAAAGCTGCCATCTCGGGCGTGCTGGACGAAATTGCGGTGCTGCTCGAATTAACTGGCGAGAACCCTTTTAAAATTAGGGCTTATTCCGCAGGTGCGCGTATTTTAGAAACGCTGACCGAAGATTTAGATGAATTAATTAAGAGCGGAAAGTTGGCCGATGTTCCGGGCATGGGAGAAGCTTTGGTCGATAAAATTACCACGCTGCGCCGCGACGGGGTTTTACCTTTTCACCAAAAATTAAAGGCCAGTATTCCGCCGGGCCTCCTTGAGGTGATACAGATTCCCGGCCTCGGCCCCAAGAAGGTGCGTGCATTGTGGACGCAATTACAGGTCGAAGATATCGCACGATTGAAAGCAGTTTGCGAATCCGGCGAGGTTGCGGCCCTAAAAGGCTTTGGCGAAAAAACGCAGACGAATATTTTAGCAGGTATTAAAAACCGCATCGCTTACTCGCAGCGCCATCGCTGGGCTGATGCCGCAGAAATTGCAGAGCCGATTTTAGAAGGTCTGAAAAAATTGCCGCAGGTTAAAATGGCTGAGTCGGCCGGCTCATTGCGTCGCGCACGCGAGACAGTGGGCGACCTAGACTTCTTGGTCGGCTCAACCGAACCCGCACCAATTATGGAATGGTTTGTGCATTATCCAGGAGTAAAAGAAATCACCGCGCAGGGCGAAACGAAGTCGAGCGTACGCTTCGAAAACGGATTACAGGCGGACTTACGTGTCGTACCGCCCGAACAATTTTATTTTGCGCTTCACCACTTCACGGGATCCAAGGAGCACAATGTTGCCATGCGTCAGCGCGCGTTGTCGCGTGGACTTAGCATGAGTGAGTGGGGATTTAAGTCAGTCGACGAAAAGACCGCCGCGCCTGGCGCACAAAGCGAAGAAGAAGTTTTTAAAGCGTTGGGACTCGAGTGGATTCCGCCCGAACTGCGCGAAGGCGCGGGCGAGATTGAAGAATCCGAAGCGAAACGTTTGCCGCGACTCGTGCAGCTCCAGGATATTAAAGGCGTTTTCCATAATCACACCACGGCCTCCGATGGAGATCACACCTTGGAGCAGATGGCCGCTGCTGCCGAGAAAATGGGCTGGAGTTACTTGGGTATCTCAGATCATTCGAAGTCGAGCTTCCAGGCCCGCGGACTAGATGAAAGTCGCCTCGCCCAGCAGATTGAAGAAATCAATAAGCTCAATCAATCGGGACGCTTCCATGTTCGTGTTCTAAGCGGAAGCGAAGTAGATATTTTGCGTGAAGGCGCTTTGGATTTCTCGGACGACATTTTAGGCAAGCTCGATTTCGTCGTCGGTTCGGTACATAATCTTTTCACCTTAGATAAAGAAACGCAGACGAAGAGAATCATTAAAGCCATTGAGAATGAGCACGTGGACATGATTGGCCACTTAACGGGCCGCTTGCTTAATCGTCGCGAGCCTTACGAAGTGGATGTCGCAAAGATTATCGATGCGGCAGCCGCAAATGACACCATCTTGGAATTAAATGCGAACCCATGGCGCCTGGATTTAGATTGGCGTTGGTGGCGCCGGGCGGCGGAGAAGGGCGTTCTTTGCGCGATTAATCCAGACGCTCACGACACGGAGCAGCTTGGTTTTGCGGCACACGGTGTTCGTATCGCACGCAAGGGTTGGCTCACGAAAGAACAGGTTTTGAATACACGCTCTTTGCCTGAGGTTTTAAAGTGGCTAGGCCGAAAGTAAGGTTACGGCTCGCCCTCAGTGATAATCTTCTTCTAAAAAGAGTCATGCTATTCGATAAGCGCCGACTTTTGCTGATCGCGGGACCTTGCTCGCTCGAATCGGAATCCAATTGCCGCACCGTGGCCAAAGAGCTCAAGGCATTGGCCGCAAAGCATCCCGAGCTTAATATTATTTTTAAAGGTTCTTACGATAAGGCTAATCGCACCTCGTTGGGCGGCGACCGCGGTCCTGGTATGGAGGCTGGCCTCGCTCTACTAGCGATGGTGAAAAAGGATTACGGATTTTCCGTGCTCACGGACATCCACGGCCCTGATCAATGTGCGCAGGTCGGCAAGGTCGCTGACGTTTTACAGATCCCCGCCTTCATGTGTCGCCAGACCGACCTCTTGGTCGCTGCTGCAAAAACCGGACGCGTGGTCAATGTGAAGAAGGGTCAGTTCCTTTCGCCCTTCGAAATGCGTTTCGTCGTCGATAAATTAAACGGCGCCGGTGCCGCAGAAATTTGGCAGACGGATCGCGGGACAACTTTTGGTTATCAGAATCTGGTAGTGGATATGCGTTCATTCCCAATCATGGGCGGCTTCGGTCACCCCACGATTATGGACGCAACCCATGCGGTGCAGTTGCCTGGTGCAGCTGGTGGCTCCTCGGGCGGTCAGCGCGAGTATGTTCCAGTTTTAGCGAAGGCCGCACTCGCTGCGGGAGCTGATGGTTTATTCATGGAGACGCACCCGGATCCATCGAAAGCTATTTCCGACGGACCCAGCCAAGTGCCATTAGCTGAATTCCCTGCGCTCGTGGAATCCTGTTTGCGCGTCTGGAAAGCTGTTCGCGCTTAACGCTGAAGCAATCGCTCGGCTGCCGCGCGGTCAAACTTTCCGCGTAGATCGAGCGGAAGTTTTTCGACGAAGATGTAATGCTTGGGTCGAGCTGCGGCTTCGAGCGCTTCCGCGGCTTTGTGAATCGCTGCCGTGTTATATTCGTTTGCGACCACGCAGGCCACGACGCTTTCGCCCCAGACTGCATCAACAACTCCAAACACGTGAATGTCTTGAACGACCCCCGAAGATTTTAAAACGGTTTCGACGCGCTCAGGGTCAACTTTCTCGCCGCCAGTAATAATTACGCGATCCGCGCGGCCATGGATCTCAATAGTCCCGTCAGCGTGAACAGTACCAAGGTCGCCAGTTTCGTATGGATGCGAAAAAGGTTCGCCGTTCCAATAGCCCTGTCCGAGCGCAGGAGAGTCGACGATGATTTTATGGTTCACCGATTTAAAATGCACTCCCGGCAGAGGCGTACCCGCTAGACTTTTTCCCTGCCAAATACGTTCGGGTGGACAGAGTGCACAAGCGGCCGCGGTTTCGGTCATGCCGTAAGTTACGTAGACGGGCAGATGATGAATGCGGATTTCATCGAGCACTTGATGGGGAATGGATGACCCGCCGAGTAGAATGACTTTGAATCTGCGTAGCCAAGTCAGTCCATCGGGATGATGAATGATGCGGGATAGTTGCGTGGGCACGAGCGACGCAACAGTTGTTCCATGCAACGGTAATTTAATTTCTGGAAGTGGCGCGGTGGCTAAGAAGCGTCCGTCATAAATGCCATACTCACCGCCGGACACCTTTGCGCGCCAGACGGGCATCAGTCCGCTCACATGCCAAGGCGGAGTGAAGCTTGCGCCGTGCAGCACAGGAGAAAATCCGCGCGCTTCAAGCGCGTCTTGTAATCCTTTGGCGGCAGCGCGAAGTGTTTTTTTATTATGAATAACAAATTTAACTCGTCCGCCCGTTCCGCCGGTGGGAATCATAAAACAATCCATCCAGTGGTCGGGCCAATTTGCGGGAACAGGTCCGTGCGGAACTAAATTGCTCCCCGCTACAGGTGTGCCGCGCGGAATGAGGTTAGCGGCAGCCTGAAGCTCATTATGTTCCCAGCGAGGATTGCCTAAAAAAATTGGGCGCGCGATAGCGTGACCTTTGAGAACTTCTTCAAGGTAAGTTTTATAATCGGAATGAAAAACGGCGAGGCCTCTCATGAGAGTTCTTTCCAGATTTTAGCCCAATCAAGGTCGCTGCGTCCAGCGACGACGGGCCCCGCCGAATGGTGGTCGCATGCATCGTTTTCGAAGCGCCCTAGCGTATCAAAACCATGTGCAATCGTTGAAGGTTCTTGGGCGGCGAGCCACAGTGCGCCCTGTCGACCAATCGCTGTTTCAAATGCAGACGAATAGATAACAGGGCCCGCGTGTGTGGCGCGCCATTGACGAAACTCTTGCCAGTCGCCCACGAGCGCCGGCTTAACAACAACCGGTCCACTCCATTGCATTCCGCCGGGGGCAAGGAAGGACTCATCGAGAGCAATTTTATTAGGACCCAACGAGGCGTAGCCTGCATGATCGACGGGCAACGGTTGTTCGATGAAATCAATTTGTTTTTCTGTACGCGCGAACTCAGCCCACGTCCGTGCTGCCGCTAGATCTAAGGAGCCGTTAGCATCGAGACGGAGAAAACAATCTGCCGGTGATACCGCCAAAACATTTTTTACTTCAGCTAAAGCCGTTTGGCTGCTGATTTTAAGCTTCAGTGTTTTAAATCCCTCGCGCCATTTTTCTTGAGCAAGACCGACGCTGATCGTCGTGAGTAAGCCGGCGCAGTTTAGTTTACCACCGAAGTTTTTTATTTCGTTCCATGCCGCGCAGCTGCTGAGGGCTGAGCGCAGACACGGAAAAGAATTTTTATCTGCGGCCACTGTGGCCGATAAGTGAGAAAGATTTCCTTGGGCGGAACGAAGGACCTCGCTGGCCTCGTCGATAGTTTCCGTCGGAAAGGTCGGCCATGGCGAAATTTCCCCGTAGCCAATTTCCCCATTATTTTCGGTACGAAGTAGAATGCGGTCCAAAGACTCGATTGTGCCACTCGCGGTCACGAGGGGCTGACGAAATCGTCGTCGAACCCTCAAAAACTCGTATTTTCCGCTATTCATCAGGAAGAGTATCGGGAATTAACTCAAAGTCGCAAAATCAAATTGCCACCAAGGTAGGTGGTACTTAACACCCTTTGGGGAAACCGACCACTATGGCTTCCTCAAAAAACAAGGCCCGCGTTTCACTGGACGAGCGCTTTTACCTTCCCGCCGATCCATTCTTCATGGCGAATGCCGGCTTGGGTTTGACGTACGACGACGTCTCACTCGCCACTCGTTATTCAGAAATTTTGCCACGGATGACTCGACTGGATTCGTCGCTCTCGGACTCCCTTAGTATCTCGCTCCCGATTGTTTCGTCGGACATGGACACCGTGACTGAGCATAAAATGGCCATCGCCATGGCTCTAAACGGAGGTCTCGGACTGCTGCATTATAATATGAAGCCTGCTGAGCAGGTCGCCGAGGTCCGCCGCGTGAAAAATCACATTCACGGCATGATTGGCGACCCCGCCGTGGTTTCGCCTGAGCACACGATTGCGGAAGTATTACAGCGTATCGAAGCCGAGGGCTTAGCTTTCAGCACCTTCCCCGTCGTTAATCGCGATAATGCCTTGATGGGATTACTGCCAGGCAGCGCAGTGAAAGAACGACATGGCCGCCGTAAGGTTGCCGAAGTGATGATCCCTCGTGATAAAGTCTTCAGTGTAGTCGAAAAAGATCTCGGCAAAGACCCAATTGCGAAAGCCGATAAATTATTCTCCGAAAACGTCGGCCAGAACAAGCTCCTCGTCGTCGACGCAAAAAATCAACTGCGCGGTTTATTTACTCTTAGCGACATCGAGCGCATTTCTGAAGAATCACGCGCACACGTTCGCCCTACCCGCGATAGCAATTTTAGTCTTCGTGTCGGTGTAGCCGTCTCAGTTCCTCGCACGCCAGAAGGCGAAATCGATCAAGATGCCTTCTTGTCTCACGTAGCCGCCTTAGTGGCTGAAGGTGCAGACGCTCTCGCTATTTCGACAGCACACGGACACACCAAGGGTGTGGGCGACGCGCTTCGCATGCTACGCAAACAGCACAAGGGACTCACGTTAATTGCCGGCAACGTCACCAGCGGTGAAGGCGTTGAGTTCTTAGCTGATGCCGGTGCTGACGCGATTAAGATTGGTCAAGGACCAGGCTCCATTTGTACGACTCGCATGGTCGCAGGCGTAGGCATTCCGCAGCTCACTGCACTGTACGTCGCATCACGTTCCGCTGCACGCAAAGGCGTTCGCATTATCGCTGACGGCGGAATCTCCAAGAGTGGCGATATCGTGAAGGCGTTGACCTTGGCCGACGCAATTATTCTCGGCGGCTTATTGGCTGGTAGTCGCGAGGCTCCAGGGAAGCTCATGGAAATTAACGGTAAGACTTATAAAGAATACCGCGGTATGGGTTCACACGAAGCGATGCGCAAAGGTTCAGCGGCGCGCTACGGACACACTGCTTCGGGCAAGTTTAACAAGGTTGCCGCCGAAGGTATTGAAGCGCTGAAAGAAGTTTCCGGCACCGTGGATCAAGTCTTAGGTAATTTAGCAGGCGGCGTTCAAAGCGGCCTCGGTTATTTGGGTGCAAAGAATTTAGCGGAACACCGCGAGAAGGCTCGCTACATCCGAGTTACGCCAGCAGGTCAGCGCGAAGCCGCACCGCATGACGTGATTGAAATCAAGGCGGGTTCCTAAACGGACGATTAATCGAGTGAGTAAGCAAAAGATTTTTTCGTGGAACGTGAACGGTGTGCGTTCCGCCTTAGGTAAGGGCTTGAGCGAATTTATCGCTGCGTCTTCGCCTGATGTACTTTGTTTACAGGAAACTAAGTGCGAGACGGTGACAGCCCAAACATTGGGGTTAAATTTTCCGCATCAGTTTTGGCACCAGGCTGAGAAAAAAGGTTATTCTGGAACAGCGATTCTCTCGAAGGTTGCGCCTATCAGCGTGGTTACCGATTTCCCCGGCGAGCACCCAGATGAAGGCCGCGTGGTCACCGCAGAATTTCGCGACCTCTTTGTCGTGAGTGCCTATGTGCCGAATTCGCAGCGCGAGTTAGAGCGCTTAGATTATCGATTACAATGGGATGCGGACTTCCGAAAGCACTTGGCAAAGCTCGCCAAGAAAAAATCAGTTATCGTGTGTGGAGATTTAAATGTCGCACATGCAGAGATCGATTTAGCAAATCCAGCAACCAATCGTCGCAACGCAGGATTCACCGACGAAGAACGTGAATCATTTACACAGCTCTTAGACGGCCACGGGTTTGCAGATACTTTCCGCGCGAAGAATCCTACGCTCGCCCAGCGTTATAGTTGGTGGAGTTATCGACCTGGCATTCGCGAGCGCAACATCGGCTGGCGCTTAGATTACTGTTTGGCTTCGGATGGATTAAAATGGGAGTCGCCCGAGATACACGACAAGATCACGGGCTCGGACCACTGCCCGGTATCCGTTTCCGTCACCGCAGAATTAGGTTAGTGATGGTGTTTGCCCATTAAGCGGCGAACCCAAGGCGTAAGTAAAAACAGAGCCAATGTTGCGGCGGCCACCACGATGGTTTGCTGAAAAAAGAAATTAGAAAGCGCCTGCGGATTGGTGGAGGCGAAATCTTCGGCGATGACGCCTGCGAGTTTATTGCCGAGGCTCATAGCGAGGAACCAGATACCCATAACCAGACCAACCAAGCGAGCGGGTGCTAACTTGGTCATCGTGCTCAAGCCCACGGGACTGAGGCACATTTCGCCGAGTGTTTGCAGGAAGTAAACGCCGACTAGCCACCATGGACTGACGCGCCCGGCGGCGGTGAGTTGCGATGCTGGCATCATGAGTGCGAAGGAGAGGCCCATGAACCCGAGCCCCAGTGCAAATTTAAATGGCGTCGAAGGTTGGCGATGTCCGAGCCAAATCCAGAGCCAGGCGAAGATCGGCGCGACCGCGACGATGAAGATCGCGTTCACGGATTGGAAATAAGACGACGGAAATTTCCAGCTACCGATTTCATTACGCGTTAGTTCGTCGGCAAAAAGCGTGAGCGACGAGCCCGCTTGTTCATAGACTGCCCAGAAAACAATCGCCGCGATAAAAAAGATAAGAATCGCGGCCAGTCGTCGGCTGTCTTCGTCTTTCAAAATAATTCCAAAATAAATTACGCCTGCGACGGGTATCGCATAGATAATATAAGCGATGCGCGGTTCATAATCGGACAACATCATTAGCCCCAATAAAGCAAGGGTGCCGACAGCTACGAAAAAAAGCTTAGCCCATGGCTTGTGCGAGCCGGGTGCGGGCGGATTGCCGATATGTTTAATCCAATCTATACGACGAATATAAACCCACATTCCAGCAGTCATGCCGACGCCAGCTGCGCCGAAACCCCAGTGCCAAGAGTGCGCGGGGTCGAGTCCCCAGCCAATGAGGAGCGTGCGGAACTCTTCGCTTTGAGCGAGCCAGCCCGTTACGAGCGGTGCGGCGAAGGCGCCCAAATTAATTCCCATGTAAAAAAGCGAGAAGCCAGCGTCGCGTCGTTCGTCGTTACTCGAGTAGAGTCCGCCGACAAGAGTGCTGATGTTTGGTTTCAGCAATCCGGTGCCCAGCGCGACAAGAATAAGACCGCCGTAAAAAGTCGCCGTCGAATTAAGCGCCAGCGTGTAGTGACCAGCCGTAATTATAAATCCGCCGATGAGAACTGCGCGGCGTGCCCCGATAAAATTATCTGCAATATAACCACCGAGAATACACACCATGTAACTGGCCATCGTGTAGTTGCCGTAAATCTGTGCCGCGGATTTTTGGTCCATGCCCATTCCGCCGGTTGCGATCGGGGCGACCATGAACAGAATGAGCAGGGCGCGCATTCCGTAGTACGAAAAGCGCTCCCACATTTCGGCGAAAAATAAGTTGGTCAGTCCGCGTGGGTGACCCCCAAGGCCCCGGGTGTCGGGTGCTGAGAATTCTGCGGGGACGGAAAATTCCGGGTCGGGCATTTAATATCTATAGGTACAGTTTTCTGGGCGTGCGAGACTCACATTATATGGTCATGGCGGGTCTGCGTTTGACATAAACGGGCCGCAGCTTAAACATAATGAGACTCATTCTCAATTAGCGTGACGCCTCTTTCACAACTGCTACCAGGCCAGTACGGCAAACTAGCTTCGCTCAACCCCGAGCGTGCGGTGGACCAGCGTTTGATGGCTTTGGGCTTGTTGCCTGGGATGGTTTTGAAGCTCGTTCGTCGGGCGCCGTTGGGCGATCCGCTGGCGATTGAGTTCGGAGGACAGGTGGTCAGCCTTCGCCTCGCTGAAGCGGAAAGTTTAATCGTCGATGTTGCGGCCGATTGTCCGGTGCAACGCCCCAAGAAGTCGTCATGAGTGCCAAAGAAATCACCGTCGCACTCGTCGGCAACCCGAACACGGGTAAGTCTACATTATTTAATGCGCTGACGGGTCTCCGTCAGAAAGTAGGAAATTATCCTGGCGTAACGGTCGCGCGAAAATCTGGACGCTGCGATTGCGGCGATGGATTAAAAGTAGAGCTCGTAGATTTGCCCGGCCTTTATTCTTTGGCTGCGGCTTCGCCCGATGAGCAAGTGGTCACGGATGTTTTGCTCGGCTCACTCGAAGGCAGTCAACAGCCCGACGCCATCGTCGTGGTTTTAGATGCGACGAACCTTTTAAGAAATTTATTCTTAGCATCCCAATTGGCCGAACTTAATTTGCCGTTGGCGTTGGTTTTAAATCAAGCCGATGTAGCACATGAGCAGGGATTAAAAATTGATACACAGCTTTTATCGCAGCGCTTAGGCGGTGTGCCCGTGGTTTTATCGTCTGCCTGGAAGGGCGAAGGAATTGCATCCGTACGACGTGCGATCGCCGAAGTCGTTAACAAGAAGCCGAAGATGTCGCGCTTGGCTTGGCCCGCACAAGTTGAGTCGGCCCTCGATGTGATTGTGCAAGCCGTGAAGAATGACACGGGCGTGGCACCTTCGACTGCTGATGCACAGCGAATTTTATTTAGCTCCAACGCGCACACGAGCGATCGACTTGGTTGGTCGCAGGCAAAGCGCGAGCCGATTATCCGCCAGGCGCGCGACCAAGTCCGCGCTGCAGGATATAATCCTTTGGCGGCCGAACCTTTGATTCACTACGCACACCTAAGAAAAGTTTTAGATGGCGTGACTTCTGGTGGTGCAGGCAAGCAGGGTAATGCGGCAGCACTCGATCGAGTGTTATTACACCGCGTCATGGGCCCGATTTTGTTCACCGGTATCATGCTCGGATTATTCGCCTCGGTCTTCTGGCTGGCGAAATTCCCAATGCAATGGATTCAAGCGGGCGTAGATTTTCTGAAAGCAGTTGTGGCTCCAGCGCTAGCAGGTACGCCGATGCTACAAAGTTTAGTGACCGACGGCATTATCGCTGGCGTGGGTGCGTTCCTAGTATTCTTGCCGCAGATTCTCATCCTCTTCCTTTTCGTTAGTATTCTTGAAGACAGTGGCTACATGGCACGGGCGGCATTTATTATGGACCGTCTTTTTAGTTGGTGCGGATTGAACGGAAAAAGTTTCGTGCCGCTCTTATCCGGATTCGCCTGTGCCATCCCCGGACTTTTATCGACGCGAACAATTGAAGATCCGAAGGCACGCTTAGCTACTGCATTTGCCGTGCCATTCATGAGTTGTTCGGCACGCTTCCCGATTTATGCATTAATGTGCGCCGCTTTTATCGGCCCGCTTTATGGTCCAGGCTGGGAATCTGTTGTGATGGTCGGCATGCATTGTGTCGGATTAATTTTCGCAGTGCCGACAGCGTTTGTGCTGACGCGTTTTATTTTGAAGGTGAAGCCACAGCCATTTGTTTTAGAGCTTCCGCGCTATCAAATGCCCAAGCCTCGCGATGTGATTTGGCGTATGTGGCAAAACGCCGCCGAATTTATTTCGAAAGCGGGTACAGTAATCTTTGCCATCACAATTATTATTTGGGCACTTTGTTATTTCCCGCGCGATGCGCAGATGGCGGAAAAGATTAGAGCCGCAGAGCCCGCACTGTCGTCACATGAGCTGCAAGCACGCACTCAAGCGGCGATGATTGAGCAATCATGGATGGGTCGATTCGGCAAAGCCGTTCAACCCGTCTTTGATCCCTGTGGCTTCGACTGGAAGATTACTGTAGGTGTATTGGCGAGCTTCCCTGCGCGCGAAGTAATCGTCTCAACACTGGGCGTTACTTATTCTATCGGCAAAGGAGCGGAAGCCGACAGCCAACATTTACGACAAGCGATGCAAGAAGCGAAGTGGCTCAATGGCCCGCGCACTGGTACGCCCATCTTCTCATTGGCCGCCGTGTTGGCCTTAATGGTTTTCTTCGCGCTCTGTTCGCAGTGCGGTCCGACGATTGCAACGCTGGCCCAAGAAACGGGCGGCTGGAAATGGGCCGCTGCATCATTCTTTTACATGACGATCCTGGCTTGGATTATGGCCGTCGTCGTTTATCAAGTAGTTATAAGAATAGTATGACAATGGATTGGCTCATCATCGGCGCATTAGTCGGCTCAGCAGTCGGCTGGCTGGTGGCACGTGCCATCAAAATATTCCAAGCGCGCCGCAAAGGTGGCTGCTCAGGTGGCTGCGGTTGTGCTGAAAAAATCCAGCCTCCGAAGAAGTAATTAGGCAGGCTGTTGCTGACTAAGGCAGTGCAGGGCGCCGCCTTCAATTAACAGTACGCGACAATCAATGCCGACTACTTTTCGGCCCGGGAAGCATTCGCTCAGAATCCCCATCGCTTGTTCGTCCGACGATTGACCGTAGAGCGGAACTAAAACGCCATCGTTCACAATGAGGAAGTTTGCGTGACTCGGAGGAAGATCCCGACCTGCTAGGCGAATAGGCTCGGGCAAGGGGAGTTCGATAACATTAAACTTCGACCCGGCAGAAGTTTTCATCGCACGCAGTCGCTTTAGGTTTTCCTGCATCGGTGCAAAATTAGGGGACTGTTTATTCTTCTCTGAAACGGTGACGATGGTATCCCTCTGAATAAAGCGAGCTAAGTTATCGATGTGACCATCTGTGTCGTCGTTAGCGAGCCCTTCACCAATCCAGAGAATTTCGTTAATGTTGAGTCCGCCTTTAATCGCGGCGTGGAATGCCGCATCATCGCGTCCGTCGGCACGGTTGGGATTATTTTGAACGGCTTCGGTAGTGAGAAGCAGTCCATCGCCTGTGACTTCGATGCCGCCACCTTCGAGCTCGAAGGGGAAAGAGAAGCGCTGCATACCAAGATGCTTGGCGATTTTTTCTGGTACTAAATTATCGAGCGAAGCTTCAAACTTTCCGCCCCAGCCGTGAAACTCCCAATCAGTGATCGCGATTTCACCGGTCTGATTGTGCTTCACGAAAATCGGTCCGTGGTCACGACACCAAACGTCGTCGGTCTTAATATCCACCAACTCGATTACCGAAAGATCCGCCTTCGCTTCGCGTAAATATTTTTCGGCCTCGGCTCTCAGGGCGCCGCCTGCATTAATGCGAACAGGTTGAAAGCGAGAGATGCCTGCAGCGAATTCCGCGAACTTGGCAGGAATTAAATCGTAATGTCCGGGCCAGAGTTTGCGATTGGACGGCCACGATAACCAGGTAGCGGATTGACGTTCCCATTCTGCAGGCATGCGAAAGCCTAGTTCGCGTGGCGTGCTCATGAGAAATTAGTCGCGCAAGCGGCGAGTTAAATCGCCGTAAGCGTCGATGCGTCGATCGCGGAAGAACGGCCAGATGCGACGAAACTCTTGCTGCTTGGCTAAATCGCAATCGGCCAAGAGCACTTCTTCTTTGTCGATGGATGCGCGTGCGATGATTTCGCCGTAAGGATTAGAGACGAAGCTTTGACCCCAGAATTGAGTACGACCTTCGGTGCCAACACGATTAGTGGCGGCGATGTAGCAACCATTGGCGACACCGTGTCCGCGCTGCACAGTTTCCCATGCGGTGTGCTGGGCCTGTCCGAGCGCCGCTTTTTCTTCGGGCAACCAGCCGATAGCGGTTGGGTAAAAAAGAATATTAGCACCGCCCAGTGCGGTCAGGCGTGCGGCTTCGGGATACCATTGATCCCAGCAAATCAGCACGCCGATGTTTCCGTGTGCGGTTTTCCAAGTGCGGAAACCTAGATCGCCAGGCGTGAAATAAAATTTCTCTTCAAAGCCGGGGTCCTGTGGAATGTGCATCTTGCGATACTTTCCCATGACTGTGCCATCGGCATCAATCACCGCGGCGGTGTTGTGATAAACTTCACTGCCGCGTGCTTCAAAGAGTGGAGCGACAATCACGACGCCGAGTTTTTTAGCTACGGCCGCAAGTGCGGTTACTGATGGTCCAGTTTCAATTGGCTCAGCGAGATTGAAATTCTTCGGGTCTTGCTCGATGCAGAAATATTTCGTCGTGAACATTTCTTGCAGGCCAATAATTTTTGCACCTTTTGCTGCCGCTTCCTCGATGCGAGGAATCGTCTTACGCACATTCGCCGCCGGCGTGTCCTCGGCGGTGAGTTGAATCAGGGCAATGCGTGTAGCGTCGGCCATCAAACTTAGTACACCAACTTATTGATTGGGTATTCTACGATTCCTTCAGCACCTTGCGCCTTGAGGGTCGGAATGAATTCGCGCGACTGACGGGCATCAATAATCGTTTCTACCGCAACCCAATCGGCGTTGCTGAGTGATGAAACGGTTGGATTACGCAATGAGGGTAGGGCCGCAGCGATTGCATCGAGTGCTTTGCGAGGAAGATTAAACTTCAAGCCCACCATGTGTTGAGCAGCGAGTGCGCCCTTAAGCATGAGAGCGATTTGCTCGATCTTAGCGCGCTTAACTGGGTTAGCCCACGCAGCTTTATTAGCGATGAGCACGGTCGTCGTTGAAAGAAGCGTGTCTACGATGCGAAGCTTGTTCGCGATGAGCGAAGAGCCTGTCTCGGTGATATCGACAATCGCATCAGCGAGTTCAGGAACTTTTACTTCGGTTGCACCCCACGAAAATTCAACGGCGCATTCCACGCCTTGCTTCTTGAACCAGCGGCGAGTGGTTTCGACGAGTTCGGTCGCGATGGTTTTTCCGGCGAGGTCTTTGGCGGTTTTGATTGGCGAAGCCTCGGGAACGCAAAGCACCCAGCGAGATTTTTGTGCTGATGCGCGGCTGTAAACGAGTTCGCAAACTTCTACGACGTCGGCGGCATTTTCCTGAACCCAGTCTTGGCCGGTGAGTCCGCAATCAAAGAAGCCGTGTTCAACGTAGCGGGCGACCTCTTGGGCGCGGATGAAGCGACCATCGAGGGCGGCGTCATCAAAGGAGGGGCGGTAGGATCGGCTGCTCTTGACGACGGGGAAACCGGCCCGAGCAAAGAGTTGCAGGGTGGCTTCCTCGAGGCTGCCTTTGGGCAGTCCAACCATCAGTTTTTGGGCTTCGGGACTCATTAGGACATTGAGCAAGCGAACGCAGGGCACGCTCGCAAGCATTAAGGGGTTGACTCACATTATCCCCGAAAAGATTTTCATAAATCCCCTTAAACCTATGTCGCGCCTCTTCGCTGTCTTAACTTTATCCTTCTTTTTAGTGGGTTGTGAAGCCCTCTGGGAGGATGACGCGTCCGACTTGCCTGCACCGGAAGCCACCCCCGCAGCCGTCTCCATGCCCGCCGCTGATGCGACCCCAGCACCCGTTGCCGCACCTGTCGTAGAGTCCGAAAAAGCAGCCGGCCCTAAGTTCTCCTGGGAAGCTCCAGCCGCCGCACCTGTTGCTGTGATCGCCCCAGCTGTTGAAGCGCCCAAGGATTCATCGAAGGCACGCATCACTGAAATCCGCGAATCGCTTGGCCTAGTCGCCTTTGTTCGCTCCGAAGCGCCAGCCCTCAAATCACTTCTCCAATTAATCAAGGAAGGTAAAGTCTTGGTCGTGGAAGTTGTTTCAGTCAAAGGCACGCAAGTCGTAGCCAACATTCTCCCGGGACAAAAGAATGGCGCTCAGCTATCGGAGTCCGACATCGTTGGTGTTGCCCCACAAGGTGCCATCGGCGGTCAGTAATTTAAGCATGGGCGAGACAGCCCAGTGACAGAAGGACCCGCCCGCTCGCCCGCCGGCGGGTTTTTTGTCCTAAAATTTATAAAAACACCCATAAAACCTAGCAAAGACCTCTGCCGTTGACCCCTCAATCTGGCATGCCTAATGCTGACCTTTAATCAGCCGCAATGTCGCAACCGACCATCCATAGCCGCAGAGGTAATGCCTCCCGACGGGTTTTAGCTATTCTAGGCGGAGTGGTGCTCTTCATTGTTATTGCCGGTACGTTGGCGCTTTGGGCGATCGGCCGCTTCTCCCCGAATCTTTTGGACGCTACCTTGGTTGCACGCTCAGGGGCACGCTTGGTCTGCGAAGAGAACAACACGAATTTCTTGGTGGGTCGCCTAGAGTTTCGAAACGCTTCGGTGACAAGCCCAACGCGTTGGAAGGAAAAAAGTTTTCTGAAAATCAAAACACTCAGCCTCGAATTAAATCCATTTTCATTTTTAGGCGACGGCCCTCGCGTAATTAAACGCGCGGAGCTCGATGTGGATCAACTCGTATTGGTTGGTCGCAGCGATTACATGAAAGATAATAATGCGCAGGATATTTTGCGCGGATTAAAGTCGGGCGACCTGGCGGTTAAAACTGAATCGTCCGACAGCTCTGCACCAGTTGAGGCGGCGCAGACGCGTCAGCCATTCAAGATTGAAAGCCTTCGTGTACGTATTGGACGCGTAAAAATTATCGTCGAAGAGCCCAACCGTGCACCGGTTGTAGTGATTGAGCGCAATTTTAATTTCGTTTTTGAGGCCAATAATATTACCGATAAGAATCTCGTTGAGTCGTTGACGGCGCCGCTGGGTCAAAAGGCCTTGAGTCAAGCTGCGGTCATGGCGCCCGACTTGATGATGGATATAACCGATCGAAAGTTGCGCCGCTCGATTACCGAAAAAATTCTACGCGAAGTTAAATAATTTTATGACTGAACCATCTCCCGAAAATTCCACTCCTGAACCTGCTCCCGAAGTCAATCGACTCGCTGAGCTCGAAGCGGAAGTGAACCGATTAAAAGACGCGCTCTTACGCAGTCAGGCTGACCAGCAAAATCAGCAGCGACGTCACCGCGATCAGCAAAACGATTTAAGAAAGTTCGCGACCGCAGGATTAATCGAAGAGCTTTTGCCAACTTTAGATGTGCTGGCACTCGGACTTGAAGCCGCTAACGGCAAGGCTGAAGCCAAAGCAGTGGTCGACGGATTTCGTATGGCCGTGCAGCAATTTCGCGGTGTACTCAATGCGAACGGATTGACCGAGCTGTTGCCGACAGGGCAAGTTTTTGATGCTAAATTAGGACATGAATCGGTTGCTCAAGAAGCGAGCGATACCGTGCCTGAAGGCTCTATTATCAAGGTCGTTCGTGCGGGCTGGTTGCTGCATGACCGCATTCTTCGCACCGCCTCGGTGATTGTCTCTACTGGCCCAGCAAATAAGTAATCTCATGGCCGAAGATTATTACAGCATGCTCGGTGTTGCGAGGGGTGTCTCGAGTGATGACCTGAAAAAGGCATACCGCAAGAAGGCGATGGAGTTCCACCCCGATCGCAATCCGGGTAATAAGGAAGCCGAAGAAAAATTTAAGAAAGTTTCGCGTGCGTACGAAATTTTATCCGACGACGAAAAGCGCAAGATGTATGATGCGCATGGCGAGGCCGCGTTTGAACAAGGCGGACCTGGTGGCCCTGGCGGCGGACGCGGAGGATTCCGCGGCGCAGATCCCACCGATATTTTCAACCAGATGTTCGGTGGCGGTGGAAATCCTTTCGGCGATATGTTCGGCGGCGGTTCATCGCAGCAACAAGACAATAGCGGTGAAGATATTCCTAGGGGCATAAATTTAACTCTCGAAGAGGCTGCTACCGGCGTGGAACGAAAAATTACTTATAAAAAGTATGTAACATGTACGAAGTGCACGGGCTCAGGCGCTGAACCAGGTTCGAAAAAGAGTCGCTGCCCTACATGCGGGGGACATGGTCACGTTATACGTTCAAACGGCTTTTTCCAGATGCGCCAGGTTTGCCCGAATTGCGGAGGTGAAGGCGAAAAAATCGAAAAGCCGTGCCGTAGTTGCAGTGGCGAGGGCCGCGTGGTGAGCGATCATACTTTTGACTTAAAAATTCCAGCAGGCGTCGATACAGGTACTCGCTTGCGTTCGACGGGTAACGGTTCGGCGGGACGTCGTAATGGCACACCGGGTGATTTGTATATCGTTATCACCGTCTTGGAGCACGAGCTCTTTGAGCGCGACGGTGATGATTTAGCCTGTGCGGTCCCGGTGAAATTCTCCATCGCTGCATTAGGAGGCAGCATTGAAGTGCCAAAACTAAAGGGTAAAACGATTTTGAAGATACCTGCTGGCACACAGGGTGGAACGACTTTCCGTCTGCGTGGCGAAGGTATGCCCACATTGCGCGGCGGCAGCCCTGGTGACCTCTTGGTTAGAGTCGACATCGATGTCCCGAAGAAGATGACCGATGAACAGAAGGCCACCCTTAAGGCCTATGCTGAAGCTTCGGGCGACGCGACGACGCCGGTCTCGGATTCCTGGAAGAATAAATTCAAAAAGTTTTTCCCCTAACCCTTGCCCGTTGGCTCGGTGTTACTAATGTTGCCCGATGCCACGTAACCCAGGCCAAACCGATCGACTCGTCCGTCGCTTAAGATGGGACGAACTCGATTCAGCATGGTTGCGGCAATTAGTGACGATGGCGCGCGATGAAGATTTATCCGGGGCTGGATTAGTTAGCAGGACATTTCGGCCAGGCGATCCGTCGGCCGATCTTTTAAAAAATGTTGGTCGAGCACGTGCCGCATTAGTGGCGCGCCGCGATATGGTCGTCGCAGGCATTCAGCTGTTGGAAATTATTTTCTCTGTCTATGAGTCGTCATGTCAGGTTCTCTTAAAAGCGAACGATGGCGACAGTGTAAGCGCTGGAACAATTATAGCGGAAGTCGAAGGACCCGCGCATGAATTGCTTACGGCCGAGCGCGTGCTTTTAAATTTTCTGCAAAGGCTATGCGGCGTCGCAACTATGACGCAGGCTTATGTTAAAGCGTTGGGCAGTTCGCCCACACGCCTACTAGATACGCGCAAGACTACGCCAGGATTTCGTATGCTCGAAAAGTACGCGGTTGGGCAGGGCGGCGGTTACAATCATCGCCTTGGACTTTATGACCGTATCATGGTGAAGGATAATCACCTCGCTGCGGGCGAAGCATCGGTGGCAGCACGATTAACCGCGCTGGTTTTATTGGCCCGTCAGGCACGCCCAGATTTATTAGTCGAAGTAGAGGTGGATCACCTCGAGCAGGTTGAACCGGTTTTAAAAGCGGGCGCAGATATTATTCTGTTAGATAATTTTTCATTACCTAAATTACGCGAGGCCGTGACTCTCGTCGGTGCACGCGCTTGGTGTGAAGTGAGTGGCGGTGTGAATTTAGAAACCTTGCCCGCGATTGGTGAAATTGCGCCCGACTTTGTTTCGGCTGGAGCCCTAACGCACGCAGCTCATTGGTCCGACATCGGAATGGATTGGATTTAATTATGCCCGAGCTCGACAGCAGTATTTTGAGTGCGTTCCTGGAGGCGGGTACTTCACCCGTGAGTGGCGATCGCTTGGCGAAAGAGTTGGGCGTTTCGCGCGTGACCATTTGGACGCGACTTGAGCGGCTGCGCTCGCAGGGCTTTGTTTTTGCCGCTTCGACTCGCAAGGGTTACTCGCTAACAAGCGTGCCCGGTGTACTTAATGAGGCCTTGGTCTTAGCTCATTTGCGTAGGCTCAAGGTCTCGCCCAACGTGGAAATTCTTCCTGAAGTAGATAGTACAAATTCGGAAGCAGAGCGTCGACTCGCCATGGGACGTGAGGCGCCATTCTTTATCTTAGCACAAAAACAAAAAGCTGGGCGCGGTCGCTTAGGGAGAAAGTGGCACAGCGACTATGCCGGTAATTTATATCTCTCGTTGGCTTTGCGTCCTTTTATTCCGCCTGATCGTCTTAAGCCTTTTACGCTTTGGATGGGACTCGCACTGTGTGCCCACCTCGACGAGGTGCAAGGTGTGAAGCTCGGCTTGAAGTGGCCGAATGATTTACAGGCAGCTGATGGACGGAAGTTGGCTGGTATGTTGACGGAGGCGCGACTCGATGCAGATACGGTGCGCGAAGTGGTATTCGGCTTAGGTTTAAATGTGACCGCACAAGCGAAAGATTTTCCTGCTGAACTCAGGCCGCTCGCTACTTCATTAGCGATGGCTGGCAAAGGCACGTACGAAATTAATTTTGTAGCCGCACAAATCATTGCGACCATTTGGGGCGCATGGAGTGATTTTATCGACGGAAGTTGGACGAAGAATTTCAAAAAATACTGGAGCAAGTATGATAACTTAACTGGAAAGACGGTGACCATACAGTTGCGCGGTGAGCCGACCACGGGAGTCGTCGAGGGAGTCGACGATGACGGTGCGCTGATTTTAAAAGACGCTAAAGGTCAGCGCTTATTAATTTCATCAGGTGAAGTTACTTTACCAAAAGAATAGCGGACCAGTCTTGCCCTAGGAATGGGAGCGTCTACGTTGGGGCTGTGTCCATCCTCTGCATCGATATTGGAAATACGCACGCACACTGGGGCGTTGTCGATGGCCGCACTATCGGCGCACATGGCGAGGTGGGCACAAAAGAAATCAGCGACAGTTTAATTAAGAAACTCATCACTGAACACTGTCCGCACGGCTTGGCGGTTGCCAGCGTTGTGCCAGTTGTGTCGCAGGCAATTGAGCCTTTTCTTAAAAACTGTGGGCTGCCTGTTCAGTTGTTGCGTCACGATAGACTTGTCGGCCTAGGCTTCGATTATCCCAAGCCTGCAGAAGTCGGCCAAGATCGTCTGGCAGATTGTATTGGAGCTCAGGTGATTTGTGGAGCACCCGCTATTATCGTCGGCATGGGCACTGCGACTACGGTCGATATACTTACGGAAAAAGGTTACGCGGGTGGAATCATTGCGCCGGGCATGGGCCTCATGACTCAGTACCTACATGAGCGCACGGCGTTACTACCGACGCTTGACGTTAAAAATCTTTTAGGCGGGCCCGCTATCGGAAAGTCGACCGTTGATGCGATGCGCTCGGGCTGTGCGCTAGGATTTGCTGGAATGATTGGCGCGTTGCTTGATGGCGTCGTCGCCGAATTACTGAAGTCGGGTCAAGCTCAGCCTAAGGTTATTGTAACTGGCGGTGCCGCTATTTATTTACCAGCAAGCTGGAAAGATCGCGTGCAACACGAGCCGCACCTCACATTGATTGGTTTAGCAGAATTTTACCGACGCACACAAAAATGACCGAAGAAGAAGCTAAGAAACAATTGCGACGCCTGGTCCCTTGGATTGTGGCGGCGATTATTTTTATGTTAGGCTCCTGTGTGGCCGTAGTCGTATCTGGCCGACACATTGGTGTGTGGCCCATGATTGTCGGCGACACTGCCTTCACCTCTGTTCTACTTTTCTTCCTCTGGCGTGCTTTAGGAAAAAAATCCTAAGCCTTCGTCATCTGTAGCAATTGCTTGCGGCGCGCCTTAATCTCGCTGCAGCCCGCTTTGGCGAGTCGGTCAGTCGAGAAGGCTTCGACCGTCAGGCTGGCCACGGCGGTACCGTACAGCATTGCTTGGCGAAGGGCGGTGAAGTCGGATTTACCCGTAGCAGCAATATAGCCGAGAAGGGCGCCGGCAAAGCTGTCGCCAGCTCCGGTTGGGTCGCGTAATTCAGTGACAGGGAAGGCGGGGAGGCTGAACAGGCCGTCTTCATGGAAGAGGACCGAGCCGTGTTCGCCCTTCTTAATAATAACCGTCCGGCAGCCGTGGGCTCTGAGGTGGCGGCCCGCGATGATGACATTGGTCTCGCCGGTCAGCTTGGCTGACTCGGTGTCATTAATCACCAGGAGGTCGGCACGGCGCATGACCTGTGCGAAGAGCTCGCGCTTCGTTTCGATCCAGATGTCGATCGTGTCAGCGACGATAAATTTTGGAGCTTCGAGTTGATCGAGTACGGAGAGTTGAAGTTCAGGACGAATATTTCCGAGCATCACGTAAGGCGTTAAGCGCTGAGCCTCGGAGAGCGTCGGATTGAAACGTTCAAAAACGTTGAGCTGTAAATCTTCGGTGTCACGACGGTTGTAATTTTCGTGGTACCTGCCGCGCCATGCGAAGGTGCGACCCGTTTCATCGGTTTGCAGTCCAGATAAATCAACGCCGCGCTTTTCGAGTTTCTTGCGATCGCGATCACGGAAGTCGTGTCCGACGACGCCGACGATGTGAGGTGGTGCGAAGTAGCTGGCAGCGAGGCATGCGTAGGACGCACTGCCCCCCAGAATTTTTTCACCCGACTCGTGAGGCGTGACGATGCTATCGTAGGCGACTGAGCCAACGACCAGAACATTATCTGGAGTAGGGCGGTCTTTGATTTTGATTCGTCGGGGAGTGCTCATGAAAAAAGTTCGGGGCGCGCATCGCGGAGTCGGTAGAGTGCGATGAGTGCGAGAGAGTGATTGTGCGGATTTTGAATCGCCTCGGCTAAGGCGAGTTTCGGATGAAGACAGATTACTTGAAGCTCTTCGTGTTCATCAAGTGCCCTTGTGCCGGTTGCTCTCACGCCTTCGAGTAAGACGAAGTGGCAGTGATTGCGCTGAATGGCCGGGTTGGGCGAGCATGAGCCCAGTAAGGTGGCTTTGCCCCCTGTAAAACCTGTCTCTTCTTCGGTTTCGCGCGCGGCCGTCAGAAGAGGATTTTCGCCTTTATCCATGATGCCGCCAGGAGGCTCAGTGGAGAGATCGCGCAGGCCGAATCTGAATTGTCGAACCATCACAATTCGTCCGTCGTCAGTGATGGGTAATGCGAGCACCCAATCGTTGGAATGTATAACAAAGAAATCACCCTCTCGTTTATCGAGAGGGTGATGACAGTGTTCTTTGTAAACCCGGAAGACTTTGCAGTCTGCATGTAGCGCTTCTTGCTGGACGGACCAGCGAGCGGGCGCCGACATCGGGAATTACTTAGTCTTCAGTTTTTGGCCGATGCGAAGCTTGGTCGCATCAACTCCAGGATTTAAATCTTGGAGAGCCTTGAGAGAGATACCGGATTTCTTAGCGATGCCACCGAGGGTGTCACCTTTAGCAACCGAGTATTCACCAGGACCAGCAGCAGCTGAACCCTTAGAGGAAGAAGCAACAGCCTTGGACTTAACAGCAGCTTGGAGCTGAGCGATCGAGTCACCAAAAGCTTTGTTGTTGGTTTCGGTTGCAGTCTTGAATTCACCAAAGGTGGATTGCAGAGCAGCAACGTCAGCAGCGCTTGCCTTGGAGGCAAGTTGACCGGTGAGGTCGGCTACTTGAGTAGCGGCGGCGGCGGCGTCAGCCTTAGCTAACTCGGCAGCGCTCTTTGCCTTGAGGGCGAGAACGAGACCGGCAGCGCCAAGGGCGAAGCCTACGATTCCCACGATGAGGGGAAGCTTTGATTCGGATGAGGAGGATGAGATGCTGTCGTTTTCCATGTTATTAGTAGAGGATTATGCGGGTTAGAACGGTTTGAGATTAGCGGATTGACACTAACGGCAATACTAAATCTCTATGAACCTTCAGGTTTCGGGCGGTAGCGCAGTCTGGCTAGCGCATCTGCTTTGGGAGCAGAGGGTCGTGGGTTCGAATCCCACTCGCCCGACCACCTGACGTTTTTACCCTAAATTAACAGTTTAGGCGTAAGATAGCGTTTGCCCGTCTTTAATCACGGTGACGTGATTTGCCATGCCGGCTTGAGTAGAAGCCTCGGTTCGGCCAACAATTTTCGCGTCTAATCCAAGTCCAGCAGCGATCGCGAGGACGGCTCCCGTCTGGGATGGGTCTACGTAAACTTCAAGTCGGTGACCCATATTATACACCTGGTGCATCTCCTTGGGCTCGGTCCCACTGACCTTAGCTAACTCGGCAAAAACAGGGGGGGCTGTGAATAAGTTTTCCTTAATGAAATGAACGTCGGTGCCGAAACGACGGCATTTTACCTGTCCACCGCCCGAGCAATGAATGAGGCCTTTAACTTTTTCGAGGCCCAGCTCCTTGAGTAATTGAATGACAAATGGTGCGTAGGTGCGTGTTGGAGAGAGCAATGCTTGTCCCACAGTCATGTTGGATCCGGGGAGCGGAGAGTTTAAACGGTGCGGCCCGCAATACGCGAGGTCTGCAGGCATCGCGCGATCAAAAGTCTCAGGATATTTTTCGGCGTAATATTTTGAGAGCAGTTCGTGACGCGCACTTGTCAATCCGTTGGAACCAATACCGCTGTTTTCAAAAGTTTCGTATTTGCTGCGACCGTGTGAAGCGATGCCGACAATCGCGAGTCCAGGAACAATGCGCGACGCGTCGATAACTGAGGAGCGTTTTAAAATCGCCGTCGCTGTTGAGTCGACGGTGAGCGTTGGAGTGAGATCGCCGACGTCGGCGGTTTCGCCGCCGCCTGAGCGGATGCCGAAACCATTATCGCGCAGCATGCTTAAAACTTCTTCGGTCCCCTCGATGAGTTGCGCGAGGATTTCTCCAGGAATGGATTTCGCGTTGCGATTAATAGTAGAAGAAAGAATCACGCCATCGGTGACGCCGACGCATAAGAGGTCGTCGATATTCATGATGATGCTGTCTTGTGCGATACCGCGGAAGACGCGCGCGTCGCCTGTTTCCTTCCACCATAGATAGGCTAAAAGTGCTTTGGTGCCTGAGCCATCCGAGTGCGTAACAACGCAGCGAGAGCTATCGCCGGTCAGGTGGTCAGGTGTGATTTTACAAAAGGCGCCGGGGAAAAGTCCGCGATCCAGTTTGTCGACAGCGGCGTGCACTTCACTTTTAGAAGCAGAAACACCGCGGGCGGCGTAGCGACCGGAGTCGGGGGAGGGCTTGCTTTCGTGCGCCATAACTCTTGTCTACCTATCTCGTTTGCAACGACGGGGTCAACGCACATCTCCAGTGAAACACCAATCTACTGAAACTAAAGGCACGACGTGGTTTCGCTTTCGCACTTTGGCCATCATCTTGTCGGCATTGGTGCTCGTCACAGTGGTCGGGCTCTTTCTGTGGACGGCTCCACTTTATAAATTAGCTCAGCAATGGGAGTCGGCACAGGCTGCTAAAAATATTTCAGCGATGGAGGACTTGTACTGTTGGGATGGTGTTGACGCCGAAACACGACAACGAATGCATTTACTGCTCCTGCAGGAATTGGATTACCCTGTAAAGAGTGTGCGCGTGGTGCGCTGGCGTGATACAGATGTAGATCAGCGGTGGCGTGCGAATCTCAAGCCCGTGGCACAACTAAATGTGATTTTTAATAATCCGGAGCATTTCCAGGTGAGTTTCATAATCGGCCGAACAGCGAGCGGGGCCTGTAAGTTGGCAATAATGGTGCCAAAACCGTGACGGATTCTTGACATGGGCTTATGCCCGTTCACTTTCCGATTTCTATACACCTATGGCTGACAAGAACGACAAGCGCCCCGAAAGCGTAACCGGTAAATTCTACGTAGACTCGCAGTGCATTGATTGCGATCTCTGCCGCGAGACCGCTCCCAAGAACTTCACCCGTCAAGATGACGGCGGGTACTCGTACGTTTTCAAACAGCCTGAAGGCCAAGAAGAAATCGACAAGTGCATGGAAGCCCTCGAAGGCTGCCCCGTCGACGCTATCGGTAAAGACGGCGACGCCTAATTGAATTTTATATTTTAGATAGACGAGCCCCGGATTTTCGGGGCTCGTTTGTTTAAGTCGGTTCGCCTCGACCTCTGACCCGCTCGCGACAAAGTAATTGTATGAGCGTAAAGATTTCCTGCGAATATTTAGGCGACCTTCGAGTTCAAGCCACTCACGGCCCATCGGGCACTAAGCTGATCACCGATGCGCCGGTTGATAACCACGGCAAGGGCGCTTCGTTTTCTCCGACCGATTTGGCGACGACCGCATTGGCCACATGTGTTATGACGATTCTCGGTATCCAGGCTCGCAGCTTAGAAATGGATTTTGCGGGTATGAAAATTGAAATCGAGAAACACATGACAGCCACGGCCCCTCGACGGATCGCAAAACTCGATGTACAGATTCAAATGCCGAAAGGAATTCCCGAAGAATTGCGTCCGCGATTAATGCGCGCCGCTGAAGCCTGCCCTGTGAAACAGTCGCTCCATCCAGATGTAGAAATAAGTTTACTCTGGAATTGGGCTTAGCTTTTACAGAATTTTTATAAATAAATATACAAATTGTAATAAGGAGGTAACCGCGTCGCTTGACCTAGAAACTTGGAGCCCCACAAATGGCGGGATGCAACTATTGCCCCATTTTTTGCTAAATATATTTATAATACTCGGCGTAGTTACACAGCTTTGCGCACAGTCATCACCTGCGAATCAGTCCCTGTCGGATCAGCGAAAGAACCTTCAAGGTGCTTTCTCGGTATGTAATTCTAAAATATATCCTAATCCAGATGCCGCCCCAATTGAGGCACATATTAATTTAGAGAAAGTAGCCAAAGAGATTCAGTCACTAAAATTTACCGTATTGGAATTCGAGAGCGGACATTGCAATGTTTGGTACTCCGAAAGTTACTGGGCGCGTTCTTATTGGAACTCTAATTTGGGTGGGCGTTTTTTGGTCGAAAAACTTCGCACAGCGATGAACACGCTATCGTCATTGAAGGTCCCGGAGTTTGGTCCGTTTGCACGACCTGATCTCAATACGCTACAAAAAGTTCTAGATGCCTGCCGCACTTGCCTAGAAATTGACCGCGACTTGGAACAGGCCGCGAAGAATTATTCTGCCCAAAAAGTATATTACGTCCCGGGGTACTACGTCACTCCGACTTCAACAATTCGTCAAAAGCGCACGCCGTATACGGATGGCACGACGTCGAGTTTCTAGGGGCAGCTATTAAATCAGTGACTGCAGCCGCACCCGCCGTTGCCGCAACCACCGGAACTTTTTCCAGACTTTTCTTCGGTGCTGCAGCAGCCGCCTTCGGAAGATTCAGCGTCAGAGCAACCGCAACCACCGCTATTGCCACCGCCGCCACAACAGCCGCCTGCTTGATGCGGATGGCCGTGAGCGAGTTCAGTTAATTCAGCCGCACGAACGGCGACGACTTTGACGTCGAAGTATAAAGTTTTTCCGGCGAGCTCGTGGTTGCCGTCGAGCACCGCTTCTTTGTCGTCAACATGACGAATCACGAGAACGCGCATGCCTAAATTGGTTTCGGCGTGGAAGCGCATGCCGATTTCTACCTTGTTGGCACCAAAGCGATCCAGTGGCACGCGCTGAATAAGTTTATCGCTGTATTCGCCGTAACCAAGGGCAGGAGGAACTACGACAGATTTTGTTTCGCCAGCTTTGAGGCCTTCGACGCCTTGTTCGAGGCCGGGAATAATATTACTCGCGCCGTGCAAATATTCCATCGGATTTTGTCCGACTGAAGTATCGAGCACCGTACCTTTTTCGTCCTTCAAAGTGTATTCGATGCTAACAACGGTTTCTTTAGTGGCGCGCATAAGAGAGAATTAAAGAAGGCGAAGACGGGTAGCCAGCGCAACCACACTTTTAAAAACTTTTGCCCAAGATTACTCGGCCTGTCCTTCGATACGTCGAATGTCGTTATTGGCTTCAGGGATGGACTCTAGGCTGTCGCCGGCCACGCCCAGTTCGCGCAGTCGCTCGCCTTGTGGGCGAATCCGCGTTTCATAGCTCCCGACCGCCTTATTCATATTTTCTACCGTGGAGTGTAGTCCGTTTCTTACTTTCGCAATGTGCTCCGCGAATGTCACGACCCGCGCATAAAGCTCGGTCGCTTCTTTCGCAATCTTGGCCGCGTTCTCGGATTGTTGGTGCTGTTTCCAGGTTAAGTTAATTGCACTCAAGAAGCCCATCAGGGTCGCAGGCGTTGCGATTAAGACGCCTTCGGCATTCGCCTTAAGGATTAAATCATTATCACCTTCAAGGGCAGTACTGAGGAGGGATTCAGCCGGAAGAAAAAGGATAACCTTATTAAAGGGCTGCATATTATTATGCTTCACCGTCGTGTAATTTCGTGCGGCTAGATCCTTAATCGTCTTGAGCAGCTTCTTCGCGTGATCCTCGACAAGTTCTTTGCGATTGGGGGCTGCATGATTTGCTAGTGCGACGTCAAACTCCGGCACCTTCGAGTCGATGATGACACAATTATTGTGCGGCAGTTTTACGATTAAATCGGGGCGGGAATCATCCTGCGAAACCTGTTCGCTGTAATCACAAAAACTATTCATACCGGCAGATTCCACGACATTACGTAGCGTTTGTTCGCCCCATTTCCCGCGGTGCTGCGAAGATTTTAAAACCGCAGTAAAATCATTCGTGCTGGATGAAAGCAGCTTAGTCGCTTCGGCCATTTGCGTCATCTGTGCGTTCACTGCTGCGATCGCCTTGTCTTGACCCTGAATGCTTTGCTGCATGCTTTGACGATAGCTTTCTAGTGCCGTCGTGATTTGGGAAATGAGCGGTGTAACGTTATTAGCGACCTCTCTGGTCACATCAGGCGTCATACCTTTAAGCACGTCCGTGCTCATTTTAGAAAATGCGACTTTAAGCTCCTCTAAATTCTTAGCGGCGTCGGATCGAAGCTGCGTTAGGTTTGTCGCGTGAGTTGTTTGTGCTTCGGTTAATTGCTGCTTTGCGCTTGTCGCAAGGGCTTCAGCTGACGCCGCACGCTGCAGCGCCGCAGTTTTTTCTGCCTGCTCTTTTTGTAAATTGAGTTGGAGGGCTTTCACCTGTGCTCGCAAGTCGTCGACCAGTAAATCCTGATTCACGCCCGCACCGCTGTTATTTTTTTGGGTAACGTTAAAATAAATTAAAGCGGCAACTCCGACGACGAGCAGGAAGAGAAGAAGAGTTATAATAATATCCATAAAGTATACGCTGAACTATAAACTCAATGCCGCCCCGTGCAACCTTCAGCGTGGGTCGGCTTCGATGGCGATGGCGTTGCCCAAGTTCCAGGCGGCCTCATAAGCCGTCACATAATCAGGCGTCGACCAAGCAGGCATGGCTGCTTCGCCTCCGAGTCCGGCAAGAAAACCATAACGAATGCCGTGAGCTAGGCGTCGGCGCTTGGGGTTGGTGTGCTTTTCAACCCAGGTTTCGGCGAGCGGTTCGACATTATCCAACTCACTATTCTTTTCCTTGCTCACTGATCGTCCGACTTGCCAGGCCACAATGTTGGCAAATTTTAGGTCAGTTGTTTTGCGCGATTCGGGGATAGAGGGAATGACGGAGCCCTGTTTTCCTAGTTCCACTCCGTCGCGAATGCTTAGCGTGAGCGTGACCTGCCAACGCTCTTCGACGGAAAGCAATCCGAAGTCCAAATCAGGATCATCGGCGGCCGAATCTTTGAGCACTAGACGTGCGTATTCACGCCACTTCTGGAGCCACACATTCCACTGATCGCTGCCGCGTAAAGGGGGCTTGCCGAGCCATTCAGGGAGGTCTTCGCGCATGGGTTAGTCGACTTACTTGCTATTAAAAGGGGATGGAAAAGCAAGCAAAAGGTGAAATAATGTTCACTATATGGCTGTCTGCGCAGGGATTTGCCTAAGGCCTGTCTGCAAATATTTTCCATCGAACTATTAAGGCGGGGTGGTGTTATCAATGTACCCTAATCCTTGTGAATTCATTCCCCAAAATTTCCCCGAAGGCGACCGCCCTTAGCTTAGTGATGCTCATCGCTGCTGGCTTGCTTCTGCCGCTCGCGCTTCAAGCTCAGTCGGAGAATGATCCTGCAGTAGTCAGTGGCGTCGCCGCTGCTACACCGGTGAACGGATTGTCGCCCACGGATAAAGTCGGACCCATGTCGCTGCGCGATGTCGATGTCGGTGGAATCATCGACCTCATGCAACGATGGACCGGAAAAATTGTCCTTCGTCCGCAAGCGTTGCCGGCCAATCTCTACACACTTAATTTACCTGCTACCACGACTCGAAGCGATGCGCTGCTCGCTGTCGAGACGCTGCTTAACCTCAACGGAATTTCCGTCATCCAGCAGGGCGATAAGTTTTTAAAAGTTGTCCCAAACAATGTCGCACGCAGCGAGTCGCCTTCGTTGATTACTGAAAGCACCTTGAGCATGCCGGCCAGTGGTCGCATCGCTTCCAAAATTTTTGTACTCAAGCACGCCAACGGTCAGGAAGTCGTCGCACAAGTCACGGGAATGTTGAACACAACTCTGGCAACGCCCCCCGTTTACTTCTCACGCAATAATGCAATTCTCGTTACCGATTCGATTACGAATCTGCAGAAGATTGAAGGACTCTTGAATCAATTGGACCGTCCGCAACTCGATGTGGTCACGACCAAGATGTACAATCTGAAGCACGCGCTTGCGACGGATGTGGTGAATAAATTAACGGCATTGCTGCGTACGCCTTCGCGTGAAGCGGGTGCGCCGTTTCGCTTAAGCACCGGCACGAGTTTCACCGCCGATGAGCGTACCAATCGGGTGATTTTAATGGGCTCGCCCGATCAGCACGCATTTTTCGATAACCTCATCGAGGCACTCGATGCTAATTCGGATCCCAACACGAAGACCGATGTGATTTTTCTCCGTCATGCTAACGCTACCGAAGTCGCCACGCTGTTGACGCAGCTTGTGACAGGTCAGACTAAAGCCACGACGACTACAACGGGCACGCGCTCCACGACCGGCGCGAACCGAGTGACCGCACCCGCAGCGAATGCCGCAGCTTCCGCAAATAATGCTAAGAGTGCCGAACAAAATGGCGCAGATGAATTCAGTAGCATGACGACAGTCTTGGCTGATGTTCGCAGTAACTCGATCGTAGTGTCGGGCACGAAAGACGATTTACGATTATTGCATGAACTCATAGACAAGGTAGACGTCGTGTTGCCGCAAGTGCGCGTTGAGGTCGTGATTGCCGAAGTCACTTTAACCGACTCAGACTCAAGCGGCATTAGCGCACTGGGACTCGATGTAACCAACGGCAAACTTGTTGGCATTAATAGCACCTTTGCTGGCGGAACTTTAAAACCATCCGGCAGTGCAACTTTCGCATCCATTGCGGCGGGCAATGACCTCACCGGCGTAATTGGATTAGCGACTACACCGACGAAGAATGACACACGCATTCTTTCGGTGCCCACAATCACCACGACACATAATAAAGAGGCGACCATCTTTGTGGGCGAATCACGCCCAGTAGTCACCGGCACTCAGTCCACCGCCAGCGGCACATCAGGCTTCGTCACAAGCTCAACCGTTTCACAGCGAGATATCGGGATTAATTTAAAGGTCCTGCCGTTGATTGGTAAAGATGGCTCAGTCCAATTACAAATCACCCAACAAGTAGAAGACGTTTTAGGCGAAGTGAAATTAGACAACAACGACCAGCCTATCATTGGAAGACGTTCGACGGATTCATTCGTGAGCGCAATGAGCGGAGAAATTATTGTGCTGGGCGGATTGCAGCGCACGCAAGATACGGTCACCGCTAATCGTCTTGGTCCCATCCCGATTATTGGTGACTGGCTCGGATCTTCGACGAAATCCAAGACTCGCACCGAGCTCGTTATTTTAATGCGTCCTTATGTGCTGAACAATTCGGCGGTGGATAATATTAATGCGCTCAACCGAATTGATGCGACGCCGATTAAGGATGAGGTGCGCAAAGTAATCGATGTTGCGCCCTCAGCTAAGCCTTCTGCACCTGTAAATCCCTAATGGCGACCTTAGCGGCCAGGCATGGTTTGCCCTCGGCGTTGTTGCAGCGTCTGAGTCCCGAGGCGTTGCAAACAATTGCCGAAGCCGCACGTGAGCAGCGATTCAAGATACTCGCATCACAACTTAATTTAACCGAAGCCGCATTGCTGGCAGAGCTTGCGAGCACGACCGGGCTCACGGTGCTCGACGAGCCTGCCGTAGATTCGCAAGGCACGAAAATTTTACCGGCTCGCTTGGCGGCGGAAGCACAAGTAATTCCAGTTTTACTACCAGGCGCAAAAGAAGGACGACTCGCCTTGGTTTCGCCTTTGCCGCCAGATTTAGAAACCGCCGATTGGGTGGCTACATTTACAGATCAGCGTCCGCAGTGGTTTTTGGCGGCCCCTGAACGCGTCGCCCAACTCATCACTGAAAATTACGGCGTGGGCGGCGGCAGCCTAGATGATGAAGGGTCTGATTTGCCTGAATTACAAAATGCACAGGCCGACGTCGAAGCCGATGCTGACGCTGCGGTGGTGCGCTTCGTCACCGATATTTTATCTCAAGCAGTTGCGGAAGGGGCGACGGACGTTCACTTCGAACCTCAAGAAGGCAATTTGCGCATTCGCTATCGCGTCGACGGCATTTTGATTCCGGTGCCGCTGCCTGAGAATCTCGCACGCTTTCAGGACGCGATTATTTCGCGACTGAAAATTATGGCGCGCCTAAACATTTCTGAGCGTCGCTTACCGCAAGACGGCCGGATTAATTTCCGCGATGGCAAAAATGTTTTAGATATCCGTGTCTCGACTATTCCAACGATTTATGCGGAGTCGGTTTCGCTGCGTTTATTAAATCAACGTAAAGAAGCCTATGACATGGACCGTATCGGCATGTCGCCCGAAGAGCAGGCCTCGATTCGAAAAGTTTTAGACTATCCACACGGCATTATTTTAGTCACCGGCCCCACGGGCTCAGGTAAATCGACGACACTCAACGCATTCTTGCGGGAAATTAATTCGCCTGATTTACGTATCGTCACGATTGAGGATCCAATTGAGTACGAAGTGCCAGGAGCGAATCAGGTTCAGACTAAAGCAGAAATCGGACTCACCTTTGCGAATGCTTTGCGTAGTACGTTGCGCCAAGATCCCGACGTCATCATGGTCGGTGAAATTCGCGATTTAGAAACCGCCGAAATTTCTATCCGTGCTTCTTTAACGGGCCACTTGGTTTTCTCGACGCTGCACACCAACGATGCGCCGGGTGCGATTACACGTTTAATTGATATGGGCGTGGAGCCATTCCTCGTGGGCTCAGCAGTAGAGTTGGTTATTGCACAGCGCTTAGTTCGCCGCCTCTGCACGGATTGTGCAAAGTCTGTGCCAATCAATCGCGAGCGCTTACTGCCTGCCTTGGAATCATTGGGCATGGATGAAAGCAACTTAGCGGGCGTCACTTCTCTGCGTGAACCTGTTGGTTGCCGTCGTTGTCGCAACACGGGTTATCGTGGTCGCGTCGGCGTCTTCGAAATTTTCCACCCGAAGCCGTTGCACGATTTAATCATTAAGCGCGTCAGCAATCGTGAGCTCACTGAGCGTGCGATTGCGAATGGCATGCGACCGCTGGCAAAAGCCGGGTGGGAGAAAGTGGTCGCTGGTCACACGACCATTGATGAGCTGGTTCGCAATTTAAGCGCCAACGAGTAAGACCCAATGCCGTCTTTTATTTATCAGGCACGCGATGCGCAGGGAGTTGTCACCGATGGTACGCTTGATGCCCCTAGTCGCCGCGAAGCGTTACGTCGATTGCAGTCTCGCGGCTTACATCCCTTAAAGATGGATGAAGTTGGCGGAGTGAGTCGCGAGTCAGACAGCAAAAAAGATTTAAAGAAGGATCGGGAGTCAGAGCCAACGGCAGCCGAATGCTTGCCGTTTTTAGAAGCGATGGCGGATTTAGTGCGAAGTGGAATGTCGGCCGGCGAATCCCTGCGTTTGCTTTCGCTTCGATTACAAAAGTCACGTCTGCGGAATCTATGTGCAGGCATTTGGGCTAAGCTGGGAGAAGGCCAAAGCCTTTCGGCGGCGATGAGTGCGTACCCCGCAGTCTTTGATGGTCAGACAATCAACTTAATTTCGGCAGGTGAGGCCACGGGCAATGTGCGTGATGTATTGGAGCGCCTAATCACGCACTTCACGGAGCAGGCTGAGTTTCGTCGCAAGTTAATCGCAGCGATGTCTTATCCAATCTTCATTTGTTTCATCGCTATCGGCGTTGTGATTTTCTTCGTCCTTTATTTGCTGCCGCGCCTACAAGTTCTGCTCACCTCATTAGGCGGTAAGTTGCCGCTCTCGACGAAGTTGTTGATTGGGTTCGCAGATGTTTTTGTTGTAGTCGGCCCAATCTTCTTAGTTCTGGCTGCCATCGCGACAGTGGGCGTTTATCAATGGCGAAAGAAAGAAGCCGGAAAGCTGGCATCGGATGCCTTGCTTTTAAAAGTTCCGATTGCTGGTCCATTCGTGATGCGTGTTTCAGTTCTCAATTTCTGCCACACTTTGGCAGTTCTATTAGAGAACGGAATCACGACGGCTGAAGCTTTGCGCTTAGCCGAGAAGACAGCGCCGAACCGCGCAATGCGGGCGCAAATGCGCGAGGCGACCGACCGAGTTCTTGAAGGTGAAAGCCTTTCGCGCGCTTTAGCCCGCACCGGATATTTCCCACGTTTACTTTTAGACCGAGTAGCGGTGGCTGAGCAGACAGGAAATTTAGCACCAGGATTGCGTGACATCGCACGTTCGTATCGCGCTGAGTTGGATCGCTGGCTTGGAGCGCTCTCACAAACCATTTCCGCGAGCGTACTGATTGCCGCGTTCTCGTTCGTCGCCTTTATCGCTTTCGCAATTGTGGCGGCCGTGTTCGAGGTTAGCTCGAGTTTCCGTTTTTAACCGACGGATTATTTCGCGCCGATTAATTCGATGGCGCTCATCTGAACAGTCATGCTGACGGTTCCAGAGTTGCCACGATCGGACTGTAAAGAAATCGAACTTATCGAAAGGTAGGGTGCGCGAGGCTGGATGCTTTCGTAGAATTTAACAATCGACCCCATGTCGGTGCGGCGGCAACTCATCTGCATCGTATGAATCGCAAAGCGGCCGGCCTTTTGCGTCTTCGGTGCTTCGCTGACAGCATTGAGTCCAACATCCTTTGCGACGGCTAAAGTTTCGGCGACCAGTTTGGCTTGGTCGTAGCCACGACCCGCATCGAGTCCGCGTACGGCGTTAGCTGCAGCGGTGCGAATGGCAGGCTCGTTTTTAAGCCAGGTGAGTTGAACGGCATTTTCATTTTCTAGCGAACGCCACATATCCCACTGCGAGCGCACGTGCGACCACGCAGAAGTGGACGCGATGAGTGCGGCGATAGCGAGTGCGGCAATCGCCATGTAACGTTCGCGGGCTTGAAGACTGAAAAAGAGGCGCTTCATATTATTTTTTTATTTTAGCGGACCGCACGGCCTCGGGCTTGAAGGTAATAGTGAAGGTGAAGGTGGTCAGCGTGTCGCGTGCACGGATGTCGCGGCTGGCGACGCTGATAACTTCGGGGATTTCTTTGAGGGCACGCTCGAATGTCGTGATGTCACTCGCATTGCTGGTGCGTGCCTCAATCTCGATGGCGTTGTTCGCTTTGCAATTAATGCGCTGGAAGTCGACCGTCGCTGGGCGCTTTGGATTCACCAGCGCCAGCATCTCGAGCGGCATTGGTGATTGTGTGTTAAGATCGGTGATGCGCGCGGCGAGTGCCTGGGCGGATTCGATTTCTTGGATGAGCGGTCGCCGCGCTTCGGTCGATGTGCGAAGTTCGTTAGCGCGCCAAGTAATAAAGCCCGCGCCGACTTCAAGCAGGAGAGAGACGGCTAAGACGACCACTGCGACGCGGGCAGCATTCCAGAGTAAGTGGTTGAATTGTTCCTTCTTGCGGCGCTCGGCCAGGAAATCGGCATCACGAATGTCGGCCTGGTCGAGTTGCGCTTTATTTAAAATATATGGAGAACCTTTTCCGCAACGTAAGCTGAGTTCCGATTCGGTTAGTTCGGCCTGCAGTGTTTCATTGGTTGTGCGAACAGGAGTTTCGTCGGGAAGCGCGGCACGCAAAATAATTTCGGCAGCAAGTGCGTCGATTTGTGTTTCGTCGCGATTAACACTCAGGACGGCAATTGGCTGTGTGCCGGTTTCAGACCAAGCCAGTGCAGTCAGACGCTCGTCGCCAACATGGATAAGCACGCCAGCTTTATCGGGGCGCTCTCCGCATAGCGCCAAGAATTCTGGAATCACTTGGCAGTGATCGGGCCAGGTAAAACTCTCTTCGGTGGTAAACCTGCGGCGGTGCGAAGCGTAAGCGAGGGCTTGTTTATTATCTGCCGAAACAACAAACCCCATGAGCATGTGCTCGGACGGGAATGGCGAGAGCGCCTCCATTGCGAGAGACACTTCAGAAGCTGCATCCGTGCTTTCGAGAGTGATGGTGCGTACAAAAAACCGATTTCCCGGCAGTAGTACGGCGGAGGCGTTAGGGGAGCTTTGGGTGAACCAGCGTGAGAAAATGGAACTCATGGTATTGAGTTGGGCGAGGAGGCGGGCGGGCCGTTATCTTCTGACCAACTGAGGATTTTGAAAGGGTAATTCAGGCTTTGGTTAATAGTTCTTCCGCCTAGGGCAATGGTTACTGGGCTAGGCAGTATAACTCCCGGGGTGATGGAGTTGGTGGTCCTGGTTAAGGTCGACACCTTATTGGTCGAGGTTGTTCCCGTTGAAGTTGTGCCATCTTTAGCCACGGAGGCTGATGTCGTGGAACCGAAGGTGCGAGCAGTGCTGGTGCTCGATGCGTCGATGGCGGGGGTCGCATCGGGGTCGGTCACGGGGCTGGCGTAGGTCACATCGTCACGGATGGCAACGAGAGCGCTAATCCGGCACTTGGCACGACCTTCTTTGACCGTGACCCGCACCCACATCAGATGAATTTCATCATCAAATTTTTTAATTGGTGCATTGGCGCCGAGCATTTCGCGGACTTCGCGAGTGACGCGAAAATACGGCGGTGTGCCCACGATGCGCTTTTGCATCGTGTCCTGCTTGGCGCGGATTTTTGCAATTTGATTAAGGTCTAATCCTTGGGCTAGCAGCAGAGTGTCCGACGCAGAATTAATATTTGTATCGCTGAAGGTATAGAGACTCACGCAACCTTTGAATGCTTCGAGCAGTGGAGTCGGGTCGCCATTTTCATCGAAGAAGAAATCTTTGGCTACACCGATGGTTCGGAGTTCTTCAAATGAACGCAGGGCGCGTCGGGCCGGTTTAAAAGAAAGCTTTGCGCGTTGGTAGGCGGCATCGGTCGCCTCTTCTTCGAGCGATTCATATTTTTTACTCGTCCACGCAACGAGGGCATCGGCTACGCGATCCGCATCACGCTGCTCGAGCCCGAGTGCATAGAATAATTGAATGAGCGAATTTTTATCTAAATTAGAGAGCGGTAGTTTGCTGCTTTCATCTTCATATTCAAAAGTCGCTTCAAGCCCCTCGCGAGGTGGCACGCCTAAATAAGCGTGGGGGTCATCAAAGCCCTGACTCGGTGCGTGGATTTTATTTAAATCAACGGAGCGAATTTCTGCGACGACGGCGAGAGCGAGTTCCATTTCGGACATCGCATCGACGCGTAAGCGTTGGCGATCAATCTCTCTCGTGGCCATTGATAACTCGAGCGAGTTATCTTCCATAAAACGTGCCAATAAAAGTGACGCCAATGTGATCAGCACGAGGACGACAACGATGACTGAGCCGCGACGATTCTTCATGGTCGGCTGGCGCCTGTGCGGCGAATGGGTAGATCGATAACAGTTTCAGACTTTAATGCACCACGTGCAAAGCGAAGATGAAGGCGCGCGGGCTGGAGATAAGTCGCCCCGCCTGTGTCGCGCAGCGGCTCTTCTTCGATTTTCCAACGCTTTAAATCGGCGTCGAAATATTCGTACGCGATTGAAGTCACGAAAGGCGACAAAATGGTTTCGTGCTGATCGTTGGCGTCGCGTTCGATTTCAAGGCGTGATTGCCATTTGAGAACGAGGCCGAGTTCAGGCTGAACGTAGAGGGAGAAGTCGACATCTGGGAGTGGCGCTTCGGGCCAGTCAGCGAGGCGACCCGCATCTGCGAGAAGAAAAGTTAAGCGCGGAGTCATGGTGCCGTCGAAGCCATGGACGTCTTTAATAGAGCATCCCTTAGCGCCAATTCCGACGGTAGCAGAGGTGAGTGTTTCAGAAAGCTGTCTGGTCGCCGCTCGAACGTGTTGGTCGAACAAGCGCTGATCGCGTCGCCCACCCCAAAGTTCGCTCATCGAAAAAAGGAATGTATTTAGCGTGACCAATAAAATTCCAAGTAATGCCAGCGAAACCAAGGTTTCGATGAGCGTGAAGCCGCGACGTAATGGGGAATTGCTCATCATTGTACGGGCTTGGCCGGAGTATTTTCCTTCGGCTTATTATTATTGCCGCTGTTATTGCCGGTATTTTTCCCGCCGGATCCTGCGGTGTCTTTTTTCTTAGAGGGTGAACTGATGTAACTCGTGCCACCACCAGTGCTCTCATCATAGCCGCGCTCTTTAAGTAGACGGGCGGCGGCATCGCTCTGTAGTTTTTTCCGATCGGCTTCGACGGACCAAGTTGGGCGAAGCAAATATTGAGTCTCGATGTGCGGAGGTCCAAAGGCTCCGCCGCGCGTGGTTTGTATTTCGACGGTGAGAGTGACGGAGAATAAATCGCTCACAGTGGTGGGTAGGGCGGTGGCCTTCCAGCGCGCCATGCGTTCGTCGGGCAGGTAAATATCGCCGCCGATTTCGAGATTTGCGAAGCTGATAGTCTCAAGCATCGCAGCGCGAGCCCTGGCGATATCATCGATGCCGACGGAATGCTCTTTGAGGGCAACGCGCCCGAGTAGCACGTTTGAATAAGCAGCACCGAGCCCTACCGCCGCCAGTGCAAAAATCGCGAGCGAGACTAGAACCTCGATTAAAGTGAATGCGCGACGACTCATTTGGCGTTTTCGCTCGGCAGCGGAGCGCAGGTCAGAGGATCGATGGGAATAATGCGTCGTTCTCCGCTGCGACTGACCTCGAGTCGCACACGATCGCAGGTGCCGTCAGGGAAGAAGCGAACTTTCGAAAGCGCTTTTTCTTCGGCCTGTCCGCCAATTAAAATTGCGGCAGCGACTTCGGGCGCGACGAGTTTCACTTTCACATTTTCGTTAGCCGGTAAAGTTTCGGAACGACTTTCGCCCCACGTGTAAGCCGCGACATCTTCTAAAGCATTATCAACAGACTTTAATGTGAGCACCTGATTTTTTTCGACCGCTTCACGCCGCACAGTTTGTAGAAGTGCGAGCATGGCGTCCTCTGGGTCGTCGCGCGCCGTGCCTTTTAATAAAGATGCCGATCCGCCAATGAGTACGGCGGCGAGCATGCTGATGAGGCCGAGTACTAAGAGTACTTCGAGTAGAGTAAATCCGCGCGAGAGTCCTCGGTTGGTTTGTGGCTGTGATTCAGCACTCACCAATTGCCAATATCGTCAGGGGTATCGATGTTCTTGTCGCGGCCCTTAGAGAACAAGTCATAGCCATCAGTATTATGAGTACCAGGGTAGCGGTATTGATAGGCCTCGCCCCAAGGATCAATCGGTACGGCACCGCTCTTGGCTTCGACGTAAGGTCCGCGCCAGCGATCCGCTTTACCTTCGGGTGCGGTGATAAGCGCTTTGATTCCTTCGTCGGTCGAAGGGTAGTCGCCGAGATCGATGCGATAGCGAACGAGAGAAGTCTTGAGTGACTCGTTCACAAAAAGCTTGGCGACGCCTTCTTGGCTTTGACCGAGAATCTTGTCGGTGTTGGTGACGGCGAGGCCGACGAGCATGCCTACGATGGCGACAGCGATAAGGATTTCGAGAAGCGTGAAACCTCGACGTAGATTGGGTTGAGAATTTTTCTGAGTGTTCATGGTGGTAAAATTATTGGACGTTCTGTTTGGCTTTCTTGGTCTCGGCTTTGGAATTATCGGCGTTCGCGTTATTATCAGATTTTTTATTATCGTTGGTATTATTGGCGTTGGAGCCCTTGTCAGAGTTTTGGCGGCCGCCCCAGCGTTGACGCATTTCTTCGCGGAAGGCTTGAGCCTTCTCGGATGTGACGTTTGATTTGCCATCTTTCGCTGTCGTTGCGTTGCCGTTGGCGGCGGTGGTTAAGCTCGGCGCATTGCGGGCTTCGGCTTGAGCGGGTGCAGCCGACTCCAATGGAACAATCTGTGATTTATGCAGAACCATTTTAACTGACTGGCCGTTATTCTCGACGACAACAGTGTTGGCCGTTTCGTCGTAGCTTTTGACCGCAAGATTTAACGGGCCCGTGGACGTTTCGCCTTGGGCGACCCAGGTGGAGGACTTGGTCGCGGGGTTATATATATTAAAGTAGGTAATGCCTTGGTCGACGTAGACGCCACGGAATTCCAAGGAGCCGGATTTTTCGCCAGGAGCCTTACCTTCACCAAAGGGTGAATTTTTGACCAAGTTTTGTAGATCGATCTCCGCGTGGGCGATGGGCGCATTTAATCCGAGCCCTACTATTAAGAAGGGTAGCAAGGATTTGGCGAAAGGGTGAGGCATTGGCAGGGGTGTCCGCATCTAGAACACCCAATTGAGTCTTAGGTTTCGCCCTTAATTGTCCACCCTTCGGTTTTAGGCGGCGATTTGCAGTCAAATCAGGCAATTGCCAGCCCCGCTGATCGCGCGGCGAGAACCCGGCAAAGTCGAAGCCGGCCATATCGACTTCTGGTAGGATAATGCGGCAGATAAATTTTGCGGGCTCCCGTTCCGTTACAATTTGAAGATTTAATTGTAAAAAAATTTTCAAAATGGAGGTCGCTGTTCTTTCCCTAACTCGCTCTCGTGCGTCATGGAATTTGAAACAGTAATTTTCGTTATAGCAGTCTCGCTGGCCGCAACATTGGCGATCGCTTTTATGTTTTCGCAGCCAGTGTCGCAGTAAATAAGTTGAGCTAAGTCTCGCGGGACTTTTTCTAACCGTATCCATTTTAATCAGGACCCAGTGTATAATTTTGTAGTGAGATTGTAATGAAATTAGCCGAAATATTGTTGTCGGTGTTAGCTCTGCTTAATTAAAAAATCGCCGATATGAAAACTCCCTACCTCCTACTCCTCGCTGCAGCTGTTACCCCTGCCTTCGCGCAAACTGCTTCAGCTAAATCCGGTCTCTCCTATGATCGCGTCGCTGTTGGTTACTCTTCAAATGACGCTCTCAAGGGTTACGACTTAACTGCATCCGCCTTAATCGGCTCCAATATTATCGTCACTGGTGCCTACCAAGATGTCGACGGTAAGGGCGATCTGAGTGGCTTCGGCGGCCGTATCACCGGCTTCGGTTTGGCTTACAAGTTCAACGTTGGTCCTGGCGATTTGGCTCTCGGATACCAATACTCTCAAGGCCAATTTGGCACCTCGAATGGCTTTGCTGTAGCAGAACAAAAAGGCTTCGGGCTTAACTACCGCCAAGCAATCAATGACACCCTTGAATTCTCTGTTGGTTACGCTCACTTGTCCACCTCCCTCGGCGCACTTCAAGTATCTGGCGGTTCTATCACAGGCGGAGTGGCCTCAGAGAGCGACAATGTCTTCGATGTTGCTGTTCGTGTTAACGTAACCAAGAACCTCAATGCTGAGCTCTCTTACGCGTTCCAGAACAAGAATGCAGGCAGCAACACGCTCGGCGTCTCCGTTGGTTATAACTTCTAATCCTTAGAATTATATACTCATAGCATGAAGCCCGGCCGAAAGGTCGGGCTTCTTCATAAAAATGAAAAAGCTCTCTCACTTAACTATTATTGCTGCCCTTGTGATTGTTTTCACGGGGTGTGCTTCGATTACGCGCGGAACCAAGGAGGTTGTGGTTATCGATACAACCCCTCAAGATGCCGAAGTCCGTTTGTCTACCGGTATGACTGGGCGTTCACCTGCCAGTTTTGAGGTGGGACGTCGCGACACTATCACTGTTATGATCAGTAAGCCTGGCTACGTTAGCCGTACGATTGTCTTACAGTCTGAGGTTGGCGGCGGCGGCGCTGCAGGCATGGCTGGAAATGTATTATTCGGCGGTATCATTGGTGCAGGCGTAGACGCTGGCACTGGTGCCATGTATGAGCACAAGCCAAACCCTCTGATGGTTGTACTCGAGAAGAGCGCGCCAGCAGACAAGGCGGTTGGCATGTCTGAGGCTCGCTAATAAAGCATATATAAGATGTTACAACGGCCGCACGATGTGCGGCCGTTTTGTTTAGTTGGGCTACAGAATCACTTTATTATTATAAGCCAAAGGGATTGAATACATGTCAGGGACTGGGGTACGATATTGGCCATGAAATTAACTACCCCAGGTTTAATCTTCGCAGCCATTTCGTTCGCTGTCGGTACAGCCGTTCCAGCCGTATGGGCTGCCGAGTCAGAAAAGTCATCGGCTGCAGAAGTCGTTCCAGCGACACCGAAGCCTGCCTCTACAGTGCCAACGGCCGTCGCAGTAAAATTAGCCACCGAAGAGCGCTCCGCTGTTTTAATTGTCCGCGGTTTCTCAGGCGATGCATCTTATTTTGGCGGCTTAATTGGCCCCAAGATTTCTTCCAAAGCATCTTCGACTGGAATTTCTGTTTCTCCAGTAGAAGTAAAGCAAGCGACCGAAAAAGACATGATCAACGAGGCGCGCGGACGCGGTGCGAGTTTCTTGGTTGATATCGACGTCGCTAATTTCAGTTCTACTAACGCCGAGGTTTTTGGTCAGAAACAACGACGCATGGCTGCCACCTTGGCTTGGCGCATTATCGATATCACCGGCGCAAATGTCGCCGTGGCTTCAGGCGAAGCAAAAGACTTTAGCCTTGGTGAACAAATTTTACCCGAAACGGAACAGTCATCGAACTTAGCGGACACGATTGCAGCTAAGGCTGGAAAAGAAATTGCCGATGCACTCAAGAATTTCACAGCGAAAGCAGCCAACGAACTCGCCGTACCGATTGTAATCATCGCCGACGAACTCAGCTTCCCGAGTATCGTGGTTGGCAAAGACTATATCGTAAAACGCTCTAAAGAAAACCTGCAGGTTAAGTTGAGCGGCTTCACGGTTGTCGTGGATGGCGTTGTTGTCGGTACGACGGATGATGGCACGCCCGTCAATCTGCCGCTCGGCCTCCATGATGTGTCGCTCGAGCGCAGTGGATTTGTGGCCTGGAAGCAGCGCGTAAAAGTTTCGCAGGGACTTTCGTTGCGACCAGTTATTCGCCCTGATCCACAAAGCTTAGCGGCATGGCGTGAACAAATTCAATTCCTGCAGGATCTTTCGGCCGGAGCGAAATTAACTGATGCACAGGTTGAACTTATTAAGGCCCGCGCTCAAGAGTTGCGCAACAGTGGCTACCGTGTGGATATTAAGATTGATGCGAAAGAGTTGCCCGAGACGATGATTTATCCGCGTCATTAATCTCTGTGTTCTCGATTCGCTCAAACCCACGTCTCAAGTGTTTAGTGCCGTTACTTTTAGTAGTGGCACTAACGGGTTGTGTCTCGAATTATACAAACACTGCTCGAGCATTTCAGTCATCTTACAACGGCGGCGATTACGCCAACTCCTTGCTCGAGGCGGAGGCGTTGATGACGAATGCTTCGGCGGAAGATGAAGTCGTCTTGAAATTGCAATTAGCAAGCGTTCAACGCGAAGCCGGAAAAATTAAAGCAAGTATCGATACGCTTGAGGCCGTTGAAGATTTGTTTGGTCGATACGATGCCGTGCCCGAAGTTTCTTTGAGCGGGGAGGGCATTGCGGCCTTCAGTAATCCCTATGCATTCCCGTATCGCGGCCGTGCGTACGATCGGATTATGGCGACGACGTACCGCGCCTTAAATTATCTAGAAATTGGCGACCAAGAGAAGGCGCGTGTGGCGTTGAACCGTGCTCTATTTAGACAGGAAGATGCAAAAAGAATGGTCGCAGAGAAGGAACGTATTGCTCGCGAAGAAACGAATAATGCGGAGTCAAAAGATTATAATGTAGGACGCGTGACTCGCAGTGCTGAAGTAACATCGGCGATGTCCGAAGGTGCCGCCGACTTCGTGGGATTACCGATTTACCAAGATTACATGAATCCGCTTTCAGTGTGGTTGCATGGAGTTTTCTTTTTACACACGGCACAAGGCATCGAAGACGTGGAGAAGGCTCGCAAGTCGTTGGAGCGCGCACAGGCCCTGGCTCCGCAGAATCCATCGATTCAAGAAGACGCTACTTGGGCAGCGAAGTCGGGCGATCGCCCAGCGGTCGATGGCAAGTGTATCGTCTATGTCGTGCACGAGGCGGGCACTGCTCCGGTTTGGGCCGAACATAAATTTAATCTTCCGCTGATTGTTTTTGATAACAATGCACCGATTGTGACGGCGGCTTTTCCGAAAATTTCTCCAGTGCCTAATCGGGATAATTTATCCATTCGCTGTGCAGCGGGTAATTTTAATCCAGCGCCGCTCGCGAGTATGGATGCAATCGTCGCTCGCGAATTCAACGATGAGCTCCCTGGTGTGCGTACTCGTGCAGTGGCTTCGGCGACGCTTAAAGGCATTGCGGCTTATGTGGCGAATAAAGCAGCCGGTGAATATAATCGCCGAAAAAAAACCGAGGGCTCGGGGCTCTTCTATTTAGCTACAATAATTGCTACGAACACTTACACCACACAATCGGCACAGGCCGATCTGAGAAACTGGGCTACTTTGCCCAAGAATGTCGGGATGGTTAAGATAGTGGCTCCAATTTCTGAGACAATTTACCTGCAAAATGACCTCGCCCGGCAGCCCGTCCCTTTTACTATTCCAAACGCAAAGTCTATTATCCTTTATTGCAAGACCCCTGCTAAAGGCGGACCCCTTTCCCTCCACAAAATTATTCTAAACCCATGAAAAAGTTATTCATCGCAGCAGCAGTATTGTCCCTCGCCGGTTGCTCATCGCCTCGCGGTGCGAGCTACATCGAAGCCAAAGACGGCAGCGGCATCGTCAGCCTAGACAAAGTGAACGTTCAAGATTTCGCATCTGCCGCCGACGGCATGTTGCGCTCGCTCTATGACTCGCCCGCATTCGCCGGTGCGAAGCGCTCCGACGGTTCGCCGATCCTGATGGTCGGTCGCGTGACTAACGATACCGGAAGTAATTTCGATACGAGCCAACTCGTAAAGAAGATGACGGTTTCACTAACACGCAGCGGTAAAGTGCGCGTGGCAAAAGCTGCCGGCTTTGGTGGCGCTGAAGATCAAGCCGCTGCAGAGGCGCGTGCGAGCCAAGCGCTTGTCAGTGGTGAATCAGCCAAGCCTTTGCTCCCTGATTACACGCTTTCGGGAAAGATTTTAGAAAATCGTGCGTCGGCTGAAGGCGTCCAACAGGCCTCATATATTTTCCAACTCTCGCTGACCGAAGTGAAGACCGGCTTAGCGGTTTGGGAAGAAGAGAAGACGATTACCAAGCAAGGCTCCAAGAATTCCGTCGGATTTTAATCTTAGCTGGGCTGGGTTAATCAAGGAGAAGCGAGGGCGGGCAAGGGTTTGCCCACTTTCCGCTTGCTCACTCGGTGATGCCCGACTTCTTCAAGTGTCCTGGAATGGAGGGGTGGCAGAGTGGTCGATTGCGTCTGATTCGAAATCAGATGTACCGCAAGGTACCGGGGGTTCGAATCCCTTCCCCTCCGCCAGGTTAATTTAACCACTAGTGGTCAGGTGGCCACGTGGACGCGTGGACAAATCGATTCACTATATAGTTGGAAGGGATGAGAACCCTTGGGTTCGGTGAGCCCGTATGGGCGAATAGGCAATCCGAAGGATTGGGGCGCAGCCCTGTAGCGAAGCGGAATCAATCCCTTCCCCTCCGCCAGGTTAATTTAACCACTTGTGGTCAGGTGGCCATGTGGATGCGTGGACAAATCGATCCACTATATAGTTGGAAGGGGTGAGAACCCTTGGGTTCGGTGAGCCTCCGCCATTTAACGATGGGAAAAGAATCTTTGAGTTCTGTCAGTCAGAGGAACATATAATTTATTATGAGATTACCCCTGATTGTCGCAGCGTTAGCACTTCTGCCGATTTCAAATGGCTTGGCGCAAAGCAATGATACGACGCCGCCCCTAATAACTCCCTCGGCTCAGGACCCTAATAAAGATGCGCGCCTCGCTTGGTGGAGAGAGGCGAAGTTCGGCATGTTCATTCACTGGGGCGTGTATTCGGCCTTCGGTGGTGAGTGGAATGGCCAGAAGGTCGAAGGCTACGCTGAGCACTTGCAGCGCATCATGAAAATTAAACGGGAGGATTATTTGGAAAAAGCAGTTAAGCCTTTTAACCCTACTGAGTTTAGTGCGGATGAGTGGGTTAAGACGGCGAGTGAAGCTGGCATGCGTTACATCGTGATTACTTCGATGCACCACGACGGGGTAGCGATGTTTGATTCAAAGGCAGATGATTATAATATTGTTAAGACGAGTAAGTTTGGACGCGACCCACTGAAGGAGTTGAAGGCGGCGTGCGATAAGTACGGCGTAAAACTTGGTTTCTATTACTCTCACGCGCAGGACTGGTCTATCTCTGGCGACCCCCGATACCCTGAACCAAACGGCCCCGAGCGTCGCAAGGCAGTGGTAGAGAAAAAAGTTTTCCCGCAAATTAAAGAGCTCATCGAGAACTATCATCCCGCACTTTTTTGGGGAGACACGCCGCACCATAATCCAAAAGAGCTCAACGAGCAGATTTTGGCTTATCTACGAAAGCAGGACCCGAATTTAATTATTAACGGACGCGTTGCGGGGGCAATCTATGGAGACTACCTCTCGACGCCGGATCGCCCATTTGAGTTTGGGCCGATGGACAAGCCAGAGGAGAAGGACTGGGAGGCTATTCCAACAACCAATGAGTCTTACGGATACCACAAGCTGGACAAATCACATAAGCCGCCCGCGCACTTTATTCAGCTCTTAGCTAAGGCAGCAGCCAAGGGCGGGAACCTTCTTTTAAATATTGGACCAATGGGCGACGGGAAAATGGCTCCAGAAGATTTAACGATTCTACATGAGATTGGAAAATGGTGGAGCGTGAACGGCGAATCGATTCGGGGCACCGCACGGACGCCGCTCATGCGTCAAGCTTGGGGTGATTCCACACTTAAAGGAAAAAATATTTATCTACACGTATTCGAATGGCCGAAGGACGGCAAATTAGTCGTCGGCGGATTAAAGGCAGAAATTGAAAAGGTGGTTCTTCTGGCGGATCGCGAAAAAGAATTATCGGTGAAGCGTAATGGATTAGATGTTGAAGTGCAGTTGCCCCAAGTTGCACCTGACCAAGCCGACAGTGTTATTTTAGTGCAATGTAAGGCGGCGCCCGAGGGTGATACGGCTTTTCTTTTACAAAATAATGTTCCGAACCACCTCAGTGTTTTCTTCGGCGAATTATTGGGTGTGACTAAGAAGGATGGCTGGAGACTTGGCCGCGGACAATCGATCTCGGCGAACGTGACTGGATGGAGTCAGCAAGACTGCGGAGTTAAATGGTCTACACGTTTAAATCAGAAAACGGAATTCGACGTGGTGGTGCGGTATGACGCGCCGGGTGCCGACGGAAAAGCCAAAGTCGAAACAGATGGTGGTGCCGTGACGAAGAAGAGTGCGGACACTTTTGGCGGAACTTTCTTTGTTCAGATTGGAAACCAAAAACTAAAAGGCGAAATCGTCCAACAAGGCGATGGAGTGGAATTGAATCTCGGCAGGGTCACAGTTGAGCCCGGCCAATTCCAAGTGCAGGTGCTGACGGATACAATTACCGGCAAAGAGCTGATGCGCTTGCAATCGGTGACCTTGATTCCCCGATAATTAAAGAGGGCCGATCGTCTGATCGGCCCTCTTTTGTCCTGCTATTTTAGAATTAGGACTGCTCTTCGATCTTCAGTGGACGGTAGCCGCCGATGCTCTTAAAGTAAAAGAAGAGCAGGAGGTAGATGCCGGCCATGGCTAAAGGAATATAAGAGTCGGCCTTGAGGGTGGCGCGGTCACCCGCCTGATTCGCTTTCACGATGGCACGTTGATCGGGCGTGCCAGCTTCACCCGCTTTTTTAGCGGCTTCGAGTTTTGCACCGTCGACAGCAGTGACGGGGGATAGGAATAGGTATTTGGATTCGCTGGAAGACTTTGCCGATGCGTAAACTGCGGGTGCATCTTTTTGGAGAGTTTCAGAAGTGAAGCGATCCTTCGCGTAGCCTAATCCAGGTCCGCCGATTAATCCCGCGGATAGCATGCCGATGCCGCCCATGATGGACATCGCCACGGCACCTGAACGAGGGAATCGATCGCCAACAACAGCGAGCATGGTGGGCCAGAAGAATGTTTTGCCGAGTGCGTAGATACCGAGCGCGATGAGTGCGACGGTGAAGCTGCTCATGCCGCTCGCTAATTGTAAGCCAACGCAGGCGAGTAGTGCGCAGGTGAGAAGCAGGCTGATAGGAGTGAAGCCGAGCTTGCTTTCGATGAAGTGTGCGCAGAAGCGGAGTCCGAACATAATCGTAGAGGTCCAGATGAAGAGCATCTTACCTTGGTCTGCAGTGAAAAGATTGCCGGTGATGGATTCAATCCAGCCATCGGTGCCTAATTCAACTGCACCCACGAGTGCGTGCGTGATAAAAAGCACGAAGAGGAGAAGTGAGCCGACGGAGAAGCGAGTGAGTATGCCAACGCTGACAACGAGCACGCCGCCGACAAAGTAGCCGATGAGTTGGGCGGTGTTGGATGCGACGCCGAAGAGGGGTAGGGTATTACCGAGGAAAATAACAATCAGTCCGCTGGCGATGATTGCGCCCAAGATGCCGACATCTTTAAACATCGCCGAAAAATTGGCACCTTTAAGGGCAGCTTCTGACTGAGGGAATTTTTGACCGAAGAACATTATTGCGTAGCCAGCCGTGGGCACGAGGTAGAAGGCGAGTTGGCCTTTCCAGCCGATGTGTAAGACGGTGCCTAAAACATAAGATGCTACGGCGCCGATGACCATGCCGAGTGGCCACGATGCGTGCAGGATATTTAAGTAGTGCATCCGATGCTTCGGAAAAATGGTCGCGACGAGAGGATTAGCGACCGCTTCGAGTGTGCCGTTGGCGTAGGCAAAAATAAACATGCCCCAGAAAAGATAGCCGTAAGCATTCGATGCATCGGTCGCGCCGAAGGTGACAAACGCGGAGACGATATGACCAACGAGTGCGAGTGCGACGAGTTTGCCGTAACCGAATTTATCTACGAGCACGCCACCGATAATAATTCCGAAGCAGAATCCGGAGAAGCCGGCACCGCCGATGGCGCCGAGTTGCGTTGCGGTGAAGCCGTATTCAGCGGCCCACGATCCGAAGATGCCGCCGCGTAGAGCGAAGCCGGCGCCGGCAGCGAGGATCGCCATGAAGCCTGCCCAGAGGAGGCGTTTGGCATTAGGCACAGTGGAGTCAGTATGGGTGGGGGTAGCCATGGTGTTTCGGGGTTATGCGAGTTTTTAGGATGACTTTACTGCGGTGTCGAGCGGTCAAGTGCTCGGCTAATGAGCCACGTGTCTGCGGCTAATGCTATATGATTATTTATGAAGGTCAGTTGCAGGTTGCGGGCTTTGAATTAGGTTTCAGAAATAAATAATTATGCGCCTCCTCGCTTTTAGTCCCCTCATTTTTGCGGCATCATTGTTTGCCCAAGAAAAACCTGCGGCACCTTCGCCGGAAGTCATGAAGCGCGGTGAGGCCATTTACGGAAAGACCTGTATCGCCTGTCACCAACCTACTGGTCTCGGCATCCCGCCCGTGTTCCCTCCGCTCGCTGGATCGGAATGGGTTGCAATGAGTCCATCCATTCCAGTGCGAAATATTTTACATGGAATGACCGGGCCAGTGACGGTTAAAGGCACAGCTTACAATAGCATGATGCCTGCCGTCACGGGCTTGAGCGATGGCGACATTGCCGACGTCGTTACCTTCGTGCGTAATTCTTTTGGAAATAGCGGGTCGGCGATAACTGAAGCCGATGTTAAAGTGATTAAGGCGCAGTATGCGGATCGCAAGACGCCATGGACAGCGGAAGAATTTCAAAAAGACGCTAAGTAATTCTTGTTGGATAGGTTGGGTGGCTTGACTCATCGGTGGCGATGGGCAGGCTCGGCTTTTCTTACTTCCCCCGCGTAATGAATAAAAAGCCCCGAATCATTTTTGCGGGAACCGCACAAAACTGTGCACTGTTTTTACCAGCAGTATTTAGCAACATTGATAAAATGGCGTCTCTGGCTTCGGAGGTCGCTTACGTTTTTGTGGAGAATGATTCTACTGACGAAACAAAGGATGTGCTCAATCGGTGGGGTACGGGTCGAGCTAACTTTAATTTAATTAATATGGATGGGCTCGACGCCATTCCTATACGCACGCTGCGATTGGAGATAGCTAGGAATAGTTATATAGAGTTCATTAAAACATTTAAGGACTATCGCGAGTACGACCTCGTGATAATCTTAGACATGGACGACGATGGGGCTCACCCCATTGAGCTTTCTAAGGTAGAGCATGCCATTAATTTTTTATGTGAGAGACCTGACCGTGCTGCAGTTTTTGCAAATCAACTAGGAAAATATATCGACGTTTGGGCATTGCGTCATGCTAAACTTTGCCCGGGGGACGCATGGGAAGAGCTCATTGACTACATGATTAAGAATAAGGTTACTCCAGATGAGGCTCGCGCGCAGACTTTTGATAAGCGCGTTCAATGTTTTGCGCCGACCATGCCCCCTATTGAGGTTGAATCGGCTTTCGGAGGCCTAGGCATTTATAAAGTAAATTACATTAAAAATAACCCTAACCAATATCTTGGATCTAAAGTTAAGGCACTGCCGACCGACTCGGGCTTACTTGACATCGTAAGACAGGAAGTTTGCGAGCACGTGCATTTTAATCACGGAATTAGGGCTATTGGAGGGCAATTATTTATAATGCCCAGCCTTATAAATGGGGATTATACAATTGGCACGTTTGCGGACGTCGAAATCCCCAAACTTTTTTTCCGTTAGATCATTTCCGTGTTCACGTTTGTGTAATCGATTGCATCGGGTGGCTTGACCCACGGGGAACACCCGACACGTTCAATTGTCAGTTAAGCACGCCCCATAATGTCCAAGCCGCCTTCATCATCGAACACGCCATCACGCTCCCGCGATGAGGTGACCGATGCGCATTTCATGGAGACGCGGGCCAAGCTTTTAGATTTAGCGGCATTCTTGGACCGACTTGAGCGTGCGGTGGGTGCCGACGATCATCGCGTCCGCGGCCTGCGTGCGGCCTTGCCGATACTTTTGGAAAAAGACCCAGCACGAGTTGCCAAAATTTTAAATCTCTGGAGCGATCCCACGACTGCTCCTATTGAGAAGTCCGACACTAAAGCGGCGAGCGGCGTGTGGCCGAAAATAAAATAAGTATGCGCTACATCGAGCCACATGGTCACATGGTTAGTCGGACCACCGATGATTATCAGGCGATGGCGCTGGCGGGTTGTAAGGCCATTTGCGAACCCGCATTCTGGGCGGGTTTCGATCGGAAGTCGGCCGACGGATTTCATGATTACTTCTGTCAGCTCACACAACATGAGCCCAGGCGCGCATTAAAATACGGACTGCCGCACTTTGCATGGCTGTGCATTAATCCAAAAGAGTCCGAGGACATGGGCTTGGCTAAAGAAGTCATGGCGCTGATTCCAGAATTTCTGAAGGCGCCGAATGTTTTAGGAATTGGTGAAATTGGTTTAAATAAAAATACCCGTAACGAACTCAAAATTTTCGAAGCGCACGTTGATCTCGCCGTGCAGCACAACCAAATGATTTTGGTCCATACGCCGCACCTCGAAGATAAGCGTAAGGGCACTCGCTTAATTATAGATGCATTAAAAGCACACGGCAAGGTGCAGCCTGGCCGAGTGATTATTGACCACGTCGAAGAACACACGATGGCCGAAGCGCTCGATCAAGGATACTGGGCGGGCATCACGCTTTACCCAGAATCAAAAGCCTCGCCACAACGTGCGGTCGACATGATTGAAACGATTTCCGCTCAACGCGTCTGGCTGAATAGTGCGTGTGATTGGGGTCATAGTGATCCACTCTCAGTGCCTAAGGCTGCAATCGAAATGCGTCGACGCGGTCATTCAAGTGCGGCGATTGACCGATTGGTTTACGGCAACCCTCTTGAATTTCTTTCGCAGAGCCCGAAGTTTATTTTACCTGAGGCGTAAGTTTGCCCGTGAAACTGTCCTCCGGATTCAGCCTAGCGTATTGCACTAACATTCACCGCGGCGACGGCTGGGAAGAAACTTTTGAAGGTCTTAAAAAACACGCACTTCGCGTGCGAGACCGAGTAGCTCAGGGTAAGCCATTTGTGCTGGGCTTGCGCTTGAGCAATCGAGCGCTGTTAGAATTACAGGCGCCAGGCACTCGACAGAATTTTCGTGCGTGGCTGGAAAAAGAAAATTGTGTTGTTGCTGGCATCAACGGCTTTCCCTTTGGGAGTTTTCATGGTGCACCAGTGAAGGACCAGGTTTTTTCACCCGATTGGTCTGAGCCCGCTCGCCTCGATTACACAAAGCGTCTCTTTGACTTGCTCGCGGAGCTTGGTGCGGCCGATGGTGCGGGCACAGTTAGCACACTGCCTGGTTCGTTCAAGGGCTTTACGCGAAATGCAGATGCGCAGAAAATAATCCGCAAAAATATTTTAAACTGCGCAGAGCATCTGGCCCAGCTTCGTGACCAGACTGGCTTGCACATGCGGCTCGCACTTGAGCCTGAGCCGATGGGACTGGTTGAAAATACAACTGAAACGATTCAGCTCTTTGATTTATTACGCGATGAGACGACAAGGCCGGCGCTCGTAGATGAATTTCTAGGCGTTTGTTATGACACCTGCCACTTCGCCTTGCAGTATGAGGAGCCGGCGGAAGCGATCACTCGATTAAATCAAAACGGTGCTCCAGTTGTTAAACTACATTTGAGCTCAGCCCTGCGCTTGAAGCCCACTACACGTGCACTGCAACGGCTGGCAACACTGCAAGAGCCCGTTTATTTACATCAATGCATTGGAAGGCGAAATGATGGAACGATTGAACGCTATAAAGATATTCCCGATGCGTTAGCTTCAAGTTCCGTCCAGGCCCTGGAAGAGATGCGAGTGCATTTTCATGTGCCCTTAACTGCACAAGATTTGAGCGACGATTTATCAACTACCTCTAAACACCTCAGTGACGCCCTTGATGTTGTGACTCGAACGCCTGGCTTGGTGCGCGAGTTGGAAATCGAAACTTATACCTGGGAGGTTTTGCCGGATGCGTTGCGCTCCGCAGATGTCGTTGACCAAATTGAGGGTGAATATAAATGGGCTTTAGGTGAACTTGCTAAGCGCGGTGTTCGACCGCTGTAATCATGAACCGCATCTTTCGAAATATATTAATCCTATCGCGAGTCGCTAATCTGCCGACTGTTTGGTCGAATGTTACAGCAGGATGGACTTTCGGTGTGTGCCTTTTAGCCTTCGATCTTCATAATGGGCAAAAATTATTAGAATTAATTTTTAATCTTCAGTTAGTCTTATTGTTAATTGGCGCCTCGTGCATTTACGCGGCGGGCATGATATTAAATGATATATTTGATAGGGATTGGGATCGTGCACACCGCCCCGAGCGGCCGCTAGTTACAGGACGGATCTCACTATCAACCGCTAGGGCAGTGGCCTCAGTTTTATTAGGCACAGGCATCGTGCTAACCATTCTTAGTGGTGCGCCTTCTGCACGATTAAGCGTTGGCATTCTAGTCTCAGTTTTAATCGCTGCCGTCTTTATTTATAACCGTTGGCATAAGGGTGTGACATGGGCGCCGTACATTATGGGCCTCTGTCGTTCGATATTGCCCTTAATCGGATTTTTTGCCGCCGGTGCAGCTTCATCTGCTTCGTCGACAGCGTTTTTAATCTTACTCACTCACGTTGCCTCTCTTTGGATTCTCACCGTTTCAATTACTTTTCTGGCACGACATGAGACAAGTCTCGGAGGGGCTAGTTCAGTTGTAGACTACGTTTTACTTTTAGTGCCAGTGCCGTTGCTCGTTATTTTACCATGGAATGGGCCCATTGTAGTCTCGGCATTGGGCTACTGGCTTTGGGTGATGGGCTCTAATCAACGTCGCCCACTGCCCGCGGGCGTAGTCGGGCGAGTCGAAGATCGTTTAGCCTCATTTCCGTTCATTGATGCAATGCTGGTCGGTTTAACCTTCGGAATTTTACCTTCAATCGCAGTCGCAACGGTCCACGCTTTCACATTGAGCTGTTTTGTTTTGGTTTTAATCGGCCGTCGGTTCGTTCCAGTAACTTAACTGGGAACAGTGCTTGTCCTTAGGCGTCTTACTCTTTCAACCTTAAGTATAGGCGATGCACGAACCCCTCGAATTAGATTTTTCCGTAAAATATAAGCACCGGATTTATTTTACCGAGGGCGCTTTTAATGTCTCTAACCCGATTCTAGCCCAACTGCTTCAGTCGGATAAAGTGCTGATTGCGGTAGACGTGGGCTTGATTACCGCGCGCCCCACCTTGTTAACCGAAATTGGTGCATATGCGCTCGCACACAAACTCTCGCTGACGCGTCCGCCATTTATTTTAAACGGCGGAGAAGCAAGCAAGGCTGACGATAAAGTAGCGCAGCAAGTCTTGGCGGCAATCGAGTCGGATAAAATTTGCCGACACTCATACATCTTGGCGATTGGTGGCGGAGCATTTTTAGATGCGGTTGGATTTGCGGCAGCAATTGCGCATCGCGGTGTGCGCTTAATTCGTATGCCGACGACCACCTTGAGTCAGGCCGATGCTGGGGTGGGCGTGAAGAATGGAATTAATACTTTTGGTAAAAAGAATTTCACGGGCACGTTTGCACCGCCAGTGGCAGTCGTGAACGACTTCGACTTTTTATTATCGCTCGATACTCGCGGCCGCCGCGATGGCTTGGTGGAGGCAGTTAAAGTCGCAATCTTGAAGGACGCCGAATTCTTTAACCGCATAGAAGTTTTGGCCGACACATTGATGCAGGCAGATAAAAATATTTTAGGCGAAGTGGTTCGTCGCTCTGCCGAACTTCATGCGAGACACATAGCGCAGGGCGGCGATCCGTTTGAATTAGGTAGCGCGCGCCCGCTAGACCTAGGCCATTGGGCGGCACACAAATTAGAAGTGCTTACAAAGCATCGACTCTCACATGGTGAAGCCGTTGCGATTGGCTTAGCCCTGGATATTATTTGTGCCCGTGAAATAGGATTATTTCCTGCGGCGCTTGCGGAGCGAGTGCTCGTTCTATTGGAAAAGCTGGGCTTCCAATTGTATGCACCCGAAATGCATTTAGAGAAAGGTCGTCTGCTAATGGAAGGCCTGGAAGAGTTTCGAGAGCATCTAGGTGGGCGATTAACTTTGGTGCTGCCCGTGAAGCTGGGCGAGTCCACGCAAGTTCATGCGCTCGATGCCGATGTGATTCGACGTGCAACAGATGAATTGAAGGCGAGGGCGAGCCAATGATTCGGCGCGCTGTATTAAATGTTGTCGGCTTGTCGGGTCGTGATTTGTCGAGCGGCGTAATGCCGCGATTGATGAAGCGAGCGCAGGACGGAAATTCCACTTTGATTAAGCCGGCCTTTCCTGCGGTTACATGTACAGCTCAATCAAACTATCTCACAGGCCTGACGCCATCAATCCATGGAATTGTCGGTAATGGCTGGTATGATCGTGCGTTGGGCGAAGTGCATTTCTGGAAGCAGTCGAATCGACTGGTCGAAGGGCGTAAAGTTTGGGATGTCATCCACGAACGTCGACCAGGTGCAAAAGTCGCCAATTTATTTTGGTGGTACAATATGGGAACGCAGGCGGACTTATCCGTGACTCCGCGGCCGATTTATAAAGCCGACGGTGGAAAGATTTTTGATATTGCGAGCTACCCGCAGCGATTGAAGCCCGCTTTAAAGTCGGCCCTCGGCGAATTCCCATTTCACACTTTTTGGGGTCCGCGAGCGGGTATTGCCGCTACTCAGTGGATTGCCGATGCCGCACGCTGGATGGAAAAGCACGAGAAGCCCGACCTTAACTTAGTTTACCTGCCGCATCTAGATTATGATTTGCAGCGCTTTGGTCCGAACGATCCGCGAAGTGATGAGGCGCGAAGACAAATGGATGATTTGGTCTGTGATTTGGCGGATGAGTTGGAAGCCGCGGGGGTGGACGTGATAATTTTATCTGAGTATGCGATTACTGAAGTAGACCAGCCCGTGGCACTAAACCGAATTTTCCGCGAGAAAGGTTGGCTTGAAATAAAAGCCGAAGCCGGTGCGGAGATTTTAGATGCAATGAATTCGAAAGTGTTCGCCGTCGTTGATCACCAAATTGCTCACGTTATAGTACATGACGGTAAGCTGCTGTCAGAGGTGAAGTCGTTACTGCAAAATACGATTGGCCTTGGACAGGTCTTAGACCGAAGCGACCAAGATAAGGCTGGCATCAACCATACTCGTTCAGGCGATTTAATTGCAGTAGCCGATGCGCGGAGTTGGTTCAGTTATTATTGGTGGAATGATGACGCAAAGGCTCCTGATTATGCACGCACGGTAGATATTCATCGCAAGCCAGGCTATGACCCCGCTGAACTTTTTATCGATCCAGCCATCAAGTATCCTGCACTTAGTGTAGCCTGGTTCCTTTTGAAGAAACGCTTGGGCATGCGTGCCTTGTTGCAGCTCACTCCGCTCTCGGGAAATCAGGTGAGAGGATCACACGGACGAGTGCCAGAGGACTCACGCGATTGGCCTGTGTTGATTACGGGCAAAGGAAAATCTTTACCCGAATCAATCACATCGCTCGATGTGGCGAGTTTGATTACGCGCCAGTAAGGCGCTCTAAGCACTCGGCATATAAAGCCTGAGTCTTAGCTATGACATCATCGGGAAGACGCGGACCAGGTGCAGTCTTGTTCCAAGGCTGAGCTTCGAGCCAATCACGCACGAATTGTTTATCGTAGGAAGGTTGCGAGCGTCCGGGCTGCCAAGTTTGTGCTGGCCAGTAGCGTGATGAGTCGGGTGTTAAAACTTCGTCGATGAGAACGAGTGATCCATCTGGCGCAGTGCCAAATTCAAATTTAGTATCGGCCAGAATGACGCCCGCTTGAGCTGCTCGAGTGGCGCCCATCTGATAAAGAGCGATGGAGGTATCGTGGACGGTGCGAAAAATCTTTTCGCCTAGAATTTCAGAACAGCGTGCACAGGTGATGGCTTCGTCGTGACCCTCGGCGGCTTTAGTGGATGGTGTAAAAATCGGCTGAGGAAGTTTTGAACCATCGAGCAAGCCCGCGGGAAGTTTATGGTCTAAAATAGCACCGGACTTTTTATATTCCTTAAAGCCACTACCTGCGAGATAACCGCGCACGACGGCTTCAACGGGTAGTGGTTGAAGTTTGCGCACCAGCATTGAGCGTGGGATGAGGTGTTCATGGCCTTTTAAGGCGCGCTTCAATTGATTAGCGTGGTCGGCGACGAGGTGAGTCGGGAAAAGTTGAGCAGCTTGTTCAAACCACCAGAGACTGATGTGGGTGAGCAGAATTCCTTTGCCGGGCACGCCGTTGGGCATGACCACGTCGAAGGCCGACAGTCGGTCGGTTGCCACAATCAGGTAATGTTCGCCCAAATCAAAAACTTCGCGGACTTTACCTTTGGCTTTCAGCGGAAAGGGCAGCCCCGTCACAGTCATCAGTGCTTCGGTGGGTAGTGGCGGAGTTTTCATGTCGGCGGCTTGATATTGAATAACGGAGACTCGCTGCGGAGTGCAAGGACAAGACATTCCTTTCTCTTTGTCGGGAGGCAATTATTCCCTTCAACTTATCGGCGTGCCGATTCGCGCGACCATTCTCCGTCACCCTGACGAAAATTTGACCAAGTGTACGCTGGAGCCACTAAGGAATCGTGCCGAGCTGGAGTTTTTTGAAGCGACTGCGGGATTTCAAGTCGACGCCACTGATATGATTTTACTCGAGGTTGGTGCGCCAGTGTTGAGTGTGGCTGATGCGGGCCATCGATTGCTGCTACTGGATGGCAACTGGAAGCACGTGGAATTTTTACGCACACGCATCACTGGTAGACCGATAGCACGCTCCTTGCCAGTAATTGCGACTGCTTATCCGCGTCGCAATCGCGAGGGCTTGGATCCGCTAGAAGGATTGGCCTCAGTTGAGGCTTTATATTTAGCGCTCAAGATTTTGGGCTACGATGACACGAGCCTGCTGGCAGATTACCATTGGCGCGAAGAATTTTTGCGACGCGTCCGCGAACTTAATTTTTAAGCGAAAGCAGCGATAGTCTAATGGCTTCGCCGGCAGCGGCTAAGCCGAAGGCGCCTGCGACGTGTGAAGCTGTCCCGTAGCCCCATTCGCAATTAGGATGCAGATCTTCGCCTTCAGGAATTTTCCCGCCTGGCAATCCTTCACAATCCGTCGGTTGAGTGAATGGTTCATCAGACCAGACGCAGGAAATATTAAATAGTCCTTTGCGCGGAAAACCGAAATTTTGACGGAGACGTTTACGAACGAGCATCATCAGCGGGTCATCGCGTGAAGCGGTGAGGTCAGTGACTTTAATGCGTGTGCCATCGAGACGGCCTGCACAGCCGCCGACGGATACCATGCGCAATCCGCGACGACGTGCTTCGTCAATTAAGCCGCACTTCGGCGAGAGTGCATCAATTGCATCAATAACAACACCATGAAAACCCTCGAGGACTTCGGCGGGATTATTGCGTGAAAGAAAGCGCGTGTGTTTGGTTATTTGTATTTGTGGGTGAATGGCGCGAGCGCGATTCGCCATGACACTTGTTTTGTTCAGTCCGTCGTTACCAGCGACAGCGTGTAATTGTCGATTGGTGTTGGAGACGCAGACGGTATCTCCATCGACAAGCGTGAGATGCCCGACGCCCGAACGAGCTAGAGCTTCAACAGTCCAAGATCCTACGCCGCCCAGCCCGATTACCATGAAGTTACTTTGCGAAAGGTGCTTTAAGCCTGCTAGGCCGTAAAGCCTGCCTACGCCTGCAAATCGATTTAAGTACTCGGGCTCCATTACGTATAAATTGAGCGACACTTTTCCAGAGTCCAAGACGCAAAATCTATCCATCGAGGCTTGAACGTAAGACCCCTTTCGCAAAGATACTTTAACTGCTATGGCTGACTCATCGCCAAATGATAAAGAAATTATAAGTGTATCGGAAGTTCCGCTCCTATTACGTTCCGTGCAAGTAGCCTTATTGGCTATCGTAATCGGCTTAGGCGTCTCAGCAGGGATTATTTACTTTAATACTAATAAAGCAGGACCCATCGCCGAAGTTTTTCGTCAGTCTCGTAAGCCAATTTTACAATATCGACTAGAGAAGGGTGCGTGGCCGACCAACTTTAGTTTTGATAAAGCCCCAGTGGATTTGGAACAGTATGACTTCAGCGCCACCGTTCGCGCGATGCACGACCTCGAAGTTCGGGGCGTTTGGCAATTTGCCTCCGAAGATGTCGGCGGAAAAACCGTACCCAAAGTTATCTTTAAGCCGGAAGACAGTAGTTTGAACACGCGCCGCATTCTATTTGCGGTCGATTCGCAATTAGATGACGGCCAGGAAAACTCGGGTCGCCTTATAGTGACTGGCGCGCAGGCTGAATTTACGCTGATGGCCGAGTGATGGCTTCGGCGCGCGTGCGCAGATCGGCTTCATAAAGTGCATTCACCAGTTCATCGAGATCACCTTCGAGAACTTGCTCGATGCCGTGCACGGTGAGGTCGATGCGATGGTCGGTAATGCGATTCTGCGGAAAATTATAAGTGCGAATACGTTCAGAGCGATCGCCTGAACCAATCATATTCTTTCGTGTGTCCGCACGAGCCTCGCGCTCCTTGGCGCGCGTTAAGTCGAGCAATCGTGAGCGCAGAACGCGTAAGGCTTTTTGGCGATTCCGTAATTGGGAACGTTCGTCGGCGCAGTACACCATCAAACCGGTTGGCTTGTGGATAATTTGCACCGCAGATTCTGTTTTGTTAACGTGTTGTCCGCCGGCGCCGCTGGCTCGAGCGACCGACATGTCGAGGTCTTCGGGCTTAAGCACGACTTCCGCTTCTTCGGCTTCGGCTAAAACGGCGACGGTCGCGGCAGATGTATGCACGCGACCTGATGCTTCGGTAGCGGGCACGCGTTGCACGCGATGAACGCCGGCTTCGTGGCGGAGTAGGGCAGTGGCGCCTTCGCCTTCGATAAGTACGACCGCTTCGCGGACGCCCCCCAGATCGCTGTGCGAGAGCGACATCAATTCGTGCTTCCATCCTTTCTTTTCAGCGAAGCGAGTGTAGGCACGCAGAAGTTCAGACGCGAAAAGGGATGCTTCTTCGCCGCCAGTGCCAGCACGGATTTCCACCATGGCATTGCGTGAATCATCAGGATTAGGAGGAACGATGGCTCGGATCAGCGCTTCACGTGCTTTCTCAATTTCTGGTGTGACGCGTTTAATCTCTTCGTCGGCCATCCGACGCATTTCTTGGTCGGGCTCCTTGGATAATTCATTCGCTTCGGCTAGTTCCTTTTCGAGTGCAGTTAGAACATCGTCGGCTTTGACGGCCTTGGAGGTGAAACGCAGTTCGGCCCCGAGGGCGGCGGCTCGACGGCTGTCGCCAAAGGTCGCAGGGTCGGCCATCAGTCCTTCCAGCTCGGTCAAGCGTCGGCGCAGGCTGGAAAGGTCGGGTCTGAGGGGGGTGTCGGACATTGCTGGTTAGGAATCGGGACTTGGACAGAGGGCTTCTGTGGGTTAGTTAATGGAGGCGTGGGGTTGCCCTTCGCAAGCCCTTACCTCAACCTCTTTCATATATGCCGACAAAGGAACCCACGCTTCGTGGCAGTCACGTTCTCACCTGTATCTGGGATTTTGATAAGACCCTTTGTCCGGGCTACATGCAGACGCCTTTGTTTCGTGCTTACGGGGTCGATGAAGATCAGTTCTGGAAGGAAACCAATCTCTTGCCAGGCCTCTACGCGAGAAAAGGTATCCGCACCTCAAAGGACTCTGCTTATTTAAATCATTTAATCAGTTACGTTAAGTCGGGCGCGATGAAGGGGCTGACAAATAAGCGACTGCGTGAGCTGGGTGCAGAGATTGAGTTATGCCCTGGACTCCCCGAATTTTTCCCGGCGTTGAAGGAATCGGTACGCGAGCTCGGCAAAAAACATAATTTAGAAGTCACATTAGAACATTACGTCGTGAGCACAGGTTTGGCAGAAATGATTCGCGGCACCGCAATCGCTCAACATTGCGACGGAATTTATGGCTGCGAATTTTTGGAACATCCTTTGCCGCCGCACTTCACGAAGCAGGATGAATTGAATCTCGAATTGCCGACTGAAATTTCGCAAGTCGCTGCGATGGTTGATAACACCATCAAGACCCGTTTTATTTTTGAGATTAATAAAGGATCAAACAAGGACACGTCCATTGATGTGAACGCCGTAGTTTTATCAGAGGATCGCCGGGTTCCATTTCAGAATATGATTTATATCGCGGACGGCCCGAGCGATGTGCCGGCGTTTTCTTTATTAAAGAAGAGCGGCGGAAAAGCTTTTGCGGTCTACGTGGCTGATAACGATGCAGAGTTTGCGCAGAACGATGCGTTGCTACAGTCAGGCCGCGTACACGGTTATGGCCCCAGTGATTACACGGCCAATGCGTTCACACCAAAGTGGATTCGTCATGCCTTGGCTGGAATGGTCGAACGCCTTGTGCAAGAGCGCTCGCGCGCTGTCGAGGCCCGCGTGACCCGTCCGCCGCGCCATTTGTCCACCGAGGCAAATTTGCCGAGCGATGAACAAACCTCTCAAGGAAACCTTTTCGGAAATTAATTTCTATGCCTTCACCTGCTCGTAAACGTTCCAGCACGCTTGCCCGTCCCGCCAGTGAGAGTCGCCCTATTTTGGCGGTAGCATTAGCTTTAATTGGAGCCTTCATTTTGGTCGCGATGGTTTTTCATTCGCCCAATGATTTAAATTTATTCCCTCAGTGGTTGGAGAAAACTTTTGGTTTACAGTCGGCGACCGATATCACTCCTGAAAACAATCCATGTGGATCATTTGGTGCCACGGTAGCGGTGACGCTCTTTAGCCTTTTTGGCTATACGACGTTCCTGGTGCCACTCTTCCTTTTTGCGTCGGCTTGGTTCTGCTTAAACAATCGTGCTCACACAATCTGGCCTACGAAGGTCACATTGATGTCAGCCTGCGTGTTGTTCGGCGCTCCGATTGTCGCGATGTGGCTTGGCACGGAGAGCGTAGGTGCATTTGACCCTAAGGGCGCAGGCGGCGTTCTCGGTGCATTTTTATACCTCAAACTTTGTCAGCCCGTATTAGGCGATTACGGAACATGGATTCTTATTTTCCCGTACGGATTTTGTTTATTGGGTGCACTGTCGGACGACCCAAAAGCAACACTCGCTGCATGGATTGCGGAGTTGCGCGATACTTTCGGTGCCTGGAATGCACAGCGCAAAGCTGAGGCGAAACTAGCTGCCGAAGAACGTAAGCGTAAGTTGGCTGCGTTGACAGAGATGCGTCGCGTACAGGTACAGGTAGCCGGAGTTGAACTCGAGGTTCCGCCAAAGGCTCCCGCGAAAGTTGCTCCCGAGCCAGAGCCAGTGGCCGCTGCGGCTGTGGCAACGGTGAGTCCCGATAATGTCACGATAACGCCAGAAGTTGAAGTTAAGCCAGTTAAGCCGTCGCGACCAGCGCCTGAGCCGCTGGTTTCAGGTAGCAGCAAGGTCGTAGTGGTTAAGCCCGAGACGATTGAACGAGCTAAGGCGTCGCAGCAGCCCAAGCGCCGCGGCGAATACATGTTCCCATCCATTAATTTATTAAGAGAGCCTAAATCTGGATCCGCATTGCCGCAGGAAGATTTTAAGAAACGTGCTGGCGATTTAATTCAAACTCTCACGCAGTTTAAGGTTTCAGTCGTGCCGGTTGATCCTGAAAACGGAATTGATGTCGGCATTCAACAAGGCCCATCAATTACACGCTACGAAATTAAGCCTGCTCCAGGTGTGCGCGTTGAGAAGATTGCCAATCTCTCAAACAACATTGCGATGAATCTAGAGGCAGAGTCGGTGCGTATTTTGGCGCCCGTGCCTGGCAAGGGAACGGTCGGAATTGAAATCCCCAATCGCAATCGCAAGGACGTTCTGCTGCGCGAAATTATCGAATCAAAGGCCTGGGTTGAGTCGACGATGGAAATCCCCGTTGTGCTGGGCGTTGATAGCGTCACCAACAAACCAGTAATCCAAGACTTGGCTAAGATGCCGCACTGCTTGATTGCGGGTTCAACCGGACAAGGAAAGTCGGTTTGTATTAATTCATTCATCGTCTCGATGCTGTATCGCTGCACGCCCGAGGATCTGCGATTCATAATGGTCGACCCTAAGGTGGTTGAGTTGAAGGTTTATAGTAAGTTGCCTCACTTATTAATTCCGGTGGAGACAGATCCGAAGCGAGTGCCTGCAGCCTTGAAGTGGCTCATCGCAGAAATGCAACGTCGCTACAAAATTTTCGGTAAGTGCGGCGTAAAGAATATCACCGGCTTCAATACGAAACTAAAGAAGGATTCGGATGCGCCTAAGCAGGAAGAGTTGCCCTTAAGTCCAGCTGAACAAGCTGCCGCAAAAGAAGCGGCCGAAGCCGTGATTGATGATGGCATTAAAATTCCGACCGAGAAGCTTCCTTATATCGTTTGTATTATTGATGAGATGGCCGACTTGATGATGGTGGCCGCACAAGAAGTGGAAACCTCGGTTGCACGCTTGGCGCAGTTAGCACGTGCGGCGGGCATTCACCTCGTCTTAGCAACGCAACGTCCTTCCACCGACGTCATCACGGGTTTAATTAAAGCAAATCTGCCGACCCGCATTGGATTTAAAGTCACTTCGAATATCGATTCACGTACGATCTTGGACCGCAGCGGCGCCGAGACCTTAGTGGGTCGCGGTGATATGCTTTTTGTTCCTCCGGGCAGTGCGACTTTGAGTCGCGTTCAAGGTGCATACGTCGATGAACAAGAAGTCGCCGCTATTATCGATTTTATTAATGATAAGAACGGTGCACCACAATTTGCTGAAGATGTCATCACGGCGATTTCTGATGCCGCCTCGGGCGAAGACACCGAAAGTGGAAGTGGCGGCGATAGCGATGACCCACTCGTCGCACAAGCGTGGGCCATTATCAAAGAGACCCGTCGTGCTTCTGTCTCGATGTTACAGCGTCGACTAAAGCTGGGCTATAATCGTGCCGCTCGCATTATGGATATTCTCCATGACAAGGGTTACGTTGGGCCTGAGAACGGATCCAGTCCCCGTGAAATCTTAGTCGATTGATTCTTTTTGCTTACGGCATGCTCCGCGTGGGGCATGCCGTTTAAGAATCGTCTTGCGGATTAGGGAGTATCAACAATCTCCACTGTATGCCCGACATCAGTGACTTATTTGTAAAAAACAAAAAATGGTCGGCGGAAATTCATCGTCAGCAGCCTGAGTTCTTCGAAACGCTTTCGAAGCAACAAAAGCCGCGTTACCTTTGGATTGGATGTTCAGACAGTCGCGTGCCGGCCAATGAGATTGTCGGCCTGCTGCCAGGCGAACTTTTCGTTCACCGCAATGTAGCCAATGTCGTTGTGCACACGGATCTTAATTGTCTCTCAGTTATCCAGTACGCCGTCGATGTTCTGAAAGTTGAGCACGTCATTGTTTGCGGTCACTATGGTTGCGGCGGTGTTCAAGCTGCCTTGGAACGTCGGAGTTTTGGTCTTATTGATAATTGGCTGCGACACATTCACGACGTGCATCACAAGCACGCGTTAACCGTGGAATCTGTTTTAGGTGACGGCAAACTCGATACGCTCTGTGAGCTTAATGTCATCGAGCAGGCTCTGAATGTTTGCCACACCACTGTCTTGCGCGATGCGTGGGCGCGCGGACAATCCTGCCAAGTTCACGGCTGGGTTTACGGATTGCGCGATGGATTATTAAAAGACCTGGGCATGAATGTCAGCGGCTCGGCTGAAATTGCGCCTGTGTATGGTAAGGTCTTAGCACGATACCGCACTAAGGCATAGTCCATAGGGTGAGGGTGGATTTGTTTACACCGTGCAGCGAGTTAGGCTGACGTAATGTTGACCGATGATCGTCCGCGAGAGCGCTTAAGAAGATTGGGTCCGCGGGCTTTGATGGACGCGGAATTGTTTGAACTGCTGATTGGCGCGGGTACGCGCGGCAGTTCTGCACAGCAAGTTTCTCGAAGCTTGCTAGCGACAGCTGGCGGTTTGGGCGAGATGGCGTCATGGGAGGTTATTGATTTCGCGCGCGTCCATGGGCTTGGGCCGGCTAAGGCCGCTGAATTGGCGGCGACGATGGAGTTGGCGCGAAGGATAAGAGAGCGAGTGCAGGATCCAGGCGAAAAGATGGATTCGCCCATTAAGGTTTGGACGAGACTTGAACCTTTATCGTCGGGGCTCCTGGTCGAAAAGTGCTGGGTGCTCTGTATGAATCGACGCAATCGGTTGATGGCGCTGACTGAGATTAGTTCGGGAACAGCGACGAGTTCGCTTCTGCATCCGCGCGAAGTTTTCCGGCAGGCATTGCGGTATGGTTCACCCGCGGCAATCGTGGCGCATAACCATCCGAGTGGAGATCCCTCGCCGAGTACGGCCGACCGAACGGTTACAAGGCAACTGGTCGAAGCGGGTCGAGTGGTAGGCGTTGAGTTGCTTGACCATGTTGTAGTTGGTCGACCCGAGATGGATCCAGCCGGCAAAGGTTGGTTCAGTTTTGGAGAAGCTGGACTGATTTAATTATATAGCGTGACGACGCCGAGTCGATGAACTCGGCGCCGTCATTTAAATGGTCCCCCGCCTGTGCCGATTCCGATTGGAGCTCCAGTGTTTCCTGGATTTAGGTGGGCGGTACGTTGCCACGGCTCGGACGAGGCCGGTCGGGTCGCACCTCCCGTATATTATGTTCGTAGGAGACGGAGGCTGCCGCGGTTGTCGAACACTGCAGGGGA
>CANCLQ010000001.1 GCA_947378845.1 Opitutia bacterium | reverse complement strand
TAACCCTGTGGCTAATCGGAAGTTTCGTTTAATGTGGCAGAGGGGCAAGCGATGATTACGTCGTGGTTGCTTGCCAATCATCCTGAAATCGTATCGATTGGAGGAATGCCACAACCTTTGCCGATTCTTTATGTTAAGCCTGGATGCCCCTGGTGCACACAGGCATTGGAATTCTTCGCGGAACAGGGTGTGAAGTTGGATATACGTGATGTGGTGGCCGATATGCATCAAATGCGTCAGCTCGTATCACTCACTGGTCAGTCCAAATGCCCATCGTTGCGTTATGGTGATTTCATCGTCGCAGATTTTTCGGTCGATGAATTTAAGAACAAGGCACGCAAGCATCCAGCGGTTTGCAAAGAGCTCGGCGTAAAAATTTAAGCGTCGAATAGAATCGCCCAAAGTCGAGTGGTCATAACCACGAAGCCAGCGGCTGCGATGCCGTAGCTTAAATTGCGACGAAGATTGAGTTCTTTAAGTTGTGTGCGTTGAAGACCAGCGAGCAACAGAGCGGCGAATACGATCACAGCGACTTGGGCGAATTCGACGCCGAGATTGAATCCTGCGAGGGCGGCAAGGGCTTTGATGCCAGTCCAGTTTTCCAGTTTGGCTTGAGCCGCGGCGGCAAAGCCTAGTCCGTGAAGTAATCCGAATGCACTAGCGCCTATAAAGACAGTTTTATTAGATGTGATTCCGCGGGCAGCCAGTAGACCCGCAATGCCGATGGTCAGGGCGATAACGGGCTCAATCCATGGGCCTGGGGCAGGTAAGAGTTGAAGCCATACCGCCGCTAGTGTGAGGCAGTGTCCAGCGGTGAAGGCGAGGGAGCGCGTGAGGGCATTGGCGAGAGAGGTGGCGCCGAGGAACATCGCCAGCATGAAAAGACCATGATCCCAGCCAGCAGGTATGACGTGATTAAAACCGTAAACTAGAAAGTTTTTTGCCGTGGCGATAATCCCGGTGTTCTCCGATAAGTTATCGTTGATAATCAATTCAGCTTTCTCATTGGGCTGTACCGCCATAACGACTTGATAGTTCATTTCCTTGCGCAGATTGGTGAAGACCAACCCGAGCTTAGGCGGGAATGCTACTTCAATTTTCTGTGTAGTCTTTTCAACTTGGGTCGAAATTTTAGCGGAGAGTATAACAGGATAACGATCATTTTCTCCTTGTTGTACGGATTGTGCTTTAATGGATTCAGCACTGGGGAATTCGATAAGGCTAAGAGTGAGTGGCTTGCCATCGGCTAAGATTAGTATCTCGGAAATAAATCTTTCACGTGCTGCTTGAGTAGTAGAAATTAAGCGGGCCTTGTCGTAAATCAGGTCATCGAGCTCGCCGATGGATGCGTCAACGGGGAGTTTGCCAACTAAATAGGGTGGAAGATCGAAGCGGAGCGTAAGGACAAATCCTCCATTTTCATCAATGATACCGGTACATGAGGCTTCCTTCCATTCGGGGTGGGCATGCAGCGTGATACCGACAAGTGCTAAAATAATTAAAAATAGTTTCCGCATAAATTCCTGTTTAGGATTTGGGCGGCTTGCGGGATCTTAATTCTGCGGGTCGATAGAAAACTTTATCCATGAATAGTCCGCGAGCGGGCGCAGTAGGCACTTCGGAGGTGATAGTTTTTTCTTCGCGGTAAGCGATGAGACGTTCGGCTGTGATTTTTCCTTCACCGACGCGAAGCAGACCGCCAACGAGTCGGCGAACCATCTTATATAGGTACCCGTTGGCTTCGGTGATGACAGTGATGCGACGACCTTTAGCTTTAATGTCGAGTCGACGCAGGTCTTTAACCGGGTGTTCATTTTCCATGCCTTGTCCGTGAGTGGCTCCGAAGGCACGGAAGTCATGTTTGCCGACGAGTAATTTTGCAGCACGTCGCATTTCTTTGACGTCGAGCGATTCCCAGTCGCGACCGAGGCAGTAGCGTGCTTTCCAAGGAGGTGCGAAACCTACATTAATCTCGTAGCGGTAGCGTTTACCGATGGCAGAGTAACGTGCGTGGAATTTAGGGTGCACGCGACGAATGGTCGTAATCAGCAGGCCAGCTTGCTCGCCTGTATTCATGGCATCTTTAAGTTTGGCGGTCGAGTGAGGCCAGAAAGCGTCGAAGTGAAAACATTGTCCAACGCTATGCACTCCAGCGTCAGTGCGACCGCTGGATTGAACAATAATTTTATTTTTAAATATACGCGAGAGACGTGCTTGGATTTCACCTTGAACGGTTCGCACATCATTCTGAATCTGCCAGCCCATGTAATCCGTACCATCGTAGGCGACGGTGATTAGGAATCGCTCTGGCGTGAGGTCAGTCTTGGATTTTGACTTAGCCATGTTCAGGAACTCTGTCCGATGCCACGGCTGTTGAAAAAGTCTTGGAGCAGAATAGCGGCAGCACGAGAGTCGCGTTCACCTGATTTGGTTTGGTCTTGGCGCTCTTTGCTCGTGCGTGGTTTTTTCTGTGAGCTCAGGCTATCGGCAGCTTGGCTTGTGAGACCTTCATCAATCAGGTCGATCGGCAGGTGAAAACGTTTGGTTAGCTCGAGTGCGAAGGCGTCGACTTCTAGGCAGCGCTTTGTTTTCTCACCGTCGAGTGAGAGCGGGTAGCCGAGAATGAGGTGCGTTACGCGTAGGCGCGTAATTTCTTGTGCGATTTGATCGAGTCGAAGCGCTGGATCTTCGGCGGTAGCGGCGGGCAAGGGAAAGGCGAAGCCAAGTTCGTCGCCATGGCTGAGGCCAATGCGTTTGGAGCCGTAATCGATGCCAAGGTAGACAGATGCCACAGGCTCAAAGTGTAAAGGGTCGGTCAGGTTTTCAATACCTGCTTTCGGGTGGGTTTGACACTTGGGGGTCATTCGATGAATAAGTGGGCATGTCGACCGATGGTCAGTTGAGCGAATTAGAGCGTGTATTGTATGCACGACAGATTCGATTGCCTGGTGTGGGTGAGAGTGGGCAGCTCAAGATTAAGGGTGCCAAGGTGCTTCTTATTGGTGCCGGTGGCTTGGGTTCACCGGCGGCGATGTATCTGGCAGCGGCAGGTGTGGGTGTCATGGGCATTGCTGATCCTGATAAGGTCGAGCTGAGCAATTTACACCGCCAGATTATCCACGGCTTCGATACCCAAGGTCTGCCCAAAACTATTTCAGCGGCGGAAGCTTTGGCGGAAATTAATCCAGGACTAAAAATAATTTTACATCCGGAGGGGCTGACTGCGAAAAATGCACTAGAGTTGGCTGAGCGTTATGACGTTGTGCTCGACGGTGCCGACAATTTTTCAACTCGTTACATGGCTGCAGACGCGTGCGTCCTTGCTAAGAAGCCATTGGTCCATGGCAGTGTTTTGCGAAGTGAAGGGCAGGTAGGTGTTTTTTTACCTCAGGCCGGATGTTACCGATGCGTTTATCCGCAGATGCCTAATGGGAGTGATGTGCCAACCTGTGCCGAAGGCGGAGTGATGGGTGCGACCTGTGGCGTCATCGGCTCTTGGATGGCCTCCGAAGCGGTGGCGATTATTTTAGGTCAACGCACACAATCACGTTTGATGGTGGTCGATGTCGCAGCCGGCACCTCTCGAGTGATGCAACTCGATGTCGCAGCCGAGTGTCCTGCGTGTGGTGTACATCCTGAGATACATTCAATTGAGCCTGCTAAATACATCTCTGGTGATTGTGCGCTTTCTAATCATTCTATGACTGATACACCACTTGAAGTTTCCATTGAAGAAACCGCCCGACTCTTGTCGTCAAACAAGCCACCAGTGCTAATCGATGTGCGTGAGCCCAAGGAGTGGGAGATCTGTCGAATTCCTAGTGCGAAACTAATTCCCATGGGTGAGGTCGCCGAACGGTTGTCCGAAATTCCGCAAAATGTACCCGTGCTCATTCATTGCCATCACGGCGGTCGCAGTTTGCGTGTAACGCAATTTTTGAGGTCCAAAGGCTACAACATGGTTAGTAATGTGCAGGGCGGCATTGATGCTTGGTCACTTAAGATCGATAAAACCGTCGCCCGTTATTAGGTCAGTCGAGGCTTGCCGATGGCAAAGACTCTACCTTTATTAAGTAAATTATGAAGCGCTTCGCCTTACTCCTTGTTCCTGTAGCTTTTCTCGTTGGTTGTGGCCCCTCCAAGATGCCTTCCGATTTCTCCGGTAGCCTCAGCGGTTCCGGTATGGAATCACGCGGAAGTGGTTTTGGTTCGATGGCTGAAGCGATTCGCTCGGGTAATATTCCACCAGAAGCTATCTTAACCACTGTTTATTTTGATTTCGATAAGTATACAGTGGATGCCAAGGAGCGTACCAAACTCGATGCCATCGCCGGTCGTGCGAAGAATACGAAACTTATTATCGCGGGTTACACCGATCAATCTGGAACCGAGGAATATAATTTAGGTCTCTCCGATCGTCGTGCTCAATCGGTTCGCGAATACTTGGTGCGCTCCGGTAGCACTCAGACGAATGTCGAAGTGTTAGCGCTCGGCGAACAGAATGCGAATCAAAGTGCTTCTACTCGTGAGGCAATGTCATCTGACCGTAAAGCAATTGTAGTCGACGCCAATTATGCTGGTCCAGTGGCACGTCCCACGAATCGCCAGGTCTCTGCTCCGGCGGTTCAGTCTGGTGCTCCTGCACCTGTTTCTGCACTCTAATATAAATTTCAGATTATAAAAACCCACACCGAAACGTGTGGGTTTTTTTATGGTAATGTAGAAAGCAGATAACCGATGGTACTCGCAAAAATAATCACGGCTGAGAGTCTGCTAAGAAAGCGTTGTTTGGGTGAGCGATGCAAGGCGCCCCAATGTCCGAAGATCCAACAGGCCGCCGCGATGAGGATTAATCCGAGGGATGCATCACGCAGCCAATTGGCATCATCGACTAATCCGTAGAGCACCCAAAGGAGGTAAACAGCGTAGGTGAATAGAGGGAATGACATTACCTGTTTTAGTGTCTCCATCCAGGCGCCAGGCTTGGGCAAGAGACGAGTCAATTTGGGGAAGAGGGAGAGCGTAAGGTAAGGCGTCGCCATACCGAGTCCGATCACGAAAAAAAAGAGTAATGTCTCAGGTGTGGTGCGTGAAGATTCGAGAGCGAAACCGAGGGCAGCTCCTAGTCCGGGGGCAGTGCAGGGTGTCGCAACAGCCGTCGCAAGTATGCCTGATAGAAGTGCGCCGGCGGATGTGGCGCGATTCTGTATTTGTCCAGCGTGCCCAGCGAGACTTGTGCCAATTTCAAAAACTCCGACGAGGCTCAAGCCGAGAGTAATCATCAGTATGCACGTCAGTAAAACGAAGCCAGGTGACTGCATTTGGAAACCCCAGCCGATGTTACTGCCGCCAGATTTTAGCGCGATAATAAGCAGTGCTAGAGTTAGGAAGCTTACGATTACACCGAGCGTATAAAGTAGTCCGTGAATGATTACAGTACGACGGGCAGCACCTGATTCTTGGGCAAAGCCTAGAACTTTAAGTCCAAGCATCGGAAATACGCAGGGCATCAAATTTAAAAATACACCTCCAACAAATGCGAAGATGAGCCAAACCAAGTAGGAATGTGTGGAACTGATGGGGGGTGAGGATGTGGCGTTCGATTGCGAGATCGCACTTATGATCTCCGAGCCCGTTAGTAACTCTGAAAAAATAATGGGAGGCTGGTTTGGTTTAAGCAGAACGTTGAATGGGATGCCTTCACGTCCGTACTTTTTAAGTTCTTGGGATATGACGGAGTCTTTCTTGGTCCAATCGGCACGAAGAAGGACTATATTATTTTGTGAAAGGGCAGTGATAACATCTGCCTGATGGTAGACGCGTTTGTTGACTTGGCAGGTCGCACACCAGCGGGCGGTAAAGTCGAGATAAACACTTTTACCGCTCGATAGTGCAGATGCTTGAGCTTCGGGTGACCATGTCGCCCAATTTAAAGTCCCTAAATTAGGGCCTGAAATTAGCGTGGGAGTGACAGTGGTTTGAGCGCCAAGTTCAACGCGTATACGACGAAAATTCCCGTTAAGATCCTCAGCTACGAAATAGATTGGATCTGGCGATAGAGGGTCGGTAGCGTCTTTTAAAGAGAATATCTTATTGTTTGTTTTTGTTGCCTGACTGGCAATAGCCGAAGGGCTTACGAAATTTTTCTCTGGGAACCATTTATGGGTGAGTTCATTGGGGCTATCGATTTCAAGAGATTGTCCGCTTACTCGACCAGGTGTAAGGATAACAGGCTGAAGATCAGGATAGAGTTTGGGATTGAACGAGACGACTTGGTTTTCGTTGCCGAGCTTTAGGGTGAGACTGACATCTTTTTCTTGGGGGAAGCAGCCGCCTTCATTGCATTCTAGCCACTGAACGTGACCTTTAAGCGTGAGGGTATTGGGAGAGTTTTTTGGAACAGTCGCTTCGATGATCAGCAACGTTTCGTCAGCATGGACAAAATTAATAACGCCGCTGAGGTCGAGTAGGGTTGGGCCAGGCCAAATTGGTCCACTCGGCTGCGTGTTGGACGTTTCAATCCACTGAATGGAAGGCGGTGTGCCCGCATCACCAGGGTTCTTCCAATAAATGTGAAAGTGTGGATCGCACTTAAAACGAAGTGCCAACTGGATTTTTTCGCCCGCTACTATACGTGGAGATAAGTTTACTAAATCTACTTGTGAATGAATTGCCGCACGAACAGATGGCGCCAACCCAAGGAATCCAAGTAGGATGATTGTTAGTAGGCGCATTAGGTGAATGTTAAAGCGACAAGATGGAACTAGCAACACCCAGAACCTGGCGTGCATTTATTAGGAATGCATACGTCTGGTGCTAAGCAGTCAGCTTGGATCGTTCCAAGAATAACCACGAGGTTTCCATCTTCAACTTTGGTACCTAGCACGGGGAAGGCAGTGAGGAAGGGAAGGTCGTATTCGACTTCAAGTGGAAGTTCGGCCGAGCCCAATAAATCTGTGCCGCGATTAAGAATCTCTAAACACTTTTCGACATTCACACGATGATCGGTGTCATCTGCTGCCCATAATTGTAAGCGCGCTGAAACATTGGTGCGAATGGTGCCACCGCAATCGATGAACTTTTTCTCTACACGTGCGACTTCGGTTACGTGAAGGTGGACGGGCGTAAGAGAGCCGGTGGGTAATTTAAAACGTAGCCCGAGTTTGGGGTAGATTCCGAGCTGACGACGAAAATCTGCAAATGTGATGACTAGGGGTTTATCGAAGGACATAGGATAATTATGACGCTAAATGGACGGGTGGGCAAGGGGGCATGGCAGGAATAGTGATCAGATGTTGATATAGCGTAGAAAGTGTAGGGCGGGAGAGTACAGACCTCACCTTGGTCATCCCAACGTCGCCATACCAACGCGCCCAGTGATCCTTCAATTCTTCAACTGACAGGGTAATAGGGCTGCGTCTTTCATGCCATGGATGATTTTTTTATCAGCCGGGCAGAAGGTCGAAAGGATGCCAGAGATCTCTACGGTGTCGCCATCGACGAAGAAATAAGGGCAAAGACGAACACGGCCTTCGGCACTATGGATGCTGCCATCGTTAGCGTAGACTGGGTGCGATAAGCGCGAGGGCTTATGGTATTCTTGTAAAATGTGGAATGTCTCATTTTCGGGATCCAGGGCACGCTCAATAGCTTCGAGCCATTCTTCGCGTGAGACATCGCTACCGAGGGTGACGCTGCGAGCGCCCCAGGCGGTTTCATGGAAGCCACTGGCTTTTATAATAAAATTACGTTCACGCTGAGAAGCTTCAGCAAGTTCGGTCCATTCTCTGATTGGGCGCCCGTTGACTTGTGGGGCGTGCAATACGGCGGTGGGTGGAAGGTCGGTTCTTTCGATAATCCAGGTTTTAGGAATAATGCGGAAGAGCGCCTCGAGGTGATTTTCAGGAAGGTTTTCCTTCCAGAATTCAGCGAGCATCGGGTGATGCAACAGAGCCAAGCCAAGTTTCTCTTCTTGGTAGGCCTTCATCGGAGGTGTTAGAATTACTTTGCCTGATTCTACGCCATTAAAAATGCCGTCCGCACCTTTGACATTGGCGAGATCGAAGAGTTCAAAGAATCGATAGATGAGATCAACTTTTCGCGGAGCACCATCGACTGGGATAAAAGATTCTTCACCCATCTGCATGATTTGGGTGGGGTCGACGACATGAACATCATGCCCGAGTGAGCGGAGTTTTTCACCCAACCAATCGAACTCTGGACGATAGGTAGCGGATTCTTCGCTGACAACGATTGCGACTAAAGGAAAGCGCTGGTCGGGGGTGAGTCGCTTGAGTGCGCCGAAGAATTTTTCGGGCATTGCAGTGGCACCGATGAGATTAGGGAAATCTTCGGCATAGACTTCGTTGAGATAGGCAGTGAGTCCGATACCCCCAGGCACGCTATCGAGCTCGGTCATCGTGAACCCTTGATCGGTAATGAGAAGGTCGGGTCGGAGAACGACAGGGCATTGTCCTTTTACTGAGCGGTGCCGACCGTGTTCGATTAAGCCTGCAGGCTTATAACGATCCAAGTAATCCGAAACCCACTTAGCATGGACGTCGCGATTGCGAAGAATTTTTTTATCCGTGAAGGAGCGAACGTACAAGCGTTCAAGGGCACGGTGGTAACTTAAGCAGGCTGCACCGATGACTTTAAGGTCTTTAAGTTGGGCTTCGGAGATGGGCCAAGGTTCGGGCGAAAGCTTCCAAATCTTTTCCGCAAAAAGAGGCGGTTCGAGTAACTTACGACGCAGAACTTCTTGGGACGGCATTTTCTTAGTCCTCGATTTTTATATCTTTATTTCGTGTGCGCGGTCCGCCCGCGCGGAGCCAGCCGTTGATGAATGCATCAATGTCGCCATCCATGACGGCTTGAATATTACCGGTCTCCACACCCGTACGCAAATCTTTGACCATTTGGTAGGGTTGAAAGACGTAGGAGCGGATTTGATTACCCCAGCCAATGTCGCCCTTTTCACCGTAATACTTCTCCATTTCAGTACGTTTGTCGTCGATGGCTTTTTCGTAAATACGCGCACGAAGAATCTTCATTGCGAGGGCACGGTTTTTAACCTGTGAACGTTCGCGTTGGCAGGCCACGACTAGACCGGTTGGAATGTGGGTAAGTCGTACGGCGGATTCTGTTTTATTAACGTGTTGTCCGCCTTTGCCGCTTGAGCGGTAAACGTCGACACGAAGATCGGCTTCATTGATTTCGATATCAATGTCATCATCGATTTCCGCTACAACATCGACCGAAGCAAATGAAGTGTGACGACGTGCGTTAGCATCGAAGGGCGAGATACGTACCAGGCGATGCACTCCACGCTCCGCCTTGATGTAACCGTAGGCATTCGGACCTTCGATACGGAAAGTCGCTTGACTGATGCCAGCACCATCGCCTTCTGCAACATCTTCAACTTCGACTTTAAAGCCACGACGTTCAGCCCAGCGGGTATACATGCGAAATAGAATGTCGGCCCAATCGTTCGACTCTGTGCCACCGGCACCCGCTTTGACTGTTACGATAGCGTTGGATTTATCATGCGTACCAGAAAGGAAGGAGGCGATTTCGAGATCAGCTACTTCAAGGACGAGGTCGGCAGCGACTTTCTTTAATTCTTCCATTTCTGCATCGGCCGTGCCGTCAGGAGATTCGGTTATAATTTCGGCCAGTGTTTTGGCGTCCTCGAGTTTGCGACGAAATGCAATTTGTGGTGCGACGATATTTTTGTAGGTGTTACATTCTGAAATCACCTTCTGGGCAGACTTCTGGCTGTCCCAGAAATTGGCCGCTGTCATTTGATTTTCGAGTTGTGCGATTTGAGCCTGCTTGCCGGTCACATCGAGAAACTTCCATAGGTGTCCGGAGCGTCGTTCGACCTCTTCAAGTTGGCTACGGATTTCAGGCTGAATATACATGTATTAAAAAATAAAGGGGGAGACTAAAGCAGAAGGGTAGATACCGAGGGTTAGGCGTTTATTCAATGGCATTATCGGGCTATTGATACGTCTTATTTTATCGAGATTCAGACGATTTATTCACGCTCACACTTGCACCATTTGTATTGAGGGGGCATACCTTTGGGCATGTCGCACCTTGAAGGTTTGAGTTTTAAACAAATTGCTGGATCTGCCCCAGTGAGATGGGTTTTGGCGAATGGTCTCGAGGTGCTCTACACGCAACGACCTGGTATCGGATTATGTACTGTGCAGGCCTGGGTTCGAACGGGTAGTGCACATGAAGGTAAGTGGGAGGGTTCAGGTATTTCGCATTACTTAGAGCATATGGTATTCAAGGGCACCGGAAGATTTACCAATCGTGAACTCACGGAATCGATTCACCGCTCAGGTGGAAATTCGAACGCCTACACCACTTTTGATCGTACGGTTTATTATGTCGATGCCCCAGCCGAAGGATTTGAGACGGCGATGGAGGCTATTTCGGAAATGATTTTTGATCCGTTGATTACAGATGCCGATGCGAAGATGGAGCGGGAGGTTATTCTGCGTGAAATTGCAATGCGTGATGATGAGCATGACAGTATCCTGGCGGAAAATGTTCTATTGGAGACGTTTCGTAGTCACCCGATGCGCCACCCAATTATCGGACACAAAGAATTATTTGTACGCATTTCGCCGGATGATCTTCGTGCTTACCATGCTGGGCGTTATGCACCGAGTAATGTCGTCTTATCAATTGGCGGTTCGATGGAGGCAGAAGCTGTTATCGCCTCCGCAGAACGATGGTTTGGGCGCTTTCAACGTCGACCTGTCCTTGAGCATGTTCCCGCATTTGAGCCACCTCAAGGTGGTGTGCGTCGGGTAGATTTATCGCGCGATGTGGCTACGACCAAAGGCGTGGTTGCTTGGCGCATTCCAGGATTCTTCGCTAAGCATCGAATGGAATTGGATCTATTTCTCGGCGTCTTGGGTAGTGGTAATAGTTCGCGGTTGTGGGATGAATTAAGAGAGAAACGACGCTTGGTGGATTCTATAGATGCACAATCAATGGGACTCTCGGATATTGGCGTCGCGTGGCTTGGTTGGATTGGGAATGACGCTGTGGATGCTGCACAGGTTGAAGTCGCAACTCTGGAGGTCATCGATGACTTACTCCAAAAAGGTGTAACCACTGCACAATTTGAAAAGATCCGTCGGCAAAACGTCGTCGCGATGATTAACGGCCAGAAGAGCATCCATGCAGCAACGAGTCGCTTTGGGTATGCAGCATGTGTAGGTCATGACATCGGTTGGCCCATGCGAAGCGTTGAGCAATTAGCAAAAGTTAATCCGGATGATTTAACTAAAGTAGCTCGTGAATGGTTGAAGCCGAATGCTGTGACACTCGCGCGGATGCATGGCAAGAAAGCCGTGATCGCGGACGAGAAGCTTGCCGTTAAGTCGCAATCTGAAACCTTTGAAGTCGTTCGACTGGAGAATGGAATACGTGTGATTTTACAGTCGGATGATTCTATACCAAAAGTTGGCTTCGGTGTTTTCGTTGAGGCGGGTTCGGCCTATGAACCCATGAATAAGCGAGGTGCCACAGGCTTGCTCTCGACGCTCTTTGCCCGCGATACGATTAAGCACACTCGCCAAGAGGTGGCCGAGGTGGTGGACCGGATAGGAGCGACCTTTAATGATATCAGCACTCAACTGACCTGCGGATTATGGGGCGAGGCTCTGAGTTCAGATTTCGAGACAATTGCTGAATTGGTTAAGAACGGGGTTTTATGTCCCAAATTATTACCTGACTGTTTTACGCAGGAACGTGCAGCAGCTTTGACTGGCTGTCGTGAGTCGCTGGATGATATTGTTGAAAAAGCCCGGATTAAACTATTAGAACAATTTTTCGGTGATCACCCGCTTTCAATTGATCCGATGGGCACGCCCGAAACCTTGGCAGCATTATCTGTTTCAGATATCGCCGCACTCCATCGTCGATTAATTGTACCAGATAATATGGTCATCGGGATTAGCGGTAATTTTGACCGCAAAACCGTGATGGATTTCGTTAATAAGAATTTTGCAACTCTACCTAAGCAAATTTTTGACTCGAGTGTACTGATTCAGCACAAACCTAAGTCAGCTGAAAGAAGGAAAATGGAAGCGACGGGCGAACAGGCGGTCGTTTGCATCGCGTTTCCACATTGCGGCTTTGGCACTGAGATGGTGACAGCCGCTAATATTGTTGAGGAATTGTTAAGCGGTATGGCTAGCGGACTATTCCATCGCGTGCGGGAACAGAAAGGCTTGGCCTATTTTGTCGGCGCCACCCGCGTCGAAACAAAAGACATGGGAATGTTTTACCTTTATGCAGGAACGGCTACCGAAACGGCAGAGCAGGTGGTGGTCGAGATGAAGGCTGAGCTCGAACGTTTGCGACGAGGTGAATTTAAACCGAGTGAAATCGACGATGCTAAGCGTCGTATGCGCGTCGCACGTCGGCAGGGTCGACAATCTGCAGGAAACCGCATGCAGGGGGCTATTGCGCGTGAGTTAGTCGGTATGGGTGCGAATTTTGATACCGAATGGGAGCGTCGAATGAATCTAACGAACGCCAAAGAAGTGCAGGCATATGTGATGCAATACCTGAACCCAAAGTTTGCTCAGGAGCTCATCGTGACTCCGAAGAAGGCTAATTAACTTTTAATTTCTCTTGAGCGATGTAAGCGGAGATCAGTCCAGGAATCGCTAGAAACAGGGTAAAGATAAAATACTTAGGGTAACCCAGTTGATCGCTTAAGGAGCCCGCCCACAGTCCGGGAATGTAAACGGATAAAACAGCGATAGTGGAAAGTAATGCATAACGAACGGCGGCGTGTTTTCCGTTGGCGACTTGCATCATTGCGAGAAGTAGAGCGCAAATGCCGGCACCAAAGGCGATGTATTCGATAAGAAAAATACCACCAATCGTGGCTAGGTTTTGATTGGGATAGAACGAAAGCCAAGTGACCGCTAGAAGAGGGAGGTGCATACTTACGCCTAAGGGCATGATGGATTTTGCTAAACCGCGTTTAGAGATAATCCATGATGCTATGATGCCTCCTATCGCGAGGCCGAGGATTGCAGTTGCGAGTCGCATTCCGGCGTATTGTTCATTGTTTAATTCAAGTCCGCCATGAATGTGGCTATCGAGCGAGAAGAGTGGAACGATTCGAATGAGGTGAACTTCGCTTAAGCGATAAAAAAGAATGAGACCAACCAATGCTGGTGTGCGCTGGTCGCGAAGAAGATCAGAGAGAGACGAGACGATTTCGGACAGGGTTTGCCTTGATGACGAAGGGTTGGAGGTTTCAATCGGCTCAGGTTTGAATCCGTAAACCATGAGGCCACAGACGATCAGTGTAATAATCGCCGCTAGGGTGAGCGACATACTCCACGCTAGGTTGATGGGCTGATTTCTGGTGAGTGCATAACCCGCTAGCCAGATGACGCCTGGGCCAGCAAGTACTTGACCGAGTTTCGATGAAAAACTGAGTAAGCCAGAATGCTTGGCGCGTTGAGTATCGCTCAATGACGATACATAATATCCATCGAGGAGGAAGTCGTGCGCTGCAGAGCATAGGCTGAGCAGGGCGAGGGTACTGGCGATGGCTATCGTGCTATAGTCTGAGGGCGAAATGAAGTATGCTAAACTAAAGAGCAGGCTTACGATAGCCGTTTGGAAGATGATGATCGATGCACGTGTTCGACCCCAGAGAGTGAGGACGGGTGCCCAGAAAATTTTGAGTGCTACAATGAAGCCGAGAAGGCTGACGGTACGAGTGATAGCGTGATTGGTAACGCCCGCATTCTTGAGGGCTACGGGTAGTGCCTCATCGCGGATGGCAGCGGGAATCGTTTGAAAGAGAAATCCGGCAAACACCCAGAGCCATACTTTGCGCTCGGTGTGGTTTTGAATTACCCCTTCACGCATAGCTTAATCTATGCTTTATCACCTAATTGTTCGCGACCATAGGCATCAATCGAGCGAAATAGACCATCAAAGAATTTAGCAACGGTGATATTTAAACCGAGTAATTCTTCGTCGGTTAATTCGAGTACCTCGCCTGGCTTGAAGGTGCGGTAACTGTCGGCAAGCTTCGTAGCTTTAGCAGGAGTGGCTTCAGTATTTTTAGTGATGCCTTCGGCGCTGGGTGTGACGGCTGGGGTATCGATTTCTTTAATCGACTTAAATTCGAGCGTTAGTGAACCGTCGGGTGAAATGTCATCGTTAGTTACCAGCCCGCCGCGGACGAGTACGCGCAAGGCTGCAGCTATGCTGAAGATGCTGTCTTCGAGGTCACTGATGATATCAAACGTCTCTTCCATGGCATTAAACTTCTCTTGTAAATTCATGTGTGAGAACTGGGTATGTTTTTCTCCAACGAGACGATCGCTGTCAGGAGTGCTGGTTGTAGTATTACGTCCTCGAGTTTTAATGAGTAAGCAAAGGAGGTGACATTGATTCAGGCACTCGGATGATAATGCCAACAAGTCATTCATGCTCGTGCGTAAGAGCAGCCCGCGAGAGTAGGCTACCATTTGATCGTGCGGCAGGTGGACTGCAGGTGCTGGCATAACACGTGATACGCTCGAGAAGTATTCGTACGCTTTAGGGTCAGCGGTGCGAATGCCTGCCAATGTGAAAGCGAGCATATCGTACTGGCGTTGCAGTGCTGTCAGAAAATTACGATTTATATTCTGAAGGGAGATGACGTTTTCTTCCGCGTTAGATTCAGGTTGTGACATAATTAAAAATTAGACGTTGGGGGTAGTGTCGTCAGATTTTGCGTGACGTGCCCGTTTGCGAGCGAGAAATCCATCAACCCGGGGCTTGGGCGTCGATGCAATCCAGGCAATGCCAATAGGGGCGGCGGAGGCCAGGTCCAGTGCTGGACGTGTGGTTAGGCCTGGAAAGCGGTAACAGTGCTCAATGCGTGGTAAGAGGTCGGCGTCGATTTCTGTACCAGATAAAAGGAGTGCCAGGTGTCGACCGGGTACGCGAACGGGTGTGCCTAGATCGATTTTTCGTCCAACTCCTGGTGAGAGGCCGACGACACAGCATTTTTCTTTTACGAGTTTAAGTAGACCACCAAGGGCAGCAGCGTGCATGATTCGAACGTGTTCCATGGCTCCGCCTGCAAGCTGCCAGACTTCTGGATTGAAAGTGAGTTGAGTGGTGGTCGAAGACAGTAAGAGGCGTTGTACGCCAAATGCACTCATGGCACGTGCGATGGCGGCGAGGTCGGCGGGGCGGGTGATGCGATCGGCAATCACAACTGTTTCATGATTTTCGCGCCACTCGCTGAAATCTGAAACGCGCACGTGTCCTGGGTCGGGTCGAAAAGTTAAAGCACAAACATCTTCGCAATGTGCTTCCGCAAAGTGTGAAAGGTCATCAACGGAGGAGGTGCGAAATTTTACCCCTAAGGCTTCGAGCTTAATGATGTGCGGTGACAATGCTGCCACGAAGGCTGGTGTCGCATGAATCTCCCTAAGCGATTTAGGGTGTTGTTCGATGCAAGCCAGGACGGCTTCGAGTCCGCGTAGGACAAGTCGATTGGGGTTGGCGTCGGAGAGGCTCACAGGATTCGGCCTTCATCAAAGTCAATCATGTCGGCAAAGGAAAGGACATCTGTACGATCCAGTGCGCCCATTTTGCGTTTCGCATCATTTAGTGCCTCACGACCCATCTCGCTCATGCCTTTTTGGACTAATTCGCGATTCCAGACGTGGACTCGAAGGTCAGCCGGAAGGAGCTTGAGCAGACGGGCATCTAAGTCGGCCTCGCTGGTGGCATCCTTGACGCATTGGATAACTTGCTCGGGGTCGACGCCAAGGTGAAGACACAGGAAGCGGTCAAAGCCTTTACAGAAGTTACGCTGGTATGATTTGGGTAGCTGACCACTTAAGTGTTTACGGATTTTCCCGATGAATCTCGGCAGGTGCAAAAGTCCAGTGGCGGGATGCGGAATGTATGCTGACGGAAGGTCGTAGCAAATCTCACCCGTGGCTTCGCTGAAGCCGTTCGGTTTGTGGGTTGGGTTGTCGCTCATTGCGAAAGTTTAGATAGAATGGGAAGAAGGGCTTGGCTGATTTCGGCGGAGGCAGCACTTAAATTATTAGACTGTAAATCTACGAATTCTTTTGCGGACTGCGCTCGTTTGCCCCGCCAGATGCCTTGGCCCTGAGTCAGGGTTTCACCAGTTGACGTTTCAACATGATAGTTGATTTGTAGAATGGTGGCATTGTCGTTCACGCCAAACTGCAATACCTCGACCAATAGAACGAGGTGCTTTTCAGATGGTGCCTGTGTGCTGTAGGGCAGGCCAGTAATTTGTGTTAGGTGGTGGCCGATAACATCACTCATTGCTCGATCGAGGCTATAAACCCAGCGCTGTGAGTCATCGATAACAGTTTTCCCGCTGCTATCGCTAATGACGAGCGTTGGACGGCGAACGGCAGCTGGAACTTGTACGCGCGGAATGAAGATCGTGGGCGAGTCCTTTGTTGGTGCGACGGTCGGAATGTTGAATTGGTGAAAAGTGACAGCGGTGCTTTTCTTATCAAAAACAATACAGCCTGATAAGAGTAACGAAAGGCTGAGAGTATAAATAATATTTCTCATGGGTTCGACTTTTCTGTTTTCGTTTCTTCTTTGGAGCTACGACCTTGAATGATCGTCTCCGGGTTACGTTCTAAGAAGTCTGCCAATGAGCGAATGCCTGCAGCGGCTTCTGAAATATCAGCGAGTGCGGCATCCAGTTCGCGGCGCGTGGGTGAGCCGGCCTTGGTAAGCGCACGGACGTTTTCTGCGGCTTCATTGAGTCGATCGAGTGCCTTGCGTCCCGATGTGGCCATTGATTGGATGTCTTCGGCCACTGGATCCACTTTGGAGTTAAAACGTTTAACTAATTCATCAACCGATTGCATAGCTGCAGAGAAATCAGCGATGGCCTTGTTGATTGCAGGGTCACTGGTAATACGGGCGATATTATCCGAGGCTTTAACTAAATTATTATTAATCTTTGCGAATTCTATCTGTGACGCACCCTGATCAATGCGTGTAAGAATGGAATCAACTTTCTTAGTGATGCTGACGAAGTCTACGCGACTAAGTTGCTCCAGGGTCTGTGAAACCGCCTTGGTCAGCGCACCGAGGTTCGACGGTAGAGTAGGGATTTCGGGCTGCTCTCCGCGGGTATCATGAAGTTTGTATGGTGTGTCGGGGAAGTAATCGAGTTCAACGTAGAGGACGCCCGTGATGACGGACTGTTGCTGTAGTTTAGCGCGTAGACCTTTTTCAATCGAGATGCGTAGGCCGGATTTATCGATCAATGCTTGGTCCAGTCCGCGACGTGTCAGTAAGTCGGGGGTGAATTCCATTACGACTGGAATGGAGTAATCGGAAGGTGATTGATTGGCGGTGCGCAAAAGCACTTGAGAGACTTTGCCAATGGTGACGCCTCTGAACTTTACGGGCGCACCAATATCGAGTCCGCTTACCGAATCTTGAAAGTAAGCCAGCGCGTTCGGTTTAACTCCAGAAAATGAACCAGCACCAAGAAGTACAAACGCAGCGATAAAAAGAATAATCCCTCCAACCACAAAGGCGCCGATGAGTGATTTATTGGCGGTGCGACGCATGTTTAGGAAATTTTATTTTGGCTGAAGAAGGAGTGTGCTTTCGGGTGGGAGCCCGCGAGCAGGAAGTCCTTGGGTGGACCGTAGGCGCCCATCGTGTCCGTGTCGGAGTCGAGGTAAACGCAGAAGTCGGCTGTTCGCAAGATGCTGGGAACCTCATGGCTAACCAGAACGATGGTGGTACCAAAGGATTCACGCACTTTGAGAATGAGTTCGTCGAGTCGTGCAGAGCTAATCGGATCAAGGCCTGCACTGGGTTCGTCGAGAAAGATGATTTCTGGGTCGAGAGCCATAGCACGTGCAATGCCAGCACGCTTAGCCATACCACCGCTCACTTCGGAGGGTAATTTATCCATAGCCTCCGCGAGTCCGACTAGCGCTAATTTGTATTCAGCGAGTTGGCGAATTTGGGCGGCGCTTGTGCCCAGAAATTCGCGCATAGGCATTTCGATGTTTTCGCGAAGGGTGAGGGACGAGAAGAGTGCGGATCCTTGAAATAAGAAACCTGAACGTCGCAGCACGGCTTCACGTTCACGCGAACTGGCATCGGCTACACTGACACCAAGCAGCTCACATTGTCCGGACAGCGGCTCGTCTAGTCCACCAAGCACACGCATGAGTGTACTTTTTCCACAGCCGCTTGGTCCAACAATCGCCAGAATTTTCCCTGCTTCAAGTGATAGATTAATCTGACTCATCACTGGCTTAGCATTATAGCCAACGCTCATGTTGCGACTTACTAGGATGGGCGATGATGGCATCTTAGAAATTGTAGAGGTTGAAAATTACCGCGAAAATTGCATCGGCGATGACAATGAGCGTGATACCTAAGACGGCTGCTGATGTGGCCGCATCGCCCACGCCGAGTGCTGAACGCTGGGCGACAAACCCACGATAACAGCCCGCCCATGCTGCGATGAAAGCGAAGGCAAAAGATTTTATAAATCCAACTAAGAAACTCTTAAAGGTAATCGCTCGAATGGCTTGGGTTAAGTACTGCTCGATACTCAGGTCGCCCGCGCAAGCGACAATCATGCCGCCAAATACACCAACGAAGGTGGCGAATAGGCTTAGCAGTGGAACTATGAGTGTCACCGCGAGGATTCGAGGAACCGCGAGGTATTCGACTGGATTAATGCCAAGGGCGCGTAAGGCATCTGATTCTTGACTCACATTCATACTGCCGAGCTGTGAGGCGAACGCGGTGGAGGTGCGACCGCAGGCGATGATGCCAGTCATCAGTGCGCCCATTTCGCGAGTCATTGCGAGAGCAACTAAATTGGCTACGTAGACAGTCGCACCCACTTGTCGGAGCTGAATGAGTCCGACATACGCCATGATTAGGCCGGTGAGAAAACCGAGAAGCAGTACGATCGGCAACGCATCGACACCAGAGGTTTGAAGTTGGAGGGTGAAATCGTTCCAGTTGACGCGGCCACGACCGATCAGTGTGCGAAATAATCCAACTGCGGTTTGGCCAATGTGATCCATGGCACGTTGCCACGATGAAAAGCTTTCAATTCCCCAGACGCCGAAGCGCTCGACGAAACCCGGTGCAGGTGGTGGCGATTCCCAGACTGTGGATTTCTCGGCGAGATTATAAAGCGATTGGAGGCGCGGGGGTAGCCGACTGATATCGAGTTGGCGGACGTTTTTAAAATTATAAAAGAGCCAAGCGGGAAGTGATGAATCGAATTCACCGAGATTATCAGAAACCAGGCATACTTTATCGCCTTTAAAGACGAGATTTGGGACCACATGTTCGATGCTCCAATCCCCTGAAATAGTCACACGCGTAGTGCCGTCGGACAGGATTTCTGCCAAGGCACACGAAAGTGTATTTGGGCTATGCGACATCCTGATAGTCAGATACTTCGGTAATCACTAGTTCACAAGCAGAAAGGCGTTGTGCCAAATGCCTAACCATTGTTTGCTTACCCTCCATTAGATGCGGAAATTGCTTTTCATATTATCAGCCACACAGGCGATGGCGCAGGCGTCTAATGATTTGCCGATGGTGGTGCCCGTATCACGCGGTGCCGTGATTTCGCTGATTGAAGAAAACGATAAGTTTGGAGCAAATGGTAGCGATCGCTACTACACACAAGGTATGCGAATGGCGGTGCAGATGGACCCGCACCGATTTTTTGCAATCACGCAGGAAATTAACACACCCTTTGATACGCACGATCCCACTCCGCCTGACACCGATCTGCCCTATTCTGGCGTTTTATATTTAACATATGGTTATGGAGCGGTTCTCGAGCGAGAGGGTCGAAGGGATTGTTTATTCACGATTGAGGGACAGGTTGGCGTGACTGGGCCAGCGTCGGGCGCTGAAACTATTCAGAATCACTTTCACCATTTAATTGGGACAGCACAAGTTGCGGGCTGGGGTACACAAATTCCTACCGAGCCAGTGGCCAATGTGAATATTGAGTTCCGTCGCCGCTTTAAAATCAGTCCAGTCGATCACCCAATCCGGGATTTAATATTACGCGGAGCCTTTCAGGCCGGAACGATTCGCACCGAGGGCATCCTTGGTTCACAAATACGCTGGGGCTGGAATTTAGATCAATCTTGGGGACAGGGAACCATTCGCCACTCGAGTGCTTACAATCCAGACTTCGATGGCACGGGCATTTACCCAGCGAATTACTCCTCATGGTTTTTTGCTGATGCGCAACTAGAGGTGGTTATTCGAAATTACTCCACCAACGGCACAAACTTTAGGGAGTCGCGTCAGGTTGATACTCGCCCCGTCGTCCTACAATTAGCTGCCGGAGCTACTGTGAATATTTACCGGTTATCGGTTGCCTACTACATGGCTTATCGCACGAAGGAATTTGAGACCCAAGCGAAAGCACATTGTTTCGGTGGCTTAAAAGCAGACATTAAATTTTAGACATGAAAATTATTGCCGTTGTTGATCTAGGTTCGAACTCTTTTAAGGTATCGGTAGTGGATGTGCTGCAGCAAAAGGAGCTCGGCAGGCAGACTGAGTCCATCCGCATCTTCCCTGAGAATGGTTCGCATACTATAATGCCCCCTGACGTAATCAAAGCTGCGACAGAGGCGGTGAATAGATTAGTAACTTTTGCACGCGATAAGGGCGCCGAAAAAATTGTGATTCTCGGCACTAGTGCGCTGCGTGAGTGCACCAACGTTACCGCATTTTCTGATGAGTTGCGCAAAAGTACAGGCATCGCACTTTTAACCATATCGGGCGAAGTGGAGGCACGCTTGGCTTCCGAAGGTGTGCGTACTGACCCAGATTATACTTCATATAACAGTATCCTGGGATTCGATTTAGGTGGTGGTAGCTTAGAGATTTTTGAACTGCGCGGTAAGCATTGCACCTTAGCCAAAAGTTTACCACTTGGATCCGTACGATTGACGCATGGTTTACTTCAAGGTGCTCGGGGGATTATCGGTCAGGGGCAACAGGAGTACTTCCAGAGCGAAATTTTAGAATCATTACAAAAAGTCATACCGACTAACGCAGCCGAGAATTCAATTATCATTGGAGGTGGTGGCGCATTTGCTGCGATTGCGATGCACTTAGAGGCTGTAGGCGAAAAGCCGGTGGGTGGTCGCTTACCTGTCTTACGCATTCGCGAACTAAAAGACAAAATGTGTCAGCAGAGCTCCGAGCAACGTCGCAGCGTTCCAGGTATTCCTGCGGATCGAGCCGACATCATGCCCGCTGCGCTTTTGACGATTTGCTTGCTGGCCGATTTAACTAAGGCGGAGTCGTTCTATATTTCTTACCGCGGCGTTCGACATGGAATGATGCAGGTTTTATCACGTGACCAAGGGGGTCTGATTTAAATGTATAAATACGCTACAGTGGCTTTACTAGCAGTCGCTGAGCTATTCGCTGCAGGAGATTCAACCGTACGCGTTGAAGGGTATCTCAAAAAAGTTGATCCCGTAAAACTGTCAGCCGAGTGGGTGGTAAAATCCGATGACACCACCGGTCGTTTAGTTTCTCTGTCTGCTGGTGATGCAGCCATCGGCTGGCAGGGCAGGAGAGTCAGCTGCACGATTGCTGAGTCGGACGGAAAAACCTGGGCCGAAAAAATCTTTTCTGCTGATCCGGATGAATTACGACAAGCACTTGAAGTAACGGAGGCATTAAAACGTGACACTTTTGAGAGGGGTCGAATCGTAACACGCGGTGCGAATGAGTTGATGCCGATTATGGCGCTATGGGGTCAGGACGGTAAATTTTACCTTAAGAAGGATTTCCTGGGCGCTCCAGTGGTCGTGAATTTTATTTTTACACGGTGCGGTAACCCCAAGATGTGCCCTGCATCCACCCAGTGTATGAAAAAACTAGGCGATGCTTTAGATTCTAATCCTAAACTTCAGGCCGTTAAGTTAATCACTATTACTTTTGATCCGACCTACGATACTCCGGGTGTGCTCAGGATGTACGCTGATGGTTATAAGATTAACTCTCAGCGGCATCGGTTTTTAACGGGCGATAAGAATCAGATTAAAGACTTAATGCGTCACTATGGGATCTTAACCACGGAGGCCGACGGCACGATTGTCCATAATTCTGCGGTCATTGTCGTGAGTCCAGAGGGGCGAATCATTCAACGTTACGAGGGTTCGGTTTTTGACCTTAATGAAATGCAAACCGCATTGCAGAACATTACCGAACTCACCAAATAATAATGACCGCTTGGAATTACATAATCGCGCTAACAATTGGAGCGTTACTTATATTCGTTGGTTTACGATCATTGCCGGATACTCATTGCGCCTTTTTACACGCCGACCATCAGCCCATTTATAGTAATGGTGTTGAGTTTTGCGGTTTGAATGAAGAAGCCAACTTCTATCAGCCCAACTCATTACAGTTTCCGGTTAAGCTTCAGTTAGATGTCTCACGAGATGGTGGTAAACTAAAGTTGGTTAAGGAGGATGGCAGGCCTTACCTTGATTACGAAATCGCAATTTCTCATACGCAGAAAGTTCACCTACATGTTCGTCAGGTAAGTAGTCGAAGTGATTACATTCATCTCCATCCGTTGCCGTCGGAAGATGGTACCTGGAGCTTCGTTTTTCCTTCGGGATTTACCGAGGGAAATAGTGGCGGGAAACTTCAAGCCTATGTTGATTTTGTTCCAGTTAAATCGGGTCGCGTAATGTTGGCAGAAGCTGCTGCAATTCTACCTGGTAAGACTAATCGTGAATCTGTGCGTGAGCGTCGAAACCAAATTATTTCATCACAGGTTAGTACGCATAAGTCGGGGTCATCTGCAGTGATTAAGGTTCAGTTGGATTCATTGTCGGGCGCAGGTCTAAAACTTCGCCCAATCATGGGTGCACTTGGACACGCCGTTTTATTTTCTCAATCTGATGCAGTCACAGGCTACGCCCACATGCATCCGTCACTCGAAGGCGGAGAGTACGATCTTCGACCCACGCTGACCTTCAAGGTGCGCTTACCAGCGGCAGGGCGATACGATTTCTGGCTTAATATCAATGACGGTCAGGATGATTACCTGAGTCTGCCGATTGAAGTTACACCTTGATCTTAACGAAATATTCCACCGTTTTAGCCATACCTTCAGCGAAGCTAAATTTAGGTTTCCAGCCGGCGTTCACCAATTTGGCATTAGATGCCAGTGAGTGTTTGACGTCGCCCAGGCGCGGAGCGTGATAGACGATACGTGAGCTGGAGCGAGTGAGTCGTATAATGTCCTTGGCCAAATCGTTGATGGAGATCTTTTGGCCATAGCCGACATTGTAGGTGCCGTATAAACTGGACTCTCCCGCTGCAAAGGTGAGCGCACTCACGATATCGCCGACGTAGATGAAATCACGGGTCTGTTCACCATCGCCGTAGATATTAATATCTTCTCCTTTGATGGCTTGGGCGATGAAGATAGGTACTGCGGCGGCGTAGGCCGACTTAGGGTTTTGTCGTGGACCAAAAACATTGAAGAATCTCAGACTTGTCGTTGCGAGTCCGTGCTCATTTCGGAAGCGCTCAAGCAACTGTTCGCCGGCCAGCTTTGTCGTCGCGTAAGGCGATTGTGGCTCTGGCGGCATTGTTTCGACTTTGGGAACAGTTGGGTTGTTGCCGTAGATGGCTGCAGAAGAAGCGAGGACGACTTTTTTAACTTTGGCCTGCACTGCAGCGTTTAGAACTCTTAATGTCCCTTGTGTATTTAATTCTTCGCACTCTTGGGGTTTCAATACCGATTCCATGACCGAGATCATCGCTGCGAGGTGGAAGACTTGATCAACGCCCTGCATCGCTTCGCGTAGCTTAGCTTCATCAAGAATGGAGCCTTCAATCAGGCGGTGATTGATTCCGTTAAGGTTTTTTCGATCGCCGCTCCGGAAGTCATCAAGAATAACAACCTCGGCTTTACCTTGGAACGATTCCGCAATGTGTGAACCGATAAAGCCCGCTCCGCCTGTGATAAGAATGCGCATGCGAAACTTCTATGAGGCCCAAAGATTATTCGGATAAGAACCTTGTTGCACAAGTTGAAGGATGCTTGCCTGTACGATGGGTTTATCTTCGCGATAAGTTACTCCGAACCATGTGGAATGGGTTCGTAGCACCGCACAATCCGCGAGACCTTGCTTAACAATTTCGCCTAAGCTCAACGGAATATAACACTCACTCTTCATTTCTTGTCCTTTGGTCGTGAGGAATTCCTTAAATAATTTCTCTAGTTGTGGGAAGATGCTAGGAGTGAATCCCCACATATTCATAGACACGGGCTCATCGCCAGTGAGTGAGGTTACGGCACCATCTTCAGCTGAGTTTTCAGCGCCTTTCGAAGTCTTAGCGATTTTAAGTAACTCTTGGATGTCGGTTAGATAACCTTTGTCGTTGGTGCGACAAACTCCGCGTGCGACTGTGCCGTGATCGGAGAGGGTGTTCTTAAGAGTGAAGCCAACCATGCAATAATGGTGGTCACTGTTAGAGGTGGATTGAAGTTTCTTGGCAAGGACAGCGTAGGAATCTTGACCGTAGAAATCATCTGCATTGATGACTGCAAAAGGTGTTTGAATAGAATCGCGAGCACAGAGAATCGCGTGAGTCGTGCCCCATGGTTTTTCACGTCCGGTGGGCACGCTGAATCCTGCAGGTAACTTGTCGAGAGTTTGGAAGGCGTAGGCTACTTCGATTTTACCCGCAAACTTGGAACCAATACGTTCACGAAAATCATTCGCGAAATCTGGACGTATAATAAAAACAACTTTCCCAAACCCAGCGCGGATAGCATCGAAGACAGAGTAGTCGAGGATGGTCTCACCGGAAGGACCCATGGCATCGATTTGTTTTAGTCCGCCGTAGCGACTGCCCATGCCGGCAGCCATGACGAGTAGTGTGGGTTTCATTGGGGTGGGGTTAGTTAAGGGTCTTCAGCATTCGTACAATCTCATCGCGTTTAGCTTTCGCTTCGGTGAGTTGCTTGCGGGCGCCTTCAAGGATTTTAGCGGGGGCCTTGGAAACAAACGTATCGTTCGAAAGTTTGGCTTCACCGGCTGTCACCGCTTTCTCGATTTTCTCTAATTCTTTTGAGAGGCGGATTTTTTCTCCGGCTACATCGATTGTGCCGCTCTGTTCAAGGATTGCGGTCCCCAGTTGGCATACGGTACCTGGACGATCTCCGGGACTATCGGTGAATTGCATATCCAAAAGGCCTGCTAGGCGTGAAAGCTTTTCGCGGTTATGACTCAAGAGTTCTTTAGCCTTATTATCCTTAGCGACAACGGTGATGACGCTATCGCGCTTGGTGGCTTGGTTGGCTTGCGATTTCGCCGCTCTGACTTCCGCCACAAATTCACGTAGAAGGCTAACGTCTGATACTTTCGTTACATCAATCTTAATGCTGGAGGCTTTAAAAGCATCTGTAATGTGTGAACCATTGCTTGGGTTTTGATTCTGAATGAATTCATTTTCTTTTCCATAGCCCAGCAAGTGCCAGAGCTCTTCGGTGATAAATGGAGCAATTGGATGGAGCAGGAGAAGGAACTGTCGGAGAACTAAATCTTGAACGGCGAGGCAATGATCACGTTGGGTTGCATCCGCTAATCGCACCTTTGAAGCTTCGACGTACCAGTCGCAAAAATCTCCCCAGAAATAGGAATACAGGCCTTGAGAGTAGGCCGTGAACTCATGTTCGTCTAATTGATGGGCAGTTGATTTAGAGAGTTCAATGATGCCATAGAGAATGGCTGAATCATCGTCGTCGAGTTGGGCGGGGTTGATGCGTTTGACGATCGAAGCTATGCTTGAATTGTCGAACATCGGGCCGGACATCTGACGGAAGCGAGAGGCGTTCCAGATTTTATTACAGAAGTTACGACCTTGAGATACGCGATCTTCGTCGAACAGAATATCCTGACCCTTAGGGGCGATAGAAAGTAAACCAAAGCGAAGCCCGTCGGCACCAAATTTTGCGATGAGGTCGAGCGGCTCAGGTGAATTACCGAGTGACTTCGACATTTTGCGACCAAGTTTGTCGCGGATGATACCGTTAAAGTAGACGCGCTTAAATGGAATGCGGGCACGAATTTCATCGTCCGACAGTGTCTTCTTTTCAGGTCCATGTAGTTCAAGTCCCGCAATAATCATTCGAGCGACCCAGAGAAAAATAATGTCTGGTCCAGTAGCGAGAGCGCCAGTGGGGTACCAGTGTTTTAATTCATCGGTGGTTTCGCCAGGTTTGCGCCAGCCGATTGTTGCGAGACACCAAAGCCAAGAAGACGCCCAGGTATCAAGCACGTCATTGTCCTGTTCCCAGTTGGCGACGTCAGCAGGCGGCTGCAATGAGACGTGTCGGTTCTTTGCGTCATTGCGGTCAGCACCTTTGCGGTACCACACGGGAATACGGTGACCCCACCAAAGTTGTCGGCTGACACACCAGTCTTGAATATTATCGAGCCAGTGTAAGTAGGTTTTGGTCCAACGCTCGGGGTGGAATTTAATCATTCCCGATGTCACCGCACGTTTGGCTTCTTCAATTTTAGGATAATGGATGAACCATTGTTCGCTCAACCGAGGTTCAATCGGTACATCTGCACGCTCTGAATAGCCGACCGTGTTTTCGTAGGGTTCGATTTTAACGAGTGCACCCAGTTCTTCGAGTAATTTAGCGGCAGCGGTGCGGGCCTTGAAGCGTTCAAGTCCAGCGAGTGGTCCCGCGTCGGCATTCATGGTGCCATCAGGATTCATTACATCGAGTACGGCGAGGTTGTGACGCTTCCCGATATCAAAGTCAGTGCGATCGTGTGCAGGTGTAACTTTTAATACTCCCGTACCAAAATCTTTTTCTACAGCCGTGTCGCCCACGATGGGGATTTGAGCACGAGGGAAGGGGCGCCAAACGTGTTTACCGATGAGGTGCTGGTATCGGCTGTCTTCAGGATGTACGGCTACAGCGACGTCGCCAGGAATTGTTTCAGGGCGCGTGGTTGATATTTCTAAGAATGTCCCAGGAACTTCGGCTACCTCGTAGCGCATTTTATATAATGAGCCTTGGGTAGGCTTCATTATCACTTCTTCGTCGGATAATCCGGTTTGAGAAACGGGACACCAGTTAACCATGCGCTTTCCGCGGTAAACGTAGCCACGTTCGTAAAGGGTAACGAATGCCTGCAGGACAGCTTGAGAGTAGCCAGCATCTAAGGTATGAACTTTTCGGTCCCAGTCACATGAGGCGCCGAGTTTTTGTAACTGAGATAAAATAATTCCACCGTGTTTGTCGCGCCACTCAGATGCTACCTCGATAAATTTTTCGCGGCCAAGATCGTGACGGGACTTTCCGTGTTTTTGTTTAAGTTCTTTTTCAACGCGTGACTGTGTGGCGATGCCAGCGTGATCCGTACCTGGAAGCCAGAGGGCAGACTTACCTTCTTGGCGTGCACGACGAATCATAATATCCTGCAGCGTATTGTTGAGCAGGTGACCCATGTGCAGAACGCCTGTCACGTTTGGTGGCGGAATCATCACTGCGAAGGATTCGCGAGAAGGGTCGACTTTGCCTTTGAAACATCCGGCGGCTAGCCATTGCTCGTACCAGCGTTGTTCTACCCCTTGTGGGTCGTAGGATTTAGGAATCTCAGCCATCGGAAGTGAAAGGTGTAGGGGGTAAGATGGAGGTTGAAAAGCGCTAATGGATTTGCCACCTTAAAGGTAAGCTAGGCCCCATGCAATGGGTGCCGACGAACCCCGCCAGGTCCGGAAGGAAGCAACGGCAGTCTGGTTCCCCGTGTGCCGTGGTAAGCCTAGCCCCTTAACTTTAATATAAGGCGTCGGACTACAGCGAGTGGATGCTCATCTTGCTGACGGCCATCGCAGCTTCCTTAAAGGACTCACTGATGGTTGGGTGCGCAAAGCATGTACGTGCGACGTCTTCGGCGCTGCCGCCGTATTCCATATGAGCACAGGCTGCCGCGATCATTTCTGAACCACCTCGAGCGACGATTTGCACTCCGAGGAGCTTGTCAGTTTTAGCGCAGGCGATGACTTTATAAAAACCAGTTGTGGCGTCGGCAGCGATTGCTCGTCCGTTGCCAGCGAGTTGGAATTTACCAATTTTAACTTCGATACCTTTAGCTTTGGCTTCGGATTCAATCATGCCAACACCTGCAACTTCTGGATCGGTATAAATCACGCCAGGGATGATGCCGTAGTTAACGTGACCAGATTTTCCAGCGATGATTTCGGCGCAGGCGACACCTTCTTCTTCGGCTTTGTGCGCGAGCATGGGGCCAACAACGACGTCACCAATGGCGTAGACGCCTGGCAGGTTGGTGCGGAAATGGTCGTCGGTGACGATGCGTTGGCGCTCATCGAGTTTGAGTCCGGCTTCTTGGGCACCGAGGCCGACCGTGTTGGGCTTGCGACCAACAGCGACGAGGATTTTGTCGGCAGGGAATTCAAGAGCTTTGCCGTCGCGTTCTGCAGTAAGTGAAAGACCGGCGGGAGTTTTCTTTGAACCTGTAACTTTTGCACCGAGTTCAAATTTGATACCTTGTTTCTCGAAAGCGGTTTGTGCGACCTTCGCAACGTCGCTGTCGTATGCAGGACCACCAATCGATGTCATCATTTCCACCACGGTAACTTGGCTGCCGAGACGAGCCCATACTGAACCGAGTTCGAGTCCGATGGCACCGGCACCCACGACCACCATTTTAGCTGGGACTTCTTTGAGTGCGATACCGTGGTCGGAGGAGATGATGGATTCGCCGTCGAACTTCATGAACGGCAATTCGACAACGGATGATCCAGTTGCGATGATGATATTTTTAGTTTCAAGAATGCGTTCGCCACTGGTGCTACGGACTAAAACCTGACCGGTTTTACCCAGACGTCCGAGACCACGTACGATTTCGATACCACGTTTAGAAACGAGGTATTCGACGCCCTTGTTTAATTGAGCGACGACCTTTTCCTTGTTCGACATCATAGCACCTACATCGAAGGTGACTTTTTCCGAGCCGACCAAGCCGTGCTTTTTGCCGTGAAGGGTTTGTTGAAAGACTTCCGTAGAGTGTAAGAGGGCCTTGGAAGGAATACAGCCGATGTTGAGGCAGGTGCCGCCAAGTGCGGGCTCTTTTTCAACGAGAGCAACTTTCAGTCCGAGTTGTGCAGCCTTGATTGCGGCTACATAGCCGCCAGGACCAGCACCAATAACAACGAGATCTAATTGAGACATATTAGTAGTATAAAAGATTAAGCTCCGAAGAGCAGGGTTTGAGGTTCTTCGATGTACTGACGAACCTTCACGAGGAAGGTGACCGCTTCTTTACCGTCGATGATACGGTGATCGTAAGAAAGCGCGAGGTACATGATTGGGCGGACAACGATTTGTCCTTTTTCAACAACCGCACGTTCAACGATGTTATGCAGTCCCATGATGGCGGCTTGCGGGTGGTTGAGGATAGGTGTCGATAGCATTGAACCATAGATACCACCATTGGAGATAGTGAAGACTCCACCTTGTAATTCAGGTAATTGAATTTTTCCGTCGCGGGCACGTTTACCGAAATCTGAAATCGCTTTCTCGATGCCGGCGAAGTTGAGCTGATCGCAATCACGAACGACTGGAACCATAAGTCCCTTGTCGGTACCAACCGCTACTCCGATATCATAAAAATTATTTTCGACAATTTCTTCACCGTCGAGTTGTGCGTTAACTGCAGGAACTTCTTTTAGCGCTTGTACGGCAGCTTTAACGAAGAAGGACATGAAACCGAGTTTGATGCCGTATTTCTTGAGGAATTCATCGCCGTGACGTTTCCGTAATTCCATGACGGGCGCCATATTGACCTCGTTGAAGGTCGTGAGCATGGCGGTTTCTGACTTAGCCTGAACAAGTCGCTCTGCGATTTTACGACGAAGAGGGGACATGCGCTTGCGCGTGGTGCGTCCATCGCGCGAAGGAATCTCAATAGTCGCAGGCTTAGATGCGGGTGCCGAAGGAGCAGCAACGGCGATTGTTGGTGCGGGTGCGGCGACAGCAGTAATTGGAGTTTGGCCATTAATCGCCGAAAGCATGTCGCCCTTGGTAACGCGTCCGCCTTTACCTGAACCTTGAATCGATGCGGGATTTAATCCGGTCTCGGCGGCAATACGACGCACGGCTGGAGAAATTTCTAATGCGCTTCCTGATTTAGTTAGAGCAGGTGCCGCTACTTTTGCAGCGGTGGCCATCTTCGGAGCGGCAGCGACGGCAGGAGTTGGAGCGGAGGTTGCAGTATTGTTTGAAACCGGGGCAGCGACGGAGCTGTCGATAGAGGCAACAACTTGTCCAACGAGTACCTCGGTGCCGGCCGCGACTTTTATATTAATAAGTCCATCGGCTTCTGCTGTCGCATCGGATGTGATCTTATCCGTTTCGAAAGAAAAAAGCGCCTGACCTTTTTTGACAACATCGCCGGACTTAACTGCCCATGACGCGAGTAGGCCTCCGGTGATTGATTCTCCCATTGCGGGAATTTTTACATCTAAAACCATAAAAAGTTAGGTGATTTAACCTTGTGTGCCATTCGACCCAGTTTCAACGGGGAAATCGCCATTATTTAGCCCCTAATCACCACCAGGCAGGGTAGTAGGAAGCCCATACGGGTGCGTAAAAGTCTCTACTGGGGCGATTAGGCCGTAAATGCTTGTCGAATGAGGTCAGCCTGCTCGAGCTTGTGCACGGAAAGGGCACCCACTGCAGGAGAGGCGGCACTATCGCGACCAGCGTAAATTGGCTTAATTCCGAGTGTCGACTCGATTAGCGGGGCGATAAACGACCAGCCGCCCATGTTTTGAGCCTCGTCTTGTACCCAGACTATTTTCTTCGGTGAGCCGTATTGCTTATGAATTTTTTGGAGGGACTCGGCGTCGAAGGGGTAGAATTGTTCGACGCGAACGATAGTGGTCGCGGTATCTTTACGATTAGTGCGCTCCATATCTAATTCGTAGAAAACTTTACCAGAGCACAGAATCAATCGCTCGGTTTTATTGGCAGGCTTAGGATCGGCTAAGACAGCTTCAAAACGTCCATTGGTGAAATCTTTAAGTTCGCTCACACATGCCTTGAGTCTGAGTAAGCTCTTTGGCGTCATTACCACTAATGGTTTGCGATGCTCAGATTTAACTTGGCGACGTAGTGCGTGGAAAAGTTGTGCGGGTGTGCTGGGTTGAATGACTTGAAGATTATTTTCAGCACAGAGTTGCAGGAAGCGCTCGAGACGTGCGGATGAATGTTCAGGTCCTTGGCCTTCATAGCCGTGCGGGAGAAGCATCACGAGGCCATTCACTTGTCCCCATTTCGATTCGGCGGATGCAAGAAACTGGTCGATGACAATTTGTGCGCCGTTGGAGAAGTCTCCGAATTGTGCTTCCCAAATTATAAGTGAATCCGGTGCTTCGAGCGCGTAACCATAATCAAAACCAAGTACGGCGTATTCAGATAAAGTAGAGTTAACGATTTCAATGGTTTCGCCTCCAGCAACCGAGTTTAAGGGGGTGTACTCGGCATCATTGGATGGATCATGCAGGACGGCGTGACGGTGTGAGAAGGTGCCGCGTTCACAATCTTGTCCGGAGAGTCGGATGGGGTAGCCCTCAGCAAGGAGAGATCCAAATGCAAGTGCCTCGCCTAAACTCCAGTCGATATTAGTTCCGGAGTTGAATGACTCTGCCTTGGTGTCGAGTAAGCGTTTGATTTTTGGATTAGGCGAAAAGTCTGGTGGCATTTGCCAAAGTGCGGGTGCAACTTTCTGGAGTAACTCAGTTGTTGCGCGCGTATCCACTTGCCCGTCGTAAGGAGATTTGAACGGACGAAGGGTGGTAATTGCTGGAGCGACAACCTCTTCACCTTTTTCATTCAAGGAAGCTTTGGCTCTTTCTTGTGCAGCATTGAGCAGTACATCAAACTCAGTACGCAGTGCTTGTAATTCACCCGTTGGAGCTGAACCTGATTCGGAAAGTCGCGAGGCATAGAGCTCAGCTACACTGGGGTGTGCGGTGATATTTTTATAAAGTATAGGCTGAGTGAAGGCAGGTTCGTCTGTCTCATTGTGTCCGTAGCGACGGTAGCAAACGATATCGACGACGATGTCGGCACTGAACTTTTGGCGGTATTCGAGGGCGATTTCTGTGGCTAATACAACGGCGTCTGGATCATCGCCATTTGCGTGTAAAATAGGGGCTTCGATGAACTTTGCGATTTCGGTACAATGATGTCCCGTGCGACCTTCCTCCGGGTTTGTAGTGAAACCAACTTGGTTGTTGGTGACGATGTGTACGGTGCCACCGACTTCGTAGCCTTTAACTCCAGAGAGGTTAAGCGTTTCCATCACGATGCCTTGTCCAGAGAAGGCGGCATCACCATGGATTAAAATAGGAAGTACGTTTGAGCGCTGTGCTTGGTTTTGCAGATCTGCACGTGCGCGTGCGCGTCCGAGTACGACGGGATTTACGGCCTCGAGGTGGCTTGGATTGTACGCAAGAGTGAGAGCGATGTTTTTTCCAGCAACCGTTCGACTGCCTTCGTAGCCAAGGTGGTATTTTACGTCGCCGTCACCCGTTGTGGTGTCCGGAATGTAATTTTCAGAAAACGCGCGGAAGAGTTGGTCAGGTTTTTTACCGATGGTGTTAACCAGTACGTTGAGACGTCCGCGGTGTGCCATGCCGATGATAATATCTGAAATATTAAGACCAGGTGCACGATGGATAATCTGTTCAAGGGCGACCAAGAGGGTTTCGCCGCCTTCAACCGAGAAGCGTTTTGCACCAACAAACGTGCGGTGTAAGAAGCGTTCAAATTGTTCAGCTTGGACGATTGTTCGCAGGAAACTACGACGTGCCGCCGCATCATAACTTGCACGTAGTCCGCAACTCTCGATGCGCTCTTGGATCCAACGTCGACGGGCACCATCTTGAACGTGGGTGAATTCTACACCAATCGTACCACCGTAAATCGTTTTTAATTTAGTGAGGATTTCAGAAAGCGGAAGCATTGCGCCGCCGAGAAAATCTCCCGTATGAAAAACTTGGTTGGCGGGTATCGTGTCCAGTCCAAGCGCTTTGTCGGACAGCTCGTGATGTGGAAATGGGTCCTGGAGTGGATTTATGCGGGCCTGGAGATGAGCAAGGGTGCGATAGGCATGGATGGCAGCGAGCACCTTAGATTGTGCGGCTGCGTCCACTCCGCCTGCGACGTTGCCAGCGTTCTTGCTGGGTTTAGGTGGCAACGAGAGTCCTAGCTCAAAACCTTCAAAGAAATTACGCCAATCTTGGTCAACAGATTGTGGGTCCGCTTTCCATTTTTCATGGTACTGGGCAACGAGGTCAGCGTTCCAGCGTGTTCCTACACTCAAGTGTTTCATTTAAGTAACGATAAAAGTTGATTAACAATAGACACGAGAGGGTTGGTTAAACAAGTCCAGACGCGGTGAATATTTAGCCGAAATGGGTATTGTCTCAGCCAATTTGGCTACCTTTAATCAGACCTCGCTAATGTCTAACCCCAGACCGGCTAATCGTTCATACTCCACGGAAGCACTCGAGCATTGGTTCGAGTCACTGCCGGAGGACTGGGAACGTTTATTTAAAGCCAAAGATCTCACTCAGGGTCGAAAACTTTATACGGAAGGACTAGTCCGTTCCATTGAACTGAAACCATCGACGGCCGAGGTGCAGGTTAAGTCTGAATCGCTTAGTGTCCGTGCTGTTATCGAACTTCGGTCAGGTAAGATGGAATGGCGCAGTTCATTGCCTGATTCAGAAAATGGTGCGCCTTACGCTATCGCTGCTATTTATGAAGTGGAGGAGTTGCTCGCCGATGAAATCAAAGCCATCGATGACTCAGTTGTACCTGTTGAAGTGGTTGAACCAGTCACCCCCGAACGCCGCGACGGTAACCAGCGAAACGCACTCAAGCTTCAGGTGACGTTTGCCCTTACTTCAGAGGGATTAACTACATCAGCGGCATGGGTCGGGCGTGGCGGCCACGCGCATAATTGTTTTGGGCCAGGTGCAATCCCAGGTGATGAGTTGTCGGACGAACAACGTCAGACGCTTTTTCGTTTTAGCAACGTCGCGCACCGCGCAGGGTTTGCCTATAGCAAGACGTCGGGCACGTGGGCCCTGGATAATATTGGCAGAATTGAACGGTTCGTACGCGAAGAATTAAATGAATGGAGAAAGCGATTTAAGCTCCAAGGTGAGGATGCGCTTACGATTTTCCGTAACGAGCAATTGCAAGTAGCTGTCGATGCGGATGCCGAGGCGGGTAATGATGGAAAATCATTCCGCTTGAATTGGAGATTAAAAGCAGGAACGCACCAGCTGCTTCCAGAAGAACAAAAACTTTTATTAAAGGCCGGCGGTCGTCCAGTGATTCTGCCAGGTAAAGGTGTGGTGGCTTACAATGCATCGGTGGCCGATTTCTCGGAGGATTGGAAGGTGAAGGACGGCGAAGTGCCACGTTACTTATTACTGTCTCTTTTTGACCACGTTGCCGTTGGAAGCCTGCGACTGAATGACGATTTAAAGGAGTGGAAAGATAAGCTCCTGCAAGAGCCAGCAGCGCCTGAAGGCCTGCCTGCACACCTTCGACCCTATCAGGCTAAGGGTGTAGCTTGGTTGGGGCGTTTGTGTGACCTTGGGTCGCATCCACTTTTAGCGGATGAAATGGGTTTAGGTAAGACCGTTCAGGTTTTGGCGCTATTGGCTTCGCGACCCATCGGTGAGCGTTCGCTGATTGTTTGTCCAGCAAGCGTCATTCCTGTCTGGCTCGGTGAAATCCGAAAATTCCATCCAGAGCTTCAAGCTTCGGTATTAACGACCGATGATGACTTTATAAAAAACCCACAGGCTAAACTTTGGATATCGAGCTATACGCAATTACGACGTCACTCCGATCAACTGGATAAAATTAAATTTGGCTACGTCGTATTGGATGAAGCACAGGCCATCAAAAATCCTGAAGCCAAAACAACCCAGACATGTTTATCGGTACAAGCGGAGCACCGCATCGCAATTACGGGAACGCCGCTGGAGAATCGCCCGACTGACCTTTGGACCATCTTCCGTTTCTTAATGCCTGGCTTGCTCGGTAAGCGTGCACAATTTGAAAGGGTAGTGCTGCGCGATGCAGCAGTCGCCCTGAGCAAAGTTCGTCGGCAGGTTTCCCCATTTGTTCTTCGACGGTTAAAGCGCCACGTCGCATCGGATATCCCTCCGAAGATGGAAGTCGTTCTACCGTGCCCACTGACTCACGAGCAGCGCTCACTTTATCAACACCTCACACAAGGAAGTGGATTATCAGGCGAGTTGGCAGGCTTGCTTTCTAAGGATGCGACCTCGGTTCTTACATTACTTATGCGACTACGTCAGGTTTGTTGCGACCCAGGTTTGTTGCCTGATAATTCCGACTGCCCAAGTCTGCATTCGGGTAAGATCACTTTACTGGTTTCAAAACTTTCCGAAATTTCAGCTAACGGATCCAAGGCAGTCGTGTTCTCGCAGTTCGTCTCGTTGCTTGAACGGGTGAAGTCGGCACTCGCTCGTGATTTACCAAACTTACCCATCTTTGAATTAACTGGTGAAACTAAGGATCGTTCTACGCCGGTTGAAGAATTTAAAAACACCAAGGGCTCTGCACTTTTCTTAGCGTCGCTCAAAGCGGGCGGCACGGGAATCACGCTCAATACGGCCGAGTACGTGTTCTTGCTGGATCCATGGTGGAATCCTGCGGTCGAAGCTCAAGCGGTGGACCGTGTACACCGGATTGGCCAGAAGAACCCGGTTTTAATTTATCGTATGATTGCACCAGGTACCGTCGAGGAACGCATCGAAGAACTTAAGCAGGAGAAACGTGAACTGTTCTCAGCTGTGGTCGGCGATATTCCTGACATGACGGATTGGACCCGCCATTTCACATCTCTGGATGCGCTGATTCGTTTAAGCGATTCGCCTGCCGCTGCGGCTTCAGCCGAGCCCGTGCGCGAAAACGGCGACAACGAACACTGATTACTTAGCGATTAGGTCGTATTCTTCGGCGCCAGTAACCGTAACTTCAGCAAATTGACCGACCGAAAGTTTCTTGGGCACCTTGACGATGCCGTCGATGTCCATCGCGTCGCCTTGGCTACGTCCAACTCCAGGGCTTTCGATGAGTACACGAATCTTGCGACCGATGAAACGTTCGCCGCGTTCTTTAGAGAGTCGCTGAAGCAGAAGCATCGCACGATCGTAGCGCTCCTGTTTAACTTCATCAGAGAGGTGACCCTCCATCTTAGCCGCTTTGGTGCCTTCTTCTTTGGAGTATTTAAAAATACCGACACGATCGAAACGTGTAGCTTCAAGGAACTGAAGAAGTTCCTTAAAGTCTTCCTCGGTTTCGCCAGGGAAGCCTACGATAAAGGTAGTTCGGATGGCCATATCGGGTGCACCGATACGCATACGCTTAATTAGGTCGCGAATATAGTCACCACTGGTTTCACGCTGCATGGTGGTGAGCATTTTATCTGAGATATGTTGAAGGGGAATATCAACATAGCGTGCGACGTGACGGGACTGCGAAATTGTTTCAATGAGTTCATCACTCCAGTGTGCGGGGTGGGTGTAAAGAAGGCGGACCCAGAAGTCGCCTTCGATGGTATCGAGTTCGCGAAGTAATGAAGCCAATGATTCTCCTTTGGAAGAATCCACTTTGCTTCGTGGGCTGGGACGATCTTCCGTCCAACGATCCATGCCGAAGTAGGTGGTGTCTTGGGAGATGAGGTTAATTTCTTTTACGCCTTCGCTTACTAACTGTCGTGCTTCTTTTACAACCGACTCGACCGTGCGGCTGCGGTGACGTCCGCGGATGCGTGGAATGATACAGAACGTGCAAGGGTGGTTACATCCTTCGGCAATTTTAATATAGGCCGAATGTTTCGGCGTGAGACGAAAGCGTGGTGTGTCGTAATCGGGAATGAAGGTTGTCGTTTTGGCGACGAACTCGGTGCGACCGGCAGCACCCCCAAGAACCTTTTCAATAACCGGGACAATGTTGGTGACTTGATCGAGACCGATGAAGGCATCGACTTGTGGTAATTCGACGCGACCTTTGGCGCCTTCGACGACCGGCAGGGCGCCTTGGTAGCGTTGTGCCATGCAACCCGCGACGATGAGCTTTTGATCTTTGCGTCGAGCGGTCGCCTTGCCATCGCTCATTTCATAGATCGCTTCTAAGGCCTCGTGTTTAGAGGCATCAATAAATGAACAGGTGTTAACGATAATTACATCCGCCTCGGCAGGATTGCCAGTCATCGACATTCCAGCCTTGGCCAAGTGACCAATCATGATTTCAGAATCAATCAGGTTCTTGGCGCAACCAAGTGAGACTAGGCCTACTTTTACGGACATGGCTTCACAAAGAGCAGACTTTGCAAGGAATGCAACCTTGCAGGCATCATTCAACTACAGCGTTAACCACGCTTTGGCCGGGATATCTTCGGGGCGGGCCTGAGGTGTGAGCCCATATTCGCTGAGACCGTTAAGCCAATTTATCACGTCAGTTGACCCTGGAAAAAGTTTTTTAGCGGATGAACCGACTTGCTTGCGTCGTTGAGTGAAAAGGGCACGGGCAACTTCGCGTGCACGCGGACTGAAGCGCTGGGCATTGCTGCGACGTTTAAGGACCAGCAGGCACGAGTCTACTTTAGGAGGAGGATTAAAGGACTGACTGGGCACGGGATGAACGCGGATTTTCTCGAAGGCTAAATCAACCTGCGCAGTGACTGCCGACCAATGCTTAGTGCCCACGTCAGCTGTCAATCGTTCCGCCGCTTCACGTTGTAGCATGAGCACCATGAGCGATGGGTGAGGGCCAGCACAAATCGCATCCATCCACGGCGTTGAAATCGCATACGGAAGGTTGGCGATGACTTTGAATGATCCATCAGCTGGATTTTTCAAATCGGCTAACGGTAAATCGACGGCATCACCTTCAGTCAGATGAAATGTTTGTGGCCAACGTGGTAAAAGAGATTCGTGGAGATGGTGAACCATGGTGCGATCGGCTTCCACTGCGTGCAGGTCAACGCCAGCACCAAGTAAGGTGCGGCTCAAGGTTCCCAACCCTGGGCCAACTTCTAACACTATATCGCCCGATTTCACTTCACCTAGTTCGAGTGATTTACGAACAATATTTCCATCCACTAAGAAATTTTGCCCCAGCCATTTTCGTGGCATGTGGGAAAGTCGCGCGAGTAAATCGCGTGTCTCTGAGAGGGAGAGCGGGCCGTCGTTCATGCGCGGCGAAATGAATCTAGCAGGGAGCGTGGATTCTCGGCTCGCATTAAGGATTCACCGACTAACAAAGCGTTGGCACCAGCGGCACGCATGCGAGCCGCATCTTCTGCGGATTTTATTCCACTCTCTGCCACTTTAAGGATGTTCTTGGGCATATGCGGGATAACACGCTCGGCGAAGGATAAATCGATTTGGAAAGTTGAGAGGTTGCGATTGTTAACGCCGACCATGTCGGGGTTATGTTTTAACGCTCGATCAAGTTCCGCTTCGTCATGTACTTCAAAGAGCGTGTCTAATCCGGCGACTTTTGCCGCATGATGAATGGGAAGAATTTCTTCATCCGATAATCCACGAACAATAATTAAAATACATCGTGCTCCCGCTTGAGCAGCTTCGAGCACCTGGTAGGGGTGCACCATGAAATCTTTGCGGATGCAGGGCAGGGGTTTGGGGCGAAGCGATTGGTCTTTGACCACGTCGATAAGGTCTTGGAGTTGGCCCTTGAAGTATTGGCTTTCAGTGAGAACAGAAAGGCAATCGGCACCTGCATCGGCATAGAGTCGCGCCTGCTCGATGGCATTCACGTCTTGCTTGATGGTACCGACGCTCGGTGAAGCACGTTTGACTTCGGCAATGACGGTCAGTCTACCTGGGATATTAAGGGATTGGCGAAACCCTGGATGTATGGAGTTGGCAGCGAAGACAGCCAGTTCAGCGTCCTTAACGGGGCGCGCATAAGGGGCGATTTCCCTTCGCTTGGCGTCCATGATTTCCTGTAACTTGTCCACGGCTTGAAAGAAACAAACCGAGTCCATCTGGCAATCGTTTTGACTCTCGGCGTGGAAGCGACTCCATCAAGGTATGTCAGGAATCCAACAATTACTAACCACAACCGCACGATTGAGGGCTCCCGATGGATGCCCTTGGGATCGTGAGCAAACCCACCAATCTATCTGCGATTGTCTCGTCGAAGAAGTGGCCGAGGTGCTCCAAGCGATTGACCGTAATGATATGGCAAATCTCCGCGAAGAGTTGGGTGACTTACTTTTTCACGTCGCCATGCATGCTCAGATGGCCTCCGAGGCGGGAAAGTTTAATTTCGACGATGTTGTACGTGAAGTGAATGAGAAGATGGTGCGTCGTCACCCGCACGTTTTTGGCTCGGGAGATAAACTGGGTAATTCTGAAGCAGTCATTCAGCAATGGGAGGAAATTAAACTAAAAGAAAAGGGTGCCGTGAAGCCCTCCCTTTTTAAGGAGCTGCCACCATCGCTTAACTCGATTTTGTTAGCGCGTGAAATCTGGAAACAGATTCAAAAGAAAAATCTTAATATCGGCACTTCCGTAAATCGGGCCGCGGTCGCGAGCAAGAAGGAGGGCCTGACTGAAGCGAAAGCGGGTGAGCAGCTCTTTGAGTTGATTGCGGCTTGTCGTGATGCGGGGATTGATCCTGATTCCGCACTGCGTAGATTTATCGACGGCGTTAAAAGTGCAGCCGAGAGTCAATCTCCCGCGAAGTAGATGGGGAAAGTCGTACAGCCAATCGTTATGCAGGTGGCTGGCCGTCGGCTTGAAATCTGGCCCAGGGTTTCCGCACGATCTAATCGTGTGCGTTTGGCGGTAAAGCCCGGACCGAGGATTGAATTATCTTACCCCGAACACACACCGCCGTCGGTAGCGCTAGATTTTTTGAAACAACATACGAGTTGGCTGGAGAAAGTTATGACCAAGGTACGTGACGTTCAGCCATCGTTGATGCAGCACTTTGAGCAATTCCCTTGGGTGACGATGAACGATAGAATTATGGCTATTACGATAGCCTCGGCATCCCGTGCAAAAATCAAAATCGAATCCAATGCTGATGAGGTTACTTTTTTCTTACCGGAAGACGAAAAAGAGTCGGCTGCTGCACGAGTGGTGCGACGATTGGCTGAGACTGGTTTAAGTTTGGCGGTTGAGAGGTTGTCACAGCGTGTCGGGATTTCAGTGGGGTCCGTATCTGTGAGAGACCAAACAACACGTTGGGGCTCATGTTCGCAGGTGGGCACTCTTTCACTTAACTGGCGTTTGGTTTTGTTGCCGCCATTGTTACACGATCACGTTATTTTGCATGAATTAGCGCACCGCGTGAATATGGATCACTCCGATAAATTCTGGAACCAATTGGCCAAGTGGGATCCAGAATGGAAGGCCCATGACCGCGAACTTACTAAGCGCTGGAATAACCTAATGGATTTAGGACGACGATGAGGCAGGAGCACGGACAATCACCGGATGAAATTTTTGATATCGTTGACGAGCATGACACTGTCATCGGGGCAATGCCACGAAGTGAAATTCACAGACAGCAACTAAAGCACCGGGCCATCCATATTTTTTGGTTAAGTTCCGACGGGAAGCTTGCCCTTCAGCGACGCTCTTACGCTAAAGACAATAGTCCTGGCTTGTTGAGTAGTTCATGCGCCGGGCATGTCGATAGTGGTGAGACTTATATAATAGCTGCTGTAAGAGAGTTGAATGAAGAGCTGGGTGTTGAAGTAAGTTCGGATCAATTATCTGAAATCGATTACGCACCATCGCACCTACACCTAGGGCAGGAGTTTGTAAGGTCATACCTCCTGCAGGGCGATTTCGCTTTTAATCTTCATCGACCAGAGGTGGATTCGATTGCCTGGCGAACGCCGGCCGAGTTGCGACATTGGGTTGAGGCGCAACCAGAACTCTTTGCCTCTGCGTTCATTCATTTGCTTGCCCGGCCTAATATTACAAAGGCCTTGGGCTTAGGATAAGTGTTTGAATAATTATTATTAACCTGCGAGTAATCTGACGTGTCCCAAAGTAATCCAGAATGGCCCGAAATACCAGTAGTGGTGCCGTGGTATCATTGGATTTGGGTCTATCCCATGGCTTGGTTGCTAAAATTATGGTTGGCGACTTTGAGGTATCATATTCAGGGGCAGGACCTATACCAAAGAACAGAGCCGCACTTAATTACACTGTGGCATGATCGATTGTTTGTTTCAGGTGCAGTGGCTAAGCGTTGTCTGGATCGTCCCATAACTGCATTAATCAGTACGAGTAAGGACGGCGGTTGGCTGGTCGCATTCTTTAAAATCATGGGTATTAAGGCAGTGCGCGGATCGTCCAGTAAGCGCGGCGCTGCAGCGCTTATGTCGCTCACACGTGCTGTGAAAGGCGGGGATTGTGCGGGCGTCACACCTGATGGACCTAAGGGCCCACGTCGCGTTTGTAAAACGGGTGTGGTCGCCCTCGCGAAACTTACACAAAGACCATTTTTGTTAATGGGAATTTCTTATCGTTGTGCGATGCGATTAAAGAGTTGGGATTCTTTTGCTATCCCGTTTCCGTTCTCCCGCGTCGACGTCGTTCTAGAGCTTGTACCTGTGCCACAAGAAGGAGAGGTCGACGAAGTGATTGCAGGGTCGATACAAGAAAAACTGACCGCGATTTCCGGATCCTAGTTTTTCCGTAAAAGTTTTTCGGTGTACTTCGCTAGTAAGTCTGACTCAAGATTTACGCGGTCCCCCGTTTTACGCTGCTTGAGATTAGTGGCAGCGAGCGTGTGAGGAATAATCCAAATACGAAAGCCACCAGGAATAAGATCAGCGATCGTCAGAGACATACCATCAATAGCGACACATCCTTTACGGACAATATGGTTTAAAATGATTTCCGGTGCATGAATATCGAGACGCCAGTCCGCACCATCTTGACCAAGAAAGGCGATGGTTCCACAGGTGTCGACATGGCCCGTAACAAAATGTCCACCCATACGATCAGTGGGGCGCAGGCTTGGTTCTAGGTTAACAACCGATCCAATCTTTAGGTCGCCCATGTTGGTGTGCTTGAGGGTTTCGGCGAGAAGGTCGAATGAGGCCTTAGGACCATTAGGCTCAGTCACCGTAAGGCAGCAACCATTGACGGCGATGCTGTCGCCAGGTGCAGCAGATTGAATCAAAGCCGAACTAAGGGTGATACGAGCACCGCCTTGAGCTCGAGGCTCAATGGCAACAACTTCGCCGATGGCTTGGACTAATCCCGTGAACATACCAATTAAAAGGGGCCGAATTATCGGCCCCGAAGGTTTAGTTTTGTTTTCCTTCGTTGTCTCGCTTGAGGCGTTCTTCGGCTTCGATTTTAGCACGAATTTTAGCACGCTCTTCTTCTTCAATAACGCGAAGGCGGGCTTTCTTGCGCTCGTCTTCTTCGACGGCGCTACGCACTTCGTCTTCAACTTCTTCAGAAGCTTTTTTGAATTCGCGTTTTGCTTTACCAAGACCGCGAGCGAGCTCGGGGAGTTTGGTGCCACCAAAGAGAAGAATGGCTACGGCCAAAATTGCCCAAAAAACTGGGCCATCGATAAAGGCGAGAGGGAGGATCATGGTCTTGGTTGATTTGCGATTGCGATGAAAGTTAACGTGGTGAAGATTCCCCAGAAGGTTAAAAATGTCAACCCATGTCTCCCATCGTGAAGTATGGTACTCTGGCCACGTCCAAGGGGTTGGTTTCCGTGCCCAAGTGCTCGGAATAGCCCGCGGTTATGACGTAACAGGCTTTGTGCAAAACTTAACCGACGGGCGTGTTTATCTGCACGCCGAGGGCACAGGTAATGAGGTGGAGGCATTCACTGAAGAAATTATAAAGTCATTAGATGGTCATATTAGAAATATAGAGATTAGGGACTTCGCCGGTGTACGTACATCGTCACAATTTATCATCAAACGATGAGCACGTCTCTCGCCATATCCGTCCAAGGACTGACGAAAGATTTTCGTGTGGGACTCGCCGGTCATAAATTACGCGCGGTTGATAATCTTAATTTAGAAATTCCGCGCGGCCAGGTCTATGGTCTACTGGGTCCGAATGGATGTGGAAAGAGTACCACACTTAAAATTATACTGGGCTTAGTCGCTCCGACTGCTGGAAAAATTTCGATCCTCGGTTTTCCATCGGCAACCCGCGAGGCCCGCAGCCGAACTGGATTCTTACCGGAGGCTCCTTATTTCCATAAATTTTTAACCGGGCGTGAATTGGTTAATTACTACGCAAGGCTTAGCGGGGTAGAGGAAACGAAACTTAAGTCTGCAGTCGATGCCGCCTTAGAACTCACCGCTATGACCGAAGCTGGTAATCGCACGATCGGAACTTACTCCAAGGGGATGTTGCAACGTATTGGTCTGGCACAAGCGATCGTGCATGAGCCCGAGTTGGTGATTCTCGATGAGCCTACGGCTGGCGTGGATCCTGTTGGTGCCGCTGCGATCGGTAAAATGATTTTAGAGATGCGTGCACAGGGTAGAACCATCGTGCTTTGCTCTCATCTATTGGGTCAGGTCGAACAGGTGTGCGACCGCGTGGCCATCATGGATAAGGGGAGATTGGTACTCGAAGGCCGAGTCGACGAGGTACTGGCACGACGCGATCGTCAGGTTATATCGGCATCACATCTAACCGACGCAGCCTGTGCGGCGGCAGAAGCCGCACTCATAGCCAACGGCGCCAAAGATATTGTGATTACTCATCCTCGAAGATCGTTAGATGAATTGTTCCGTGAACTCGTGAAAGGAAGTCGCGATGCCTGATTCAATGAAATCATCTTTCCGACGAGTGGCGTGGATTTCACGCATTACTTTCCTTGAGGCGATTCGTCAGCGCTTCTTTGCCTTCTTGATTGTATTGTCTGCCGCACTGGTAATTTCGTCCGTCTCATTCCGATTTATGGACTTTGGTCATGGTGAATTAAAATTTGTCGCCGACTTTGGTTTTGGCGGAATATTTTTCTTTGGGTCGATTTTGGCACTAGTGATGACGGCGCAAATGTTCTTTGCCGAAATTGAAAATCGCACCGCACTCACTTTATTGGCTAAGCCGGTTGGTCGATTTGAGTTTTTGGTCGGTAAGTTTGCTGGAGTATGGGCAGTCTTGGGTGTTTTTATTTTTACCTTATGCACTCTGCTTGGTTTGGTGCTATGGGGACGCCATCAGGAATTAGTCCAGATAGCTGAAGCATCGGGCCGCGTGCCGCCCGATTTAAGTGTCGGCGGTATCTTCGCATACACCTTACTCCAATGGCTTCGCTTAGGCGTTATCGCCGCAATGGTTCTAGCGGTTTCGTCAGTTGCACGAAGCTTCCTGTTCGCTGTAGTTGTCGGCGCCATGACCGTACTGGCAGGTCAACTTCAGTGGATTGCCCAAGAGGCTTTATTAAGGGACAAAGAACTCGGCGTGCTTCATCAGGCATTCCTTTGGTTGATCACACGACTCATTCCTAATCTGCAGCAATTTAATATTGGTGATGCACTCACACTCGACGTTACGTCTGTTCAGGTGGGTGCCATTGGGGCAGCCAGTTTATCAGGTGGAGTTTATATTATCGTTCTAATGTGCATTGCTGGCCTGGCTTTTCGCAGGCGTGAAATATAATCATGCTGCGTGCGTTGACAGTCGTAGGTGTGGCACTCGCACTGTTTGTCGCGGGCTGTTTTGCTGAAAACTCTTGGCGCTTGGTACGAACATCGATTCCAGAAATGGGACGTAAAGAAATTGAGCCAACGCTAGGGCAGGGCGTTCTCTTGGGCATTCTCGGCGGTCTACGTACCGTAATTGCGGATGGCACATGGTTACGTAGCTATGTTGCCTGGGAGAAGCGGGACCGTGCAGCGTGTGAAGGTTTGATGCGTACAGCGTGTGCTTTAGATCCACGTGCGAGATATTTTTGGGAGAATACGGGTTACGTGGTGGGTTATGATATGGCGCACTGGGAAATTCGCCGGCGCGGTGGTTACGCCAAGGTGAGCCAAGAGATTCAGGACGGCCTGTTTAAAAGTTACGCCCAAAAAGGCTTAGCAGTCTTTGAAGAGGGTGCGAAGCACACGGGAGGAAACCCAGGTATTTTAATTTCTGCAGGACAAATGTGTGAAATTAAATTGAAGGATAATAAACTCGCTGCGCTGTATTATAAACGTGCCACTGAAGCGACCAATGTTCCTTGGTTCGCTTATTTCTTATGCGCTAAATCGCTTTGGGAAGACGGACAAAAGACTGAAGCGTATAGCTGGTACCGTAAACAATGGCTCGAGAAGCTGAAAGGTGTGGGCGACAGTTCGCCTGATGACTTAGAGCACCTACGTTACATGGAGGCGGAATTAAATCTGCCTCTACTCCAACGTATTCCCCGTCAGACTTGGGAAAAGTAAATTAGAAGGGATTTCCGTCGTCTGCTTTCGCTTCACCCGCGGCAGCCTTCTTGGGGCCCTTGGGCTTGCGCGGAGGAAACTCGAACCACCAACCCTTGTCTTTGTCGGCAACGAGGAAGGCCTCGAAACCACGATTGGTGCGGCGGGAAATAAATTTCTTAAGAGGTGAACGACCTTGATTAAGCAATGCCTTCACATCCTCAGGGCTGATCGGTGCCTTCAACATTTCGGCGTTGAGACTGAAAGTTTTCTTGGCTCCAGCAGCTAAAGCTTTCTGTGGGCAAACGCGGTAGCCTGCGGTGGGCGTTTGCTGGACGGGAAGACCGGAGACAGGGCATGGACCTAGCACGGGCCAATCGGCATCAAATGCGTCAGGGTTGCCGTCCACGCCTTCGCGAGGAGGGAGGAAGAGGACGGCCTTCAAACGACCCGAGGGTGCCTTAGGCTTGGTCTTACGCTTGGGCTTCGCTTCAGCGTCGGTAGCCACAGGTTCTGGCTTGGTCTTCCATGACACGATGGAATCTTCGTCCATCAAGTCGATGTAGCCGGTAAAGTTCTTACCCGACTTCATGGAGCGGAAATCGTTAAACGGACCGATGCGACGTTTCTCTATGAGCTCGGCAAGTTCTGTAGGCGTTACGGTGTGGCCGTTGATACCTTTATAAACAATCAGCATCGGCTTCTTGCCGTCGGCCGAACGATCCTGTGAGAAGTAACTTTCGCCATTTGTCAGAATAGGTTTTTTATCTGTAGGCGAAAGTACCTCAGGTGTCACAACAGTGGGCGGTACTTCGGCGCTACCTTTTTCAACCATCTCGCTGACCTGCGCTTTGATATCTTGAATGAATTTCTTTACGGAAAGCTTTCCGTGTTCGATTTGCTTGAGTTGATATTCCCATTCACCGGTGAGTTGTGGCTCAGAAAGGAAGGACAGACCCTTGGCGTGAATGAATTGATGAAGCTGAAACGCTTTAGCTTGAGGCACGAGTTCCTTGCCTTGTCGCTCGATGTACTGCTGGCCAAGGAGACCTTCAATCGTTTGGGCGCGAGTCGCTGGTGTTCCGAGACCCCGTTCTTTCATGGCTTCGGCAAGAGCCTCGTCATCGACGAGCTTACCTGCGTTTTCCATCGCACCGAGCAAGGATGCTTCGTTGTAGCGAGCTGGAGGCTTGGTGGCGTCTTGACGCATCTCCACTTCAACGACCTTACCTTGCGGCGGAGTACCGTCGGCAGAATTTAAATTAGGTAAATTAGCAGCACCTTCTTTTTCCTTATCGTCATCTGAATCCGCTTCCTGACCCATGACTGAGCGCCAACCTGCGACAACTAGAACTTTTCCAGTCGTACGAAAAGTATGTGGACCGACCTGAGTGAGGCGTACGGTTTCTTCAAACTCGGCCATAGGGAAGAACACGGCAACGAAACGACGAACAACTAAATCGTAAACTTTGCGTTCCACTTCGCTAAGGTCGGATGGAATGGTGCCAGTGGGAACAATTGCAAAGTGATCGCTGACTTTTTTGTTATCAAAGACGCGCTTACCGGCCGAATCGACCCAGTTCTTATTTAGAGCTTCTTGAGCGTGTGTGCCACTGCTGTGTCCTTGAACCAGTGACTGCATAACCGACTTCGCTGTAGCGACGTGGTCCTCAGGTAAGTACTGCGAATCCGTACGAGGGTAGGTCAGCGCTTTATGTTTTTCGTAGAGAGCCTGGGCGGCACCTAGAGTCGTTTTAGCTGAGAAGCCGAAGCGACGATTTCCTTCACGCTGTAAAGTTGTAAGGTCGAAGAGACGTGGAGCACTTTCTTTCTTGGGCTTGCGCTCGTCGGTAATGGTACCAACGCCAATCTTCTTAGTTTCGTCGGCGACGGATTGGGCAGTGGACTCTACGAAGAAACGTTCTGCCTCTTTGCGATCCGTTACGCCAGGAACTTGGGCGACACCTTTATATTCACCAGCGGTAACCTTGAACGTCGTCTCAATCTTCCAAAATGTCTTGGGCTGGAATGCACGAATTTCTAATTCACGCTCAACGATGAGCATGAGGGTAGGAGTTTGAACACGACCGCAGGAATAGGATTCACGACGACCGCCACCGATGCGGATGGTGGAAAAGCGGCTGGCATTCATGCCGACTAACCAATCGGCTTGGGATCGTCCGACAGAGGAATCGCGCAGACCTTCTTTAGCTTCGTATGATAGGAGGTGGTCGAAACTATCTTGGATGGCCGAATTGGTCATACTCGTCAGCCAGAGACGTTTAATCGGCAATTCTCGTCCGATGAGTACGTAGATATTGTGGAGGATAAGTTCACCTTCACGGCCAGCATCGCACGCATTGACGATTGAACCCACATCACTGCGGGTAAAAAGTTTCTTCAATAGTTTGTAACGTGAACCATCATTCCGGTTGTCGACGATAGCCTTTAAGATGTCGTCGCAGATGGTACCATCAAACTTCTCAGGCAGAATGGGGAGATCCTTTAACGTCCAACGTTTATATTTTTCGTCTAAGTCTTGCGGGTCCTTTAAGCGCACCAAGTGTCCGATGGCTGAACTGATAATCCATTTATCATTTTCAAAAACTTCGCCGAGCTTCGGAACCTTGAGAACCTTAGCGAGATCGGCCGCAACCGACGGCTTCTCGGCAATCACCAAGGTCTTGGAACCGGGTGCTGCAGTTTCAGTTTTTTCGCTCTTCGAAGATTTCTTGCGCATGCGTAGGATTATAACCGATGGTCAAGTCCGGTTACATTCCTTGCTCTGCGAGGCCGTCATTTAATGCAGCAATTAAGGTCGCAATCGTTGCATCGGTTTCGTCGCCCATATTCGAAATACGGAAGGTCTTTCCTTTGAGTTTTCCGTAGCCGCCATCGATTACTAATTTATGGCGCGACTTAAGGATTTTATTGAGTCGCTCGAGGTCGACGTTGCGATCGTTCTTAAAGCAGTTGAGTCCGCGGGTTGCGAATTTAGCCTCAGGCAGCAGAGAGAAGCCCTTACCAAAAGCCCACGCGCGCACTTGTTCATTCAAGCGGCGGTGACGTTGAAAGCGGTTTTCTAATCCTTCAGCTTCGACTTCGATGAGGCGTTGTTGGAGTCCGAAGAGCAACGAGATGCATGGAGTCGAAGGGGTCATGCCCTTGGTGTGGTTATCGTGGAACTCGATAAGATCGAAGTAGTAGCCGCGATCCGACATTTGCTTAGCACGTTCGCGGGCACGTTCGCTGACGGCGAAGATTGCCAAGCCTGGAGGCAACGCTAAGGCCTTTTGTGAGCCAGTGAGGAGAATATCTATTCCCAGTTCGTCCTTATTAATAGGTAGGGTGGAGAAGGAGCTTACGGAGTCTGCGATTGAAATCACATCAGGAAACTCGCGCACCACAGCCATGATGTCGGCAATCGGCGAGAGCGTGCCGGTCGAAGTTTCGGAGTGGATGAATGTGATACAGTCGAATTTGCCGGTTGCGAGGGCTTGGCGGACGGCTGCGGGGTCGACGGGTTTGCCCCAATCGAACTGAAGGGCTTCGGCATATTTACCGCAGCGCTTAGCCACATCGTTCCACTTATCTGAAAAGGCGCCGTTCATGCAATTGAGCACGCCCTTGCGGCATACGTTGCGAAGTGCACCTTCCATCACACCCCAAGCTGAGCTGGTGCCCAAGTAAACAGGGTCTTGGGTCATAAACATCTTCTTAAGCTTCGGCTGCATGTCTTCATAGAGTGCAACGAAGTCTTTAGAGCGGTGGCCAACCATGGGCTTGCCCATGGCCTTGGTGATGGACTCTGAGATAGTCAGGGGTCCGGGAATATAAAGACGGTAGCTCATGGTTTTGGATTATTTAGTGTGAAAGGTTTTAAGGAGATTGGCTGAGACGTCGGGATTTTCAATTCGGACGACTCGTTTGTTTTTATCGGAAAGGGTGACTGTGCGAGGTTTCCAGTTTTTGGCTTCCTCTTCAGTGGCTTCGGCAAAAGTCATTACTACTAGAAGATCTCCGACCTCGCCGAGGTGGGCGGTCGCGCCATTGAGACAGATCTCGCGAGTACCTGCAGGGGCAGGGATGGCGTAGGTCTCAAAGCGTTCTCCGTTGGCGATGTTACCGACCAAAATTTTCTCGTAAGGCAGCATACCCACGAGCGCCATTAACTCACTATCGATGGCTAAGGAGCCCTCGTAATCGAGGCGAGCACCGGTGACTTCGGCGCGGAGCAACTTAGTGCGCAACAGGTGGTAAAGCATGGCCCAGAGTTGTCCCTTCTCAATCGGGTTGCCTGTCTGCGTCAAACAAGTTTGCATCTTAGTTCGATATGACGGCCAATCACCGAGGATTTTTTTCGACCTTTAAAGACGCGTTAATGGCCTACGCAGTCGAGGTGGTTTATGAACGTGAAAAGGGCTTCTTTCCGTCGGTATTAAGAGTGTTTTTGTTAGTATTATCGTGGATTTTTGAAGGAATCGTTCGACTGCGTTTATGGCTCTATCGTAACCGACTATTCCGGGACACGCCCCTAGGGTGTAAGGTGGTCGTCGTTGGAAATTTAACCGTTGGGGGCACCGGCAAGACCCCAGTGGTGATGAAAATGGCACAAGTCCTGGCTCGGAGGGGTCGCAAGGTCGCGATTTTATCTCGAGGATATAAAGGTGCATCGGACTCGATGCCGAAGCGTTTTTGGCGCTGGTTGACCCAAGGGCAGCGTCCAGAACCATTGGTGGTGTCGGACGGAAAAAGCGTTCTAGCGGGCCCAGCTGAGGCGGGCGATGAGCCATTCATGTTAGCGACTAACTTAGTTGCCGATGGAGTCGTAGTGGTGGTGGATCGCGATCGAGTCGAAGGCGGACGCTTCGCATTGCGCCGCTTCGGGGTCGACACGATTTTACTCGATGATGGTTTGCAGTACCTTCCGCTGCGCGGACAGATCAATTTATTGTTAGTCGATAGCTACGACCCATTTGGTAACGGAAAACTTTTGCCACGCGGCATCTTACGTGAACCGGTGCAAAACCTGAGCCGCGCTTCATATATATTTGTTACAAAATCAAGCGGTCCACCAGCACCGGAGTTAGTGGCGCAAATTCGACGCTATAACCCCAAGGTCGAAATTATTGCCTGTGCCCACAGTCCAAAGGAATTAGTCGAGATCGATGGCCCGCAACGCATGCCTCTCACATTCCTGCAAGGCAAGAGAGTCGCTTCGTTCTCAGGTATCGCTACGCCTGAACGCTTTGAAGACACATTACGAAAGCAGGGTGCAATCTTGGTTTCTAATCGACGCTTCCTGGATCACCATTCGTTTAGCGACGAAGATTTAGATGAAGTGCTTGAGGCCGCGCTCCGAACAAAGGCGGATATGATTGTAACAACGGAGAAAGATGCCGTGCGTCTGCAATCACGTTTCCGTCCACCTATACCGCTTATGTATGTGCGGTTAGAGGTTGATATCTTGGGCGACGCCGAAGGCTTTAACGCTGCCGTTGAGCGGATTTGCTTGGGCGCTTCGAAGCCTCGCTCTTGATGGCAGGCGAGTGACTAGCGGCAATCTCAAGGAAAACCTCTTGGGCCTGCTTAGCTTTTCTTCCTTCAGGTTGGCGAGCAACATAAGAACTATCTGCGATCAATTCTTTAGAGTCGCCCAAGCATGTCGCGTAGGTCTGCGTGATCTCCTTTTCGATTCGTTTGCGTAAGAGTTTATCTTTAAGAGGGAACACACACTCCACTCGACGAAGGAAATTGCGCGGCATCCAGTCAGCACTACCCAAGAGAATAACGGGTTCACCCCCTGAATTTTCAAAACGGAAGAGACGGCTGTGTTCGAGGAATCTTCCAAGAACACTGTACACGCGAATATTTTCACTCTTTCCGGCAACACCTGGAATTAGACAGCAAATTCCGCGAACAATTAGTTCAATCTTAACTCCAGCTTGTGACGCAAGGTAGAGGGCCTTGATTACATCTGGATCAACGAGGCTATTAACTTTGGCGAAGATGGATGCCTTTCGACCGGCTTGCGCCGCGGAGGTTTCGGAAGCAATTAAATCAAGTATGCCACGTTGAAGGTAAAACGGTGCAACGTATAGGTGCTTAAAGTTTGGTTTGGAGAGGTTTCCGGTGAGAACGTTAAAGAGCAGGCCGACGTCGGCAGTGATTTCTTCGTCAGCAGTGAATAACGAGAAGTCGGTGTAGAGTCGCGCGGTCTTAGGATTATAATTTCCTGTACCCAGATGGGCGTAACGACGAAGGCCATTTTTCTCCTGACGAACAATGAGGCAGGCTTTGCAGTGCGTCTTTAATCCAGCCAAGCCATAAACAACGTGTGCACCAGCTTCTTCCAGTTGTCGCGCCCATTCAATGTTGTTCAGCTCATCGAATCGTGCCCTCAACTCCACGAGTGCGGTTACTTGTTTGCCGTTTCGCGCAGCTTCTTTGAGTGCTTCGACGACGGGCGAATCGCCACTTGTGCGATAGAGAGTGAGTTTAATTGCAACCACGGTTGGATCGCTCGCTGCTTGGCGAATGAAGTCTACAACAGGCGTGAAGGATTCGTAAGGGTGGTGCAGCAGAATGTCTTGTTTCGCGATGCGACTAAAAATCTTATTAGGTTCTGAGAATTCAACCGGAGTAGTCGGTGTGAAGTGCGGGTAAAGTAAATCCGGGCGAGGGACTAAATCAATGAGGCTGCTGAGGCGCATCATGTTAACTGGCCCGTCGGTCATGAATGCATTTTCGGGGCTGAGGCCGATGGACTTAAGTAACCATGTGAGTTCTTCTTGAGGGGCGCTGGATTCAATTTCGAGTCGTACGGGTGCACCTTTTCTGAGGTTTCTGATCTCTTCTTCAATCGCTTCGAGTAAGTTGCCTGACTCTTCTTCGTCGACGTAAAGATCGCTGTTGCGTGTGATTCGAAACGCCCAGGAACCACAAAGTTCAAGTCCTGGGAAGAGTCGTTCAATGAATAACTGAATGGCGTAGCTTAACAAAGTGAAGGCCCGTTGGTTGCCGCTACCGATTGCAAGAATGCGAGGGAGTACCCGAGGAATTGGAACAACTGCTCGACGACTCTCTTTGGTTTCCGGATCACGCAACAGAGCCAAGAGATAGAGCCCCTTATTAGTTAAAACCGGAAAAGGGTGGGAGGGATCGATGGCTAACGGTGTCAGCGCAGGTAAGATGTCGCGGTCAAAACGCTCAGACAATTCACGTTGTTCGTCTTTACTAAATTTACCACTAACACGGAAATTAATTCCTTCATTCGCAAGGGAAGGAAGGATTTGAGTGTGCCAGCATTTTTGCTGAGCATCCACTAAGTCATGAGCCCGGCGGAGTACTTCTTGAAGAAACTCACGAGTAGCAGGATGGCTGGCTGACTCCTCCTGTTGCATAATACCAGCCACACGAATCTCGAAAAACTCATCTAGATTTGAACTTACAATCGAGAGGAATCGAACGCGCTCAAGGAGTGGCACAGTGCTATCCTCGGCCAATTCAAGGACCCGACGATCAAAGCTAAGCCAACTCAGTTCGCGATTAAACATGCGAAGTGCACTCTGAGTCTTTAATCTGTGGTTGTCAGTAACGACTAGGCTGACTCAGGTAGAATTAACTGCATTTACTGCGGTTTAGGGTGTTATTTCGGTGTCGAATGTGACAACCATGTAACCGCAGCTCCTTAGCTCTGTCCGGACCAAATAATCTGCAACGAGTCGAAATCAGGCAAACGAACCTTGCTGGCCACTGGCAAAGAGTGTGCGACAGTGTCTCCACGTTCAATCGAGGCGGCCTTAATTTTAATGTCATGCTTCGATAAACCACGCGTCGAGATCTCAATTGTTTGTAGTGCACCACGACCGATACCGATGAAACGCACTAAGCCTTTTATAATTTGAATATCCGAGACGATGCGTAACGCGTTGGTCGGAACAGGTGGAAGTGATTGATTTGAAAAAGCTGAGAAAGAAAAACGTATCTCACGGAGGTCGCGATGCAGTTTGCGGTTAATCAGCTCGGTAGCAGATGGTATAGTCCAAGCACGTACCTCGTGCGACCAGTGAATGCCTGTGGCTAGTTGCGGACAAGGTGAGTCATCGAGGTCGGGGCCGATACGTGAGATAATTTTATGCAGCACGACAGAATCACTTAATCTCTGAAGTCTCTCAGAGGTGATCTTGAGCGCAGGTTCGAGTATGAGTATGAGTCCGCCTGGATTCAGAGCCTTCGACATCGATTGAACCCATTGGAGCAAATCTTTCTCCGTTAGACGGCTCATTTCATTTAGGACAAAGCCAGCAATTATAATGTCGAATGAACCCGGCTGCCATGTCTCGGGTCGGCTCGCATCACCTATACGAGAACTGATTTTAGTGGTATTTTTTAACACTGCTTGAGCGAAATTTTCAGCTGCAACCAAGGCAGACGGAGATCGATCAACAAAGGATAAATCGACGGCTGATGAAAAGCGCTCTTGTAGTTGCCACGCTGCAGAGGTGCCGCACGAACCTGGACCTGAGCCAAGGTCGAGAATGCGAATCGCTTTTTGCGGCGGCTGCCATTTGCGAAAATCTAACGCCTGCGACATCGCAAAGGCAGTGCGCACGAAGCTCTGTGGTAAAAAGAAGAGACCGTAGGCAGCGAGTTGCTCGGGGTTATTAAAGTAATCGGGAAAGTTTTTCTCCGGCCGCTCGGTCGTGAACAAATCCGAAAGTTGTGCCACAGAGGGAGTGAGCCGTTCAATGGCATCATTTTCTTGAAGTTGTGTAATCGCTTCTGCTTGGCGTAGCCAGTAAGACTCAGCAGCGTCCGGATAAAGCAGTCGCGGATTAGTTTCCGACATCACGACGCCCCTCTAAAGCACTGCGCAGTGTGGCAGTGTCGGCAAAGGTTAACCCGCTACCGCTGGGAAGTCCGAAACCAATGCGAGAAACCTTAATGGTGCTCCTAATATTAAAAATACAATCGCGCAGGTAATGACAGGTGGCTTCGCCTTCGATGTCATTGCCTAAGGCGAGCACGATTTCGTTAATGGGCTCGGCCTTGAGGCGTTTCTCGAGGCTCGAGAGATTGAGTGCCTCGGGGCCTATACCGTTAATGGGGGAGAGACGTCCATGGAGCACATGGTAGGTACCCCGGTGGGCTTGTGAGCGTTCGATGGCAAAGAGGTCAGGTACGAGCTCGACAATACAAAGTGAGTGCGGATCGCGCTTAGCATCGACGCATACTTCGCAAAATTGTGCCTCGGCGAGGCTGCCGCAGCGTTCGCAGCGTTTAACAGCGGTGCTAGCCGCCTGCAGGGCTTCAAGTATAGGCGCCAGCGTCTGTGGTTTCTCGACAAGTAAGTAAAGGGCGAGACGCTCAGCCGAGCGGTGTCCAAGGCCAGGAAGCTGGCGCAAGAGTTGTCGGACTTTTTCGAAGGTGGGCGTCACTTTAAGTTCAGACCCAACACTTTTCATAGGGTCAGGGGAGTCAAGGTTGCACACGATAGTTTCTCTCCGCTTGCAGGAGGGGGTAGAACTCGACAATTTCGGGACAATGTTACCGCCCAAAGATATTCAGATTGTTGGGCAGTTCGTCGCCATCACATGGGCGGACTCGGTTGAACATTTTTATACCGGCGAATTCTTGCGAGAACGTTCACCGAGTGCCGAAAACATGGGCGAAGTAGATATACTCGGTCAGCGATGGGGCGGGGATGGTCCGCGCCAGTTTCCTGGCGTGTCAGTGTTGGCCATGACAAGGATTGGTAACTATGCTGTGACGTTTGAGTTTAGCGACGGTCACAAAACAGGAATCTACAGCTGGGAGTACCTTCGGAAAATTGCCGACGATATAAAATAATTTTTCCTTATTGCGGTGAAGCAACTTAAGCCGAATAGTAAAGGTGTGAAAAAAACCTACGTTCTGGACACGAATGTTTTAATTCATGACCCTGAGTCGCTCTTTAAGTTTGATGAGCATACGGTCGCGATACCAGTGGAGGTTTTATCAGAGCTTGATCGATTAAAGACCCAACAGGGTCAACTCGGTGCAAGCGCAAGACGGGTGAACCGCTCAATCCGCTCATTGTTCGAAAACCGAACTTTAAAAGATATTTCAGAAGGTGATCCTTCTAAGCCTGGTGCACTACACGCTGACTTGCGCGATGGCGGCGAACTTCGAATCGTTATCAACGAGTCCCTAATCCGTGAGCATTTCGAAGGTGCCCGTTCCGAAAGGCTTCGTGCTGTATTCATGCAGATTGATGCACCCGATCATCGCATCATTGCTTCGGCACTTTACCTCCGGGACACCACCAAGGGTTCGGTTATCTTAGTTACCAAGGATGCCTGTATGTCACTCAAAGCCCAAGCTTTGGGCCTAGAAGTGCAGGACTATCGCAATGACCGTATCGAGACGAGTGACCTTGGTGATTATCGTACGATTACGATATCAGCAGCAGCGATGCGCGATTTTCGCGACGTCGCACAGGTTGTTGTGCCGTTGAAAAATGATCCTGAGCCAATGGTTAATGAGTACGTAATGCTGGCGTCAGATTCCTGGAGCGAGCCAGCAAGACACGTGGGCGATGGTGCCTTTGTTCCACTTGGCCTCTACCGTGAATTTATGTCGACAGCCAGCGGAGCTCGCAAGGGTTTGCAGATGCCACGCGGCATGCGTGTGATTCCGAAAAATTTCGAGCAATGGATTTTCTTAGACGCCTTACTTAATCCAGAGATTAAGTTGGTCACTTGCTTCGGTCGTGCAGGAACAGGAAAAACTTTTATTTCTATCGCAGCTGCGCTTTCCCAAGTGTTGAGCGATTTCTCGCCCTACAAGAAGCTGTATGTTTCACGACCGGTTGTGCAGATCGGTAAAGACATCGGTGCGTTACCCGGCACCAAGGAAGAGAAGCTTTCGCCTTATATTCAGCCTTATTTTGATAACTTAGAAGTATTATTCTCGCGCAATGGTGCGCCCGCATCCTCACAAGTGCCTTTACCTGCTAAGACGTCGGTATCAACCGATTCACAACGTAAACAAAAGAAGGCTCAAGCAATGAAATCAGCGCAGCCCATCTTCGGTTCACAGTTCCAACAAGTGGGTCAGCCGCGTAAGCCCTATCAATGGTTAATCGACTCGGGCTTAATAGAAATCGAGGCGATGACATTTATTCGCGGTCGCTCCATCGGTCACGCCTTCATGATTGTGGATGAAGCGCAGAATATGACACCTCACGAAGCCAAGACGGTCATCACACGAATTGGTGAAGGCTCGAAGGTGGTTCTCATCGGAGATTTAGATCAGGTCGACACTCCTTACCTCGATGGTAAATCCAACGGATTGATTCACACCCACGAACGAATGAAGGGGCATGCCATCACGGCCAATGTTCGTCTCATTCACGGCGTACGTAGTGCACTATCTGAATTAGCATCGCAGGTGATGTGAGCAACTTTCGCTGAAATAGTTACTGAAGGTTGAATCTGTCCTTGCCGACATTCGGTCGGCTTATTCGCTGATGTGGGTGGAAAAAGAAACCCCTATGCAGCGTCAGTACCGCGAGATGCGGGAAAAACTCGCACCGGGTACTTTGTTATTATTTCGGCTAGGTGATTTTTATGAAGTCTTTGGCGAAGATGCAGTAGTCGCTTCCAAAGTTTTGGGCCTGACGCTCACCAAGCGCCATGAAACACCGATGGCAGGTCTGCCTTACCACGCAGCACCAGGATACGTTAACCGATTGCTAACTGCGGGCTGGAAGGTGGCCATCTGTGATCAGCTTGAGGCGCCCACGACTGGCAAATTAGTTCGCCGAGGTATCACTCGGATTCTCACACCCGGAACCGCCATCGAGGACTCCCAACTAGATTCACGCCGCGGGAATTACTTATTGGCACTCTACTGGGATAAGTCGGGTTGGCATGCGTCGTGGATTGATGTTTCGACGGCCGACTTCCGATTGTCGACCGACGTGACATCGCAAAACCTCTTCCCGTTGATGTATGCAATTAATCCTAGAGAAGTTTTACTGCCCGAGGAATTAGAGGCGCCCGATGAACAACGTCAGTCGCTTGAAGCCTTTCTCGAAGGAAGAGCAGTGTCGCGTTTGCCAGGATGGAATTTCGATGTGAGCGGAGGTGCACGGCTAGTAGCTCAAGTTCTCTCGGTGCATAGCTTAGCAGGTTTTGGGCTTAAAGATACTCAGCCCGCACTCGGTGCAGCAGGAGCGGTCTTAGGTTACGTTACAGACTCACTTTGCGAGCGCCCAAAAAACCTTTTCCGTATCGCTGAAGTAAAACTCGGCGCTTCCGTTTTGCTGGATGCAGCTTCAGCCAAAAACCTTGAGTTGTTTGCATCCGCACAGGGCGGACGTGAAACTTCATTACTCGAAACGATTGACGCAACTTGTACGCCAGGCGGTGCACGCCTGCTAGCAATGTGGCTGGCTGAACCTTCCACTGATTTAAAAACCATTAAAGACCGACAATTGGTAGTTGGCTGTTTCCTTAAACACTCTGCCGCCTCATCGCGTTTAGGCGAATCACTTAATGGGATGAGTGACTTGCCTCGTATTTTGGCTCGATTGCAGAATCGACTACGAAATCCACGTGAACTCGGCGGGATACGTGACACACTCAAATTACTTCCGTTACTGCGTGAAGAACTGATCGGCCTTCAAGATGCGACGCTGAAGAACTATGCTGAACGTATTAATGTAGAAACTGAACTACGCCAGTTACTAACCCAAGCATTGGCGGACGAATTACCTGTAGACTTATCGGCGGGTGGTGCGCTGCGACTGGGTTACGATTCAGAACTGGATCTTCTTCGATCATTGGCGACTGACAGCAAGCAATGGATTCTTGATTTCGAGAGTCGAGAGCAGCAACGAACCGGAATTAAAAATTTAAAAGTAAGATACAATGGCGCATTTGGTTATGCGATTGAGGTGACTAAGTCGAACCTCGCGCAGGTTCCTGCTGACTATATTCGGAAGCAAACGATGGTGAATGCGGAACGCTTTACCACCGAGGAGCTTCGCGTTAAGGAGAGGGAGGTCTTGCGTGCCGATGAATTATCGCTCGCACGTGAAATGGAATTATTTCAGGTCTTACTCACGAATGTAATTCAACGGACGGAATCTATATTATCTACCGCACAAGCTCTTGCTGAGATCGACATCATGCGTGGCTGGGCTGAATTGGCACGCGGCAATAAGTGGGTTTGTCCGGTCGTCGATGATTCAGACAAATTAGAAATCATCCAAGGTCGCCACCCCGTTGTAGAGCGTATGCTCCACAATCGAACTGGGGCAGGGTCATTCGTTCCTAACGACACCAACCTTAGTAGTAAGGGTGAGCAAATCGCTTTAATAACGGGCCCTAACATGGCGGGTAAATCAACTTACATTCGTCAGGTGGCACTCATTGCCTTGATGGCACACCTAGGTTGTTGGGTGCCAGCGCAGTCGGCACGGATTGGATTGATTGATCGTATTTTCTGTCGGGTTGGCGCCTCCGATGAATTGGCGCGTGGCAATTCGACCTTCATGGTCGAAATGAACGAGACGGCTAATATTTTAAATAATGCGACCGAGCGTTCGCTGGTGGTGCTCGATGAAATCGGACGCGGGACCAGTACGTACGACGGAATCAGCATCGCCTGGGCTGTCGCTGAATACTTGCACGGCACAAGTGAGGCGGGACCAAGAACACTTTTTGCAACACACTATCACGAATTAACTAAACTCGCTGGTGAGTTGAAACGACTGCGCAACTGGTCAGTTGCCGTTAAAGAGTGGCAGGATGAAATTGTTTTCGTGCGACAAGTCGTGCCCGGAGCCGCTGATCGTTCTTATGGTATCCAAGTTGCACGTCTCGCTGGCATGCCTCCATCAGTAGTGAAGCGTGCTCGAGAAATTTTACTTGGACTAGAGGATGCAGGTCGCCTGCCCGTGAATGATATAGTACCCATCGCGGATCTATCGAAGATTGAAAAGAAACCCACGCCTCCAGTTGCCAAAGCGAAACCAGTTAAAGAAACCAAGGAAGGCGCTGGACCTCAGTTGGATCTCTTTAGTTAAATCCTTTGATTCCAGGCTGTGGAATTAAACTTCGCCCACATGCCTTCGTGGTCGGATTGATCGTAAATAGGGGAGGCTACGGCAACAGGCGGACTATTGAGTGCCTTGCCTAAAGCCTTAGGGAAATCTTCTTCGAATTTATTCCAATTACAGCCCGCCAGAAGTGGACGTGAAATATAACCTTCAAGAAGGAGTCCATGTTTAGTTCGACGCTGCGCTGCACCTGCTACTTTTCTGCCATCGGATTTAAGAACTAAATCATGTGGCTCAGCATTGGTTTCACATTGATCGGGTGCCTTAAAGGGACGTGGCGACTGCGGATGGAGTACGAGTTCGACAGCCAGTTTTTGACCGAGCAAACATTCAAGTAAAGCTTTGTGAATGACCGCATAGGCCTCGTTGGCATCAGCTTTAAATAAATCGTGGTGAGCGGGAATCACGATGGCGAAAGTCCAATCCTCAAGGTGCGAGACAAGTCCACCGCCCGTACAACGGCGAACCAAAGGCACATGATGTGCGACTACTTGTCGGTAGGTCGCCCATTTTTGGGAAACACCAAAAGTATATGCCAACTCTGACCAAGCGAATGGACGATATCGAATGCGCTCTGGATGAGGGTAGTGCTCAAGCAGCAAACAGTTATTCGCCATATTGGCGACAGCGGTGCAAGACTCTCGGGGTAAGACGTCCATATTAGAAGTCTACGCCCTTTTCGAGCAGACGCACGACCTTTCGACCAGTTTCCTTCTCGTACCAGGCCTCAAGCCCCCTGGGCACACGCAATTCGCCGAGTTGGTCGACAAATGGTTGTGCAGGTGTACGCAATTTACCTGCAAGAGGGTGAAGCTGTAGGCTCAAATCTCTGGCACGTTGAGAGTGTTGCGGGTGGTCGGTGCGTTTTCCGCTTTTGATGTACTTTTCTGCATCGAGACCAAAATGCGCAGCGATGGCTTGTCCGACATCAAATCGACTCATGGGCGCTAAACCGGCCCAGTGATAGACGCCTGAAAGATTAGGGCGCTCACAAAGTTCGACGGCAACATCGGCTAAGTTACTAACGGAAACAGGCTGACGAGTTTCATCAGTGTAAAGCGAGGAGACTTTGCCGGCAGACCAATCACGCATGAGTCGTTCATGAATACCACGTTCGCCAGATGGTGAATTACCATTGAGTAATGAAGTACGAATAATCGCTGCGTGTTCACGTCCGTACTTCAAGGTGTCGACTTCGCCAATCGCCTTAGTTTTTCCGTAATGGTGAAGTGGCTTAGGTTGATCGGTGTTTGCATAGTTTCCACGTTCGCCGTCGAAAACCATATCCGTTGAAAGGTGAATTAATTTTCCGCCGACATGGAAACAGAGTTGTGCTAGTTGGGCTGGAAGTTCGCTGTTAAGTTTCGTGGCGAGCTTGGGGTCTAGGTCGCACGCCTCAATCGTAGCAAGCGCTGCGCAATTGATGACCGCTTGGGGGAATTCTTCTAAGATTAGTGCTTCGATTTTGGCTCGATCGGTGAGATCGAGATTCACCACGCGTTTAAGGTCAGGAGCACGTGGGACATTCTTGCCGCCCACGGCCAAGACATCGTGCCCGCGGCGTAGGGCCGCACGCACGACCTCACTGCCGGCAAAACCAGTCGCCCCTGTGACGATGATACGCATTAGAAATTACACACTGAATTTATGGTAATAGGCAAGCGGGGAGGTGTCAGCCACGCTTGCCAAAGAGAGAAAACTATCCTTGATATTAATTTTATGCCCACCTACTCGGAAATGGCTAATCGACCTGTGTTGTCGCAACCTGTTTATGAAGCAGGTCGCCCGATCGAGGTTGTTGCACGTGAATTTGGGTTGGATGCGCAATCGGTGATCAAACTTGCTTCTAACGAAAATCCTTTGGGGCCGTCTCCACTAGGTTTGGCTGCCGCACAGAAGGCTTTAGCCAATTGTCACCTTTACCCTGACGGTGGTAGTACTTTCTTAAGAGAGAAGTTGGCCAAAGTTTGGTCAATGGAGCCTAATCAATTTGTCGTTGGTAATGGTTCCAATGAGGTGATGATTTTGCTCGCTCAAACTTTTCTTCGACCAGGCGATGAAGTAGTATTCGGAGCTCAAGCATTTGTAGTCTACAAGTTAGCCACCTTGATGCAGGGAGCCACGCCGGTGGAAGTTCCGATGCCTAATTACTGTCATGACTTAAAAGCAATGAGGGCGGCGGTGACAGACCGTACACGTATTGTATTCTTAGCTAGCCCCAATAATCCTACGGGCGGAACGGATAAGCCCGAAGATATTTTAGCTCTGGCACAGTCGTTGCCCGACCATGTTATTTTCTGCTTAGACGAAGCTTACACCGAATACTTGGATAGCTCGGCCGACATGCGTGCGCTGATTAAATCCGGTCGCAAAGTTGTGGTAACACGCACCTTCTCGAAGGCTTACGGTTTAGCAGGTTTACGCGTCGGCTATTTGATGGGATCGGCAGAGATTTGTGGTCTGTTGAATCGAGTACGACAGCCCTTCAATGTAAACTTGCCTGCCTTAGCAGCCGCTGAAGCAGCGTTAGACGACCAAGCCTTCCTTCAGCGCTCTAAGGCCGTCAATGCAGCTGGCATCCTTCAACTGAAAGATGGTCTCAACGCTTTAGGCTACAAATACATTGATGGTAAGGCCAATTTTCTCGCAGCACAAATTCCTGATGCGGAAGTAAAGTTTACCGCTCTTCAAAAAGTCGGCATCATTGTTCGCCCATTGCGCGGTTACGGTATGACGGGGTGGCTTCGACTCACAGTTGGTACGGAGTCGCAGAATGCACGACTCTTAACTGAATTAACCCGACTCAAGTAATGGATTTCGAAGAAGCCATTCGTCAGCTTTGTCAAAAAGACAAACGGTACACACCACAGGCATACCAGTTGGTGCGATTATCTTTAGATGTGGCTCAGAAAAACGTTCACGGTGAAATAAAGAAAAGTAAAATTCAGGTGAATCGCCATGTGACTGGGCCGCAGTTGATTGAAGGATTTCGACAGCATGTCATCGAAACCTACGGGCCGATGTCGTATACGCTCCTGCACAACTGGGGCATTAAAAAGTCCGTCGATGTTGGTCACATCGTATTTAATATCATCGAGACTGGAATGTTCGGACGATCAGACGATGATACGTTAGAAGATTTTGAAAACGTGATTGATTTCAAAGAGGCCTTCTTGAAGCCCTTTGAGCCGCAGTTGAAGGCTTAGGCGGAGACGAGTTGAATCTGACGTACGCTTTGGCAGCCGGGTAGTAATTTAATTTTCGCCAGCATGGCCTTGGCGTGAAATTGGACTTCGGTCTTCACGATACTACTTTCGCACTGAACTATAAGTTTGCCGTCATCATGCACTTTTTGCGGGGCGCAACGTCTGGCTAGTTTTAAAGGGAGCAGGGTGTGCCATTGAGCGACAAGCGTGTCTTCAGGCGTGATACGGTCGAAGCGGAATTTCTGAAAAACTTCAGATAAAGCATCATCGATAGTGCGAGTATTACGTGTGGTTGATCGACCTCGATCTTCGGGCACGCCACGTAAATTTGCTAAAAGGTTTTGAACGCTTCGCGAGAATTTGCCTTTCTGTTTTCCTTCAGTCAGGTAGGCCCGTACCACATAAGGTAAGTCGCTGATTTTTTCTGCACGTAGGCAATGTTCGGGCGCGTGGCGTCCGCCCACAATGATACCGACTGCACCCGCAGAAATAGCACCTTGCCCGTCTTCTTCGGGGTTATCGCCCGCATGTGCAAGGGCGGTGACTGCGACCCCTAATGAGTCGGCACAATGTTTGTACGAGCGGGCATCCGGCTTCGTTAAACCAATCTCAGATGACAGAAAAATAGCGTCAAAATACTGACTGAGCTTTTTAGTTTTAAGAACGTTGTGCAGTCTGGAATCGGCGTTGGATAACACTGCAACTTTAAGTCCCAGAAAACGAAGAGCGGTAAGGGCGCTGATCGTTCCTGGTGCGACCTTCCATGCTTTTTCGTCACCGAATGCTCGCCAACACTCTGCGACTACTTCGTCAGCCTTTTCGGCCGGAAGCTTTTCGCCAAAGGTACTTAAAACCACCGACCTCCAGAAAACTTCTGGTGCAAGTTTTTTAGGTGTGTGTGCGTAAGCATTATGAAAATTCTTCTCCAGGATCTCCGCTGAGACTCGAATATCATGACGCAAGGCGCAGCTGGCGTAGACGGCTCCAACGGAAGGATAAGGGAAGAGCAACGTGCCAGCGAGGTCCAGGGTGATGGCTTTGAGCTCGGGCATGCGGCGATTAGGTTTTATTCTTCCAGGGATGTAAACCACCACTAAAACTCGTTTTATTCACAATTTTCTGTGAAAAACGCTGGTTATATTTTGGATACCACCATCTCCCGACTTGAGGTTGGGGTGGGGTGGGCTAATAAACTTGAATGCTTTTCGTGCCCCGAGCTTGGCTCAGTTGCCTCATCTTAGGCATTGCACTCATCGGTTGTGCGAATGGCAGCCGTTCAAAAGTCGCGAGTGTGAAGCGAGTTTTCATCGAAAAGTCACATCAGACTTCTAATCAGACGGCGGAAATGATTACGCCTACAGCATTTGAATCTGCTGCAATTGAATTAACTCGTCACGGATACGTTGTGGTTAGTTCGAAGAATTCGGCTGAAGGAGTTTTGCGTATGTCTTGGCAAGTTGCCCCCAGCTCGAACAGTAGTTCAGCCGACAATCCAATGTCGTTATCGATGACCCTTTTTAATAAACAGGGACAAAGAATATTTTCGGGTAATTCCGGTCCAGCTGTGCCAGTCGCATTTTGGAATCAGACACGTGCCCACGCTGAAGTTGCATCTATTCTTTCACGAATGCCTACAGCTGTCGCTGCGGTGGAGTAAATTAAGATCGTTTAGTATTTCGGGCTGAAAGCTTCGCCTGAATCTCGTCTTTGAGCTTATTGAGTTCGGGCATCTTTGCCCCAGCGGCAGTGCCACGTTGGTGAGGAATGCCCCAGAGCGCATCGACCTCCACATCGCGGCCTTCAAGGTAATCAATGAGGCTAGACGGACGATAAGCGCCCATGCCAGCAGTGACTGCGAATTGTTTGTCGATGTGATTTTGAGAAAAAGGTGCACCACAGAGTCGCGCAGCTTCACGGACTTCCTCCATGAGCTTGTGAGATCGCTGCAGAAGCTCCGGATTATTCAGGATCAGATCGGTCGTGATACCACCGGCCGCAATAGCGAGACCGTTGAATGGAATATTCCAACATAACTTTTTCCAGAGCACCGAATTCAATGAGGGCTCACTGTCGCACTCCACGCCCGCATCGCGGAAAATTTTAACGCATAAGTCTACGGCAGGATTAGATTCACCTACGGCTGCCGCCATTTTTACATACCCACGCATGGTGTTACTGATGACGCCTGGCGCTGTTCGATTAATACAAACGAAGCACAGTCCAGCTACGACACGTTTACTCGGAATAAAAGCGGTGAATACTTCCACATTGCCCATCCCGTTCTGCAAGGTGAGAAGGATGGTTTGGGCACCAATGAGTGGTTTGATTAACGGCTCAATACTTGGATTGGCTGTAGTCTTTGCGGCGACGACAACAAGGTCGCATTGACCGATATCATTGGCACTGGGTCGGGCCGATGCCACTTTCACCGTTCGCTCACCTTGGGTGTCTCTCAGGATTAAGCCTCGATCATTAATAACTGTAAAATCAGTGCGACTGATACAATGCACTTCGTGGCCCGCCTCAGCTAAGAGCCCAGCGTACCAGCCACCCACGGCTCCAGACCCCACTACACAAATTTTCATGGCTTAATCGACAGACGGCGGGTGGAGGTGTGTTTTGCCTCCGAATCTTTATTAGGGAAATCCAGAGTGTAATGAAGTCCGCGACTTTCGTGGCGTTGCAGGGCGCACTGGATAACGAGTTCAGCAACTTGAATTAAGTTACGTAATTCCAACAAGCGAGGTTCGACGCGGAAGTTCCAATAGTATTCGGCGATTTCACCGTTGAGGGTTCCCACGCGAGTCTGCGCGCGCTTAAGTCGCTTAGTGGAACGAACAATTCCGACGTAGTCCCACATTGTGCGGCGGAGTTCATCCCAATTGTGTGTGAGTACGACTCGTTCATCTGGATTGCCTGCGGAACCATCGATCCAAGCGGGAAGCGAATAAGTTTCAGGTTTGGTTTTTTCTATCACATCAATCGCGGCTAATGCACCGTCGTGAGCTAAGACGACGGCTTCGAGTAGAGAATTAGATGCAAGGCGGTTGGCCCCATGTAGACCTGTGCAGGCGACTTCACCGACGGCGAACAAACGATTGAGGGTGGTTTGTCCTTTGAGGTCGGTCTTAACACCGCCGCAAAGGTAATGTGCAGCTGGAACAACCGGTATGGGCTCTTTGGTTAGGTCGAAACCAGCCTTCAGACAAGTCGCATAGATATGCGGGAACCTCTCTGCAAAGTGACCCTTCGCGACTTCGCGTGCATCGAGCAACACGTGAGGCGATCCTTCTTTTTTCATTACTGAATCGATGGCACGTGCCACAACATCACGAGGAGCGAGATCACCCATCGGATGAAAATCCTTCATGAAGGCACGCCCATTGATATCGCGAAGAATAGCTCCCTCGCCGCGTACGGCCTCTGAAATAAGGGCGCGACTACCATCAGGAGCCTTGAGTGCCGTAGGATGGAACTGTACCATTTCCATGTCGCGGATCTCTGCACCCGCACGATACGCCATCGCGATGCCATCACCCGTGGCGATATCAGGATTAGTAGTAAATTGATAAACCTGACCGATGCCGCCGGTAGCCAAGACGACGACTGAAGCGGAGAGGGTTTTAACTTTTCCGGCTCGAGTGTCTAAAACATGCAGACCAATGACACGATCATCAGGTGAGCCGATTGAACACTTACCGATTTTGGCCAGAGTGATAAGGTCGATCGCGAAATGGTATTCGAGAGTCTCAACTTTAGATTGTAGGCTAACCGCCTTGAGCAATGCCGATTCAATTGCGCGACCAGTCATGTCACGTGCATGGAGGATTCGGCGCTGAGAGTGTCCACCTTCGCGCCCGAGATCTGGTCTACCATTCGCACCGTTTTCAAATTGTACGCCCCATTGAATCAGTTCGGCCACGCGAGCGGGTCCGCCTTTAATAATATGTTCAACGGATTTTATATCACACAAGCCGTCGCCCGCACTGAGTGTGTCTTTAATATGACTCGAGAAGTCGTCCGTCTCATCAGTCACACATGCGATGCCACCTTGCGCCCAATTAGTGTTCGATTCCGAACTGGTTTTTTTTGTAACAATAGCGACAGATAGCCCCCGGTTGGCCAAATTGAGTGCAAAACTCAGGCCCCCGATGCCACTTCCGACAATAATTGCATCATAATGCTGTGTCGCCATTCGGATTTACCCTAGGGTGTTAGGGCAGGGCAACAAGCGGATTTGACTGAAAGCTAGCAGTTCTATTCAGTTTATTTAGTGGAATTTTTCCTTCTATTTGCCTGCTGGATGATGATTGGCCTCTTCGAGCTTTCGGAGATGGCCTTAGTTTCGTCTAACCGTCGCAAATTAGCGCGCATGGCCGAGAGCGGGGATCGTGGTGCCAAGAAAGCATTAGAATTATTGGCCAACCCAACTAAGTTTCTCTCCACCGTCCAAGTTGGGCTAACCTTTGGTAGTATTATTGCGGCAACCTACGGAGGTCAGCCTCTCGCAATGAGTTTTGCGCCTTTGCTTAAGTCGTCAGCATCTATGCCCTGGGTTATGGCTCACGCGGAAGAGGTCTCACGCGGACTCGTATCATTTTTAATTGGATCATTGACGATTATTTGCGCGGAAATCGTACCAAAACGAATCGGACTCTCGAATCCAGAGTCATTCGCTGTTCTACTGTCGCGTCCCATGGCTGCGATGTCCTGGTTGGCTTCACCCTTAGTTAATACGATGAGCGGCAGTGCAGATATTATTTTGCGAATTTTTGGTCGTCGCCGAACTGCCGAAGAAACCGTTTCGGAAGATGAATTAAGAATGATGGTGGATCAAGGTATGGCGTCAGGCGTACTACATGCCAGCGAACACCGGATGGTGCACGGTGCGCTCTCGATGGACGGAATTACGGCTTCACAATTAATGACGCCAAGCAACCGAGTCGTATGGCTTAACCTCGACGACCCAGAAGAGATTAACTGGCGTAAGATTGTTGCCTCAGGTCACACTTGGTTCCCGGTTTTTCGTGGCTCGCCTGATCGTCCACTTGGTGTGATTTCCGTTAAGCGTTTATGGGCTAACTTATCCTTAGCAGGCACCGCCGTTATTAAAGATTTACTCACCGAGGCGCCCACCGTGAGTCCATCCATCAGTGGTACCCAATTGCTGGAGCGTTTCCGCAATGAAAAGATTCACCTCGCATTGGTTGTGGATGAGTTCGGACAGGTTAAGGGTGTGGTATCGCTCAATGATGTTTTGGAATCGGTTGTCGGTGAATTACCAACCGAGGGATCGCCAGGAATGCAGAATAAACCTGTCCGCCGACGTGAAGATGGAAGCTGGATTGTGGACGCGATTATTTCACTCGATGATTTCAGGGAATCAACCGGCCTCGTGGGTCGTTTCCCCGGAGAGGGCACTGGGCGCTTCTCTACCGTCTCAGGCTTCATGATGCGCGCGCTGGGTCGGATACCTGTAGAAGGTGACCGCATTGAGGCACTAAGCCATGTCTTTGAGGTGTTGGATATGGACGGTCACCGCATGGACAAAGTCCTTGTGATGCCCAAAGCCGAGCCACCTACAGTCTGACCGATATTCCTTGCTGACGTAAGTGCTCCTTGGCCTGACGAACGGTAAAGGTGCCAAAGTGGAAAATACTAGCAGCTAAAACTGCACTCGCACCGCCGCGTTTAACAACCTCAGCGAGGTGCTCGAGTGCACCCGCTCCACCTGAGGCGATAACAGGGACTTCAACGGTCTCAGAGACCCGTTTGCATAATTCAACATCGTATCCATCCGCCACGCCATCGCGATCCATACTCGTGAGGAGGATTTCTCCGGCGCCATATTTCTGAACTTTTTGTGCCCACGTGATGACGTCGATGCCCGTGGGTTTACGTCCGCCATGTGTAAAGACTTCCCATTTATTGGGAGCTACTTTTTTAGCGTCGATTGCTACCACGATACACTGGCTTCCGAATTTACGTGACGAATTAAGAATAAGTTCAGGATTTTGAACTGCAGATGTATTAAGGGAAATTTTATCTGCACCCGCGTTAAGCATGATGCGAATATCGTCAATCGAACGCAGCCCACCGCCAACTGTGAGGGGCATGAAAATTTGGTCGGCGGTTCGCTCAATGACATCGACCATGGTTTTTCGATTGTCGCTCGAAGCAGTGATATCGAGGAATACCAATTCATCTGCACCTTGTGCTTCATACGCTGCAGCCACGGCAACAGGGTCGCCTGCATCCCGTAACTCTTGAAACTTCACGCCTTTTACGACGCGACCAGCGTGTACATCGAGGCATGGAATGATGCGGATGGAGAGCATGGTCAGGACAATAAAACGGTTAAAACTCTGCCTGAGGCAAAGAAAATCATAATCTAGTTATATCGATTAAAGGCTAATGGTAACGGGGCCATCGTTACAGAGCGTGACTTTCATATCGGCACCAAAGACACCCTGATGAACCTTTTTACCCAAACTTCTCTCAAGTTCGGATATAAAATATGAAAATAAATTTCGGGCAATATCCGGTGGCGCAGCCTGATGAAAGGAGGGGCGATTGCCTTTACTGAAGTCGGCGTAGAGCGTGAATTGACTAACGGCTAAGATATCGCCGCCGTGATCTATGATATTAATGCCAAGCTTTCCATTGGCATCAGGCATAAGCCTTAATTTCAAAATATTATCGGCCGATTTTTTGACCGCGTGTTCGGTATCTTCGGAGCCAACGCCCACTAACAAAAGGTAACCTTGATTGATTTGACTCACAACGTGTTGATCGACGCTCACTGAAGCATTCGTGACTCGTTGGAGAATGATTTTCATCAAACCAAGGCCTCTAAAATTGTCCGCAACTTCATTTCGGTTTCAATGGTTTCAGCGGCAGGGTCGGAACCGGCTACAATGCCAGCACCTGCAAAGGCACGAGCTGCATTCCCTTGAATCCTAGCACAACGCAGCGCAACGAAGAGTTTGCCTGACTGTCCATCGAGACTGATCCAACCCACTGCGCCGGTGTATAGTCCACGTTGATGTGGCTCAAAGCCTGGAATGAAGGGTAAGGCTAGGTCGCGCGGCTTACCGCCAACCGCAGGCGTAGGGTGAAGTTCTCCAGCGATAATAAGAAAACGTTGGTCTGCTGGCATTGTGCCTACAATCGGCGTCCGGATGTGCATCACATTGCCGAGGCGAAGAAGTTCGGCGGGTCGCGATGCGGCGGCCAAGACTCCTGTCATACGCAGACGTCGGAGGATTGAAGCGGTGACAGCGCTGTGTTCACGACGGTCTTTATCGCTGGCAAGAAGTGCTTCAGCGAGGCTGGCGTCTTCTGAGGCTGACTCTCCGCGTCTGGTCGTTCCAGCAACTGCTTCAGAGCGTACTTCACCATCAAACAATGAAAGCAGAGTTTCGGGAGAGGCTCCAACTAATGCACCATCGGGTTCATCAACTAAGAAGGTGTGGCAGCTGGGATTGGCTTGGCGCAAGCGGTGCAGGCTAGCGTAGGTATTGAATGCACTCGAACGACGCCAATCAAACGCACGCGATAAAACGATTTTCTCAAACGAACCATCTTTGATGAGTTCTGTCGCACGAGTCACCGCAGACGGAAACCATCCGCCACCGACCTCACTGAGAACAGTCGGGACGGTTGCGCTGTGGTTGGCCTTGGAGTGGTGATAGGTGAAGTGTCTGAATTTTTCGGCGCGTTCTGCGAGGCGCTCGGCGGTACCTTGGTCATTTTTTTCGATTAAAATGACACGCGTCACACCATCTTCGGTGATAATCTGCCACGCCGGTAGAAAGAGGTGCGAAGGTATTCCCTGGTTGGAGTCACCAGCGTAAAAAGGGAAGGTAGCGATTACTCTTGGTGCTTCGCCCACTGAGATAACCGACGATGAAAGTTTCTTTAACCATTTATCAGCTTCGGTGAAGCGATCCGCGCCAGTACCTTTCCACTCGGCAATAGGATTTCCTGCGGCATGAGCACGGCGTCGTGAAGGGGTTTCAAAATAACCGCGCGGGGCGGGTTCATTTAAGGTTTCAAGAACAGCGAGTGGATCCAGGGCAGCGACCTGAAACTGGTACGACACGAATTGATAGTCTGCGTTCTCACTATGGGCAGCGATTAAGGCCTCCTTTAATTCACTGTGAGTGAGTATCGTCACGGGAAAATTATTCTTTGGTTGCTTCAGCCTTGGGTTCGATGGGCGGGAACAAGATACAACGCTCCGAAACCTTTCGGCCAACGCAGGCATTAGACCATGTCAGTTGACCCGCAAAAGCTTTAACCGGATCGGCTCCGATATTGTGTAGTAATTTCTCACAAGTCTCAGGCATGACCGGAGATAAAATCGTAGCAGCGAGACGGAGTCCTTCAGCAACGTAAGCTAAGCAGGATTCTAATTTAGCACGATCTGAAGCCTCGGTTGACTTCGCCAGCTTCCATGGGGCACGCGTGTCGATGTAGGCATTCATCGCACTGATGAAAACCCAAAGTGATTCGATGGCATGACTGATTTGGCATTCATCAAAAGCGGCGATGACTTTTCGTTCTGTAATTACCCAAAGATCTTTGAGCGCTTTTTCTAAATCATCCTCCGTATTGGGGGCAGGGATAACGCCAGCGTAACTTCGACCGACCATATTCAATAATCGGTTAACAAGGTTGCCAAGGTTGTTGCTCAATTCAGATTTATAACGCTCGCCGAATGTCTTAATAGAGAAGTCGGCATCTTGTCCGACCACCATGTCGCGACAAAGGTAGAAGCGGAAGGCATCAGCACCGTGTGATTGAACTAAGCTGAGAGTTTCCGATGCGTTTCCGGTGCTCTTGGAGGCCTTCTGTGCATTAATGGTCCACCAGCCATGAACGAGTAATTGTTTAGGTGGCTCGATGTTGAGCGCCTTCAACATACATGGCCAGTAGACCGCATGGGGAGGGGAGAGGATGTCTTTGCCAATGACATGCATGTCGGCTGGCCAAAGCCCCTTCTTGGCGACAGCTGAATAGTAATTGGTTAATGCGTCGAACCAGACGTAAGTGACGAAATTACGATCAAAAGGTAATTCAATACCCCAGGTGAGACGTGATTTTGGACGCGAAATACAGAGGTCGTTCATCGGCTCCTTCAGGAACTCGAGTACCTGTTTTTGGCGGAAGCGTGGATTGATGAAATCAGGATGCGATTGAATATGCTCAATCAGCCATGGTTGGAATTGAGATAATTTAAAATAATAATTTTCTTCAGTAGTCTGCGTGACTTCACCGAAAATTTCTGGCCAGTCGCCATTCTCGTCACGATCCTTATCAGTCAGGAACTGCTCTTGGCGCGTAGAGTACCAGTCGGTCTTCTGTCCTTTATAAATGAGACCCTGATCATATAACTTCTGCAGGAAATCTTGGACTACTTCTTGGTGACGGGGTTCAGTGGTGCGAATGTAGTCGTCGTTAGAAATATTCAGGTTCTTGAGCATCTCTTGAAAGACGATAGCGATATCATCGACCAAGTCCTGTGGTGCCAATTGACGCTTAAGTGCCGTCTGTTGAACCTTCTGTCCATGTTCGTCTAAACCTGTGAGAAAATGAACGGGACGACCTTGAAAGCGTTGATAACGAGCAATTATATCAGCCAGAACCTTTTCGTAAGCATGACCCAAGTGCGGTGCTCCATTGGCATAATCGATGGCAGTCGTGATGTAAAACGGACGCGGCATACAAGTCTCAGATAACTAGGGAGCACTTACGCAAAGGACAACACCGAAGCCGAGTTTTGGAACTACTTTGACTTAACCTAAGCGCTGAATGTCCGGCTGATAGGCGATTTCAAAGCTGTATCCTGTGCCGGCCCTTAAATTCATCGTCTTATTACGTTCAAGGATTTGGTAAAAGTGAACCTTGCCCCAGATGGTGCGGTGCTTGCTGTCATCAGAGACCACTTTTGTCTCAAGCCATTCAGCATGGAAATCATCACGTAAAACTTCGGCACGGAACGATTCCTGACCGACAGTAATCGCATTGCCTGGAGTCATACGGCTATGTGGTGCGGCGATGGGTAGAACCAGACGGAAATTATTTAAAATGAGATTCGTCTTAGGGGTTAAAGTGAATCGTCCGACAATTCTGCCACCAGCAAGTTCCCAGTCGACCTTCAACGCGCCAACACCGCTGCTCATCTTTTCATTATTCTCGATAAGTTCGGGTTGGTCGTAGCGGAAGTGGTAGGTGCCAGCCTTGGTCCCCATTACGACTTGAAGATTCTTTCCGTAGAATGAGGGCGTGAATACTTTATCTCCGATTGTGAATTCAGGAATAAACGGCGATGTATAGAAATTAGACGGCCAATCGAAAACGCCTGGCATGTGAGGGAAGGCGAGTGAGTCAGAGTATTTATGAATACCACCTGAAACGACAGGAATGACAATGTGCATGCCCGAATTAGGATCACTGTAGGCTAACAAACCTTGTTCCTTTTTAAGATTCTTATCAAATGAGTAGAGGCGGCAAATCGCATTCTTCTGAGCAGCACGATGAATTTCCATGCTTCCACCTGCCGTCTTAGCGAGTCGAGACCACTGTGAAAGGTAACGTGCAGCATCAAAGTTAGCCATACGCGTCGTGTGTCCAGGAATCGTATCACGCTCGGCATCACGAACGACAATCACGCCGTGCTCCATGTCGAAGAAAGTAGTGAAAAAGTTGGCGTACAAGCGACGGATTAAGTCACGAGCCAATGGCTCTTTATCGGAAGCAATCCAGCGATCGCGCAGTGCCTGCAGGAGCAGTGTGATACAATGCATTTGACCGTAGGCACCGATACCACGTCCGTACGACCAGCCAAGTCCATCTTCACGAACCGTCTCAAGGATGATACGAAGGTATTTCTCTGCAATCGTACGAAGCTTAGGTAACTTCGAGTCGCGCAATTGAATGTTCGCGTGGAGCTGAAGGGCTTGACGGATGAAAATTACCGATACGATACCATATAAATCAAAGGCACCGCCTAAATTATCAGCGTTCGCAGCTTTGGAAGCATCATCATGAAATCCACCAGTTGAAGCAGCGGTCAGGCGTTCAATAAAACGATCCAAGAGCATGCCGGTTTCATCCTTCTTGCTCAGGCCAAAGGAGGCGCGGCAAACTGCCTTAGCGATATCGAAAGCTTGAACGTGGTCGTGGTGATCAAGGGTGACCGCTAGGCGTTCATCAATGAGCTTACGTGTGGGTTCATCCAGTATAGCCCAGACCACATTACGCTCACGTGTAGGTCCGAAAGCTAAGAGACCTAGGCAAGCGAAAGCCATGCCGTTATCTGAACCTTTTGATAGACGAACTTGTGCCGTGATAGTGCGGGCAACAATTTCAGGAATGTTTTGACGCTCTAAGGTGAGTTCGCCTGTGGCACGGAAGTACTCGCCGAAGGCGAGGGCAACGTGACCAGGCTCATCGGCGCGCGACACTTCACCATCGACGGGGATGACGTTGCCATCGGCTGAGATGGAACCGAGATTTAGTTTAAGGAGGGCCTTGGTCTGATCCAGGCACTGACTCGCGAAATTCTGCATGCGAAAGGTTGGGATTGAGGCATGCTCGCATAGAGTCAATGTCTGTTCGCAAAATATTTGTAAGGCCTAACGATTCGTAAATAGCGGTATGCATTTAACCCAATAAATAAAGGCTCAAAACTACCTTTTGATGCTCATTAGCGAATATTCTAACCTATCAGAATAACGTACAGCTCTTTGGGTCCGTGAGCACCTAAAACAAGAATACGTTCAATATCTCCGGTGCGACTTGGCCCAGTGATAAACGAAAGCATGCTGGGGAGCTTAGACCGGTGCTTTTCCAGGACTTGCTTAAAGCATGTTTCGAGGTCGGCAACAACTTGATCAGTAGTGGCAATGACCACGTGCACATGAGGCAGGATTGAAAGCGATCTACCGCCAGATGATTCGCTTGAAACCAGAATCGAGCCCAACTGTGAGACCAGTGCTTCACAACTTGTGACGCCTGCGTCGCAGCCTTCAAGTTTCTGTTTATCCAGCGAAGCACCGACTTCCCATTTTTCGCAAGGCAGCGCTTCGGCAGCTGGCGAAACTAATGGATGAGAATGATACGCGACTTTCTTCCAATTCTTTGTTTGTGAAATTTGGGCTAACGCCTGGTTGGCCGCAGCCGCATTCGGAACTCGAATCAGATTCGCTTTAAGCTTCGCAAGATTTTCCGACAACAATTCAAGTCGTGCGGACTCGGTCTCGCCGCCATCCGGCAGCCAGGGCTTAGCATTAATGGAATGAGTTGCTCCATGTGACTCACTTTTAAAGTGAGGCTTTGGTGCGGTCACTTTAAGTGCTTCACGGATACGACCGAGTATTTCTTCGCGTGCATTAGCCATGGTTAGACTCCTTCCATTGCTCGCGGAACGATTGTGCAGGGGCAGGCGGCAGATCGCGCGTCTTTAACCAAGCACTAAGATAAGGCAGAGGGATTTTCTTTAAAACTGGGAGGGTAAAACGGAATACGCGGCCACCAAAGGCAAAGAGTCGTGGACGAGAAATCACGAAATTAAAACCGCGGTGGAACAGGCGATCAAACAAGTTAGGTGAAGCTTGATTAGCGTTACGACGGTTGTGAAGTAAGTGGTGATGCAGATCAATGCGCACTGGGCAGGCATCAGTACAAGCACCACATAAACTCGATGCACCCGATAAGTGATTCCATTGCTCTAATCCTCGCAGGTGCGGTGTGATGACCGAGCCAATGGGGCCCTGGTAAGTAGTGCCGTAAGCCAGACCGCCGATGTTTTTGAAAATTGGGCAGACATTTAAACAGGCTCCACAACGAATGCAGTGTAAGGCATCGCGCTGCTCAGGGTCGGCCAGCAATTGCGTGCGAGCATTGTCGAGTAACACCAAGTGAAATTCTTTAGGTCCATCGCACTCACCCGGCTGCTGCGGCCCGCTATATAAAGTATTATAACAAGTCATCGGCTGACCCGCACCAGCGGTCGCAAGCATCGGCAGAAGTACCGAAAGGTCATCGAGATTCTTAACTACCTTTTCTATGCCCGATAAAGCAATATGCACGCGGGGAAGGGCGGCAGTGAGTCGGGCGTTTCCTTCGTTTTCCGTGATCGATATCTGACCCGTCTCAGCGATTAAGAAATTAGCACCGGTGATACCGACGTCGGCATCTACGTAGAGCTGACGGAGGTGACGGCGGGCAATCATCGTCAATTCCTCTGGGCTGTTAGTCGGCGCAGTCCCCAGGTGCTTAGTGAAGAGTGCACTGATTTCCTCACGCTTCACATGCATGCACGGGAAGACGAAGTGATAGGGTGCTTCGCCTCGTAATTGTTGAATGAATTCTCCGAGGTCGCTTTCAACCACACTGTAGCCGGCTTTTTCTAATGCGTCGTTGAGGTGAATTTCCTCAGTCGTCATGCATTTAGATTTTACGACAGCCTTAGCTTTAGCGTCGGCGATAAGTTTAAGAATGATGTTACGAGCCTCAGCAGCGTCTCGTGCCCAGTGCACCTTGCCGCCATTGCCTTCGAATTTTTTGACGAAAGTTTCTAAGGTATTGGCCAAGTCATTAACGGCCGTCCACTTCGCCAATGAAGCGGCATCACGAGCCTTTTCCCAATCACGATAACGTGCTTTCTGGATATCACGATTAGCGTAATATCCGCCGAGCGCCTTATTGATAAATATCCGCTGTGGACCATCGGCCGAAGCCGTAGTGGCTTCTTTAAGGAAAATGTCTTTCGCGTTAGACATTATTGTGTGAGCCCTTCGGCCAGAACTTCGGCAATGTGCATCGGGCGAATAGGCTTACCTTCACGAGTCAGCCAACCACCGATTTGCAATAAGCAGGACGGATCAGATGAAACTACATAATCAGCTCCCGTGCGTGCGAGGGCACCCCCTTTAACTTGCACCATGGCGGTCGAAATCATGGGGAACTTCACGGCGAATAGTCCACCGAAGCCGCAACAGGATTCTGATTCTTCAGTCTCTATTAATTCTAAACCTCGCACCGCTCTAAGTAATTGGCGTGGCTCTTCTTTTATACGCAATTCACGCATCGCGTGGCAACCGTCGTGGTAGGTTACTTTCTTCTTAAGCGATGCACCAACGTCGGTGATTCCTAATTTGCGTACAATGAATTCAGAAAATTCAAAGGTGCGTTGGGCCAATGCATCTGCCTCAGCGGCATGCGATGTATTTTTAAGTAATTCAGGGTAAAACTTCTTAATCATCGCCACGCATGAACCAGAGGGACCAACAACGACCTCGGCATCACGGAAAACTTTGAGTGTGCGAATTGCACCTTCACGCGCGACATCCCACTGACCTGAGTTGAAGGACGGTTGACCGCAGCAGGTTTGTTCAGAGCGAAACTCAATTTCGTGCCCAAGCTTTTTTAAAACCTTTACCGACGCCAAGCCTACCTGAGGGGCAAGTTGGTCGACGAAACAAGGAATGAAAAGAGAGATGCGCACGCTTTAGCGTAAGAAGGCTTCGTGTAAGCCACCGTCGACAGTGATCACCTGTCCGGTGGTTTTATTAAGGCGTTGTGTCACGAGTAAGAAGTATGCTTCGGCTTGGTCAGCAGGGGTGATCGGATTTTTCGTGAGCGTACGTTCAGCGTAGAATTGGGACAACTTAGTGGTGAGCGACTCGCTTGCTTCATCATCAGTATAAGGAATGTTATACTTCGCAAGTGATGCAATCACTCGGTCGCGCGGGAACATCGCAGAGCCTTGAACGACAGTTGCGGGTGCGACTCCGTTAACACGCACAAGGGGAGCCAACTCCATAGCTAATTCCCGTACCAAGTGATTAGCGGCGGCCTTAGAAGTGTCGTAAGCAACTGAGCCCTTCTTAGCCACAACTGCATTAGCACTGGTGGTGAGAACGAGATTACCGCGGAGGCCTTGCTCCTTCCAGGTTTTGAATGCTTCATCGGCGACCAAGTAACTTCCTGTGACATTCAATGCAAAGGTGAGTGCCCATTTGTCGTCTGGGATATGTCCCGTGGTGTCAGGCGAAACGAAGATACCCGCGGTCACGCAAATGGAATCGAAACCACCATAGGCGAGGGCTACTTCATCGATCATGCGACGAATTGAAGCACGGTCCATAATGTCACCGCTCAGACCGATAGATGGACCACAATTAGAAACTCCCGTACCCGCTACACCGATACCGATACCGTATTGGTCAGTGATCTCCTTGGCTGTCGCTTGTGCGGCTTCGACATTCTTATCCACGCAAACGATGTGCGCACCTTCTTTGACGAGTCGGTGGGCGGTTTCTTTGCCAATGCCAGAACCAGCACCAACGACGATAATAACTTGTCGAGCGAGTTCCTTTTCGGCCGGCATGCGTTTGAGTTTAGCTTCCTCAAGCAGCCAGTATTCAATATCGAATGCCTCTTGTTGAGGTAGCGCAACATACGTATCGATTGCTTCGGCACCACGCATCACTTCCACTGCGCAGTTATAAAATTCCGCGGTGACACGTGATTCAGACTTATCCTTACCCCAAGCAATCATACCTAAACCAGGAATGAGAATGACTGTCGGGTTAGCATCGCGCATTGCTGGTGAGTTAGCGTGCTTACAACTTTGGTAGTAAGCGGCGTAGTCTTTACGGTATTGAGTTAGGCCAGCTGCAAGTTTCGCTTTAAGCGCTGCAACATCTTCGGACTGCGGATTCCAAGCTACATAGAGTGGTTTGATTTTCGTACGCAGGAAGTGATCGGGGCAAGATGTACCTAATTCAGCCAAACGTGGTGCGTCGTTAGAATTAACGAACCGCAGAATCTTGGCATCGTCTTGAATGGTTCCGACCATGCGTTTTTCTTTGCCCACCTGACCGCGTAACCAAGGGAGGATGGTCGCGAGGGTGGAATGACGTGCAGTGGGTTCTAAGGTTTGATACTTGGCACCACCGAATGCTTTGGCATCGCCACCTTTGGCTTGGTACTTGGATTCAATGAACTCGGCGGCCTGTTCGATGAATGACAATGTCAGTTCATAGCAGGCCTTATCATTATCGTCCCACGATATAAAACCATGTTGGCCCATCATAATGGCACGGACGTTGGGTTGTTTCTGGGCGATGGTTTGCATCGCTAAGCCGAGTTCAAAGCCCGGTCGCATCCACTTCACGTAAGCCATTTTACCGCCGAAAATTTGTTGAGTCAGCGCTTCGCAATTCTTGGAGGCAGCGATCGAGATAATCGCGTTAGGATGCATGTGATCGACGTGCTTGCCCGGAAGGAAGCTATGCAACGGCGTATCAATCGATGATGCGCGCGGGTTCAGATTGAATGTCGTGTGATTGTACATTCCGACCATATCATCTTCAGCCTTTGATTTGAGACCTTTATCACTACGGCTGGCGTAGATGGACTGTAAGGCGATTAACTTGTCTTGATAGAGTGAAGAGAAGTTGTCGCGCTTGCTCGTACGTAAATCTCCACCCGAGCCTTTAACCCACAGTACGATCGTATCCTTGCCAGTCAGCGGATCCTTCTCGACGAGCTTTGAGGACGTATTTCCACCACCGGTATTGGTGATGCGCTGGTCTGCACCGAGTTGATTGGATCGGTAGACCAAACGAGCGACGCCATCGAGCTTGTTAGCATCGGCGTCATTCCAGAGGTTTGAAACGTGTTTGTAATTTGACATAAGAAATTAGGAGCGTGGAAGTTTTTGGAATTTTTGGAGTGCTTTTGACCAATGATGATCAGCTACCGGTGAATAGTTTTCGAAAGCGTTAGAGTTGCGCACGATTTGTCGGATGTGTGAGAGGTTCTTCACGTCCTTAAGTGCATATGCCTGAACGAGGATATTACCTGCGGCTGTCGCCTCGACAGGGCCAGCGACAATATTTCTGCCCGTCGCATTTGCGGTCGCTTGATTCAAGAGCGCGTTGCGGCAACCACCGCCGACCACATGCAGTGTGTTGATTTTGCGCTTTGTAAGTTTCTCCAAACCATCCATCTCAACTCGGTAGAGCAGCGCCAACGATTCAATAATGCATCGTGCGATTTCGCCATGCGTCTTCGGCACTGGTTGTTTGGTTTCACGGCAGTAAGACTGAACTTTATTAACCATATCACCCATCTTAGCGAAACGTGCATCATCCGGACGGATAATTGAGCGTAACGCGGGAGCAGCCTGTGCGAGCTTGGTGATTTTACTGTAGTCAGATACTTCTCCCTTAGATGCCCATTCGCGGCGGCACTCTTGGAGGATCCATAAACCCACTAAGCATTTCAGAAAACGCGTGGTGCCTGCAAATCCAACTTCGTTGGTAAAATTGGCTTTGAGGACGTCGCGATTGATAAGGGGTTTGGGCAGTTCAACACCTAGCAGCGACCAAGTACCTGAAGACAAATACGCCCAATTATTCCCAGGAAGGGCAGGGACAGCGGCCACAGCTGAAGCAGTATCATGCGCACAGGTTGCAACGACTGTCGTGTTCTTGAGTCCGGTCTCATTTGCTAAGTACGGCAGGACTTTTCCAATTGCTGTACCAGGGGCGACGGGCTTCGCGAGGAGGTGCGAGGGTACCTTAAATTTCTTGAGTAGAGGCAGTGCCCATTTGCTTTGACGCGTGTCCCAACATTGGCTGCCCGAGATGAGAGTTTTTTCTGCACGTGCCTGCCCGGAAAGTAGCCAAGTAACGTAATCCGCAATCAGTAAAAACTTATCCGCAAACTTCAGGAGCTCGGGTCGGTTTTCCACATCATCGATCAATTGATACAAAGTGTTAATCGACATGGAGCCAATACCCGTGGCTTCAAAGATGGCTTGGGGTGAAACTTTTTTCTGGGCGAGTTTGAATGACTGTGCCGTGCGCTCGTCGCGGTAAGTGTATGGCAACGAGAGCAACGGGCCGTTGCCCTTGGTGAGGACGTAGTCGACGCCCCAGGAGTCGCATGCGATGCTTTTAATTTTATATCCCTTAGCACCTTTGGCTAGGCCGATACGGATTTCACGGAAGATACGGATGATATCCCAGCGCAAGGTCCCGTTAGCGACGATGGCGCCATTAGGGAAGCGATGTACCTCCTTCATTTCCAGACGGCCGTTACGCAAGGTGCCGCGTATCACCCGTCCAGATTCTGCTCCAAGGTCTATAGCGAGGTAATGAGACATCGTTCGTTCCTAGAAATTATAAACCCAACATTTTCTGGCGGTAATGTTCATCGGGTCGGCCGGCAATGCGTTCAACTTGAGATCCATCCATGAACACAGGTCCGCCGAGAGCAGCCGCACCGAGGAAAATTTCGGCCGCCTTTTCCGCCATCAGGAGTGCGCCCATAACTGCTTTGGGCGAAGAACCCAGGGCGATGATGCCATGATTCTTTAGAAGAATTAATTTCGGTTCACGTCCAGTGCGTTTAATGAATGCCAACGTTTGTTGGCGAATCTCTTTAGCAAGAACCAAACCTGGATCCACGTAGTGAACAAAGACCGACTCAGTTCCGCAGACTACGATTTCATCTGGGAAAATTCGGCGCGTTGCAAAATCGTAGGCGCGTGGTGAGCACAGAATTTTATTTACGGCGATTGCGTGTACGTGACCGACGCACTTTACGCCAGGGAGACTGAGCAACCAGGCGTGGAACAGCGCTTCGACCGATGGCTTCTTGGCCGATGAATCGACACGCGCATCGAGTAAGGCTTGGTCTACCGCTTTATCATCCAAATGGGTTTTATCAAAAAGCGGTAGCAGTTTATCGAAACGGCAAACGGTCACATCTTCAGCGCGAAGTTGTGCGAGGTTGGTACCTGATGCTTTCACCGCGAATGTTTCATCATCGAGTCGAATGGATGAGTTACCTTCGCCGAGGATGGCCATGCGCAATGCAGGCGAACCCATTTCGTGGGAGAGGTTCAGCAACCCCTCGATGGTCGTGGAATGTGGGACCATCTTAGTACTTACCGCAAAGGGCTACCTTGATACCCAATTCCTGGAAAGCGGCTGCTTTGGCCATTAAACCTCGGCGGGCGGCGGCAGGGGAGGGGGCGTAAACCACCTGAATGTGGTTAGAAGGGTGGCGAGCCATCATCTGATCGCGACTTACGCCCGGGAGCACGGCGTGCATGATTGGCCATTGCGATGTGGTGAGCTTCCAACGGTCTTCGGTCTCTGCACGAGGGAGCTCAATGATTTCACCGATACCCAAATCGCAATGCAGGGCATTATCGCGAACAAAAATCCGCGACCAAACAATCCAACCTGGTTTGGAGATACCTTTCACCGTACCGCCACCGAGTCGGAAATACATCGCGGGCTGACGTTCAGATACGGTGCCTTTATATCCACCGATGAAGTGCTGTACGGGCGCGGCACCCGAGATAAGGAAAACCCAAACATACTCATCAATCGTGCGCTTGCCGGATGGACCGGTGTATTGGCGACCCCAGCGTAAATCGTGAAGTGTGTTCTCGGGTTCGTAACCTAATTCATTCCAAAGTTTGTAAGTGATGAGTCCATCCAAGCCCGCACATTCATCGACTTCGTTGAAGTGGGGGAGGGCTTCACCTTTGAAAAGTTCGCGTTTGTTTTTGCGATCAAAGACAGGAGGGCGGCTGCGATTATTCAGCAGGCCTTCGACGAGATCGGATGCGGGTGCTAAATCTTTCAAACCTTGTTGATACTGAATACCAATCGTCGCACAGCCAAAGTCATCAGCCAAGCGCACGGCCGCAATGTACATCTTAAGCTGAGCCAGAGTCTGCTGGCGGGTGAGTTCAGTTTTTTCGTTCTTACCCCAAGCGAACTTCATGCCTTTCTTTAATAACCACTTCAAAGCTTTCTCCGCTTCGCTGTCCTTCGTCTTTAACATTTCGGCGTAAAGCGAGGATTGGCTGAGGCGTTCTTTATATACGCCGGTGTTGTGAATTAATTCATCAGGAATGATGGCGTTGTACATACCCATGCATCCCTCGTCGAAAACACCCATGATGGCTTTCTCATGTTTGAATTTCTGCGCGAAGGTGCGGCCACGACGTGCATCGGGATTATTAAGCGGACGGGTGAGGGTGTTGACGTGCTTTGTGGCGTGAGTCACTGCACCTTTCTTAAGCCAGGTGCGTAAACCATTCAGGAAGGGCTTATCGGTAAAATCTTCGCTCCATAGACTGGAGAACTTTATGCCAGCTTTGAGCATCGAGCCATTGAGGTTTAACATACCGACCAGACCAGGCCAAGTGCCTGACCAATTGGCGACGGTAAGAATAGGACCTTGGTGAGTCAGTAAGCCGGGAAGAATATGGTGAGAATATTGCCAGACCGCTTCGGCAACAATCACTGGAGCGTGCGATGGGATCTTCTTAAAAACTTCGATGCCGTATTTTTGCGAATCGATAAAACTGTGCTGAACTTCTTTGCGGTAACCATGGGCACGCTTGACCGTGTAGCCCTCGGCACGAAGTGCCAGGGTGAGGTCGTGCTCCATTTTTAACTGAGCAGCTTCACACTTTTGGTTGGCCGAGGCACGAAGGTCGCCGTTGGCAAGGAGGTAGATGACTTTGGATTTCATGTTTAGGGTAAAAGCAATGGGTTAAGCTGAAATGATATGCGTAGAGGGGATTTTGACTTTAGCTTTGGAGACGGCGGATGCGTCGGCATCAATTACCAAGAAAAGGTTATTGAGATCACGTGTAACGGCACAGGGTCCGTTGCGACCCAGTTTGAGTTTGTTTAAGCAAAGTAGAACTTCATCGCTGCGACGGATGACTTCGCGTTGTTGGTGCGAGATATCGCGCTGAGAATTCCATAGGCCGTTTTCATCAATACCTTCCGCACCCAAAAGCGCTAAATCAAAATTCCAGCGAGCGACTTCTTCCAATGTGCGATCACCAGCGACCATCGCGTGATGTGCTAAATATAAACCGCCTGGGATGTAGACTTCGACGCCAGGCAAACTAGCGACGAGTTGCGCAGTGGGTATCGAGGTCGTGATGATTTGCAGATCAGGAATCTTAGCAGCAACGATGGCTTCGGCGGCAAAGTAAACAGTCGAACCTGAATCCAAATAAATGGTCATACCGGCCTTAACTCGGGATGCAGCTTTTTCACCGACCCGACGTTTGCTATCAGCGTCCTCAGACTTGCGAGCATCCAGTGGTGGGAAGTTACGATTAAAATCTGTGAGCGCTCCGCCGTGTGTACGCGTGAGTCGACGCTGACTCTCGAGCTCGGTCAGATCTCGGCGAGCAGTGGCCTCGGAGACATTAAATTGTTTACAGATTTCCAAGACGGGGACGTACCCCACATTGCTTAACATTTTTGCAATCGCTTCGCGGCGTGCCTCGATGATGTGACGTGCAACTTTCATAGGGTATATTTAAATGAGCGTTCTCAGCCATAAATCAACCCTACAAAGGCAACGCCTGATACACATCCTAATCTATTTCGCACAATATACATTATGTCTAATTACTAATTATACAATAAAATCAAGTTATATATAGCAATTAATAGTATTATCTTGGGGGCTATCCTAGGATAAGCATTATCTCACCCCTTTGTATGTATTGTGACACATATCGCTCATATTATGAGTCCAGCCGCGTCTGGGTAATTATCTGTATTTCCTTTTTATTAGTGGGCTGTGCCAGCAGCGGAAACGGCGGCGCAAGTACCAACCGAGAGACCATCAACCAGACCGCGATTGATGGTTACGTTCCATGCGCCGCGATTCAAACCCGGACACAGCCGATCACATGCCTTGTCCTCCATCACACGGCGACCGCCCTTCCCTCCGCTATGGAGACACTTCAGGGTAAGACCAAGGGCCATCGCGTAGGCATTCATTATCTCGTCAGCGACGAAGCTAAGCCTCGGGTGTTTCGCATGGCACACGAATGCTTCTCCACATCGCATGCCGGCAAGAGCCGCTGGAAAGATTACAATGGTTTGAATCAGCACTCGATCGGCATCGAGATCGTTAACTTGGACGGCAACATGAATCCTTATCCGGCTTCGCAAATTTCAACAATCATCCGACTGTGCCAAGACATCGTCCGTCGAAACAATATTAGTCCGGTCAACGTAATCGCACACTCCGATATTGCCGTCGGTCGCAAAGTGGATCCGGGTTCCAAATTCCCCTGGGAACAATTAGCAGCCGCTGGCGTTGGTGCCTGGCCTGATGCCAACGAAGTCGCCCGTTGCAGTCAGCTCTACCAGAAGTCGATTCCGTCTACGGCCCAGATTAAGCTCATGCTTAAAACCTACGGCTACGCCTTCGACGATAATTCAGATGGTAATCTCAAGTTAGCCATCGAGGCTTTCCAGCGTCACTTCCGCGGACGCAAAGTAGATGGTGTTGTTGATACCGAAACCATCGCCATCTTGGCGGCCTTAAACTTAAAGTATTACGGCATTAAACCACCGGCCCCCAGCTTAACGACGGCGCCAGCGGTGAAGAAGTGAACGGGCGGCATCACCTACTCGATTCAGGAAAGCTTTAATCTTTTCGAGCGCGTTGACGATGACGTCACGCTCAGGGTAATTGAAGTAATATAAGATCGCGGCGTAGCACGAAGCGCCGATGGCGGCACCGATGGACATGCTAATCATCAGGTTAATTTTTGCGTTCAACCACGACTGACAGAGATTGGAGAATAACTGACAGAATTGGTAAGCAACCATACCCATAACCAAAGATCCGCCAATCGTCAGAAGAAACGGCTTTAATAAACTCTCCGTGAAAAATTCTGGTGAAGATTTCTTAAGTTCTCGACGTAACAAGAAATACTGCGCGATGGCGGCAATGGCATTCGCTATGGCCAGCCCGATAATTCCATAACCGAAATAAACTGTAAGAAGCGAAAAGACCACGTTCACGGCAACCGACTTTATCGCGACGTCAAATGTCGCCTTGGTCTTACCCACCACATTCAACGCCCGGGTCACCATCGAAATCATGGCGTGGAATGGCATAGCCAACGAGAACAGCACGAGCACGGTTTCAGTGTTTGCACAGTCCTGAGCATTGAATTGTCCAAATTCAAAGAGCAGCTTCACAATCTTAATCGAGAAAACGGCAAAGCCCATCGCGGCGGCAATGTTGATCGCCATAATGAGTCGCATTCCACGAGCATAGTTTCTGCCCATGCTAACGAAGTCCTTCTCCGCAAAGGCTGTCGCCATCGCTGGGAACATGACCGTCGCAATGGTGGTCGAGAATAGCCCGATGGGTAATTCCACAATGCGATTGGCGATATAGTAATAAGTGAGGCCGGCACCATCGACGTTAAAGGCCAACGTTCGTGAAATTAGGAAGTTAATCTGCAGGATCCCCGCCCCGAGAGCCGCCGGTACAAACGCGATACGTAATGCGTGCCAGGCTTGTTCGTCAGCCTTCATGAAATGCCTACGCCAACCCGCTTGATGCAAGCCCCACATAGGAATAAGCAGCTGCATCGTGCCGCCTGCCAATGCACCGACACAAAGCCAGCGCGCTTTACCCATATCCGTTTCAGCTAAAAAGTTTCCGAAAAATCCGATACCCAAAATCATGCACAGGTTAAGCGCCGATGAGGCGATCTCTGCTAAACCGAATCGTCCGCTTAAGTTAACAGCCGAAGTAAATAATGCCGCCACACAGATGAGCGGCATATAAGGCATACACCAAATGGTAAGTTCGGCCGCGTATTGATACTTAGGGTTACGCAGAAACAACATGCCCAACAACGCTAACCCAATTCCGAGTAAGGTAATCGCCAGCATCCAAGGCAGTACACGCTTTATAACATAATTAAGAAAACCATAGGCATCGCGACTTCCACCTTGTTGGGTTTGCTCTGCTAAAACTGGGACGGCGGCAGCCGTCAAAGCACCCTCGCCCAATAAACGTCGAAAGAGATTGGGGATCTGAAAAGCAAAAAGAAATGCGGCGCCCACCGTGCCCGCTCCAAAGAACGCAGCCGTAACTTGATCGCGCACCAAACCTAAAACGCGAGAGACCATAGTCCAAGATGCGGTCTTGGCCATGTTGTGGTACTGACGGTTCTGCTCCCGCATCAACTTATGGAATGATGGCGTCCATACCTTCTTCTAAGACGGCACGAAGGGCTGGAATAATATCTGCCCGTGGAACTTCGGCCTCCTTGCGATCCACCAAACTCCGCACCTTCGTCACGCCTTTAGCGACCTCATCGGTTCCGTAAATTAAAGCAAATTTAGCACCCGCCGTCTCTGCGCTCTGAATGAGTTTCGGGAATTTTCCATCGCGTAAGTTATACTCAACGCGGAAACCTGCACGACGTAGCTTAGCGACGTCTTCAAGTGCGGAAGGTCTCACATCATTACCGAGCACCATCACAAAGAAGTCAGGTCCATCGGCGTAAGCGGGAATAAGTTTCTTGCTGGCCAACAAATCACGCAACGTGACATCGCCCATACCAAAGCCCACTGCAGGTAAATCAGGGCCACCGAGCTTCTTCACTAAAGTGTCGTAACGTCCACCGCCGGCCAAGGCACGGGCATCGCCGCTGGTTTCGAAAGCTTCGAAAACAAATCCGGTGTAATAAGCCAAGCCGCGTACGATTGTGAGATCGATGGTGACACATTCACTGAAGCCCAGTGATGCAATCGTTGAAAGCAAAAGCTGCCATTCAGTTAAACGAGCCTGCATCGCAGCGTCACTACCAGCAACTTTTGTTAAATCATCCAGCGAACGAATAGCAGCAAAGGTACGAACGTCGGCCAATAATTTAGCGGCATCAACCTTGGTGCCAGCCAGCGCAATATTCATCGCCTGCAAGAGATCAGCGGGCGAACCACGCTCTAATTTATCAACCACACCGAGAACTGCCGATGCATTGGCTTCGGGTACGCCTTGGCTTTCAAGGTACTTAAACCAAAGCGTACGATCTGAGATACGAATCTTAAAGTCGGTTGCCTGTAGACCAAAACCAATGAGGCAATCGGCACAGAGTGCGATGAGTTCAGCGTCAGCCGTGGGACCTGCTTCGCCTAGTAAATCGGCATTGAGTTGGTAAAATGCACGCAGCCGACCCTTCTGTGGTTTTTCGTAACGATAGTTTTCGCCAATCGCAAACCAGCGAATCGGTTTGGCCATTCCATTAGCCTTGGCTCCGACCATGCGTGCAAGTGATGGCGTCATCTCGGGGCGCAAACTTACTTGGCGACCACCTTTGTCTTCGAAATTAAATAATTGGCGGACAATTTCCTCGCCTGATTTTTCGGTAAAGAGTTCTAACGGCTCGAGTACGGGCGATTCCCACTCACGAAATCCGTAACGACGGCAGGTGCGACGCCACACCTCGAAGACATGACCAAGGATGGCACGTTCTTCGGGATAAAACTCGCGAAAACCTGGGAGCGATTGAATGTCAGCCATGGCGAAAGATGCGCCAACTTATTCGGCCTTCGATTGTGATCCAGATGACGGCTTATTGAGGTCGATGGTCTTCAACTTCGCTTTCAACTCTTTGCCGGCTTTAAATTTAATTACTGCACGACGAGGAATAACGACATCGGTCTCTGGGCGATTAGGATTACGACCCACGCGCTGCTTACGAACTTGCACTTGGAAAACACCGAAGTTGCGCAGTTCAACATCGCGACCCGAAAGCAAGGCATCGCAGATCGCGTCGAGGGTAAGCTGAACGCTGTCGCGGATATGTTTCTGAGGGTAACCCTTATCAGTAAAAATTTTGAGGACGATTTCTCGTTTGGTAAGATTGTCAGACATGGCCAGATGCGTAAGTGTTGATAGACAAAGGCATGGGAAACCCTCAAAGGCAATACCACACCCCAAATTGTTACTCTAGATTTTGTACCTGTTCCCGGATTCGCTCAATTTCGGTCTTAGCTTCCAAAACCGCCTTAGTTGTGGCGATTTCGGAGGCTTTACTGCCCACCGTGTTCACTTCTCTTAGAAGTTCCTGGACCAAAAAGTCTAATTTTCTACCTACTTTATCGCCCTTCAGATCGTCCGCAAATTGTGCCAAGTGACTCTTGAGACGAACGGTTTCTTCGGTGATGTCGCAGCGGTCGGCAAATATCGCGAGTTCACGCAAGATGCGTTCATCATTAAAATCCATATTGAGTCCAGATTCGCTCAAACGTTTTTGCAAGACTTGGCGATGACGTGCCGGCGCGCCCTTCTCATGAGTTTCCATTGCGAGCACGAGCTCATTCAAGCGAGCAAGTCGCTGTTGTAAATCGGCCGCCAAGGCACGACCTTCAGTTTGTCGCACTTTAATTAATTGGTGGAGTGCCGTGTGAAAAGCCTGATGCAAAATTTCTTCGCACGTTTCGATGTGAGGCATTCGAGGGCGATCCGCGTGTCTGCTTTCTGCTAGACTTAAGAGCAAGCGAGCGTCGGGTTCAAAGCGAACGTGCAGCCTATGTGCGATGTGCCTGAGTTCATCCAATGCCGACTGAATTTTCGCTTCATTCCAAGGTGCATTGGCACGATTATCGTGCTCGTGACTTGTCAGACGAACAGTGATTTTACCCCTATAAATACTGGATTTAATCCACTGAGTGACCAAGGACTCAAGCGTCGGCCATTCTTCAGGTCCGTAGACGGAAACCTGCAGCGTCTTCTGATTCACTGAGGCCATCTCGATGGCAAAGTTTTTATCGAACAGTTTAAATTCTGCCCGACCAAAACCTGTCATGGATTGGAGATTCATTTTATAATTTTATTTCAACGCCCATCGCTCGGGCAGCACTCCAAACATCCTTATCACCACGACCAGATAAATTAATCATGACAACATTCGTGCGCGGTCCATCAGCCGCTACCTTGCAACCGTGCGCAATGGCGTGGCTCGATTCAAGTGCAGGAATGATTCCTTCCGTGCGCGAGAGTAATTCAAATGCGTCTAAGCATTCTTTGTCCGTTGCGTAGGCGTATTCGATACGACCTTTCTCAGAATAGTAAGCGTGCTCGGGTCCGACAGCAGCGTAATCTAAACCGGCTGATACGGAGTGCGTACCTTCAATCTGACCTTCGCTGTCCTGTAAAATATGAGTTAGGCAACCTTGGAGCACGCCCACACGTCCACCCGCAAATCGTGCCGCATGTTCGCCGCGCTTGATGGTGCGACCGCCCGCCTCAACGCCCGTAAGCTGTACGCTGGGTTCATCGAGGTACTCAAAGAAAGCACCGATCGCATTTGAACCGCCGCCCACGCAGGCCACGACATGATCGGGCAAACGATTCTCCGCACGTAGCATTTGCTGCTTAGATTCCATTGAGATAATGCGATGGAAATCACGCACCATCATTGGGTATGGGTGTGCACCGTAAGCAGTTCCTAAAATATAATGTGTGTCGCGTACATTGGTGACCCAATCGCGCATAGCTTCGTTAACCGCTTCCTTAAGGGTGCGTTGACCTGCCTCCACGCCACGCACTTCGGCGCCCATGAGACGCATACGGTATACATTGAGCGCCTGACGTTCCATATCTGCTGCACCCATATAAATAACGCACTGCAAACCGAACTTAGCACAAACCGCGGCGGTGGCCGTACCGTGCTGACCCGCTCCCGTCTCAGCGATGATACGTTTCTTACCCATGCGCACGGCTAACAAAGCCTGACCGATGGCATTATTAATTTTGTGTGCACCGGTGTGCAGCATGTCCTCACGCTTTAAATAAATTTTGGAACCACCGCAGTGCTTCGTGAGTGATTCGGCGAAATATAAACCCGTGGGACGCCCAGCGAATTCATTGAGTAAGCGGGTGAAGTCAGCCTGGAATACTGGATCGCGACGTGCGATATCGTAAGCCGACGATAACTCCTGTAGCGGAGTCATCAAAGTTTCCGGAACATACATTCCACCAAACTCACCAAATCGCCCACGGGCATCAGGTACCTGAAACCTTGGTTCACGAGTTGGAATGAGACTAGATGCCGACATGAGAATAGAACTTATAAAGTGAATGGTTGTCGCAAGCGCAAGCGACAAGGGCAAATCGACAGGCTTGCGTTCACGCAGATTGAGTACATTCACACTTCATGCGTCGTTGGCTTTTGTTGCTAATAATTGGGGGATTAATGCCCGTCGGCTTATTTGCAAATGACCCCTCCCCCGCTGAGGTTCGTGCCTACTTTACACCCGAGCGTGCGCTAATTACGGGTATCGTCGAAGGTGCGACCGAGTATTTGCCCGTCTCGTCGACCGGCCACATGATCATCAGCGATGAGTTATTAAACGTGCCGAATGATAAAGGTATTTTCGTTTCAGGTGTTCAAGATACCAAAGGTCGTCGCATCAGCCTGTCACGTGTCGCTGATGATTATATTATTATAATTCAACTCGGTGCGATCTTAGCCGTGATTGTCGCCTTTGCCGAACGATTCAAAAACCTGATAGTCGGAATTGTTCGCCTTGAAGCTGAATCGTTTAAACTCCTACGCTCCATCGCACTCGCATTCCTTCCCGCAGCGATTGTAGGCCTACTGGCTAAAGATTACATTCCATTTAGTATTACGATTGTTGCGGTTGCTCTAATTCTAGGTGGCTTCTTGATTTTCTTTGCTGAGAAGAAGCTCGCATCACATCCAGCCTCACCTGGTGAGCTTAGTGAAATGCGTCCGACACAAGCCTTGGGTGTCGGCTTCTGCCAATGTGTTGCGCTCATTCCTGGAACCAGTCGCTCACTCGTCACAATCTTAGGTGGACGTTGGGTTGGACTCTCCACCGCCGCCGCTACGGAGTTTTCCTTTCTCGTCGGCTTTGCAATTTTGTCTGCAGCGTCGATTTACAAGATGGCATCGCTCGGTCCAGCTCTCACACAGATTTACCCCATCGGTAATGCAACCATTGGACTCGCGGTTGCAGCCGTCACTGCATTCATCTCTGTGAAATGGATGGTAGGTTTTATTCTCCGCCGAGGAATGGCGCCATTTGCGTGGTATCGCATCATCCTCGGTTCGGCGATTTTAGGGGCGAAGCTCACAGGCTGGTTGTAACCTTCGCTGCTGATAGCGTGATTGCCGGACGACTTTTACCTAATAAAATCAAGGCTACCCTCATTCGCCCGGCTTAAGCCTTTGGCTAAAAGGGGTTTGACTAAACAGTTCATAAGTTATTTATCACCGAAACCACTACGACTGATGTTCAAGCGCTTTCCAGGGCTATTCACCCAAGCCATCGGTATCGACCTAGGTACTGCCAACACTCTGGTCTTTTTAAAGGATCACGGCGTCGTACTTCGCGAACCTAGCGTAGTCGCAATTCGCACGAGCACTCGCAAGCCGATCGCCGTAGGTAATGAAGCGAAGATGATGTTAGGTCGTACGCCTGGAGATATCCAAGCACTTCGTCCGATGAAAGATGGCGTCATCGCCGATTTCGAAATCAGCGAGCATATGCTCCGCTACTTCATCGGTAAGGTCGCACGTAAATCCATTTTTAGTAACCTCACTGTCGTAGTCGCCGTTCCTTATGGTATCACAGCCGTTGAACGTCGCGCGGTGATGGACTCTGCTTATCGTGCTGGTGCCGATGACGTCATCACCATTCCTGAGCCTGTTGCATCCGCAATTGGTGTAGGTCTTCCAGTTGAAGAACCTAACGCTTCGATGATTGTTGATATCGGTGGCGGTACAACTGAAGTCGCTGTCATTTCACTCGGTGGTATTGTTCACGCTCGTTCGATCCGCGTTGGTGGCGATGAGTTTGATGCATCCATCATTCGCTATATCAAGCAATCCTACGGCCTCCAAATCGGTGAGCGCACCGCTGAAGAAATTAAGATTAAAATCGGTTCTGCCTACGCCCTTGAGCAAGAATTGACCTATGAAGTACGCGGACGTGACACCATCACCGGTCTCCCCCGCTCCCTCCACCTCACTTCACAAGAAGTACGTGAAGCTATGGCTGATAACATCAATCAGATCATCGAAGCCATCAAGGGTTCCCTCGAAAAAATCCCTCCTGAACTTTCTTCTGACTTAGTAGATCGCGGTATTGTGATCGCCGGTGGCGGTGCACTTATCCGTCGTCTTGACCGTGCCATCTCCGAAGCAACAGGTCTGCCTGTGATTATTGCAGAGGATCCTCTTTGTGCAGTGGTTAATGGTACAGGAAAAATCCTGGCCAACGCGTCCCGCTGGAGCGGCCGCGACTAATCTAAGCGGGCCGGCCCGCCATGGATAAGAATCGCCAAGGAGCTAAGGCCTCGTACGTCGCCCTCGCTGTTTTTATCGCAGCATGGGTTGTGCTACCTTCTGCATTCCGTCGCTTTAACCGTGAAGCCTTTGCTGAATTCCAAGCGCCCGCCTTACAGTTATTGAGCAAAGGGCGCGATCTCTCCCGTTACTGGGAATTACGTAGCCGAACGGACGAAGAGCTTATCTCAGCCTCACGCGACCTTTCACGAATCAATGCCGCACTCGAATTAAAGTTACAGGGCACGGATGACATGAGACGCGAGAACTCACGACTACGCGAGATGCTGCGCTACCCCACATCATCAGAATACCTGACGGTCGTTGCTCGGGTGGTTTCACGCGACACCTCTTCATGGTGGCAAAGCATTATCATTCGCAAAGGACGCAATGATGGCATTCGTCCAGGCGCACCGGTAGTTTTCGGCAATCACGTCATCGGCCGCATCAGCGTCGTGCATCAAAACGTCAGCGAGGTCGACCTAATCACGAGCCCCACTTTTCGTTGTACCGCATTTCTCGATGGCGATGAACCGCCACGCATTGTGCACGTCGGCGGCATGGCAGGAAATTCACTCTCAGCTCCTCGTGCAAAAATTTCTGTCATCCCTCCTGGCTATTCGCCACCTGCCGGCGAAGTCACGAAGGTTATAACCACGGGACTAGGTGGCGTTTTTCCCGCAGGTCTTATCATTGGAACAATTGAAGGTGAGGTCTCAAAGACACCTGAAGCGAATTTTAAAGAAGCCTTCATGGTGCCATCTAAAGAACTCGACCGGATCGATGAAGTGTCGGTGTTAATTCCTAAATACCCTTCGCCTGGCGAGATTCTCATGTCACCTGGTGAATTCCTTAAGTTGGAGGAATTCAAATGACCCATCGGGGCGCATGGTTCTTACTCCTACTCGCAACCTATCCGTGGCTTCTGGGGGTTGATTTACTTTCGAGCTCACTGGCCTCATGGGGCCTTTGCTTCTTTATATCGGGTGCAGTGATTGTCACACCGTGTCGCCGACTTCGCCGCTGGCAGTGTATCTTGTTCGCAGCCTCAATTGGTTTTTTATTTGAAGCGCTTCGACCTATTCCCGATGGATCAGTCGCCCTCGTTTTAGTTTTTCTCTCTATCTACATTCACAGTTACCGCGAAGCACTCCGCAGCCAGTCTCATGTCTTTTTTGCTTCAATGATTGCAAATGCATTGGTGACACTCGTCTGGGTCGTTGTTGCGCACGTCCAATGTGACGCCGCATCCTCAGTGGACACCTTCACATTCCTCTATTTGGCCTTCGTGCAAGTTGGGCTCTCCGCTGTTCTTGCTGCACTTTTAATTAGCCCCATTTCCGCCGTACAAAACTGGGCTATGGATGCAATCGGCTTGCCGGCAGCTGAACTCAATAGATGAGAAACTCGCCACCAGAAAGTATCTCGGTGCCGTCCGCACCCCTGAATTCAAGGCGCATCCTGATTCTATCCGGAATAATCATGGTTGGGTTTGTCTACGTCACCCTCGGTCTCATGTATCGACAAATTTTTCAAGCGAGCGACCTAACACGTGATGCCGAATACCAGACACAGCGCATTGTGATTCGTCCACCCGCACGCGGGCTTATCTTTGATCGCAATAAACAGCCGCTCGTTGAAAATCGTGTTCGATGGAGAGTGAAGGCTGACCTTATGGTTCTTCAGCCTGAAATCCGTAAAGAATATTTAAAACTCTTATCACAAGCGAAACAGGAAAACTTTTTCGATAAACCTGATTACGATAAATTATTAGAGAATGCTCGAGTGAATATTTTAAACCGCTGGCTTTCTAAAATCTGGTTTGTCGTGGATGACAATTATCAGCTGAACAAGACTCGGACTAATAAAGTTTATCCACTGCGCGACAATCCTGAGCGACGCGTGAATATTGATAGCCTTCGTAAACACCTCCGTGAATCACGGGCAATGAAGTTCACCTTGATCTCCGATCTCGCATTCCCTGGTTCGACGATTTCAAAAACCCCCGAAGAAGGCGATCGAGCCATTGCACGATTCATCGAGCAATTCCCTTCGGGCGGGCCGATCACCCTGGAATCCGACATGGTGCGCTCCTACCCCAATGGTAGCTTGGCCGCACACGTTCTGGGCTATGTACGCGACACCGACGAACTTCCGCCTAACTCGGAAGAATTTACGGACCCTATTTTAAAACGCCTTCAGAAATTGCGCTACACCGGCAAGAAAGGTGCCGCTGGTATTGAAGAAACAATGGACTACGCACTGCGCGGCACAAGCGGCTGGGAATTATGGAATAAAACCTCAACGGGATATAATAAAGAATTAGTGCAGAGCACCTCGCCCGTACAAGGCAGTGAAGTGGTTTTAACTTTAAATCTTAATATACAAAAAGCAGCGGAGGAAACCCTGAGTAACATTCGTGACTCGGTGGGCCGCCCCCTGCCTGGAGCCGCCGTTATGCTCGATGTGAACACCGGGGAAATCTTGGCGATGGCCAGCCAGCCTAACTTTAACCCCAATCGTTTAGCCGACCGTGTGACGAATAAGTACTACGATGAAATCGAGTCTGCGGGTGGCTGGCTGAATCGTGCAACCCAAGGTCTCTATGCACCGGGTTCGACTTTTAAAATCATTACTGCGATCGCCGGTATGCGTAATCACAAAGTCGATTGGGATGACGTCCTTGATTGCGGTGCTTTTTATAGAGTGGGTAATCGCAATTTCCCAGAACACGAGCCCGTGGGCTTTGGACCGGTCGATGTAGAAAAAATGTTGGCTATCTCGTGTAACGTTTGGAACTACCGCGTCGGACTTTCTGTTGGACCCGAATTACTCGCCCTCGAAGCCCGTCGCTTTGGTTTGGATCGCCCCCTGCTCAAAAACCTCAACCCAAGTGATACGAGCAAAACCTATAATTACGAACTGCCATCTACGGCGAAAGGCATGGTCATCCCTGACCCCGATTATAAAGCGCGCATCGGTGGTGGAGCATGGAATCAAGGTGACACAGCTAACACTTCGATTGGCCAAGGCTTCCTTCTAACGACCCCATTACACATGGCCTGCTTCGCAGCTTCTTTAGCACGCGGCGAAACCATCACAACGCCCACGCTCATTCCAACCGGTGGTGCAAAGGTCGCTCACATTGGCTCACAACCCATCGGGCTTAATCGGCTGCAACTCGAAGCGATTCGCTCAGGCATGTATCGCTGCGTTGAAGAAGGCACCGCGAAAAGCGTACGCATCCCCGGACTTCCCTACGTCGCCAAAACTGGCACCGCTGAATATTTCAAAACCGGCGTGAAAGCTCACTTAGCATGGATCATCGGTTACGCTCCGGCGGATCGTCCAGTCGTCGCCTTCGCTGTGCTTGTCGAAGGACAACTCGATACGAGCACCTGGGGTGGAAAAACCGCTGGTCCCGTCGCCCAAGAAATGCTGAAGGCTTGGGCGGATATCCGATAATATTATTTAATATAAACGGGCGTACCTACGCTGACTCGGCTAAATAATTTTATCACATCATCATCGGAAAGTAAGACGCACCCATGGCTATTCGGTTGGCCGATTTCTGCAGACTGATTCGTCCCGTGAATATAAATGTAACGCTCCTTGGTGTCGACCACCTGACCCGCACTGTTGAGACCGCGATTCAATCCCTCTTCTAATCCTTCGAGCCAGAGAATTCGGCTGGTGATTAAATTATCGGTGATCGGACCGCCTGCTTGCCAGAGTTGTCCGGTCGGACGGCGCCCCTTGAAGACCATTCCTTTGGGTTGATCTGCGCCAATCATTTCACTCACAGCCAACAAGCCTGTGGGCGTTTGCAATGAGTCCTTCACACACCCCATTCCTGCTCGGGCTGTGCTGACGCGATACTCGGTGACTTCGCTATCTGAAAAATGCCATAGTTTTTGCTGGTCAACTGACACAACTAGGCAATGTTTCGGGAGGGAAAGCCCCCGCGCCTTAAGGCGCTCGATCAGCTCCCCTTTTAATACTAAAGATATCTCCAAATATGGCATACCGTATCGGCATCGTGGGCGTGACAGGCGCAGTGGGTCAAGAACTGCTCGCACTCATGGCCAAAAGAAATTTCCCAGTCGCGGAAATCCGCCCCCTGGCCTCCGCCCGCTCCGCTGGGTCTAAAATCACCTATGGCGGCAAAGAATGGATCGTCCAAGAGGCCAAACCTGAAGCCTTCGAAGGCCTCGATGTGGTTGTCTTTAGTGCGGGCGGCTCTGTCTCCCTCGCCCTCGCTCACGAAGCCGTTAAGCGTGGTGTTATCGTCATCGATAACAGCTCTGCCTTCCGGATGGATCCCAATGTCCCTCTCGTGGTCCCTGAAATCAACGCACACGCCCTCGATAATCACAAAGGCATCATCGCGAATCCCAATTGCTCCACGGCCATCGCTTTGATGGGGCTCTTCCCATTGCACCAAGCATTTGGTCTGAAGCGTTTCTTCGCCTCCACCTACCAAGCTGTCTCAGGCACCGGCGCGGAAGCGATGCGCGAACTCGACACCCAAGTACGTGCCTGGGTTAAAGGTGAGTCGTCCCCTGCAAAAGTTTATCCTCACACGATTGCTTTCAATCTCATCCCCCAAGTGGATTCCTTCCTCGAAGATGGATACACCAAGGAAGAAATGAAGATGCTTCATGAAGGTCGTAAGATTATGGGCCTGCCTGACCTCAAGGTTACGACCACATGCGTTCGTGTTCCCGTTTTCCGTGCACACTCCATCGCTATCAGCGCCGAATTTGAGAAGCCTGTGAATGTCGATGTCGCTCGCAAAGCCATCGCTGCATTTGCGGGTGCTGAAGTCTGCGACGACCCCTCACAAAAACGCTACCCGATGCCGCTCGATTATGCTGGCAAGGAAAAGTGCGGCGTGGGACGTATTCGCAAGGACACCCTTTTTGACAACGGACTTTCCCTTTGGGTAAGCGGAGATCAGCTCTGGAAAGGTGCTGCGCTCAATGCGATTCAAATCGCCGAAGCCTTACACGCAAAAGGCCGATTGGCCCGCAAGTAATCATGGCCCGTTCCAACGATCGAGCACCGCGTCACGCCGACTTGCTTCGTCCCTTGGAACTCTACGACGAGGCTGACATCCCACGCCTCCTCGAGAAACACAAAGACCCACTCGTCCTCGTTCTCGATGGCGTGCAAGACCCACACAATCTCGGAGCCTGCCTGCGTACAGCGGATTGTGCCGGCTGTGCCTTTGTCGTCATCACCAAGAAAAATTCTTCACCTGTTAACGACACCGTGCGTAAAGTCGCCGTTGGTGCTGCAGAAAATCTACCCATCGTTCAGGCCAACAATCTTCGTAACGCTCTCGTTAAATTAAAGGATGGTGGCGTTTGGATTGCGGGAACGAGCGATCACAAAACCAGTCAGTCACTTTACACTGCCAAGCTCACCGGACCTCTCGCTCTGGTGATGGGAGCCGAAGGCGATGGCATTCGTCACCTCACCGCCGAAACCTGTGATTTTCTGGTTCGCATACCCATGCTCGGAGCCGTTCCCTGCCTTAATGTTTCAGTATCGGCAGGCGTGTGTTTGTTTGAAGCCGTCAGACAGCGCGGGCATCGCTGAGTTGATTTATTCTTTACCTTCAGGGTTTCGCCCTCTTTGCTCAAGTCGTTCGTTTGGCCGGATAGCTCAATGGTAGAGCAGTTGACTTTTAATCAATTGGTTCGGGGTTCGAGTCCCCGTCCGGCCACTTCGAACAAGTTTTTAGCACAAGCAGTAAGCTGTTTTATTCGCTTGAAAAAAGCCCTGCGCAACGCACTCATTCTATTTCCGCTGATTGGCCGGATAGCTCAATGGTAGAGCAGTTGACTCTTAATCAATTGGTTCGGGGTTCAAGTCCCCGTCCGGCCACCAGCGGAATTTTATACAAATCTTTAATCCATCAGGGTCCCCCTTGTCATCAGGGAATATCATAGTGTTAGTGTACTCATTAATAACACTCTATGAAAAAATCCCGCTCACGCTTTGGTTTCGACATCGATCAACGCCTCGATGCCGACACGCTTTTGAACTTCTCAGTTCACTTCGCCGGTCTCGGTGCGAGCCCAGACGTACAAGGTGCACTGAGCCTACGCCGAGCGTTTTAAAGTTATTTAATTCCTTTGTGGGATTGGGGTTTCAGCAAGTGATACCTCAATCCCATGTAGGTCGCATGGCAGCCGCGACAGTAGCTGTGGTACGCTCCAGTAGATTTAAGCCAGTGAAAGCAATTGGGACTAAAGCTCAGTTCACACTGTGAACATTGCTTAAGCTTTTCTCGTCCGCCCTTGGATCGATTCTGTTGGTGATCGGACATATAACTGCGCTGACAGTCCTTACACCAAGGGTGGAGATCACCTCGATGATTCAAGGTATGAAAAGCTTTGTACGGTTTAGCCTGAAGGCAGGCCTGACATTTGCGGTGAGCAGGTTTTCTCATCAGACCATTGGTAAATAGTATGATGAAGCCGACAACTCGCGGCACCTAAGGTCTTTACCTTAGGTGAGAAGACTTACTCAACTGTAACCGACTTCGCTAAGTTGCGCGGCTGATCAATCGAGCAACCACGTAAACGTGCCACGTGGTACGAGAGCAATTGCAACGCAACGGCGGCAGGAATAGTCGCTACCAGCGGACTGCACTTAGGCAGAACGATTGTGTCGTCGGTGAGGTCAGTATGCGCATGGCCCTCAGTCACCACTGCAATAATCCGAGCGCCGCGAGCCTTGCATTCTTCAGCATTACCCCAGACTTTTTCCAGCACGGGTGATTGATTAGCCAAAACAACAACGGGCGTACCCGGTGTCAGCAAAGCGATCGGACCGTGCTTCATTTCCGCAGCGTGATACCCTTCGGCATGAACGTAAGAGATTTCCTTGAGCTTAAGTGCTCCTTCGAGTGCGACAGGGTGCATTGGTCCGCGACCTAAGAAGAAAGCGTGTTCCGACTTCGACATACGTTCAGCCACCTTGGCGATCGCATCGTTCTGTTTGAGCACGAATTCGATGAGCTCGGGGAGTCGGCTGATTTCCTTGGCTAATTCTTGTCCGTGCTCTTGGGAAAGTCGGCGGCCACGGCCCAACTTAAGTGCTATCAAAAGCAGTACTGAAACTTGTCCGGTGAATGCCTTTGTCGAAGCAACGGAGATTTCGGGTCCGGCGTGAATGAATACACCACGACCTGTTTCACGTGCGATGGCCGAGCCCACAACATTCACCAATCCAAAGACCTTCGTGCCCTTCTCTTTTGCTTTGCGAATAGCAGCTAAGGTATCAGCGGTCTCACCGGATTGCGAAATGGCGATGACCATGTCGTGGCGATCTACAATCGGATTACGGTAACGGAATTCGGCTGCTTGTTGAACCTCGGTCGAGATACCAGCGACATCTTCAAAGGCGAATTCGCCCACCATACCGGCGTGCAACGATGTACCGCAGCCTACTAATACAATGCGACTGATTTCGGCTAGCTCTGCAGGTGAGGCACTGAGTCCAGCCAAGACGGCATTGCCTTCAGCTAAATCAATACGACCGCGCAATGCATTACGCACGGACTCTGGTTGTTCAAAGATTTCCTTAAGCATGTAGTGCTCGTAACCACCCTTCTCCACTGAACTGACATCGAGACCCAACTCAGCGACATCGCGTTCGATGGGTTCGTCATCAAGGTTACGGATATCAACACTGTCAGGAGTGATCACGGCGACGTCGCCGTCATCTAAATAAATCACACGTTGGGTGTGGGCCACTAAAGCAGCGGCGTCAGACGCCACTAAGCACTCATTTTCGCCCATGCCGACGACCAAAGGACTGCCCATGCGTGCAACAATCATCTTGTTGGGCTCATCAGCTGAAAGTACTGCGATACCGTAGGCACCCTCTACTTGGCGTAAGGCTTGGATGACAGCCTGGCGTATATCGCCCTTGTAGCATTCACCAATCAAACGTGATAGCGCTTCGGTATCGGTGTCGGAATCGAACTTATGCCCCTTCGCCTGTAGGCGCTCACGAATGGAGCGGTAATTTTCGATGATGCCGTTGTGAACGATACAAATCTTGCGGCTCTTATCAAAGTGTGGGTGCGCATTGGCCTCAGTTGGTGCACCGTGCGTTGCCCAGCGTGTGTGTGCGATGCCAGAGGTCGCCTCTTCGTGTCGCTTGGACGAAAGCTCTGTTTTTAATTTATCAACCAATCGAGAAACTTTGCCGACCGATCGGAATGTCGAAAGCCCTGTACGCTCAGCGAGGGCGATACCCGCAGAATCATAACCGCGGTACTCAAGGCGCTTAAGGCCTCCAATGAGAATGGGAGTCGCGGGACGGGAACCGATATATCCAATAATGCCACACATAGTTTTTAGGTAATGTCTTTGGCGACGATGTCACCAGGTTTGGTTGATTGTTCAGGCCATATTTTACGGCCAGGGTAAATGGAAGTATGAATGCCCGTGTGCACGCCGTCGCCCACAATCGCACCGAATTTACGGCGTCCAGTGTCGACTAATTCTTTGCCGACCATGCTATGCATCGTCTTTCCGTCGTGACGTAGATTCGAAGTGATGGTACCGGCACCAAAATTAACTTTTTCGCCGATCACCGAGTCGCCGACGTACGACAAGTGACCGATATTGGTCTGATTTAAAATAATCGTGTTTTTAATTTCTACTGCTTGTCCGATGTGACAATTATTTCCAATCGAGGTCGAACCGCGGATGTAGCAATTAGGACCAACCTTACAATTCTCGCCAATGACAACGTCGCCTTCAATAACCACGCCAGGTAAAATTTTGGTACCGCGACCGACCGAAAGTTTTCCATCCACATAGAGCGAGGTGTGTGCCTGACCGTGATTGACCCAAGAATCATGTGCCGCAACGGCATACTCATTCGCACGAATGAGATCCCAGCTATACTGCAGCAGGAAGCTTTGGGTGGCGTGAACTTTCTTTTTTCCGCGAGAAGCGTAGGTGGCCAGCGTATTGCCTTTATCGTCGAGCCATTCACCGGCCGTAGCATCGTCGAGGAATGCATTGATTTCTTTAGCATCAATCCACGCCAGCGGGTGCACCTTCAATTCTGCACCCTCAGTTAAGCGCAAACCTGCTGCGGCTAATGCGAGCTTCTGGTGAGAGCTAAAGGGGCGATTCGCTAAAGGGAAATCGGCAATCGCACGTGTCTTCGACAAAGACTCAAAGCCTTTGCTGTCCTTGGATTTTATGTAACTAAAAGAAGGCATGCTTATTTTATGTCGGCCTCAACCGCCGCTTGGAAACGTTTAATCCATCGATCCACTTCAGCCTGTTCGCGGTGTTCGACGAGGATACGGATTTTATTTTCGGTACCGGAGTAACGAATTAACTGACGGCCCATTTGACCGAAGGCGGCGTCGGCTTCACCCATTGCTTTTTTCAAGGTAGGCAGTGAATCAATCGGTGGCTTCGATTTAGTCTTAAGATTTAATAATTGATGCGGATACTCGTGCATCACTTTCGCCAACTCAGAAAGTTTTTTGCCTGATTGCTTCATAATACGAAGCACTTGAATCGCACTTAAGATACCATCGCCGGTGGTGGCGTGATCTGCAAAAATAAGGTGACCAGAATTTTCGCCACCAAAAGAATGACCGCCCTTGCGTAGAGCTTCGATAACTTGGCGGTCCCCTACTCCAGTGGTTTCAACTTTGATTCCCGCATTACGCAGAGCCTCGTAGAGGCCGAGGTTGCTCATCACGGTCGTAACCATGGTGTCCTTCTTAAGCAGGCCCTCTTTCTTCATGGCTAAGGCACAGAGGGTCAGAATGCGATCACCTGAAACAGGCGTACCCGTTTCATCGGTAAAGATTACGCGATCGGCATCTCCATCGAATGAAATACCGATATCAGCGCCGGTCTCTTTAACCACGGCAGCAGCGTGTTCAGGGTGTAATGCACCCACGCCCGCATTGATATTCATGCCGTCGGGCTCAGTGCCGAGTTTCTTAACTTTTGCACCGAGTTCGCGGAAAATAATTGGGGCAATTAAATACGATGCGCCGTGTCCACAATCGATGACGATTTTCAGTCCACTGAGATCTGTCGGACCGGCACTCTGCTTGGCATACTCGATATAACGTCCACTTGCATCATCGATACGGAATGCCTTTCCGATTTTCGAAGGCTCCACGAGTTGGAGTTTTTTATCGGAGAGAATCGATGCCTCGATTGCTTTCTCGAGGTCGTCAGAAAGTTTGTAACCATCGGGACCGAAAATTTTAAGTCCGTTGTCTTCATAAGGATTATGGGAGGCGGTTAACATAATGCCTGCACCGCAACCCATTGACTTCGTTAAATGTGCCACGGCAGGCGTAGGCATTGGACCAACCAAAAATACATCCATTCCGCTCGCCACCAAACCGCTCGTGAGCGCTGTCTCGAGCATGTAACCTGAGATACGAGTATCCTTACCGATTACGACTCGGTTGTGGTTAGCTCCAGTCGACTTAAGCACCTGACTAATCGCGTAACCCAACTTCAAAGCCACCTCCGAGGTAATCGGATATTCATTGGCTCTCCCGCGAATGCCATCGGTTCCAAATAGTGTAGGTGCCATATCGAAAGTGTGTTAAGTGGGGTAGGTTTGAAACTTACAAATATTACACGTATTTGGAAGGACAAATAAGGTGCCGATATTAATTAGTTTTGCCCCTAAAATAACATTTATCTCGTTGGAGGTTTGACCCTGCCATCGTTGCCAACCACATCCAATACGATGTCCATTTTCGTACCCGCACATGACTCGCCGATCAGGCTGCGTGCCTTTAGGTTTTACCTCAGTGGCATCCTGCTTGGCGTCTTGGCGATTCAGATTCAAACGGTGGCAGTCGCTTGGCAGGTTTATCAACTCACCAAAGCTGATCACGCCACTGCCGCCCTGGCACTCGGCGGCGTGGGCCTCGCTGAAGTGATTCCATTTGTTGGCTCCGTATTATTTGCAGGTCACATCGCCGATAAAAATAATCGCCACTTCATCGCCTGTTGTGCGTTGGCGTGCATGACCCTACTGGGTTTAATTTTATTTATACCGAGCCACCTCGAAACCGTCTGGTTGCAATTAACGATTCTGTATAGCGTGGTGACATTAGGCGGACTAGCCAGGAGTTTCTTAACGACATCGCGACAAGCGATGATTGCAGAAATTTTAGAGCGATCGCAAATCTCAGTCGGCATTCGCTGGCGCAATACGCTCTTTGAATTAGCTTCGGTCGTCGGCCCAGGAATGGCGGGCTTTATGCTCTGGATTGGCGGAGACCAACTCTGCTACTCCGTGATGAGCGTATTTATGCTCAGTGCATTTCTTTGCACGCTCGCCGTCCGCACCACACATAAACTGCAATCGCAGTCACACGAATCTGTTGGGCATAGCCTGCGTGCAGGCATTAATTTTATGCTCGGCCAGCGTGTGATGCTCGGTGCGTTCACGCTCGATTTATTTGCAGTATTATTAGGCGGCGCAGTCGCACTTTTACCCCTATTCGCAGAGATGCTTCATGTCGGTGCCTTGGGCTTTGGATTACTTCGCGCTGCCACCTCTTGTGGTGCCGTAATCATGTCGATTTATCTCATCTTCCGACCTCCCTTCCGTCACGCTGGCTATGCGCTGTACGGCTCATTCGCGGTTTTTGGACTTTGCATTATCGGCTTCGGCTTATCCATCCAACTGGCGACGTGGCTGGGCTACAGTCTGCAATTCGCCTTCGTTCTAAGTTTTATATTTTTATTTATCTCGGGTGCGGCGGATGCAGTTAATGTGATCATCCGACAAACCATTCTGCAGACCCGTGTGCCGCCCTCGATGATGGGCCGAGTCTCAGCTGTCACCGCCGTATTCATTGGCTGCTCGAACGAACTGGGTATGGCAGAATCGGGCATTGCCGCTCGATTACTCGGTACAGTTAATTCAGTGATTATCGGCGGCTTGGCGGTCTTCGGTGTCATGGGTATCACCGCCGTACAGTTTCCCGAACTCGCCAAACTTCGCCATGTCGACGAAGGCTTGAGCGGTTAGTCGTCTCTCAATTGAAAATTTCGACGAGTTTTCTCGCTTCGCTCGTCTAATTTAATCACACCAAGGGCACATGGCCCTCCTGAGTCTACTCGACGTTTGCATCAGCTTTGGTGGCCCACCGGTGCTGGATCGGTTGAACCTACAAATTGAAGAAGGTGAACGCGTCTGTCTGCTCGGAAGAAATGGTGCAGGTAAGACGACCTTAATGCGTATTGCAGCGGGAGAAATGCCACCCGACTCAGGTACCATCACGCACCCCGATGGCGTGACACAGGCAAGACTCACTCAAGAGATTCCAGATTCGCTACCAGGAACGGTGCGCACGATTGTCGAGTCGGGCCTTAAGATGGACAGCTTAGAAGAAGATTGGGAACGCGATGTGCGCGTCGACAGTCTCATTGAACGCTTAGGTTTACCACCTGATCGTGAATTTGATGACCTCTCGGGCGGCCTCAAACGCCGATGCCTATTGGCTAAAGCCTTAGCCTCAAAGCCCGACTTACTCTTGCTCGATGAGCCCACCAATCACATGGACCTCGAATCCATTCTTTGGATGGAAGAGTTTCTACTGAACGAAAAAATACCGCTTCTCTTTATCACTCACGACCGTGCGTTTCTGCGTCGCATGGCGAATCGTATCATCGAACTCGATCGTGGAAAACTGATGAGCTGGTCTTGCGATTACGACACCTACCTCGTTCGCAAAGAAGAACTTTTTGTCGCTGAAGAACGTCAACGTGCCGCCTTCGATAAAAAACTCAGTCAGGAAGAAGCTTGGTCGCGCCGCAGCCCTGGAGCGCGTCGGACAAAATCAAACGCCCGCATGGAAGCCCTTAAGGTGTTACGTGCCGTTCGAAGCGAGATGCGTACGGCTACGGGTGCCGCCAAAATGGGTATCAGCCAAGCTGACACCTCGGGCGAACGCGTGGTTGAAGCCGAGAATATCGAATTCGCTTACCCGAACTCCGCTCCGATCATCCGCAACTTCAGCCTACGCCTCAACCGTGGCGATAAGGTAGGACTGATCGGACCCAATGGTGCTGGTAAAACTACTTTGGTTAAGATGTTACTCGGACAGCTTAAGCCTACGGGTGGTAATATAAAATTCGGGACCAAACTTGAGGTCGTCTACTTCGACCAAATGCGTGAGCAGATTAACGATAACCTTACGGTGGCGGAAAATATTTGCGGGGATTCTGATTCGGTGGATGTCCAAGGTCGCTCCCGTCACGTCATCAGTTATCTACAAGATTTCCTCTTTGAACCCAGCCGTGCTCGATCCAAGGCCAAGGTGCTTTCTGGCGGCGAACGCAATCGACTCCTGCTTGCCCGACTCTTCACCAAGCCGGCCAATGTTCTGGTGCTCGACGAACCTACCAACGACCTCGACGCTGAGACACTCGACGTCCTGGAAGACCTGCTCGTTGAATTCAAGGGCACGCTCATCATCGTCAGTCACGACCGTGACTTCTTGGACAACGTCGTGACCAGCACCCTCGTCTTTGAAGGCAATGGCATCGTGACCGAACACGTTGGTGGCTATTCGGACTGGCGCCGGGAGGTCGAACGCCTCAGCGCACCTAAGCGAAACACTGTTACCGCCAAAGCTGAGCCAACGCCCCCAGCCAGCAAGGAAATGCCCAAGAAAGCTGGGAAAATGAGCAATCGCGACCGCCAAGATTTACAAGAATTGCCTGCCAAAATTGCAAAACTTGAAGAGGAGCAATCCGACCTCACCGCCCAACTCGCCGATCCCGAACTTTATAAGGACGGACCAGCTAAAGCGGCCGAACTTCAAAAGAAGATTCAAGCCATCGAAGCCGAACATGGTGTCGCGCTCGCTCGCTGGCTCGATCTCGAGAGTCGCCAAGGTTAACTTGCCACTCGGAGGGATTGTTAGGCAAACGTTAACCGGTGTTAACGTATCTAAAACCTCATCACAATTATAACAGGTGATTTCACTATTACCCTTTAACTGGGTGATTCACCTTGGTATGTTTGGTGCGATTTTTATTACATGCGCCCCACCCGTACGACCCTAGTTTCCCTCATTATTTTATTCATTATTTCCTGCTCTTCGCTCGGGTATTTATTTTATACGCCCAACGATACTAAATTTGATTACGATTTAGAAAAAATTAAATTGGAAGCCATTCGCGGTGATGCGAAAAGCCAGATGACAGTAGGTACATTTTATATTTTTAAGGACGAAAAAATCGAAGAAGGCCTCAAATGGATTCGCAAGTCTAGCGACCAAGGAAATCCTGTAGCACAGTGCTTTCTCGGTGTCTCCTACTTCGAGGGTAATTTCGTGGATAAGGATACAGATAAGGGCGTCGAATTCTACCGCAAGGCAGCCATCCAAGGCTATCAGCCTGCCCAGAGTCGCTTAGCTGATTGTTACCTCTACGGATGGACAGTTAAGAAAGATCAAATGGAAGCACTCAAGTGGTATCACCTCGCGGCGCTTCAAGGTGATACTTTAGCGATGAATAACATCGGCTCGATGTACTTGCATGGTGAAGGAGTAAAAGAAGATTACGCTGAAGCATTTAAATGGTTTCACAAAGCAGCTATGGCAGGAAATGCCGGATCACAACTCACCCTTGGACAAATGCTTTCTGTCGGAGATGGTTGTGAAAAAGATGAAGTTGAAGCCTATGCTTGGCTTAAAATTTCTGCCGAAGAAGAAGCCGACGCCTATAAAGAGCAGATGGGATTACGTAAGAAAATAACGGCTGAACAGATCAGTCAGGCCATGAAACGAGTCAATGAACTTAAGCCGATTATCAAAGCAGCTTTTGAAAAATATATTGAAAGTAAATTATCCGAGAGCGACTCGCCTGAAACGCAAACCGTTAAACTCACTTTGTAAGGTGAAAAGATCGGTAACTCATTTCGCCACTCACGGCGTCGCGATGCAGGCGTGAGCCCTCGACTCCGGCGAAATCCATTCCCAGGCGATGAAGGTACTTCGGGAAGCATTGCTTAATCATCGCTTGGTACTTGGGCGTGTTGAGCACCATTCCCCTCACGACCTCTGGATTAATCAGTCGCATTTCTGAGACCTTCAGTTGTGGGTGGCTGAATAAAGCACCAAGCCATTCATCCATACCACTCGGGTAGCGGAGGTCGGCATGAACAAAACTACCCTTAGGCTTAAGCACGCGCGCGACTTCCTGAACAAACTTTTTGAAATCAGGATAACAGTGGGAGGCCTCAACATTAATCACCACATCGAAAGTCTGATCCGCAAACGGTAAGTTCATCGCATCGCCTTGAACAAATTCTAAACCAGGAACTGTATGCTTGGTCCGACAGTATTCGATACCGCGAGGGTTTAGATCGAGGGCGACATAGTGCGCAGGCCGAAAGGTACGAGTGAGATAAGACGCCCCTCCCCCGTGGCCACAGCTCACTTCTAATACCTTCAATCCGCCTAATTTAACTGGAGAAACTACATGGTGATAAAGCTGAATATTTCCACGATTCACTTCATCCGTTGCATCTAAAGGAATCGCCATCGCTGGCTCAGTCTCAAAAGCATAATTCAGAAAATCAATTCCGCGATGCCGGACCTTGTGGGTGAAATAAGGGTACCACCACTGCCAAAGTTTTTGCCGCCACGTGGGACGAGCTAAAATATTTTCAATCAGTCCCATAAATTATTTCCAAACACCATGCGCAATGAGTTCCTTGGTCGCCGCCTCAGCCCAACCTCGATTGGCTACGGGACTAGCGGGACTCGGGTGTAGAACCTTTGCGAACTTAATCGGTAAACCATCTAACGCTTCACGCGCTCTCGTCTCAGCGTAACCACCAACGCCAACGACAGTTTTAATTTCTAAAGCAGAGACTAATTCGCGGAGAAACCGATCACACGCTGCGTTGACAGGCGCAATTGATTCCGCCGGCAATTCTTCAGGAACGACATTACGACCCATCTTAGTATTTTCTAAAAAGAGTAATGGGTTGTAATTATGTACCCAGTGATCTTGGAAAAAATTCTCGGGCGTACCGAAGCGTTGTTGAAACAAGCCCCACAATCTTCGTCCGCTCACTTCTGATCGCGTGCAGGCAAAGCCAGTAACCTTCTTTGCGGGGTGTTGCCGATCGGGCTGTGTCACCGGATGCTCCAAGCCCATCCAGTCGCGCACTGCCGCCACCTCGCCAAACGGAATACCCGTCTGTGCCATCCCGAATGGTCCAGGATTCATTCCCAAAAATAACACCTGCTTGGGGCCTGAACTCGAAAACCTTCGCAAGTAAGCCTCATGTGACGCCCAAGCGTAGTCTAGCGGACTATAAACATAGTCAGCCGGACTCGGAAACGTCATGCCGCGAAGCTCCTCGCGTAACGCAATCGTAGCATGGATGAGGCGAGTGGCCGACATTCCATAGAAGTAGCCCAACCCATCAGCGGGTCGAGTCGGAAGGCAAATATTGGTAACGATTTCACCTTGCGCTTCCGCACATAGACTAAAAAGTTGTCGCCTACTCTCGTGAGCAAATCAACGCCTTGGACACTCAAACACGCTGAAGATTACTACGGCTTTAAACGCTGGGGCGGTAATAATTTCTCGGTCGACAACAAAGGGAACCTCTGTGTTCACCCCAAGGGCGACCATCGCAAGATTCGCATCACCGACATCGTAAAGGAAGCTGAAGCCTCTGGCCTGAAGCCACCTCTTACGATTCGCGTCCAAGATTTACTCCGTCACCGCGTCACGCAAATCAACGAAGCCTTCCGCAAGGCAATTGAAGAGGAAGACTACCCTTCACGTTACCGCGGCGTTTTCCCGATCAAGGTTAATCAACTGCGCGAAGTCGTTGAAGAAATTTTAGACGCTGGCGAAGAATACGATTTTGGTCTCGAGGCAGGCTCCAAGCCTGAGCTCATGATTGCGCTCGCGCTTCTCGAAAATCGCAAAGCCCTGCTCATCTGTAATGGTTATAAAGATGAAGAGTACATCGAACTCGCCTTGATGGGTCGTCGCCTCGGCAAGCAAACCATCATCGTCGTCGAACAAGTTTCCGAAGTAGATTCAATCATCCGCATTGCACGACGCATGGGCGTCAATCCGCACATCGGCATCCGCGTTAAACTCACGACCGCCGGTGAAGGTAAATGGGCTGAAAGTACGGGGGAAAATGCGAAGTTCGGTCTCACCGCTTCAGAAATCATGATCGCGGCCGATAAGTTGGCGAAGGCGCGCATGAAGGATTCTCTAAAGCTGGTTCACTTCCACATCGGTTCACAGGTTCCAAATATTGGCACGATTAAAAAAGCTGTCATCGAAGCCACCCGCTTCTACTGCGAACTCAAGCGCATGGGCTTCCCCATGGGCCTACTCGATGTCGGTGGTGGCCTTGGTATCGATTACGATGGCAGCCGCTCTGCTTTCGAATCCTCCATGAACTACAGCATGGAAGTTTACGCCCGCGACGTGGTCGCGAACGTGAAACAAATCTGCGAAGAGAGTAAGGTTGAAGTACCTGATATCGTTTCGGAATCCGGCCGTGCGCTCGTCGCCCCTCACTCGATTCTTATCTTCGAAGCGGTTGATCGCATCACTCGCGATGAATCCATTTCCGAAAAGCCTAAGGGTAAGTCGCACCAAATCATTCGCGAACTTCAAGCGATTCAAAAAAATAAGCGTAAGTTTGACCCCCTCGAACGTTACCACGACGCGAAACAAAAACGCGAAGAAGCACATGCTCGTTTCAACCTTGGTAACTTACGCCTCGAAGACCGTGCGATGGCTGACCGTATTTTCTGGGACATTTGCCGACAAATCCGTCGCGACCTCGCCAATGCGGCCGACGTACCTGATGAACTCGCCCGCCTCGATTCGATGTTAGCGGAACAGTACGTCTGTAATTTCTCCGTCTTTCAATCGCTGCTCGATCACTGGGCCCTCGATCAACTCTTCCCGATTGCGCCCATTCACCGTCTCAACGAACGCCCAACCGTTCAAGCGACCCTGGTGGACATCACTTGCGATTCGGATGGTAAAGTGGATGAATTCATCGACCTCGAAGACGTACGCCGCACGCTTGCGCTTCACCCTCTCAAGTCAGGTCAACCCTACTACATCGGTGCCTTCATGGTAGGAGCTTACCAAGACATCATGGGTGACTTACATAACCTCTTCGGTCGCGTGAATGAAGCACACGTCTTCCTCGAGGACGATGAAGAGGACGGTTTTTATATCGAAGAAAGTATCCCTGGTTACTCCGTCGGCAGAATTCTCGATATGATTCAGTACAACTCGGAAGACCTTTGCCGCATGCTGAAACGACAAGTCGACCGCGCGACCAAGGCTGACTCAGTGCGCCCTCGCGAAGGTGTTGCAATGGTCGATCTTTATGAGCGTTTAGTGCGTGGACGCACTTACCTGATTCCTCATCGCGAGGAAAAATCGAGCCTCCGCAAGAGTCGTCCGAAAGTTAAATAGCCTAAGCTAAAATTATTTTCTTACGCTTTAACTCATCAAGCGTCAGGAATTTTCCTTCGGCTATATTTTCATATTTATCGACATCGGCCAACCATGCCCAGTGGTCGCCGCAATCGATACGTTGCAAAAACTTGAGGTGTAAAACGGCAAGGGAGCCGACGATTTTATAGAGACCCTCACCCGCGTGCTCGAGGCGATCGCCCAAGGCTTTAACTTTATCAATCTTGTGCCCCGTCTTCTTGCCGAGCAATGCAACCAGGTTTGAATGTTCATCAGATAGATAATTGAGCAAGCCGACCGGATTGGCTTCGAGGTTTTCCAACGTTTTGGTGTCTTTATATACTCCAATAATGAAACGCTTGGGCTTCATCGATATCGCTGTGACGTAACTGCAAATATTTAGATTCCCACGCCCCGCATGGGTTGTGGACAAGCTGTAAATGGGTCCGTCGACTCGGTTCCATGGCTTGATTCTAATTCCAGGCATGTAACTTCTACACCCGGGCCCTAACTAAGTTCCCATGAATCTTTATAATTGTGCATTAATCGGTGGCAAATTCACCCATTCAAGGTAACGCATAAACCATGCCCAAGGTCGTTGCACTTCATGGCTTTACAGGCTGCGCCGAGGATTTTGATCCGCTGAGGGAGTGCATCGACCCTCGGTTTGAAATCATCGCACCCAATTTTCCGGGTCATGGTGATTTAAGAAATCTGACAAAGCTCTCGGCTTTTTCTTTTTCGGAACACCTTAAAATTATTTCGGATGCGGCCGGGAGCGACAACGAAGCCATCACACTCGTCGGCTACTCAATGGGTGGACGGCTCGCGATGCACTGGGCACTCGCTCACCCACAGCGCGTTCGACGACTCATTCTCATCGGCGCTAGCCCAGGATTAAAAACTCAAGCTGAGCAGGAAGAGCGTATTCGCGGCGATAAAGCACTCGCCGAATACCTGCGAACGGAAGGCCTGAATAAGTTTCTGAAATACTGGAATACAAAAACCTTTTTCAAACCATTGCTGTCGTTACCCCCCGAGCGACTCGACCCCATCCTTATCCGACGTCAGAAAAATAATTCGGAGGCACTGGCCTTGAGCCTCGAAGCTGTAGGCACTGGCGCCCTGCCCCAGCTCTGGGATCGGCTGCTAGAATTTAAATGCCCGACCGACCTCATAGTCGGTGAGCACGACGGAAAATTCATCGAGATCGCACACGCTATGGCTGAACGCATGCCCAAGAGCCGCATCAGCATCATCGAAGACGCCGGTCACTCGGTTCACCTCGAAAAGCCCCAAGATCTGGCCACCCTAATCGAGGGCTAACCCCCACCCATAGGGGTTGGGCAAACCGACTTGACAGTGAACAAAGTTTCATAGAACATCCGTTCACCATGGAACAAATGACTAAAAAGCAGAAGGCCATTCTGGATTACATGAAAGCCCATGTATCCGAGCACTCCTATTGGCCAAGCATTCGTGACATCCAAGCCAAGTTCCGCTTCGCCAGCACCAACGCTGTTTTCGGTCACCTCCAAGCCCTCGAGCGTAAGGGCGTACTGCAACGCATACCAGGCGCGGCTCGTGCCTACAAAATCGTCCCTGAAGCCGTCGCAGACCTATCCGAGACCGTAATCCGTTACGAAGGTCCCGACGACAGTGCCATCGAGCTTCGCTCCATCCCCTTCGCTGGCTCGATCGCTGCCGGCCTCCCCGACTATACCGAATCCTCTGGCGTACTCGCCAGCATGCAGGCTCCCATCTCCGAAGGCTCCCGCCGCCGTGCGCCACAGTCCTTCGCACTCCGCGTTCGTGGCGATTCCATGATTGATGCGAACATCAACGATGGTGACACCGTCATCATCGAACCCGGTACCGCTAAACACGGCGACATCGTAGCTGCCCTGATCGACGGAGAGACGACCTTAAAACGCCTCATCAAACAAGGTTCAAAGATTTACCTTAAGGCCGAAAACCAAAATTACCCTGAACTTTTTCCAGTCAGCGAATTAGTGATTCAAGGGATCGCGAAGTCCGTCGTGCGTCCGCTCTGATTCACTTCTTCTTCAGCACTAAAATAATATCCGAATAGGCGTCGTTCAAACGACGCTTATTTTTTATATTATAATGAAAGTCGTGACAGGCAACGAGCTCGAGTGATTTAACTTTAGCGAGTAGCGATTTAAGTTCGGCCGCTGAATAGGTTCGGAATTCCCAATGCGTTTCTTCCACGCGCGTCTTCCCACTTTCAGTGATGGTCATACGCGTACGCATGGCCTCTTTACGTTCTTTCTGACGAGCGGGAGCCGACCAAGTTTCACTGCAAACCCTCACACCGCGACGGCGATTGACCCACTTTTCGTAGTCGGCTGGATTATCCTCATAATTGGTTAGATGCAGTCCGATGATGCACAAGCCACCGGATCGCAATGCGGCAGACATACGCCGCAGCGATGCCACTGCATCACGCTCGGTTAATAAGTACTTAAAGGTGCTGACAAAACAATGTACCAAATCATACGAGCCCGCATGCGGTGCCTTGAAACTCTGCAATGAATCGCGCCACACCTTGGCCTTAAGTTGCAACTTAGTTAAGCGACGCTTGGCGTAACGAATTTGATTAATGTTACGGTCAAAGCCCTGCACCGAGTGGCCTCTTAATGCCAGTGACTCCAGTAAACGACCTGAACCGCAGGCGGGTTCTAAAACCCTCCAATATTCAGGAAAATGATGTCCGTACTTTTGGGCAGCTGCGCACAAGAAGCGCGTCTCCCTCTTGGTGTAATCCTCGTACACCATGTCATAATACAAGGGAGAATCGTACCAAGCCGTCGACGACTTCAGTGCAACTTTAGTTGCCATCCCTTACTGATAAATCTCTCCGCCCTGATCTTTAAATTCCTTTGCTTTATCAGCCATACCTTTGGCAAGAGCTGCTTCTTCGGAAAGACCCTGCTCATCGGCAAATTTTCGAATGTCATCCGAGATTCGCATCGAGCAGAAATTAGGTCCACACATCGAGCAGAAGTGTGCAGTCTTTGCCGAATCCTGCGGCAAAGTCTCGTCGTGGTATTCTTGTGCTCGCTCGGGATCGAGCGCCAAGGCGAATTGATCCTCCCAACGGAATTCAAAACGTGCTTTCGATAAGGCGTTATCGCGACGTTGGGCAGCAGGATGACCTTTCGCTAAGTCCGCCGCATGAGCCGCAATCTTGTACGCAATCACGCCTTCACGAACGTCATTCTTATTAGGCAAACCTAAGTGTTCCTTAGGCGTCACATAACAAAGCATCGCTGTACCATACCAACCAATCATGGCCGCACCGATGGCCGATGTGATGTGATCGTAGCCTGGGGCAATATCGGTGGTGAGAGGTCCGAGCGTATAGAACGGAGCCTCGTGGCACCACTCGAGCTGCTTATCCATATTCTCCTTAATCATGTGCATGGGCACGTGACCTGGACCTTCGCACATCACTTGTACGCCGCGCCCCCAGGCACGGGTCGTCAACTCACCCTGCGTTTTTAATTCTGCAAATTGGGCTTCATCGTTGGCGTCTGCAATTGAACCCGGACGCAAGCCATCACCGATGGAGAAACTCACATCGTACGCTGCCATGATATCGCAAATATCATCCCAGTGAGTGTAGAGGAAATTCTCTTTATGGTGTGCGAGACACCACTTCGCCAAAATGGATCCACCGCGCGAAACAATACCTGTAACGCGTCGTGCGGTCATTGGGATGTACGCCAAGCGCACCCCCGCATGAATGGTGAAGTAATCCACGCCCTGCTCTGCCTGCTCGATTAAGGTGTCGCGAAACACTTCCCATGTCAGGTCTTCGGCTCGTCCATTCACTTTCTCGAGTGCTTGATAAATCGGCACCGTACCCACAGGCACTGGACAGTTACGTAGAATCCATTCTCGAGTTTGGTGAATATTCTTACCCGTCGACAAATCCATTAAGGTATCGCCTCCCCACTTAATCGACCAACGCATCTTCTCGACCTCTTCTTCAATCGATGAAGCCACTGCCGAGTTTCCAATATTGGTATTAATTTTCACCAAGAAATTTCGACCGATAATCATCGGCTCTAATTCAGGATGATTAATATTCGCAGGAATAATCGCACGACCGCGGGCCACTTCGTCGCGAACAAACTCAGGAGTAATTTCCTTAGGGATAGTCGCACCGAACGACATTCCAGGGTGCTGAAAACCTAAAGCGTGTCGGGGCAAGGCACCCGCTTCCTTCGCTTCCTGCAGTTTCATATTCTCGCGGATGGCGATGTATTCCATCTCAGGCGTAATGATTCCGCGTTTGGCGTACGCGAGCTGTGTAGGACGCTGCCCAGGCTTGCCCTTATAAATCTTACGATCGGCACGATTAAACTGAACGAGTCGATTACGCGAAGTCGCACGCTGTGCAGTCTCGGCATGTTTCCAGGAAAGGTAGCCATCATCCTCAGGCTTTAACTCACGACCATTCACGGCGTCGACGTCGCCACGCTCTAAAATCCAATTCAATCGTACGGGCGGCAGACCTAATTCCACATCATGATGGAATGACGTATCACCCCACGGACCAGATGTATCATAGACGCGGAGCGATTCATTCGGAACCATCGTGCCATCGGGACGTCGGGTCGGGGCGAGCTGGATCTCGCGCATCGGCACTTGAATGTCCGGACGTGAGCCCGTTACGAAAACTCGGGCTGACTTTGGGAATGGGGAGGTTTTGTCGGAGACCATGAGAGGTGTAGTGTTTGGTATTAAAAATATAATATGCAGCCATCAGCCCGAAGGGACGCAGATAGACGCAAGAGGTGAAAACTAAAACAATCCACTTCCTACGGCGCTGCGCGCATCAGGTACAAGGGTTCGAGGCTAGGCCTCATCTCAGTCCGTTGACGGACTCCCCTGGGAAAAAGCTACAAGGAACCTCACCATCAAAAGTCGGTTTAACAGAGTTGCAATGAGATAGAGCGAAAATGCCCTACTCACCTGTCGTCACCCGTTGGGGTTAAACGCGGTTAGTCGAAAGTTGGGCGCGGAGGTACTCGACCGTACGACGCACATTAGCGTCCACTTCCATCTGATTTCCGACCGTCTTACGGGCGTGAATCACTGTACCATGATCGCGACCACCAAAAGCTTGGCCAATTGAAACGAGCGACATGCCAGTCAACTGCGTGCAGAGGTACATCGCCACTTGCCGTGGGAACGCAATATTCTGCATGCGGCGCTTAGAGGTCATGTCGGACATCTGAATGCGGTAGTGCTCAGCAACTTTACGCTGAATGACCTCAGAGGTCAGTGTGTGGCTCGCTTCTTCGACTAAAATATCGTGCAAGAGCTTCTCAACTTGAGTGAGCTCAAGCGGCTTACGGGTCATACCGGTTAGACCAAAGATACGAGTGATCGCACCTTCAAGGTTGCGAACATTACGTGCAATACGTGATGCAATGAATTCGGCAATTTCAGGAGCCAACTCGAGGCCACGCGATGAAGCCTTCTTACGTAAAATCGCGATACGGGTCTCAAGACCTGGAGCTTGAATCGAAGCCACCATTCCCCACTGGAAGCGAGAAACAAGACGCTCGGAGAGCTTGGCGATTTCCGAAGCTGGACGATCGCTCGTTAAGACGACTTGCTTATGATTATTGTGCAATTCGTTAAAGGTGTGGAAGAACTCTTCTTGAGTGGTGTCTTTACCAGCGAGGAAATGAATGTCGTCGATCAGGAGTAAGTCTAACTCGCGGTAACGGCGGCGGAACGTGTTGATGCTATTCGTCTGCAGTGCTTGAATAAATTCGTTAGTGAAAGTCTCGGAAGAAATGTAAGCAATGCGGGCACGTGGATTAGTCGCATACACCGAGTGTGCGATTGCATGCATGAGGTGCGTCTTACCTAGACCGGTTGGACCGTGGATGAAAAGTGGGTTATAGTTGCAACCAGGATCCTTAGCGACGGCCAACGCTGCGCCGTGTGCCATTTCATTTTCTGGTCCGACAATAAAATTATCAAAAGTGTTCGTTGCTTTGATCGCAGGTGCAGGTGCGGCGGAAGCTTGACGTGATTGAGTGCGAGCAGGTGCAACAACTTCAACTGCATCTTCGCGAGAAGAACCAGTGACGGCGGTTAAACGGAAATCCATATTACGACCGGCAACTAAAGTAAGTTGGTGACGGATGACTTCGGTGTAGTTGCTATTCACCCAAGCTTCTGCCAAGACAGTTGGCGCTTCCAAAAGTAACACGTTACCATCCGTGATGGTGATCGGGTTAAGAGTTGAAATCCATGTATCGTAGTCCGGACGGGAGAATATGTTGCGAAGTTCGCTTTTAGCGGTTTCCCAAAGTGATAGATGGCTGACAGGGCTGGACATGAGATAAAGGGAGGGTTGAGAAAGGTTGTTCACAGGCCTTTTGGAAGCCCGAAAGTGAGGAAAATGATAGAAAGTTTTGTTGTTGGGTGGTTAATAACACTTGAGGAACATTTTTTATTACCAGGTTAAGCCTGAGATTATATTCCGTAAGTCGTTACAATTAAGAGGTTTAAAATTATGAATTAGGGTAATTGTTTGGGGTAAAAAGGTTATTGGCACATCGATCGGCCACCGGGTGACAAATCTGCGTCTTTGATGTGTCCTCCCTACGCAGCGACAAGTTCAAGCCTTGCACAGGTTATTAACAAGAGCCCTGCGGATAAGAAAATTATGATTTTCTTGCACTGTTACGGGAGTGTGTCGGCGACCAATAAAATCAGCACAATTTCGTCACACGTGTTTCTTCAATGTGCTCATCGCGTAGCCGGCGCAAATCGTCAATCGTCTCGCAGCTGCGCAATCGATCACGAACTTTTCGCGAAGATGGAAGCCCATGCGTCAGCGGATGCAACCTTCCGAGCATCCATTTTATATTTCTCGCACCTAAACGCGACGCGTGCACCTCAATCGTCAACTCGGCTAAGCGAATAATGACGTCCCATCGATGTTGTGCAGTAACGACGGGTATATTTTTATTATCACCCAGCAAATTGCTTTTAATCACTGAGAAAATCCAAGGATTCGATAACGCGGCCCGACCAATCATCAACCCCGACACGCCGGATTCTCGAATACGTCGCAACGCCGACTCTCCATCCTTAATATCACCATTGCCAATAACTGGAACCGATACAGCGGCAGCAACTTGTGAAATCCAATCCCAATTAGCTTCGCCAGAATAACCCTGTTCTTTCGTTCTTCCGTGCACAGCAATTGCCTCAACTCCTAGGGATTCTAACTTCTGAGCAACTTCAACGGCTACAATTGTGGAATGATCCCAGCCCAATCTCATCTTGGCGGTTAATGGGACATCAGGAATCGCATCTTTAACAGCTTTAACGAGGTCATAAAGCAATGGCGTGCAACGCAGCAGCCCAGAGCCTGCATTTTGCTCGATGACTTTATGTGCCGGACAGCCAAAATTAAGGTCTAAAAAGTCGGGCTTCACTCGATCGCACACCTGCCTGGCCGCCTTAGCCATAGATTTAGGGGTAGCCCCAAAAATCTGCACCCCCATGGGTCGCTGAGTTTCAGTAAAATCAACCATCTCCCACGCTTTTGCGTTATCACGTATCAATGCCTCGGACTGCACGAACTCCGTGACCATCACATCCGCACCCTGCTCTTTGCAGAGCTGACGGAATGCGACATCGGTATGCCGCGCCATAGGTGCAAGGTACAATGGAAATTTCCCAGGACCAAACCATGGAAGCCGTGCCGACGCCTTGCTCATGACGTCGGACCTTTTTTCTGAATCGACTGCTTAATTTTACGCCAATGCTCTAAGCGTTCAGCTAACTGAGCCTCAGCTCCTGCCTGCCCCGCCTGATACAGTGAAAGGGGTTTCGATAAATAGTCCTGACCACTGATCGCTTCCGGGTATTCGTGGCTGTAAAGATAACCTTGGCCCTGACCGAGACGCTTGGCCGCTTGAGTGTGTGAATCTTTTAAGTGCAAGGGTACCTCCTGACGAGGCTCGGACTGTACGGCTTGCTTCGCCGCCGCAATCGCCGTCGTCACACTGTTACTCTTAGGTGCGAGGGCGAGGAACAGAGTGGCATGCGCCAAGTGATACTCACATTCGGGCATTCCGACAAATTCACAGGCTTGAAAAGCCGCGACCGCCACGCCGAGCGCACGCGAATCAGCCAAGCCAATATCTTCAGATGCCAGAATCACTAAGCGACGGGCAATAAAGCGTGGCTCTTCCCCACCCTCTAACATCAAGGCCAACCAATAAAGTGCAGCATCCGGATCGCACCCTCGAATCGATTTAATAAACGCCGAGGCTGTATCATAATGATCGTCGCCCCCATCATCATAACGAATGCGGCGCTCCTTCGTAAAAACTTTAACAGCATCTTCAGTAACTGTACCCATCACCGGTGCAGACAGAACGAGAGTCTCTAAGTAATTTAGGGCGCGGCGTAAATCGCCCGCGGATAAATCGGCAACCATATCAACCACTCGCGGCTCCACTTTGATTTTTAATGCACCTAAACCTTTGACGGAATCGGCTAATGCCTTCCTCAGGAATTCTGCGACCGCTTCGACACTCAATGGTTCAAGTCGGAATAAGTGACTTCTACTTAACAGCGCAGGAATTACATAGAGGCCTGGGTTGTGTGTAGTGCAACCAATCAGCCGAACAACGCCCGACTCAACGTCCGGCAATAATAGATCCTGCTGTGCTTTATTGAATCGATGAATCTCGTCGATCACCAGGAGGGTCTTTCGACTGGGATTAGCGCGAGCGGAATTTAAAACTTCACGCAACTCAGCAGTACCTGAAAGCACGGCGTTGACTCGAACAACTGAAGACTGAGTTTCGTGTGCGATTACTTCAGCTAAAGTAGTTTTTCCACAACCCGGTGGACCATAAAAAATAATGGATCCGAAATTATCGGAACGAATTAACCTTGGCAGTAAAGCATCTGCACCGAGCAAACTAGGGTGACCCACAACCTCCGATAACTTCGTTGGACGCATCCTTGCAGCCAATGGCTTACGCCCCGCCGGAATCGCTGAGTCGTCGTTCGTCATCGCGAAACCTGGTAATCCAGCGGAATGGGGCGAAGCGTCACTCATTTAAAAATCTGTTACGTGACAAGACGGGCCACCGTTTTTCTCAAAATAGCGCTGATGATACTCTTCCGCTTTCCAGAAAGTCGAAGCCTCGACTAATTGAGTAGCGATGGGTGCTTTAAACTTCTTTGCAGTCGTTAGCTCCTGCATCACTGCTGTCGCTATTTTCTTTTGTTCTTCAGAATGCCAAAAAATCACCGAACGATACTGAGTACCATAGTCGGGGCCTTGCCGATTAACCTGAGTCGGATCGTGTAATCTAAAAAAATACTCTACGAGTTTTTGAAAAGATACTTTTTCGGGATTAAACACGACTTGTACGACTTCGGCATGGTTAGTGTCGCCCCCGCATACTTCGCGATACGTAGGATTCGACGTCTTTCCACCGGCATAACCACTGGTTGCAGAAATCACTCCTGGCACACTTCGGAAATTATATTCCACTCCCCAGAAACAGCCTGCTCCAAAGGTAGCAGTCTCGACTTTTATTTCAGTACTCATCTTTGGAAAGTTAGGGGGAGTTTGTGGATTAGCCAACAAATGAAGCGTAAAGGCAAAACCGTAAATCAGCCCCTGAATCGTCGAATGTATCAGTCGCAACATCGCTCCTGATTTAAAGACATTTCAGAACCTAAGCAAGGATACCAATCAGGAGACGACCGTTCGTAAAGCTGACTGCAAATCTTCAATCGAATGCGGCGGGGTCGTCCGACCACGCTCAGGCGTCAGATAAAAGGTATCTAGCGCAAACCCCTGTTCAGTTGAAATATTGGCGAAGGTGATCGCATAGCCGGCCTCTTGAATCACCCGACCGAGCCTAAACAAAAGGCCTAATCGGTCATTACACTGAATCTCGACCACCGTACGATGCAGCGTCTCATCGAAGTAAACCTCAACCTCGGCAGCCAATGGCACATAGGCCTTACGGCGCGGTGCGGTTTCAGCCACACGGCGTTCCTCTGATGCTACTTCACTGATTAAATCGGCACCTTCGACCAACGAGCTGACTACTACCGATGTAAACTTTTCCTTGGATGCAGCTTCATTAGCGACAGGTAAAACTACTTTAAAGAAGTCGATTGCCACATCGTCATCTCGAGAAAACGCACGACACGAAACAATATTAATTCCCGCAACGGCGAAGGCCCCAGCCATTCGACTGAATAAGCCGGCGCGATCCCATGTGACTACGGTGACCAATGACTCCGAAGATCCGACATCATCCACCCACGAAATAATCGGTTTCAACGATTGCTCCACATTCTCCAGTGCCACACTCCTAATTAAACCATGGATGAGTTTAATGTGATTACCGATATATTCACTATGAACGTGTCGGAAATAACTGGAAGGGATTTTGGCAAAATGTGCCTCAATCTCGTCAGCGGGCACTGCGCCGTTCAATTCGTGCGCAACAAAATTTTGAATCTCAAGAATTCTTTCATGCTCTGACGCCTCGTCGCTTCCAGCCATCTTAGCTAAGGTGCGATTGAATAGCGTGGTGTGCTGGCCGTCTTTAAAATCGGTCCATAAATCAGGCGAAGTCGCACGCGCATCGCATCGAGTATGAACGTACAAGCTACGAAGCGATTGCTCATCACCAATCAATGCTGCGAATCGTTCAACGTTCTTTGGGTCGTCGATATCATGACGCTGCCAATAGAAACCCATAATGAGGTGGTGACGGATAACTGTAGAGGCAATCGCACGTTCTCTCGGATCGAAGTCGAGTCGTTCTAAAATGGCATCGGCAATTGAAACTCCGCGTTCGGCGTGTCCCGCGATGCCACCCGACTTAGCAATGTCATGCAGGAAAAGAATCGCATACAGGAACGAAGGTGATTCGCAGCCCAGAACGACTTCACGATAACGACGATCCGTCTCCGTGGTACCGGCATAAATCTCATCAAGTTCCCAGAGGCATCGTAATGAATGCACATCAGCCGTCCAACGGTGATAAAATTCGAATTGCACCAAGCAATGCAGTCCGGCGAATTCAGGTACTAAGCGATACAACAGGCCGTGTTCACGCAATGCATGGATAGCAGGAAATACTCGACCCGCTTCTGTGAGCATTGATTTAAGTGCGCTACAAGACTCAGGCGAGAAGGCTTGTTCGACCGTTAATAGGTGCGCACGCTCTCTAACTAAAAGTGATAACGCACGCTCGGGACGGGCATCGTGCAATTGGCATAAACGGAATAGTCGAACGAGTCTTCCTGGATCTTCTTCAAAGATTAAGCGGTGTTGTGCCGAAACCGTTCCGCCCTGCATAACATTGAAACCATCCACTAAAATCGGCTTACCCCATCCTTTGGGCTCCGGCTCGTTAAGCACTGCACCTTCGACTAATTCCACACAGCGACGCACATGGTCTGCTGCATCAAAGTACTCACGCATCACCGCGCCAATCCGATCTTTAATATCGCCCGGATAGCCTAATCCCTCCGCTACCGTTCCTTGACGTTCTAATGAAAGGTGCTCGGTCGGACGTGTAACCTGAAAGTGTAATTCACAACGTAGTCTCAATAGGCAGTTTCTTGCGGCCTCAAATTTAGCGAAGTCGGCAGCAGGTAATAATCCAGCAGCTGCCAAATTCGACGACCCAGCCACACCACGCACCAGACGTGCAAGCCAGATGCAGCCTTGAACGTCGCGTAAGGCACCCACGCCATTTTTAAGATCGGGTTCTTGCAAATAGGCACTACCGCCAGCTTTCTCTCGTCGCTTACGTTGCGACTCTACGAGCGACTTAGCCAGAGGTTGCCAGTTTTTCCCGCTGAGCAACTTAGTTAATTTCTCGTTCAATTGATTATATGGCTCCGATGCACCGCAAATTAATCGGTTCTCCAAAAGCGCTACCTGTAAGTATAAATCGTCTTGGGCATGCGTCGCAGTTTCGCTCACTGTACGTACCGACTGGCCCACTTTTAATCCAGCATCCCACATAGGATATAAAATGGATTCGACGGCTTTCTTGGTCGTGCCGTTGTGCGAAGGAACGATCACAAGCAAATCAATGTCACTGAGCGGACAAAGCTCCGAACGACCATAGCCACCCGTCGCAATCAGTGTAAAATTTTCGGCCGACTTACCCGCCCTAAAGTGCAACGCGGTGATCACAATGTCCATCGCATCGGAGCGCAGCTTGGCGACTTCGACTCCCGGGAGTCCAGCGCGGTGAGCCGTAAACTGAACCTCACGTGATTCTGTTAAAAAGCTTTTAATCCGCGGGACGATTTCACCCTCGGCGGCCGCCACGCCCGCGAGCCCATGCTGGAGCGCGAGATGACGAAGTTGTGCCGATGTGGTTTCGAATTCCAGGGACATCTAAAATGGCAATGACCATAAATAGGCCGCCCATCAAGGTCATTGCAATTTCATACCTCCGATACTATGTAACCTTATGCAAGAATGGCTCATTCAGTTTTGGAACCACCTTCACACGTCTGCTGGACTTCTTGAAACCATCCAAACGGGCGGCATGGTTTTACTGTTCATAATTATCTTTAGCGAAACGGGTCTACTGGCGGGCTTTTTCCTACCCGGTGATTCACTTTTAGTTACTGCGGGTGTGCTCACGATTCAAAACGGTGATCGGCCCGCCCTCTTCAATGCATGGCTTCTCTCTGGATTGTTGATTGTTGCGGCCATCTTAGGGAATCAACTCGGCTGGTGGCTCGGCAATAAATACGGTCACCGCGTCGCCGAGCGTCCCGACTCATGGCTCATTAAAAAGAAGCATCTAAAGTCGGCCCATGAATACTTCACACAGAATGGCGCGTCGTCACTCGTTCTAGCGCGCTTCGTCCCCATCCTTCGCACCTTCGTTCCATTTGCAGCCGGCATGGGTGAAATGGAATTTTTCGCATTCCTTAAATACAACATCATCGGTGCGATTTTGTGGATCGGATCATTAATCGGCCTTGGTCACTTTATTGGCGGGACCGCACTTGCTGATCAATTGCACAAAGTAATTTTAATCGTAGTGGTCGTATCATTCCTGCCACTACTGTGGAAAGTCGTGAAACGATTTTTTAACGGAGCTTAATCGGGACCCACAATTTAAAAGTGGTTCCGGTCGATCCCGTTGACTCCACCACAATGTCACCGCGGTGATCGCGAAGGATTCGTTTAACAATCGCTAAACCTAGACCGGTTCCGTCTTCACGACTCGTGAAGAAGGACTCGAAGATTTTATTCTGAATTTCTTTAGGGATACCTGTCCCCGTGTCTTGAATACGAATACCAATAACTTCACCTCCAGCTCCAAATTCACGAGCCACATTTAGATTCAAACTGCCTCCATTGGGCATAGCCTGTACGGCATTTAAAATTAGGTTAAGGAACACTTGTTGAATCTGCCCTGGATTACCTTCAACCAGAGGAAGATTAGGTTCAATCTCGGCATTGGCTACGACGCCTGCCTGCTGAAACTTCAAGCGAATCAACATGAGTGCCGTTTGTGCCGCCTCTCCGAGGTCGATGGACTTAAATGCGCCCGACTGGGCTTTGCTCATACCTAAAACGCGTGAGACCACCCCTTCCATGTGAATGATTTTTTCACGCATCACCTCGATGTCTTCGTTTCGAGGATCATCAGGTTTGAAGCCCTGCGACATCGTATCGGACAGTAATTTCAAAACGGTCAGAGGATTTCTGATTTCGTGTGCCACTTCGGCCGAGAGCAAACCGAGAGCGGTTAAACGCTCACTGCGACGAAGACCCTCTTCCACCGTGAAGACCTTAGCGTACAACCGTGCATTCTGAATCGAAGATGCACCGAATGACGCCAGTGCAGTTATTAAATGCTTATCATCGTCCGAAAAACGGTACGCACCCATCGAAACACAAACCAGCACGCCGAAGGTCTCATCTTCATATCTTACTGGCACGGCAAGCAACGATGACCCCGCGACTGGATTAATAAGTTTCTTAAAAAGCTTAGCTTCGGTTTTGGCGGCAATAGGAACCACCACGGCCTTCTGACGCATAATCGCTGTGCCGAGCGAGGTCTCAACTTGAGCTAATGACTGAACAAATTCTGTACCGGCACAATCTCCAGAGATGATTTTTAAATCCAAAGCGGCTTCTTTGCATTTGTAATATGCAACTGCTCGTGCACCCAACAGGGCTCGCGTATGGCGAGATAGATCGGCTGTAATACCTGGCTCATCACGTTCGCGAGCCAGTCCTTGAGCCGCACCCACCAAGGCTTCCAGCTGGGCAGCTTTAGTACGTAATTGGCGTAGAAGCCAGATACGACCGACGGCCTTGGATGCTTCGTTGGTGAGCAAAGAAAGAAAAGCGACGTCCGCCTCCGAAAAAGCTGCCACGCGATCCGAATCGCAATTCACCACGCCGATCACATTGCCCATTAATTCCATCGGTACGGCTAATTCGGAACGAACAGCTTTACGGATTTCTACATAGCGTGAATCCTTAGAAACATCGGGTACCAACAATGGCTTAGCGTTTAGTGCAACCCATCCCGTGATTCCCTGCCCTTGTGATAAAATTTGGTCCTGCGTGTCTGGACCTAAACCATTCGAGACTTCGATACGAAGAGTACCCGTACTTGGCTCAAGCAATGAAATTGACGCGCTTGACGCACCGAGCGTGCGTACCACTTCAGATAAAATAAAATTCAACGCCTCACGCGGATCTTCGGTGGCATTAACGAAAGCGCCTACTCGATAAAGACAATCGAGCACTCGAGCATCGCTCGGACGGTCTTGCTCTCGGGGCGTCTGCGGCATCGACAATCAGAGGGAGTGATCCATGTCCAATGCAGGTGCATCGACATTCGTACTGCCAATCACCACCGCTGGCACACCCGCTACACTCGTATGAGCGGGTACATCTTTTAAAACTACTGAACCGGCACCGATTTTTGCACCTTCACCGACGGTAATATTACCCAATATTTTAGCACCCGCACCGACTAACACGCCGGAGCGAATCTTCGGGTGACGATCACCGCGCACTTTTCCAGTGCCACCCAAGGTAACCTCATGAAGGAAAGAAACATTGTCGCCAACCACAGCGGTTTCACCCGCCACAAAACCAGTTGCATGGTCCAAAAGAATACCAACGCCAAAGCGTGCCGCAGGATGAATGTCTACTGCAAGATGCTCCGACATCAATGACTGCAAGTGCGTAGCTAAATCTTTTCTTCCAGCTTTCCATAACACATGCGCCAAGCGGTGCAGGGATATAGCGTGAAACCCTTTAAACCATAAAAAAGGAACTAACGCATGCTCAGTTGCTGGATCGCGCTCTAAGGTTGCGCGAATATCAAAACGCATTTGCGCCAGAACTTCACTGTCCAACTGAGCAGCTTCAGCCAAAGCAACTTTTAGTGCCTCAACATCATTACCAGTTGGGGCAATACGTTCCGCTAGACGATGGACAATGCCATCGCCGAAAGATTTACGATCGAGCACATAACGCTTCAGCATGGGAGCCAAAGCTGGCTCCGCCTTGCCGACTTGCTCGGCACGACGGCGCAACTCCTCCCAGAGGGAAGCTTCTGTAGCGCATACAACAGCAATGGTTCGGGCGTCGGCCATACCACATATGTCGCCTTTTTATCTAATTTGGCAACCCACTTGTCACAGAAAGATGCAGTCGCACAGCAAAGGGAGACTTGAAACGATGACGGTTTTATAGGGTTATTATTAGTAAGACCATCACCCCATGAAAAATTTAACACTAGTGCTTTCGTTACTTTTGGCATCACTGACATACGCTGCACCTGAAATTGGCCAGACACCGCCGCCTTTCACGGCACAGACTGCTGACGGCAAAACCGTCAAGTTATCCGACTTCGCTGGTAAAGTTGTAGTACTCGAATGGTACAATCCTGAATGCCCTTTCTCTCGTAAGTTTTATAGCACAGGAAAGATGCCTGAGTTCCAAAAACAAGTTATCGCACAAGGAGCTATCTGGCTTTCCATTAACAGCGGAGGAAAAATTGCGGACCTAAAATCCAGCGCGGCGGCGGATAAAAACGCAGCGACCGCAGTGATTAATGATGCTGATGGTAAACTCGGAAAATCCTACGGGGCGAAAACAACTCCCCACTGTTTCGTCATCAGTAAAGACGGCAAACTTATCTACAAAGGTGCCATCGACAGTGTTTCGTCAGCGAAGCCTTCAGATATCGACGGCGCCACTAATTACGTACTCGCCGCCGTTACAGCAGCCGTCAGCGGAAAGACGCCTACGCAATCTTCCACTAAGCCCTACGGTTGCAGCGTTAAGTATTAAGTTTACGCACCGTGTGCACTTGCAGACGGACCACCGGTTGCAGCAGGTGGCACGTAAGCCTTTAAGCGTCGCTCAGAAATCTCTGAAGTAATCAGGGAGATAAAGTCGCTCAAGGTACGATTGCCTTCGAAGGTCTTATCAGCGCGGGAACGAACATTCACAAGTCCCGCTTCCTTCTCTTTGCTGCCCACCACCAACATGTGAGGCACCTTCGTTAATTCTGCGCGACGGATCTTAGCACCTAATTTATCGGATGATCCATCCACCGTGCAGCGAATATTCAAGGCTGTGAGTTGAGCTGCGATTTCTTCGCAATGTGCATTCATATCATCGTTCAATGAAATGACGCGGACCTGTTCAGGCGCCAACCAGGTTGGGAAATCGCCCGCAAAGTGTTCAATTAGAATACCGACAAAACGTTCCATCGAACCAAAAGGTGCACGGTGAATCATCACTGGACGGTGGTGCTTATTGTCAGATCCAATGTATGAAAGTTCAAAGCGTTCAGGTAAATTGAAGTCGACTTGGACCGTACCTAATTGCCACTCGCGCCCAATCACATCACGAACAACGAAGTCGATTTTGGGGCCATAAAATGCGGCTTCGCCCGCTTCTTCAGTGAAGGCCACATCCAGCGTCTTCGCTGCTGCTCGACAGGCCGCTTCAGCCTTATCCCAATTCTCATTCGATCCGGTGTATTTATTTGAATCAGGATTACGCAGACCGACGCGCACGCGGTAATCATTAAGACCTAAAGTTTTTAGAACTACTTTTACTAATTCAAGACAGCCCTGAACTTCAGCCCCCACTTGATCTTCAGTGCAGAAAAGGTGTCCATCATCTTGCGTAAAACCACGCACACGAGTCATACCATTGAGCTCACCCGATTGCTCCCAGCGATACACGGTACCAAACTCAGCCAATCGAACCGGAAGATCACGGTACGAATGCGGCTGCGATGCAAAGATACGGATATGGTGCGGGCAATTCATCGGCTTCAACAAGAAGCCCTGTATCGCACCACTCTCGAGTCGGTTGGTTAACTCTCCACAACCACAACCCTCTTTAGACAATAACTCCATCGCCTCACGTTCGACCAACGGCGGGAACTGCGCGTCTTTATAATAAGGGAAGTGACCCGAGGTGCGGTATAAATCTAAATTACCAATGTGCGGCGTGAAAACTTGCTTATAGCCGGTTTGGAAAAGCTGCGCAGCGATAAAGTTCTGTAACTCTTGACGAATCACTGCGCCATTAGGCGTCCATAAAATTAAGCCCTGCCCCACTTTTTCGTCGATATGGAAAAGTTTTAATTCTTTACCGAGTTTACGATGGTCGCGCTTCTTCGCTTCTTCGGCACGTGACAACGACTGCTCCAACTCGTCTTTCGTTGCGTACGCTGTTCCGTAAATACGCTGAAGCTGTTTATTCTTTTCATTTCCGCGGTGATAAGCACCAGCGATGCTCAACAACTTGAAGGCTTTAACTTGCGACGAGTAACGCACGTGTGTGCCCGCGCATAAATCCATGAATTCGCCGTTCTTATAAAACGAAATCGTTTCACCTGCTGGAACATCGGCTAAGCGACCTAATTTGTAGGCCGTCTGCCCGCGTTCACGAATTAACTTCTCAGCTTCTTCACGGGAACATTCGAAACGTTCGAATTTCTGATTTTCTTTAGAGATACGTTTCATCTCTTCTTCGATCTTAATCAAATCATCCGCCGTAAATGCGTGGTCTAAGTCGAAGTCATAATAAAAACCATTGTCAGTGGGTGGTCCGATATCGAGCTGTGCCTGAGGGAAAAGGCGGAGAACTGCGGCACCCAAGATGTGCGCGGCGGAGTGACGAATCTCCTCCAAGGGAGTCATTTGCGGACGGGTAGACATGACAAAGTATGCCTCTATCGCTAGGGACACTTAGCCCTTAGGGCAAGAACGTAGGTACAAGAGCAGTTAGACCGATTTCTTTAAATCGTAGCCGTCTTTATGGTCTAACATCGTCCAACCCAACTCTGTGATTTCCTTACGCAGTCGATCGGCAGCCGCAAAATCCTTCGCCTGCTTGGCCGCCCAACGCTGCGCCGCCAAAGCTACTACGTTTGCAGGTGCACTCGGACCCGCAACATCAGCAAAGAGCGCCAAACCTAGTGCGTATAAAATTTTGCCTAAGCCACTAAGGTCTTCGCGAGCCTGTTGAGCACTGACTTCATGTTTATCCGCTAAGACCGTAAAGATCTGCCCTAAGCATCCAGGAATATTTAAATCATGCTGCAGCACTTCCCATGCATGAGCAAAGCGACCCCAGGAAGTTTGTTTTTCAATCACCGCTGGCATTGCGAATTCTTTTTGGGTGAAACCTGCCGCATGTAGAAGCTTCTCAGCACCACGCTCAATCTTACCTAAAGCCGAACGAGCGTCTTCCAGGCCCTTCATTGTAAAATTAAGCGATGTGCGATAGTGGCCCGCAATAAGCGTATAGCGCACTTCCATCGGCGAGAAACCTTTCGCAACTAATTCGTCGAGCGTGAAAAGATTACCCTTACTCTTGGACATCTTCTCACCTTCGACCAGCAAGTGGGCGCTGTGAAACCAATGTGCGGCAAAACCATTAATGCCCGTCGCACATTCCGTCTGTGCAATTTCATTCTCGTGGTGCGGGAAACATAAATCAATACCACCGCCGTGAAGATCAAAGGTCGCACCGAGGTGGGCCAAAGACATGGCCGAGCATTCAATATGCCAGCCTGGACGACCCTCACCCCATGGACTTGGCCAGAAATTATTTCCGTCGTCTGGCTTACGCGATTTCCAAAGAGCGAAGTCGGAAGCCGACTCGCGTTCATATTCATCGGCATCATTAGCCTCGCCGGCACTGTTCGTTGCCTGCGTCTCTTGTTTTGAAAAATCGATATGACTTAATTTTCCGTAGTCCTTACAGCTATGGACCTTGAAATAAACAGAACCGTCTTTGGAAACGTAAGCGTGACCACGATCCACCAAAGCCTGGATCATCGCCACCTGTTGTGGAATATGCTCAACGGCACTGGGCTCAACTTGCGGAGTCAATAAACCCAACGCTTTGCAATCCGCATGAAATTTCTCCGTCCACTTCTTCGTAAAATCATTTAGCGACTGACCTGCTGCCTGTGCGCCGCGAATGGTTTTATCATCGACGTCGGTGATATTGCGCACGTGCTTCACCTTAAGACCATCGACCTCAAGCGTGCGACGTAAGACGTCCTGCAAAGTAAAGGTACGGAAATTCCCGATGTGAGCCGGGCCGTAAACCGTCGGCCCGCAACAATACATACCAAACGTCGACTTACCTGCCTTGAGTAACAAGGGGCGCATTTCGCGCGACAAGGTATCATGGAGCACAACGGGCATACCCGCAGTTAGATAAAAGCCCCGCCGATGGGCGAGAATGAATCTATCACCCCAACAAAATTAAGTCATAACTTCGATTTTGATTTAAATAGCCCTTCCCCACCGCCTATATCTCACCTCCTTAATCCCACTATGAAAATCGGAACCCGCACCCTTCACGCCGGCCAAAAAGCAGACCCCACTACGGGCGCATGTGCTGTGCCAATCTATCAAACCACCAGCTACCAGTTCCGCGACACGGAACACGCGGCTAATCTCTTCGGACTAAAGGAGCTCGGTAATATTTATACTCGGATTATGAATCCGACCACCGATGTCCTCGAGCAGCGCCTCGCTGCCCTCGAAGGTGGATCAGGTGCGCTGGCTCACTCATCCGGACAAGCTGCGATCACCGCTGCCATTCTCAATATCGCTGGTGCCGGCGACCACATCGTCTCTGTCGCCCAACTTTACGGCGGCACCTACAACCTCTTCCACTACACCTTACCTAAACTCGGTATCGAAGTTTCATTTGTTGATGGAGATGATCCAGAAAACTTCCGCAAAGCTTTTAAGTCTAACACCAAGGCGTTTTACGGTGAAGGCCTAGGCAATCCTCGACTCAATATTTTCCCCTTCGCTGAAGTTGGTAAAATCGCCAAGGAAGTCGGCGTCCCCCTCATCATCGATAACACTGCATTATCACCTTATCTGAATCGCCCGCTCGAGCACGGTGCCAATGTCGTTGTGCACTCTGCAACTAAACACATCGGTGGGCACGGCACCAGCATCGGTGGCATCGTTGTCGACGGCGGTAATTTCAACTGGGGCAGCGGACGCTTCCCTGGCTTCACTGAGCCAGACATGTCTTACCACGGCTTACCTCACTGGGAAGCATTCAAGGCCTTCGCACCTGCTGGCGGCGCGAACATCGCCTTCATTATGAAGATGCGTCTGCAATTCCTACGCGACGTCGGTAGCTGCCTCTCGCCTTTCAATGCGTTCTTACTCTTGCAAGGTTTAGAAACGCTTCACCTACGCATGGAACGTCATTGTGCCAACGCATTAAAGGTCGCCCAATACCTCGAGTCACATCCTAAAGTTAAGTGGGTCAACTATCCTGGCTTGAAATCATCCAAGTACCATGATCTCGCCAGGAAATACTTAACCAATGGCTTCGGTGCGCTCGTTGGCTTCGGCGTTAAGTCCGGCCACGAAGGCGGCACGAAGTTTATCAATGCGCTTAAACTCCACAGCCACGTCGCCAATATCGGTGATGCTCGCTCCTTGGCAATTCACCCAGCTTCGACAACACACTCGCAGTTAACCGCGGCTGAACGTCAAGCCGCTGGCGTGACGGATGATTATGTGCGCCTCTCCGTCGGCATCGAAGATGTTGAAGACATCATCGCCGACCTCGAGCAAGCACTCGCTAAGGCATAAATAAAACGGCAACTCTTACATAGGCAGACTCGCAAGAGTCTGCCTATTTTATTTCTGCTTAACGACGTCGAAATCGTGGTAGCTCAAAAACTGCTGTGCACCCTCTTCGCCCATATAGGCTTCTAATAATTTGGGCTCAGTCTTTGTGAGGTCCACCAAGATTAGGCCATCCAAACAACCACCGAAACCTTGATCGACGTTAAAGGATATCAAACGGCCATTAAGCTTTAGGTAATGCTTCAATAAAACCGGTACCGATTTTGCGTCTAACTCCAAGTCACTCACCAATCCAGACACGTGCTCGAGATCAAACGCACAGCGCTGCAAGACCTCGATGTCCGCATCACGCAAACTCATCGATCTCGGTGGATTTTTCGCCCGTACTAAATTTACCAAATCATCCGCTGAACGATTATGCTTTAGGTAAGTTAGAATTAGTTCCTTCGATGCCTGACCATACTCAGGATTGATACTAACCGGACCGAAGAGTTGATGGTACTGGGGAAAACGAACCACATAACGTCCAATCCCGCGCCACAATAATGGCAAACTCGTGGGCCGACGTTGATATTCCTCGCGAATAAAGGAACGTCCCATCTCTAAGGCTGGATCTAGGCGCTGAAAGAAATCTCCTTTAAAGTTAAACAGCGTCGAGGTGTACATCCCATGCTTTCCTTTGAGAGGCAAAATGCGGTCGGTCGGCCCCAATCGATATCCGCCTACAATCTGCGAGGTCTTATCATCCCACAACACCATCTGATCATACCAAGCATCAAACGCATCTACGTCACAATCCTTGCCTGTGCCCTCAGACACCGAACGAAAAGTTACTTCACGAAGTCGGCCAATCTCACGCATCACGTGCGGCAGTTCTGATCCCATGAAGCGGTAGACTTTAAAATCACCCGCAGATAATAGCATATCCTCGGCTGGCAGACTCTCCAGCTCCGCTCTCAAAACCTTTGGGTGAGCGGGACGAATCACGGGCGTCGAATGAATAGTGGTAGATTTTTTGGATGTGCTTGCATCCGCAGCCTCATTCTTCTTCGACAACAATTCGCATTTTAAACGAATAAATTTAGTGGCCTCTTCATCATCAGGATGATTGGCCAACTGATCGGCATTAAGCGGCTTACCTGTTCGCAGACGTATGACCTTCCCACGCTGTGCATGAAACTCGCGCAACAACATCCCCGTCTGCAAACTCGGATTAATTAAACCAAACGAATAAAAAGTCCGTGAGTTCTTCCCCTCGATATTGAGAGGTAAGATATTCGCATTGAGTTTGCGTGCTAGTTTTACCAACTGACTCGACCACGGCGAATCCTGCACGCCCATTGCGCGAATTTTAAAATTAGAAACTTCTCCCGCTGGAAAAGTAAAAATACAGCCTCCGGCTTTTAGATGATTTAAAATTCGGCGCGTACCCGACACGTTACCCCAATCAGCCTGCTTATCATCATAGGGATTCACTTCAATTAACCAGGGACGAATACCAGGAATCTTAGCCAGCCAGCGATTGCCTACGACTAACGCATCAGGACGTGCTCGTAGGACAAAATCCATCCCCACAATACCGTCAGCTAATCCATGCGGATGATTAGCCATAATAATCAACGGACCTTCACGAGGAATTCGCGCCAAACAAGCATCACTCCATGTCGCCGATAGTTTCGAAAACTCTTTCGCACTACCAAAAAAATCCGTTCTGCCCGATAAATGTATATTGTGAAGAAAGGTATCAAACTCACTAGCCTTTACCCAGCGATCTACCAGTGGACTTAGCCAATGCACGAAGCCTAAACGATTTTTAAGTTCCGCCAGATTGGAACCATGCACGTAATTTATCATTCAACCTAACGTAACCCACCGAACGTAATTTTCGGCTTCGAATAGGTGACAATTACGTGTCGACTGAATTAGAAGCCGAAAAATGCTCGGGCGTTGAGCGTGGCAATTTCCGCAACTTCATCAACGGGTATGCCTAAAACTTCCGCCGCTTTAATCGCAATCTCAGGTAAATTTGCAGGGGTATTTTCTTTGCCACGCTTGGATTGCGGAGAAAGGTACGGCGCATCCGTCTCAAGCATCAACCGAGCGACACCCTGTGCTTTTAACGCACCCAGAATGTTTGGGCAATTCGGGTAAGTGATAACTCCCGTAAATGAGGCCCGTCCGCCGCGACGATTCAATTCTCGCACAGCCTCCGGACCTTCCACGAAACAATGGAACACAACTTTGCGCCAATCGACACCACTCTCGTCAACCATCTTCACACAATCCGCAAAGGCATATCTTGAATGGATGACAATCGGGCAACCGAGTTGATAAGCCAAGCTGAGTTGCTGACGAAACGCACCTTGCTGCATTAGTTTCATCTGAGCACTTTCGACGGGATCAGTCGGTAAACGATAATAGTCTAAGCCGATCTCTCCCAACGCAGCTGGAGCTGTGTGATCCGCGAAGTAAGGTGCCACTGCTGCCACTGTCTCTTCCCATCCCTCGGTGACGTGACAAGGATGCAGCCCGACGGTATGCTTAAAAAAATCAGGATGAGCCTGTGATAGCCCGCGGTATTCCGACCAATCGTCCAAGTCCGTACCAATTGCGACCACTCCTTCGACGCCTGCCGCTTTGACGTCAGACATCCATTCCGACAGCTTGCCCTGGCGGGTAACGTTAGCTGGATGACAATGGGAATCTAATAAACGCACAGCTCATCATCTCTGGTAAATCGCCCAGCAAGGCAACGCTAACCACCTCCTTACTTGTCAAAATCCCATCCCCCACCCTTAGTGCCTTATGCAATACTGGTTAATGAAATCTGAGCCCGACGAATTTTCTTTCGCCGATCTTGAACGCAAAGGTCGCGAACCCTGGACGGGTGTTCGTAATTACCAGGCCCGTAATTTTATGCGTGCGGCGAAAGTCGACGACATCGTGCTTTTTTATCACTCCAACTGCGACGAACCAGGAATCGCCGGCCTGGCTAAAGTATCGAAGTTAGCTTTTCCTGACCCCACACAATTCGACCCGAAGTCCGATTACTTCGATTCCAAAGCAAAGCAAAGTGAACCTCGTTGGTTCTGCATTGAGGTGAAATTTTATAAGAAATTTAAATCACACATTGACCTCGAAAACTTGAAGTCCAATCGGGAATTAAAGAGTATGCTTATTATGCGCCCAGGTAATAGACTCTCCGTCACGCCTGTGACCGCCGCTGAATTTAAGGTGATTCAGAAACTCGGCAGCTGAGTGTCGCCTTCCTGCGGAAGCCAGTAAGACAAAATCGCCACCGGAATAAAAAGAAACGAGGCGTAAAAGAGGCACTGCGTGTAATCGCCCACATGCGCGAAGATTCCAAAGAAAACGGTGCCGGCCGCGGCAAAGATTCGTCCAATATTATAACAGAAACCCGCACCCGTCGTGCGCAACAAGGTAGGAAATAATGGCGGCAAACACATCGTGAATAAACCAAACACGCCTTGCGTGAAACCGATCGCAGCGAAGAGCGCGTAGGTTACATGCAAACTCCAATCGGCGGAGAAAGTGATCCACATCAACACCGCATAGAGCGTGAACAGCGACAAGAATGCCCAGCGGTATCCTATAAACCTAGCCAAAGCACCGGCACCAAAGTTACCGACGAGCGAACCCATCATAATCCAGAAAAGCGCCGTTAAAGGAACTGCCTGCTTTAACGTCACACCTAAGCCAACTACTTCTGGGTGATGTAAAATATAACCCTGCTGCCAGAACATAAATGTCCAGTGTGCGGTTAAGGATATCGCACAAATAGAGAGCACGAGCCAAGTCGTGCGCCGATTCTGCGATGAAAACAAATCGGAAATAGGTGGAACTACATTCCCCTCTTTCGCGGCGTGCCACTCCTCAGTCTCCGGCACAGCTTTACGAATCCATAAGGTGATTAAGGCTGGCAATAAACCTACCAAGAAAACCCATTTAGGTTCGTAGCCAGAAAATGACTGCAAAAAGTAAACAGCGAGAATCGCTGCCAAGATTCCTAAATTAACCGCACACTGTAAAACGGCCGCAATCCACGGGCGCCAATGCTTTGGCCATGTTTCGGACAACAGCGAGGCCCCGACCGCCCACTCTCCACCGATACCCAACGCTGCCAGAAAACGGAAAATCATTAAGTGCCACCACTGCGTTGCCCAGAAAGATAACCCAGTGAACAATGCGTAGGTTAAAATTGTGAGTACGAGCGTTCGACTGCGTCCCAAATAATCACCGAGTCGCCCAAAGAAAACGCCACCCACCGCCCAACCGACTAAGAATGCCGCTTGGATGATAGAAGCATAATGCGCGACGTCGTCACGCTTCGTATCCGCCGTACCTAGTAGCTGACCTACGAACACCATCGCAACCAAAGTATAAAGATGGAGGTCTAATCCATCAAAGAACCAGCCAAGCCATGCAGCTAAGCCTGACTTCTTTTGCGCAGAACTCAACTGACGCCAATGCACCACTGGAGCTTTGGCATCAGCTTCTGAGCTCATTCTAAATTATTTAGTCGCTGGTGCTGCGACAGGTGCCACTGGAGCGACTACAGCAGGCGCCTTCGGCGGAACATACTTAGGATTTGTCGATGAACCTGGCGCAACCTTTGTTAAATTTGGGGTAGTATCGGCTTTTGCATCACCGAGCGCAAATTTTGAACCACCGACGAGAATCTGACGGAATATCGGGTTCGTCCAAACATCTTCACGGTGACCCATCGCAGTATAGAAAATTCGGCCCTTACCTTCGTTACGTGCCCAGCAATTAGGATACGGTGGACGCTCGTACATCGTTCCCTCCATCGCAGGTGAATCAATCACCGTCAGCACGTGGATATCTGAATTATAATCTTTCAGCGAATACCACTCTTCCTGGAAGGAGAATGATTCTCCAATTTTCTCGAAACCGGGGAACATTGGATCAACCACAATATTCTTAGCCACTTGTTGCTTGCCGTGGATGATAAATTCAGCCCCAAGGAATTTAACAAAAGGATCCGCCTTCTCGCAGTGATTCACATAACGTTCAGGGCCTTTCTGCGACTCATTATCGGTGTGAAATGTATCCGAGCACGAGTGCACACCTACGAACCCTTTACCACCGCGAACAAAATCAAATATTGCCTGTTTCCCGGCTGAACTCATCGGCGGATTCTTGTCGCGACCTAAATCACACAGGTCACCAGTCGTATAAAACATCAGAGCATCAAATTGCGCCAAGTACTCGGGGCTGAACTTAGATCCATCCTTCGAGAACGTGAATTCCCAGTTATTTTCTTTCCCTAAAACAAGTAATTCTTTTTCGGCAAAACTCGGCTGACTCTTCGTCCACGAAATTACTTCGTGCTCATAGCCGCTCGATTTCGTAAAGAAGAGAATTTTTCGCGTGGGAATCTCTGCGGCACCAAGTGCAACAGTTACCAAGCTTAGGAGTAAGGTGCGAAATATCATGGGAGTAATATTTACGGATTTAAGTAGATGCCCCACAGCATGCAAGCCGATGCCCATCTACCGTGCACTAAATAGTCCAACTAAAGCACCAAAACCAATCAATACGGGCACCGATAACTTATTCTGATAAAATAAATAACCCGAACCAGCCGCTACTGCGACCAGTAAAGGCATGGTCCAGACCGCAAGTAATATACTTAAGCCTAGATACATAATCGCCCCGACCGCTAATGCCGAAACAACACCCACGACATCGTGGAATCGTCGATCACCCACACCCTCTTCAGCCAAGGGTGCAAAGGCTAAGATTACAGCAGTTGAAGTGTAAAAAGTGAAAACTGCAGCTATTATTAAACCTAACACACCCCACGTGATACTGTCGCTACCAGCGAAGATTTTACCGTGATACCCTGCGACGAATGCGACAAAACTTCCAGCCAGCAACAATGGACCGGGCGTTGCCTCACCTGCAACCAATGCATCACCAAATTGACCTGGCTTCAGCCAATTCATGGCTTCAGACCTCGCCTGCCAAATTCCTAAAGCCGCATACGCTCCACCAAAAGATGCTAGGACTGCAAACATGGATGTTTCGACCAATCGTACCACACCGTGGTCGTGCCTAAATATTAACCAAAGCAATAAATACAGACCAACGACGGGAACTAAATAACGAACGGTCCTGCGTAACGCCGCCAATAAATTCTCAGATAAAGTTGATACCACACCCTCCTCTTCTGGACGAATAAACCATGCGTACAATCCTCCTGCCATCGCTAAGAAAATAAATGGTACGGCTAAAAATAATCCGGCAAAGGAAATGCCGCTCGCCACTCTTTGGTCGGGCTGCACGCAGGTACGTGAAAACATTTTATATCCCGCCACCAGAATAACACCAGCAACAGCGGCACGTGCACCCGCTAAAACGCCACCCACCACGGGCAACTGTGCAGTCAGAACATAAGCCCAGGCCAAGAGACCGCAGAGCAATAATCCAGGTAGAATAAAGAGAAGTGATGCTAAAATTGCTCCCGGAATTCCGAAACGCCTCCAGGCCACCCACGCCGCTAATTGCTGCGCTTCTGGACCAGGCAAAAACATACATAAACCCATACCGCGACTGAACTCGTCAGCTGTCAGCCACGCCCGTTTTCGTACGCACTCGTCTTCGAGCATCGCTATCTGTGCCATGGGTCCGCCAAACGACAGCAAGCCCATTCGAAGCCAAAATATAAATGGAAAATTATCCCGCATAGCGCCAATCGAGAATCTCTACCTGCGGAACTTTTCTTCCCTGCCAGCGATTCCATTGCAGTTTCACTGCTAGATCTACCGCACGACCGACTTCGGGGAGTCGAGTGGCCATTCGCCAGGCGATGAAATTAATTTTTTTGTTACCCGAAAGGTTCATTTGGAAACGGAAATTCCCTTCGCCAAAAATCTGCGGAGCTTTATCGAAAATAAATCCTCGTACACCGAAAATTGGCTCAGCATTAGCCTCACCATACGGCTGAAGCAATTCGAGGTCATCCAAGACTCGATCATTCACTTCAGTCGCTTTAATCCAGTGAACAATTTCCAAATCACGTCCGTCGGCCATTGCAACACCTGCGGCTTTTTGTGCTGCAATCGCCTCAGCAAATTTTTTGCGAAAGTTTTCGACATCTGAGACACTGAGCGAAACACCCACTGCCATTGGGTGACCACCGAAGGTTTTCAATATACTTGAACACGTTGTAAGGGCTTCGACCAAATTAGTACCTGGGACGCCACGACCCGAGCCTTTTGCTGTGTCGCCCTCTTGACCCAGAACAATCACGGGTCGATCAAGTGCTCGGCAGATTTTCCCTGCAGCAATACCGACGACCCCCGGATGCCATTCACCATGTAAAACATAACCTGGTAAATCACCCATCGATTCAGCCTGCGCTGTAGCCTCTTCGGTTACGCGTTTATCAATCTCTTGTCGTTCGCGATTTATCTGGTCCAGCATCTCAGCATCACGTTCACAGTCTTCCGCCGATTCCGATAAAAGTAATTGTAGCGGCAACGATGCATCCGCGAGTCGGCCACTGGCATTGATGCGTGGCCCTAAACGGTAGGAAACATCTACCGATGTTAAGACTCCGCCCGCCTCCATACCGCTGACATTTATCAGGGCACGCACGCCGGGACGTCTTGCTTCACCCAGGGCACGCAATCCATGTGCAGCTAAAATTCTGTTCTCGGACAACAAAGGAACTAAATCCGCAATCGTTCCCAGTGCAGCTAAATCGAGGTAATCTTTGACCGCGATACTTGAGCCACGTTCATCGCCTGCAATGCGCAACACTTTCAAAATACCATGTACGAGTTTGAAAACTAAACCTGCCGTGCAGAGCGACTGCCAGGGGGCGTCGGCTGGATCATTCACCCGCGGATTCACCAACACACAGGGTGCGGCTTTCTCTTTAGCAACGTGGTGGTCGACAATAATCACATCGACCTGCTCCGACAATAAGCGCTCAACTTCTGGAATCGAATTTGTGCCGCAATCAAGAGCGATGAAAAGCTTAGGGTGTGCCTCCGTTAATACTCGCTCTAAAGCGGCCATCGATAAACCATAGCCTTCTTCCAATCGACGTGGAACGAACGCAACAGGAGAGGCACCGAGACGGCGCAGAAAATGAACTAAGATTGCGGTGCTTGATACTCCATCGACGTCGTAATCGCCCAGAATTGCAATCGACTCTCCTTGCGCAACGGCTTGCACAATTCTTTCCGCTGCTTTTCGCAAATTTCCAACTGCAAACGGATCAGAGACATGTGCGAGTTGCGGACGTAAATGACGTTCCGCCGCTTCTTCGTCATTAAAGAGACGTGCCAAGGCGTGAGCGACAGGATCGCTGACTCCTAAACCAGCCGCTAAACGCTTCACCTTTTCAGCATCAGCGGCCCGATGTAACCATGCGGCCATTGTTGGTGTGCTTGGCTGACTTAGACGTCAGAGCCCGCCTCCCATGAGTAGCGACGAGGGAGTTCCGCAGCATCCACACCTTTGCGTTCACCCTTGTGCCACCAATAGAAAATCGGGCTGGCAATGAAGATTGAGGAGAATGTGCCCGTGAGCACACCATATATAAAGACTTCACCGTAGAGACGTACATCTCCCGCTCCAAAGGCCCAAAGTGCTACCGCACAAAGGAAGACCGTTGAAGAAGTTAAAATGGTACGAGATAAGGTGCGATTAATCGCGAAGTGAATCACATCGCGCAACGATCGTCCTGGATTATGCGTCAGCTCCTCACGGATTCGGTCAAACACAACGATGGTATCGTTCACCGAGTAACCGATGATGAGCAAGATCGCCGCAATGAGTGCTGCATTGAATTGGCCACCGAAGAAAACGAATAAAGCAATCGTCATCAAGACGTCGTGCAGTGTCGCTACCATTGCAGCGATACCGAAGCCCGTCTCAAAGCGTAGTGAAACGTAAATGCCGATACCGATTAGGGCATATATCACCGAGAGTATGGCATTAGTGCGCATATCGCTACTGACCGATCCGCCAATCGCTTCACGTGAGAGCATGAGTTTATCGGCACTCAATTCGGCATTAAGCAAAATCTCGGGATGCTTCTCTTTTACTCCCGCGACAATCTTTGTGAGATTAGCAAAATCACCCTGCGTGCGATCTTGGGTTAACTCGGTTTCAATTCGTAAACGAGTTTCACCGCCGCCCACTGGGGACTGCAGAGTCACCGTGGTATCGGGCAAGCCCACACTCGCAGCGATTTGAACGATTTGATTAGTGTCAACCTTAGCACCTGGGCTCAAGGCGACTAACGTTGATTCGCCACCACGGAAATCCTTACCAAACGCATCCTTACCTTTATATATTAACTCACTGATACCTAAGGCGACAATGAGCCAAGATATAATAAAAGCGACACGGGAGAATTTAAGGAACTGAATATTCAGTGTCGGCTTGAAAACCGGTAAGCCAAAAATTCGGCTCATAATACCCTGCTGCAAAGCAAACTCTTGTAAGCCGCGGCATGTTACCAGCGTCGTGAAAAGCGTAGTGAAGATACCAATCACTAAGGTGATACCAAATCCACGAACGGGACCGGTGCCTAATACAACGAGGATGATTGCGACGAGTAAGTGCGTTAAATTCGCGTCCACAATTGTCCACATCGCACGGTTGTAACCCTCGCGCAGTGAGACAGCGCGATCCTTACCCGCACGCGCTTCTTCGCGCACACGTTCAAGAATCAGAATATTAGCGTCAACCGCCATGCCCAACGTGAGCACTAATGCGGCTACACCTGGCAGAGTAATCGTCGCACCAAGGTAAGCCATCGCCCCCAGCATCATCAAAAGATTCAGCACCATGCCGAAGACTGCGATGAAGCCGCCCCAGACATAGAATCCGACCATGAAGAGAACAACCAAGCTAACCGCCACAACTGAAGCGACGACAGATTTGTGCTGAGCATCCTTGGCTAATGATGGGCCAACGGACGTAACGTCCTGAGTGATTAGTGGGAACTCCAGCGGATTATTTAAAACGTTGGAGAGATTGATCGCTTCTTCACGAGTGAATGATCCGGTGATTGAGGCACCCGAACTGCGAATGGCCTCACGCACAGTCGGAGCCGACTGCAGCACACCATCAAGAACGACGGCCAACTGCCCAAGATTACCGGCTTTAGAATTACCCTCTGCAATCTTCGCCGTTAGGTCGCCAAATTTCTTAGCACCATCATCGGTAAAACGCATATCGACGTAGAATGACATTCCATCATCCGAACGTGCCGAGGACGCTTTGATAATTGCACCCGTAGCATCTGCACGCTTGCGGACGTAGTATCGCGATACGCGAATCTCACCCGTGCGGCGATCCACATTGCGCTCAGTCAAAGCTTCGTACGTCGCAATAGCACCATTTTCATCCTGTAAGGCCTTCGTTGAACGTTCGCGTACTTCTGGTGTTGGACGTTCACCGCGGTAGACCTGACGGAACTCCAGTTTCGCGGGTTTCTTCAATGCATCAATGACGTCGGGATTATTTGCTGCGTCTTCACCGGGAAGTTGAATTTCAAGAGCGAGATCACCTACGGGTCGCAATACTGGCTCAGCGACACCGAATTGATTTACGCGCTGCTCCATGACGTGTAATGCTTGATTCACCATCTCGGCATGCGGCACATTGGCCTTCTCGTTGCCCGATTGCCCGCCGGACTCCACTCCTGACGGATCAACCTTGAGCGTAAACGAAACACCACCCTGTAAATCCAAACCGAGCTTCAGCTTGCCTTGGGAAGCGAGCAATTCTTGTTTTAATACTAAAATATTACGCTTTCCGAGATCCGGTTCCTTCACGAAATCTTTTTCGTCAAAAAAGAACGGTAATAAATCCACCGTACCTGCACGACCTTTACCTTCACCGATATCGCGAAGGGCTTGGTAGTACGAAACGGATTTCTGTTCAGCAGCTACTGCCGGATTTTTATAATCGGTGACGCGTTGCTTTGCTTCGGCATGAATTTTATCGAACTCAGGACGATTGCGAATCACCTGCGTAGGCACGAACTCCTCTAAGGGAGTGGGAGCGATCGGGTAGAACTCGTAAAATGCTGCCGTAAGGACAACGAGCGAGACCGCGACCTTCCAGAACCATGGCCTGGATGTCATAAGAATATTATTAAAGGGTTAGGCGCTTAGGCTTGAAGAACTTTACCACCATCTTCGGCTTTGCCTGCGATAGCTGATTTGTGCACCGCCATACGACCCGACTCCAATTCAAGCGTCACACGATCATCGGAAATTCCGACCACGCGACCATAGATACCGGTGCTCGTGATTACGTTGTCGCCCGACTGTAAACCGGACTGAATTTTTTCACGTTCTTTTTGTGCCTTACGTGCAGGCGCAAAGAGGAAGAAATACATTGCCGCAAAGAGCAGCAAGTAGGCGAGCAGTGGCATCCAACTCGGCGATTCAGCAGCACCCGCCGCTGGAGCGGCAGAAGCCTGTGCAACGAAGAGTTGGGCGGCGATTGTGTGGGTATTCATGTTATTATTTGGAAATGGGTAGGATTATCCCTTGAAATGAAGGAGTGAGACAAAAAGGCAAGCCCCAGCTGCCTCGATTGGCTTTGCGTACGGCCAAAAAGCCTTCAGTGTGAATAACTCACATTCATGAAAGAAGCTACCTTTGAGGCTAAGCCACAATCGTCATCATCACTGAGTAAACCGCTGACGTTGACGGCCACAATTGCCGCTCTTGGTGTTGTCTTCGGTGATATCGGTACGAGCCCACTCTACGCTTTCCGTGAATGCCTCCGCGTCGGCATCAAAGAGGGCGCCACCCCCGAACAGGTCATCATCCCCGCCCTTTCAATGATCATCTGGGCACTCATCTGCGTGGTGACGATCAAGTACGTCCTTTTCATGATGGAAGCCAACGACGACGGCGAAGGCGGCATCATGACCCTTGTCTCCCTTGCCTCTAAAAATGATAAGTCCGACGCCGAAAAATTAGAGTCGATTAAACCAAGTGACCCTACCCAGCCGCGAAAACGTAAACACCGCAATTGGTTGGTACTTCTAGGTGTTTTTGGCACTGCCCTTTTGTTTGGAGATGGTGTAATCACGCCAGCGATTTCAGTCCTTTCCGCGCTCGAAGGCGTCAAGGAAATCGGACTCCAAGCCGATAAAAGCACCCTACATCCCATTTTACTAACCGTAAGCAGTCCCGACTTTATAAAATACTTCATACCCTCGGCCGCGGTATTTATTCTCTTTGGAATTTTCTGCCTTCAAAAACGCGGCTCAGGTAAAGTTGGTCTCTACTTTGGACCCATTACACTCATTTGGTTTATCTGTATCGCAACCAGCGGCGCCGCCTCACTGGTTGAGAATCACAAGCAATCAACAATGTTGATTAGCGCTTTTAACCCCCTTGTGGCCGTCGGCTTCCTCATTGAGAACGTTAAGCTCGGGATATTTATTCTTGGTGCGGTTTTTCTCTCTGTCACTGGAGCTGAAGCACTCTACGCCGACATGGGGCACTTCGGACAAAAACCCATTCGTGCGGGTTGGTACTTCATCGTTTTCCCAGCTCTAATTATAAACTACTTCGGGCAAGGCGCTTGGGCCTTAGCCAATCAAGTTAGTATAACTTCCACCGGCGGCTATAATCCATTCTTCAATATGGCACCAAATTGGGCACAAATCCCACTCACAATTATTGCCACCCTTGCTGCTATCATTGCCTCACAGGCCCTCATCTCAGGTGCTTTCTCTACGACAATGCAGGCGATTCAGTTAAACTTTCTACCCCGCATGCGCATCGAACGGACGTCAGACGAAGAGTCCGGCCAAATTTATATTCCGATTATCAATTGGCTTCTGATGATTGGATCCATCTACCTGGTACTGGAATACAAATCTTCAGAAAACCTTGCTGGTGCCTACGGTATCGCCGTCAGCCTGACCATGCTCGTTACGACTATTCTTTTCGGACAATACCTCCGGCAGAAACTCAAAATTCCAGCGGTCACTGGCTACATCCTTGTCGCGCCACTTATCGTTATGGAGTTAATGTTTGTGGCCGGTAGTTCTCATAAAATCTTAGAAAATGGCTGGCTACCATTAGCTGCAGGCTTCCTCGTTTATTACATCATGTCCGTCTGGAACAAGGGCCGTATCGCTATGCGCCAAAAACTTTTAGACACGGAACAGGGCGAAGATTTCAGCATCTTCCTTGATAGCGTCGAAGATCGTTTCCAAGCCGGTAAACTTAGTCGCGTCAAAGGCACCGCAATTTACCTCGCAGGTATGACGAACTCAGTGCCCATGGCTCTCGCCCACAATCTAAAGCACAATAAATCACTTCACGATCATATCATCGTCGTCACCCTCACGGTTGACGAAGACCGTGCCATCGTGAACCGCGATGAACGCGTAACATTCAGCCTCCGCGGCAAAGCTTTCTGCAATCTTGAAAAACAAGAGTTTCCGTCCGTGCTTCGCGTGACAGGCAAATTCGGTTTCCGCGAAAAACTAGATATCTTCCCCGTACTCGAAGCCGCTTACGCTGAATTAGGTATCAAACCAAATCCAATGGAGATTACTTACTTCCTCAGCCGCGAAACCATTGTACGCGACACCTCCAAGAATTTCTCGCTCAATACGGTGCAGGAGAAAATCTTTGAAGTACTCAACCGCAACGCCCTCTCGGCGACCGCCTACTTCAACCTTCCTCCAGGCCGCGTGGTTGAACTCGGCATGCAGGTTGAACTTTAAGTCTAAGACTTATTTCTTCGCTTTGCTCTTCGCGACTAAGTCGTAGAAGCGATCGAAGAGTATATCAGCGTCGTTTGGACCAGGACCCGCCTCTGGGTGATATTGCACCGAGAAGACTGGCTTATCCTTCAGACGTAAGCCCGACACTGTACCGTCGTTCAAATTCACTTCTGTCACAATCGCACCGCATCGTTCCAATTCCTCAGGCTTTGAAGCAAAGCCGTGATTTTGTGCGGTGATTGAAACGCGGCCTTCTTCGGTGTTCTTAACCGGTTGATTGCCGCCGCGGTGACCAAACTTTAATTTATAAGTCGAAGCGCCAATCGCGTGGGTGATAATTTGGTGACCCAAACAAATTCCAAACACTGGGTAAGTCTTAATCAAATCATTCACCGCTTCATGCGCGTACTTCAAAGCTGCAGGATCACCAGGGCCATTGGAGAGGAATACGCCGTCAGGATTGTAAGCTCGAATAGTAGCCGCTGGAGTAGTCGCTGGAAAAACTTGTACATCAAAACCCGAAGCGACCAAACGGCGGAAGATGGAGGTCTTAGCTCCGAAATCATATGCCGCGATGCGGTAGCGTACGGGGCGATTCTTAGGCTTATTTAAATGGGTTCCGACCACAGTGAAGGCCTCACAGTCTCCCGCAGTTTTATTATAATTATAAGACTCCTTACAGGTCACTTCCTTCACGAAGTCAGCACCGACGGTACCCGCCCAGGCACGTGCACGCTTCAAAGCTTCTTCATCCGAAATTCCTTCGGTCGAAAGACAGGCCTTCATCACGCCGCTCGAACGCAGCTTCTTGGTGAGTGCTCGCGTATCAATTCCTTCAATTCCTGGAATGCCATACTTCTTTAACCAGGAACTTAAATCTGTGGTCGCACGCCAATTTGAAACAATCGGCGAAAGCTCACGAACAACAAAGCCAGCGACGTGCGGACGTTGTGATTCTAAATCTTCTTCATTCACCCCATAGTTGCCGATTTGCGGCGTGGTCATCGTGACGATCTGACCGAAATATGACGGATCGGTTAAAATTTCCTGATAACCAGTCATACTGGTATTGAACACCGCTTCACCGCAGAGAGTGACTTCGGCCCCAAATGCCCTTCCCCGAAGAATTGTTCCATCTTCCAAGGCGAGCACAGCGTGGCGGGTCATGAGTCCGTTTTGAATGACTCTTATGCCTCGGAGTGAAGCAAAAAAGAAAACAATCGGTGAAAAGTTACTCCCGACTTTTCAAAAGCCCTTAGCCGGGTCGCCACCCAGAGGCGTCGGCGGCCTCGACCGCTCGTCCAAACTATCCGCCGAATAGGGCTTATGCACCTGCCAACCGGCCCGGTACGGCGCCCCGACATTCTTCACTTTCTCAGTAATTGCCTTTAAAATGATAGGGTCAGCTCGCTTCGACCACTCGGGGTGAAGCCAGACGTGGCGCGAAGCCCACCTTCCGCCAACCGCAGCCGTCCACTTTTCAATAGAGTCTGACTCCTCGACAATCAGCTTCACCTCATCCGCCCGTGCCAATGACTCGGCCAAGGGTGGCTTAGCCCATTTCGGGCTCACCGTAATCCAAGAGAAGCCTTCGACAATCGGGTACGCGCCACAGGTCTCCAAGTGAACGGGTAAGCCAGCCTTAGCCATCGCGGCCAATAGCGCCGACAGATCATGCACACAAGGCTCGCCACCAGTCAGCACCACAAACTCTGGCTTAGCAGCCAAAGCCTCATTCGCTAACTCTTCCGCCGTCGCCTTGCGTACCTGCTTGGGAACGTACTGCGGATGCCAGGTCGACGCCGAATCGCACCATGTACATTTCACTGGGCAGCCTTGTAGACGTATAAAAAAAGCTTTCCGTCCGAGATGCACACCCTCCCCCTGCCAACTCAGAAAGGTTTCGTTGACGGGATAGTGCTCAGCCATCGTTAAGCGTCGGGCTGGTAGCGCGCCGAATTTTTTGTGTCTTCGTGCAAAATAATTTGCTGCACCCAGGCACGACCCGCGAATTCCTTACGCACCATCGGGTCAAAAGTCTCAAACAGATGCTTTGCAATTCCTTCAGTTGAAACGGAGTCGATGACTAATGGTTTAAAAAGCTTAGGGTGATTCTTCAGCAAAGCCGCTCGCTCAGGATCCGCCTCCGCAAACAAACACGCGTGGTCCAAATTCTCATCAATCCACTTCTTTAAAAAACCTAAGCCACCAAAATCTACCACGAAGCCACGCTCATCTAATTTCGTGCAGGCAAATTCAATTTCGATGGCCCAGTTATGACCATGAATAAAGGCACAACGCCCCTCATGCCGAAACTGCCGATGGGCAAACGGGATGTCGGCGTAGATTTTACGACAAGTAAACATCGAGACCTCGAAATAGACCAGGCCATCGCCTTGTCGCAAGGCACATTATTTAGGCCCCCGATAATTACCCACAAAAGAGGCCTGCCGCATTCCATACGACAGGCCTCTGCATGGCATAAAACGAATCTGTCTTAGAACATGTGCATCAAGCCAACCGACCAGATCGCCGTGGCATGTACCGGATTCACCAATCCGCCCGACGCCTTTGGTGCATAGTTCGAGGTGTGCAATGGCTCACTGTAGAAGATGTAAGCATTCGTCGAGGGATTGAACTTATACGAGAGACCAGCCGCAACAATCTGCTGCAAACCGGCACTTTCTAAGTCCTCTGCATACGTTGCGTCCACCGTGCCCTGAATATTCTTGTCGCGATACTGACGGAGCAAGGTACCCTGCAACGACAACGCCAACGCCTCACTCAACTTATATCGAGCCCCCAGGGTTAACGACAAGGTACTTCCCGGACGGAAGTATGCATCTGAGATCACCGAGGCTTGCCCCTGAATCTGCACGAACTCGGTTAGACCATCCGTCTCTAAACCGAAATCTCTACGCAAACCCAAGAGTACATCCGTCGAACCCGTACCAGGTTGCAGGTAACGACGCGGCACAAGCATAACGAGGTCGTCCTTTCCTGTAGGTAATTTAATTCCTGCAGAAACGGTACAACCTTCCCATGCAACTCTTGTCGCAATCGTAATGTCACCCAGTCCAACAACCTTACCTCTACCAGAAGCGGTTTCAGTTGCACGATCAATGCGTGGCAATGAAATCGAAACATTCTGGCCGAGAAGTTGAGTTTCAATCGTCGCAAGAATATTACGGTGAATAGCTGTAAAGTGCGCGTGTGCACCATCATTGCGTTCATCCTGATTAATATAATCGTAACGCACATCCAAGGTATACGCACCGGCTTGCGCCGTCGGACGATCCGCTAAGTTATCGACAGTGACTTTAACGCAACCACACGGACAGGCCTGTGCAGCGGTGAAGATTCCCAGTGCCAGGAATCCGAGGATGGCCGCAGGCGTTGAGCGAGTGATCGTTGTAGAAATTTTCATAAGAGTTTTTAGTTTTTTAGTGCACGTGAACAGTGTGGCTAATCCGCCACGCACACCGATACTCATCCGTTGGGATAAGTAAGGTTAAGCATTGAAGCCACAGGGCCGAAGCCCGGATTGATTAAAGGCTTAAACCTTGGGCGGCGGCACAGGCACTTCCCGACTCAACTGCTGGGGCTTAACGTCCGGGCCACCGACATACTGAGCCGAAATTAAATAAGGCAAGGGCAACACCACGCCTTCATCCTTCGCTAAATCGTACTTTGCTTTTACTTTTAAGGACTCCGACTTCGACACCGGCGATTGCTCCGAAGCTTCGCGACCCTTCTGCGATGCCAAACAAAGCGGACAGGGCTTATCACGCATGGTCTTCTTAATCGCCTCCTGCGT